>JBAUHI010000039.1:0-26503 GCA_049680185.1 Gemmatimonadales bacterium | reverse complement strand
AACTCGCGCGGTTCGGCACCGCCAGTGCCATGAGCGTCCTGTTGGCACTCCTGCTCGGCGGTGTGGTGTGGCTCGAGTTCAAGTGGATCGGGAGGCGCGTTGCGCTGGCCTAAGCGGGTGGCGATGGACGCCGGGGTGCTGGCACTCTTCGGATTCACGCTGACGCCGTTCTGGGTCATGCTCTCGACCTCGCTCCAGGGCCAGGCCGACGTGCTGCGCGCCGGGCCGGCCAGCTGGCCCGCCCACCCCGCGTGGCAGAACTACCCCGGCGCGCTCACCGCACTGCCCTTCGGGACATTCTTCCTCAACACGATCGTCTTCAGCGGCGCGGTCGTGATCGGGCAGTTGGTCACCAGCGTGCTGGCGGGCTACGCCTTCGCGCGGATGGCCTTCGCTGGTCGGCGCCGGGTGTTCGCTCTCCTGCTTGGCGTGATGTGCGTGCCGGCCATCGTGCTGCTGATCCCGCGCTTCCTCCTGCTCCAGGCGCTGGGGTGGGTGGACACGCTCGGGGGCCTCATCTCGGCGGAGTTGGTGTCGGTGTGGGGCATCTTCCTGATGCGCCAGGCGTTCCAACAACTGCCGGCGGAGCTGGAGGAGGCCGCCCGATTGGACGGTGCCGGGACCTGGACCATCTTTCGGGAGGTGGCGCTCCCGGCGGTCAAGCCGGCGCTGGTCACCCTGGCGCTCTTCGCCTTCCTGGACTCGTGGCGGGCGTACCTCTGGCCGCTCGTCGCCACCCGCTCGCTGGAGCTCCGGACCATCGAGGTCGGTGCCGCGACGTTCCACGGGCTCTATTATTCCAACTGGCCGTACCAGATGGTCGCCGCCGTGGCGGCCGCCCTGCCGCTCCTGCTGGTGTTCGTGGTGGCGCAGCGGTATTTCGTGCGGGGGATCCAGCTGATGGGATTCAAGTGACCGAGACCGCCGTCCAGCCGATCCGGGGCCCCACACTCGTGGGTGCCGTCGCCAAGATGCTCAGTGCCGGGCATCCCCCCGACGACACGCTCACCGGCGTTGCCGATCTCCTGTATCGGGGCCTTCCGGGCCGGGTGGTGACGCTCTGGGTGCGCGATGCCTCCGGCACCCAGTTCCGTGCCATCACCTCGCCCCCGGCCACCCCGCCACTGCGCTCGAGCGCCGACCTGCAGGCGCTCGCCGATGATCCGTCATTCGTGGCCAGCCGGGTCCGGTTACCGCTCATCCACGAGGACGAGCGACTCGGACTCCTGGAGGTCGAGGCCGAGGGCGACTTGACACCCGAGCGGCGTGAGATCCTCGAGATCATCGTGGACATCGTGGCGCCCTTCCTGGCCTCGGTGGAACTCTCGCGCGACCTGGCCCAGGAAGTGGCGCTCCGGGCGCGGGAGATCGAGGATCAGCGCCAGTTCATCAGCCAGGTGATCGACTCGCTGCCGGTGGGGCTCTACGTGGTGGATCGTGATTACCGGGTGACGCTCTGGAACCGGATGCGCGAGCTGGGCAACCAGGGACTGCGGCGGGAGGAGGTCGTCGGACGCACCGTGTTCGACGTGCTGAGCCGCCAGAACGCCGACACCCTGCGCCGGGAGTTCGACCTGGCGTTCCGGACCGGCGAGATGCAGCAGATGGAGCTGGAGACCCAGACGGACGGGGAGCCGCGCCACTTCCGGATCTCCAAGATCCCGATGCGTGGATCCGACGGGCAGGTGTCCCACGTCATCACCATCGGCGAGGACGTGACCGATTGGCGCTCGGTGCAGAGCAGGATCATGCAGAGCGAGAAGCTGGCGGCGGTGGGCCAGCTGGCGGCCGGCGTGATGCACGAGATCAACAACCCGCTCGCGACCATCGGTGCCTGCGTCGAGGCCATCGGTCACCGATTGGCCGATGGCGGGGTGCAGGCGATGGCGTCGGTCCGCGAGTATATGGACATCATCGACAAGGAAGTGCAGCGCTGCACCGGCATCGTGGACGGATTGCTCGACTTCAGCCGCCCCAAGGCCACCGCTCGCCGCGACGTCAACCTGACGGCGGTCATGGAGGACACCCTCTTCCTCCTGAAGCACCACCAGCGCTTCAAGCGGGTCCCCGTCACCCTGGCGCTCGCGCAGGACCTGCCCACCATGCAGGCCAATGGCGAGCAGCTGGTGCAGGTGTTCATGGCGCTGATGCTCAACTCGGTCGACGCGATGGAGGGACGGGCTGGCACCCTGACCGTGAGCACACACCGCAACCCCGACCGCGACGATGAGGTGGTCGCTGAGCTGCGAGATACCGGTGTCGGGATGTCGCCGGCGGAACTCTCGAAGATCTTCGAACCGTTCTACACCACCAAGGTGCCCGGGCGCGGCACCGGCCTCGGGCTCTCCATCTGCTACGGGATCGTGCAGCAGCACCACGGTCGTATCACGGTCGACAGCGCGCCGGGCGCCGGCACGACGTTCCGGGTCTTCCTGCCGCTCGGCGCCAAGGCGATCGGGTGAAGATCCTCGTCGTCGAGGACGACCGCACCGTCGGGCAATACGTGCGTCGTGGCCTCGAGGAGCAACGCTACCAGGTCGAATTGGTGGCGGATGGCGTCGAGGGGCTCAAGGCCGCGTCGACGGGACAGCACGACCTCGTGGTACTCGACCTCCGTCTCCCCGGGATGACGGGCCTCGAGATCCTCCGGAACCTGCGCGACCGCGGCGTCACGGTGCCGATCCTGGTCCTCACCGCGC
This sequence comes from Gemmatimonadales bacterium, assembly GCA_049680185.1. Classification (GTDB taxonomy): domain Bacteria; phylum Gemmatimonadota; class Gemmatimonadetes; order Gemmatimonadales; family GWC2-71-9; genus CAMLHU01. The sequence continues at coordinate 23,804 of JBAUHI010000039.1, read as the reverse complement.
AGGATTCCGTCGAGTTCAAGGTCCAGGCGCTCCGGGCCGGCGCCGATGATTATGTGACCAAACCGTTCGCCTTCGAGGAGCTCCTGGCCCGGGTCGAGGCGGTAAGCCGCCGGCCCAAGCAGGTGGCCCCTCCGGTGCTCACCGTCGCGGACCTGTCGCTCGATACCGGTACCCGGGAGGTGCGCCGCGGGACGGCGCAGGTGGAGTTGACGCCGAAGGAGTACCTGGTGCTGGAATACTTGATGCGCCACGCGGGACGGGTCATGTCGCGGACGCTCATCACCGAGTACGCCTGGGACTTTCATTTCGACCCGGGGACCAACATCGTCGACGTGGTCATCAACCGGCTGCGGAAGAAGGTCGACAGCGGCCACGACCGACGCCTGATCCACACGGTGCGCGGGGTGGGGTACGTGGTGCGGGTGTAGGGCCGCCCCCGTCTGGGGCGTCCCCAGTTGTGCGATCCTGATATCGCGATAGACTTCCTCCCTTCCTTTCCATCCCGACCCTGAATGGCCCGACCCCTCGCGGGTCGCGCCCGGACCCACGCGATGACCACGATCCGCGGCACCCTCACCGTCTGGTTCATGCTCGCCCTCGGCCTTGCCCTCGCGGCGATGGGCGCGGCCCTCTATGTCGACCGGAAGCAGTCGGCGGCGGCCGAGGTCGACGCCCAGGTCACCAAGGAGGTCGGATTCGCGCGGCGCTGGCTGAGCGAATCGCACCGGGTGCTGGGGCGGGTAGTGACCACCGATTCGGTCCCGTCGCTGGTGCAGCAGGTCGGCATCTATTTCGAGCCGGTCCAGGACTACATGCTGGTGGTCAACCCGAAAGGGCGCATCCTCTTCATGTCCGAAGGGGCGCGTACCCTGAGCTACGACGCGTTGCAGCAGCTGCAGGCGCCGCTGGAGCCGCTCCCCGGCGCTGATGCGAGCGGCAGCCTGTCGCTGCCGGGGGCGCCCGCCCTTCGCTACCGGGTGGCACCCATCAACGACGCCGGACCGGAGGTGGCCGCGGTGCTGGTCGCCGCACCGAGCGAAGTCGTGGCGTATGGGCCGGCCGACTTGCTCCGGTCGATGCTCATCCTGACGCCATTGGTGTTGTTGCTCGCCTGGGGCCTCGGCTGGTGGCTGGCGGGGCGCGCGGTGGCGCCGCTGGGCCCGATGCTGGACGAGATCCAGGCGGTGACCGATGGCCGGAGCCTGCATCGACGGGTGGCGGTGCCTCCCACCGGCGACGAACTGGCCCGGCTTGCCACCAAGGTCAACGAGATGCTCTCACGGCTGGAGCACAGCTTCTCCTCGCTCCGGCGGTTCACCGCCGACGCGAGCCACGAGTTGAAGACGCCGCTCCAGGTGCTCCGGGCCGGTGTCGAGCGCGCACTCACCCATCCGGGCGCCCCGCCGGAGAGCATCGAGGCACTGGACGAGACGCTCAACCAGATCAACGCGATGAGCGAGCTGGTGGAACACCTGCTCACGCTGGCCCGCGCTGATGAAGGGGCGGTGACGCTCGCGGTCGAGCCCTGTGACCTGCGCGACGTGCTGGCCGATGTCGTCGAGACCGCCGGACTCCTCGGCGACCAGGCGGGGATCAAGGTGGCGAGCAAGGCGCCGATGACCCCGGTCATCGTGCCGGTCGACCGGGCCCGCATCCGGCAGATGTTGATGAACCTCGCCACCAATGCGGTCAAGTACACTCCGAACGGCGGGCGGGTCGATCTGGCGCTCACCGAGGCCGGACGCCACGTGACGCTGGTGGTGCGCGACAACGGCATCGGCATCGCGCCTGGCGACCTGCCGCACATCTTCGACCGGTTCTGGCGTGCCGACGTCGCCCGGTCCCGCACCGGTGAACGCGCCGGCGCCGGGCTCGGTCTCGCGATCACCAAGTGGATCGCGGAGGCGCACGGCGGCAACATCGCCGTCCAGAGCCGCCCGGGGCGGGGGACCGTCTTCACGGTCACGCTTCCGAAGGACGGCGCGCCGCTGAAGGAGATCCCGGCACCGGTGGAGGTGTGAGTCGGCACCGCATCGTCACGCTGTTGTCATCCAACGGATCGGTGCGCGTAAGACCCGGCTGATAGCGTGGACCATCACCCTCACTGGAGGTCGTGATGGTCTCGCGCGGCGGTGTGGTCTCGGTGACCGTGCATTGCCTGGTGGTGATCGGCGTGTTCGCGGGTCGGCCCAGTGCCGTGGTCGGTGGCGGGCCGGTGAGGGATCCGGTGATCGACCTTCGCTATCCGGTCCCTGGTGGGGCCCGGGGGTCGTCGGACGGGGCGTCGGGGCCGGTCGCGCCGAAGGTTCCGTTCGGACCGGTGGATGTTCCTCTCATCCCCACCCCGCCAGTTGGATCGACACCGGGCGTCGATCCACGGACGCTGATCCCGGCCTGTGATTCGGCCTGTGTCCATGGCGGTGCCGAGGGCCGGGATCCTGGAGTAGCCCCAGTTGCGGAGCCCGATGTTCCGCCACGGATGGTCGCCGCGAGCGAGCCGCGATATCCGGAGGCGCTTCGGCGAGCGGGGATCCGCGGATCGGTCACGGTGGAGTTCGTGGTCGACGCCGCGGGACGGGTAGAGTCAGGATCGGTCGTGGTCGAGTCCGCCACCGATCCTGCGTTCTCGGCCTCCGCCGTGGAATCGGTCCGCGGCGAGCGATTCAGTCCCGGCCGATCCCGTGGCGTTGCAGTACGCACCCGAGTGCGACAGCTGATCCAGTTCAGCGTCTATTGAGATGGCTTGGCACCGGTGGATCTTCGGGACTGATAGCTGATAGCTGATAGCTGGTAGCTGGTAGCCGATAGCTGGTAGCAGTCCACGCACCCCGTACCATCATCGACTTGTTACCGTCTTGTAATCTTTGCCCCAGACGTTGGTAAGGCTGGAAGGGTACCATTCACCCTGCACAGCCCAATCCACCACCGGAGGATCGGTGTTCGACAACCTGATCGAGTCGAAGCGGAAGCGGCAGAAGTCGCCGATCCAGGCGCTGATGTCGGTCGTCTTCCATATCGTCGCCATCGTCGCCGCGGTGAAGGTCACCGCCGGCGCGGCCGAGACGGTGAAGAAGGCGATGTCGGACACGACGCTGTTGTTCGTCGAGCCGCCGAAGCCGCCGCCGCCACCGCCGGACAAGCCGCCGCCGGATGTCGTGGTGGCTGCCAATCCGCCGCCGCAGGGATTCCAGACCGTCCTGCCGCCGGAGGCGATCCCGCAGACGATCCCGCCGGTCAACCTGAACCAGCACTTCGATGCCCGTGACTTCACCGGCAAGGGTGTCGAGGGTGGCATTGCGACCGGCGTCGTGGGCGGGACCGGCCCGGTGGGCCAGACCTACCTCGAAGCGCAACTCGACGATCCGCCGTCGGTGCTGGCGAGCGGCACGGTCCGCTATCCGCCAGCGTTGCAGAGCGCAGGGATCGCCGGGAGCGTCGACGTCCAGTTCATCGTCGATTCGACCGGCCATCCGGAGCAAGGCTCGTTCCGGGTGCTCAAGTCGACCCACCCGGCGTTCGAGGCGCCGGCCCGGGAAGCGGTGATGAAGACGGTTTTCCGCCCGGGCAAGCTGCACGGCCAGGCGGTGCGTGTGCTGGTGCAGCAATCGGTCAAGTTCAACCCGAACCAGTAGACCCCAACGATCTCGTCCGACCGGGGCCCGCGCCCCGTGCCCCGTTCAACTCCTAAGGAGATTGGTGTCCCATGAATGTTGACCTGATGAGCCTGTGGCATTCGATGGGCATGTTCGCGAAGTTCATCGTCTTCACGCTCTTCGCGATGTCGGTCTTTTCGCTGACCGTGGCGTTCAACAAGTGGATGCTGGTGCGCAAGAGCCAGCGTGCCACCCGCAAGTTCGCCCCCGAGTTCTCCCGGGCCATCCAGGAGGAGCAGCTCGAGACTGCCATCCGCCTGGCCGAGAAGAACAAGGTGAGCCATATCGCCCGGGTGCTGGGCGACGCGCTGGGCGAGGTGAAGCCGCTCCTCTCCGACAAGGCCACGATCACCGCGGCCGACATCAACTCGGCCGAGCGCGCGGTCGAGCGCCAGATGCTGATCGTCCTCTCCGACTTCAAGCGCGGACTCGGCATCCTCGGCACCGTCGGCGCCACGGCACCGTTCGTCGGGCTCCTCGGGACCACGATGGGCATCGTCAACTCCTTCTCCGCGATGGCCGCCGGCGGGGCTGGGGCGGGTGGCGGACTCAGCGGGATGATGGCTGGCATCGCCGAGGCGCTCATCACGACCGCCTTCGGGCTCATCGTCGCGATCCCGGCGGTGTGGCTCTACAACTACTTCGCGACCAAGGTCGAGAACCTCACGGTGGAGATGACGGTGAGTTCCAAGGAGCTCATCGACTACCTCATCAAGAGTGTGGGGAGCGAGTTCGGGCGCTCGATCTTCACCAAGGAGTTCCAGACCCAGAAGGCGGTGACCGGCAGTGGCCATATCCACCAGTAGCGGCGGCCCGGGGAAGGTCACCGCCGACATCAACGTCACGCCGATGATCGACGTGATGCTGGTGCTGCTGATCATCTTCATGGTCATCACGCCGCTGGTGTCGACCGGCTTCCAGGCGGTGATGCCACAGGCTCAGAAGGCGGAGCCCGCGCCGGAAGACCAGGACGATATCGTCCTCGGCATCGACATGGACGGGAACTACTTCCTCAACAGCGTGCCGATCGCCAAGGACCAGCTGGCGCCGAGGCTCAAGTCGATGTTCGACGCCCGCACCAAGGACAAGATCCTGTACTTCAAGGCCGACCAGCACCTCAAGTACGGCCGGATCCAGGATGCGGTCGAGATCGCACGGCAGGCGGGCGTCCGGGTCCTCGCGGCGGTGAGCGAGCGGAGCGCATTGCAGGCCGCCGCGGCCGCGGGAGGAAAGTGACATGTCGATGAGCGTGGGCGGGGGCGGCGGCGTCCAATCGGAGCCGAACGTCACCCCGATGATCGACGTGCTGCTGGTGCTCCTCATCATCTTCATGGTGGTGCAGGCGATGTCGCGGGTGACCCTGAACGTCCAGGTGCCGCCACCAAATACGCCGGCCACCAGCCATACGACCCCCGACCAGATCGTGATGGAACTCCGGGACGACGGGAGCTACGCCATCAACGGGCAGCTGGTGCCGAAGGAGCAGTTGGCGGCCCAGATCCATTCGATCTTCGACCCGCGACCGCAAAAGCTGATGTTCTTCAAGCCGGGGCTCAACCGCGAGTACCAGGATGTGATCGAGGCGATGGATATCGCGCTCAGTTCGGGCGTCGAGATCGTCGGCTTCACGCCGGCCGCGACGGTCTCCGCCGCCACCCCGTAACGTCGGCAAGTCGGCCGGTCGTCGCGGCATCCATCGCGGCGGCCGGCCGCATTCCATTCCGGAGGTGGCCGATGGCGCTTCCGATCCGGCATCCCGCCGGCCCAGTCGAGAAAACTCTCGATGTCGCGCCGATGATCGACGTGCTCCTCCTACTCCTGCTGCTCTCCCTCCTGGCCCAGGCCTTCGTGCGCCAACGACTCACGACCCGTGCCGCGCCGGTCGCCGCGACGCCGGAGTCCATCTCGATCGACAATCCGGTGGTGCTTGACATCACGGTTGCCGGCTTCCTCATCAACGGCCAGCCGGTCCCGAAGGCCCGATTGGAGCCCCAGTTGCAGGCGATCTACGCCCGCCGTGCCACCAAGGTGCTCTTCGTGCGCGCTGCGGGCGATCTGTCGCCCGAGCAGGTGGGCGCCGCGTTGCGTGTGGCGCGATCGACGGAGGTCAGTGTCACGGCACTGGTCCCCACGGGATCGTGAGCGTGCTCGCGGTGGAGCAGGTCGGTGTAGCTTCGGAGGGATGACGACGTCTCCCCGGGAGCCAGATCCTCCCACACCGAGGCCACCGGTGGGCCCACGCGCCGTCCCGCTCCTTGCCTTGCAGCACCGCTCGACGCGTTCGCCGCTCACGGTGGCACTCGCCATCCTCCTCCACGTCGTGATCATCATCCTGGTCATTGCACCGTGGGCGTTCCTCAACGCCGACGTGCGCGCAGGGTTGATCTCGGCGCTGACGGGTGGAGGCGGCGGAGGCGGGCGCGGTGGCGAGACCGAGGCCGCCGCCTATATTTCGGTTCCTGCGCCCAACGCACCACCTCCGAGCGCACCGACGCCAGTCCCGACGCCGGTCCCGTCACCCCCGGTGCAAGAGACTCCCGCCGCCACGGCTTTCACTGCGCCTGTCGACAGCGTCGTGTCTTCATCGAAAGGTGTCGTTGCACCAGGACAGGGACAGACCACCGGACCGGGGCAGGGCGGCGGCAGCGGTGGTAGTGAAGGGCCAGGGAGCGGGAGTGGTTCCGGATCTGATACTGGGCCCGGGAAGGGCGGCCGTGGTGGCCGTGGTACGCCGCCGGACCCGCGACAACTGATCCTTCCGCCCAACGCCAAGGTCCCGAAGGCACTGAAGGGCAAGGCGCTCAGGGTGACTTTCTGGGTGACCCAGTCGGGCGACGTGGCCCGGGTGTCCGAGAGCCCGCGGATCGAGGACTCCGATTTCCGGCGTGCCTTCGAGCAGGCGATGCTCGCCTACCAGTTCCGGCCCGCCCGCGACAGTCTCGGTCGAGCCGTGGCCGTGACCTTCGACAACATCATCACGCTGGGGAACAAGTAGGCAGCAGAGCCCCGCTGGTCCATTCAACGGAGATCGCGTGTCCCAACTGTTCGCCCGCAAGTCGCTCGCCGATTGCGAGAACGACATCGCCGAGCGCGGCGGCCTCAAGCGCTCCCTCAACAAATGGCATCTCACGGCATTGGGCGTCGGCGCGACCATCGGCGCCGGCATCTTTGCCACCACCGGCACCGCCATCGTGGGCGACTCGCTCCGCCCAGGCGCCGGACCCGCCATCGTCCTCTCCTTCATCCTCACGGCGCTCACCTGCGGCTTCGCGGCGCTCTGCTACGCCGAATTCGCTGCAATGGTGCCGATCTCGGGGTCCGCCTACACCTACGCCTACGCCTCCCTCGGCGAGCTCATCGCGTGGATCATCGGTTGGGACCTGATCATCGAGTATGCGGTCGGGAACATCGGTGTGGCCATCGGCTGGGCCGGGTACTTCCGCGAACTGATGAGCCACTTCGGCGTCGCGGTCCCCGCGTGGCTCTCCACCGACTATCGCTCGGCCTTCGATGCTGCGCGCCAGGTCGCCGCCGGCGTCACCGACCCGGCGATGCAATACCTTGCCTCCGCCGTCGCGTCCGCGCCGCACCTCCTCGGCGTGCCGATCATCTTCAACCTGCCGGCGTTCCTCGTGGTGGCGCTCATCACCGTGATCCTGGTCATCGGCATCAAGGAATCGGCGGATTCCAACACGGCGATGGTCGTGCTCAAGATCGGGATCATCCTGTTCTTCTGTGCCGTCGGCGCCACGCTCATCAAGCCGATCAACTGGAACAACCCGGCTACCGGCGGATTCGCCCCCAACGGCTTTGCCGGCATCAGCGCCGGTGCGGCGATCGTCTTTTTCAGCTACATCGGGTTCGACGCGACCTCGACGGCCGCCGAGGAGGCCAAGGACCCCGCCAAGGACATGCCCTTCGGGATCATCATGAGCCTGATAGTGTGCACGGTGCTGTACATCGTGCTGGCGCTGGTGATGACCGGGATGGCGCCCTGGCAGAAGCTGGGGACGCCGGAGCCGATGATCACTGCGCTGGCGCTGGCCGATGGTTCGCCCCATCTCCTCGATGTGTCCCGGCTCATCGTGTCGCTCGGTGCCGTCATCGCGATGACCAGCGTGCTGCTCGTCTTCCAGCTGGGTCAGCCCAGGATCTTCATGTCGATGGCGCGGGACGGGCTGTTGCCGCCTTTCCTCAGCAAGGTCCACCCGCGCTTCAAGACCCCGTGGATCGGCACCATCCTCACCGGCATCTTCGTCGCGGTGTTCGCGGCGTTCGCCAACATCGCCGAGGTCGTGGACCTCACCAACATCGGGACCCTCTTCGCGTTCATCTTGGTGTCGGTGGGCGTGATCGTACTCCGGCGCACCGAGCCGGAGCGGGTGCGCCCCTTCCGGGCCCCGTGGGTGCCGGTGACGCCGATCATCTCGATCCTGGCGTGTCTGTATTTGATGTTCCAACTGCCGACGATCACCTGGATCCGCTTCGTGATCTGGCTCATCATCGGACTCAGCATCTACTTCTCGTACGGCATACGGCACTCGCGGTACCGGTCGGGGCACCGGGAGTGAGGGGCTAGAGGCTAGGGGCCGGGAGCTAGAGGCTTAGGGCTTGGACCTTGGAGCGTAGAACTAAGCGCCTGGGAGGAATGGCCCCGCACGAGACCGTTGGCCCCTGGCCTCCAGCCTCCAGCCTCCAGCCTCTAGCCTCCAGCCTCCAGCCCTAAGAGCCCTACGCCCCCAACACCCGCGCCATCGCGAGCGCTCCGAGGGCCCCTTCGACGGGGTCCTCGCGCACGCTGAGTCCAGGCGCTTCCCGCAGCTTGGCTGTGACCACGGCCCGGAGGAGGCCTTCCTCGCCGAGTATCCCGCCTGAGAGCGCGACCGGGACCACCTTCTTGTCGACGAGCGGTGCCAATGCGGTCGCCAGGAGGACCAGTTCGCGGACGGCGTAGTCGACGATCCCCTGGGCCACGGCGTCGCCGTGGGCGGACATTTCCATCACGCCGGGAGCGAGTGACGCGACGTCGGCGGGCGTCGCGAGCGTGGCCCAGTTGATCAGGTCGTCGAAGCTGCGGGCCTTGGCGGCGGCCATCACCCGCAACGTGAGCTTGGTGGCGGGCCCGCGGCGATCGTGCGCTCGGCTCACCGCCCCCAGCGCCGCTCGACCGATGCCGTAGCCGGAGCCTTCGTCGCCCATCTGCCAGCCGTACCCGCCGGCGCGATGGGTGGCGCCGGTGGCATCGCGGCCGAGCGCGATGCTGCCGGTCCCGGCGCTCAGGACGATGCCTGGTTCGTTCCCGAATGCGGCGACCAGCGCCAACTCGATATCGGTCGTCACCTGCACCAGGTCGGCGATCTTTTCCGATGCGAGCGCCCGCTGGAGCTCGTCGCGCTCCGCGGCACGTCCCGCGCCGGCGGCACCGACCACCATCGCACGCGCGGTAAGTGCGCCCGAGGCCGCCAACGCCTTCCGGGCCACCTCGGCGATGGTCTGCGCGGAGGCCAGTGCACGTCCCGGGCGTACCGCGGCCCCAACGCCGCTGGCCCGACTCAGCACCTCGGTCGCCGATCCCACCGCCGCACTCGTCTTGGTCCCGCCGACATCCACACCCACGAAGATCGTCGTCATCGTTCCGCTCTGCCGAGGGGGAGGAAACTCGAAAGTGCGGCCACGCCCAGCGTGAGAGCGGTGCCGAAGGGAACATACCATGGCCACGCAAGGCGGCCCACCGGAGCGAGCCAGTCGAGTTCCGGTACCGTGGCGAGGCGCGCGGCGAAGATCACCACGGTCATGACCACGACCGTGACGCTGATGCCGAGGATGACGTCGCGTCCGCGCGCCCGCGCCCAGCCACCGGCAAGGAGATAGGTCCCCAGGAGCCCGCCGTACGTCACCGAGGCGATCGAGAGCGCCAGCACCACCACCGGTGTGTTCCCGGCCGCGAAGGCATTGAACGCGAGGGCCGCGAGCACCAGGGCGATGCCCCACACCAGCGCGAAGGCGCGACCGACGTGGAGCAGGTGTCCCGGGTCGGTGCGTCCGGTCCAGGTGGCATAGAGGTCGTGGGTGACGGAGCTCGCGAGCGCGCTGATGGCCGAGCTGTGGGTGCCCATCGAGGCGGCGAGGATGCCGGCGATCATCAGGCCGGCCAGCCCGACCGGCAGGTGCGCCAGGATGAACTGGGGGAACACCTGGTCCCCGGCCAGCTCCGCAGGGGCGAGCCCGCCGGTCTGGATGGCCACGCCGATCAGCAGGAAGAGCGTGAAGAGCCCGCACACCGCCACGCCAGAACCGACGATGGCGCGCCTGGCATCCTTGAGCGATCGGGTGGCCAGCAGCCGCTGGACGATGAGGTGGTCGGTCCCGTGGGACGCCGCCGAGAGGAGTGCGCCGCCGATGATCCCGCCGGCGAGCGTGTAGGGCTCGGTCAGATTCCAGTGGAGTGAGACGACCTTGAGCTTCCCGGCCGCGGCCGCCGCGGCGAGGACCATGTGTGCGCCGCCGCCCAGGTGGAGCGCGATCCCGAGCGCGATGACCCCGCCGGTGGTGTAGACCGCGAGCTGGAGGACATCGGTCCACACCACGGCCCGGAGTCCGCCGTACCAGGTGTACAGCAGGGTGACGGCGCCCATCACCACGATGGCCGTCGGAATGCTCCACCCGGCCAGGAGCGCCAGCGGGATGGCCCCGGCAAAGATCCGGACGCCGTCACCGAGGAAGCGGGTGACCAGGAAGACCGCCGACACCACCCGGCGGGTGCGATCCCCGAACCGGGAAGCGAGGCGGGCATAGGCCGTTTCCTGGGAGCCGTTGAAATATCCGGGCAGGAGCCAGATGGCGACGCCGATCCGGCCGATGATGTAGCCGAACCCGAGCTGCAGGAATGTGAGGTCGCCCTTGAAGCCGATCCCCGGGACCGAGATGACCGTGAGTGCGGAGGTCTCGGTGGCCACGATGGACAGGAGCACCGCGAGCGCCGGGAGGTCCCGGGCGCCCAGGAAGTAGTCCGATGCGGTGCGCTGCCCCCGACCGGCACGGATGCCGATGGTGGTGATGACCGCGAGGTACAGGACGACGGTGAGGAGGTCCAGAGTGTGCAGACCGGCTCCCGGGCGAATGGTGGGCGGCGGAACGGGCGGTGAAGGCTACACAGGAGACACGAATGGGGGAAGAGAAAAGAGACAAGAGACCACGCAGATCCGTGAGTGGAGGAGGATGAAGAGGGGAAGGGAAGAGGAGGGGAACGCGGGCTCGGCGCCGAGACGTATGATCGCGTGGTGGGCGGTCAGGTGTCGACGGCTGGCGTCGATGTTCGCGATGCAGATCCCTTCCTTCGGCAGCTCAGGACAGGCGCTCCGCTCGGAATGACAGCACTATTTGGTACGCCACCCGCCACCCGCCACCCGCCCATGCGCCTCATGCGCCTCATGCGCCCATGCGCCCATGCGTCTATCCGCCCATCCGTCCATCACAAGCGAAAAGGGGCCCCGATCATCTCGGGACCCCATCCGTCCATCCGTCCATCCGACCGACTACGCCGTGAAGCTCGTCCCGCAGCCGCAGCCGCCGGTAGCGCTCGGATTGTTGAAGCTGAAGCCGGAGCCCTGCATCGCGGTCACATAGTCGATCGAAACGCCGTTCAGGTATTGCATCGAGAAGGCGTCGACGATCACCCGGACCCCGTTGACCTCGAGCACGGCGTCATCGTCCAGCGCGCGCTCTTCGATGTTGAGGCTGTACTTGAAGCCGGAGCACCCGCCCGGCAGCACGCTCACCCGGAGCCCGCCGCTCTCAGCCGCCACCTTCTCGGCCGCCATGAACTTCCGCACCTCGACCACCGCGTTATCCGTCAGGGTGAGCTGGAACGCTCCCGCCGTCGGCGCCTGCTGTTCCACGCTGCTGCTCATCGAGCCTGCTCCTTCGAGGGCCCTGCGGGCCGGTTCTGAAGACTCCGTTCAACCTAGGGACGAGCACCGGCCGAGTCAACGGAGGGGCGCAGGGACGCCCCGGGATCGAGCGCCAGGAGCACCCGATCGGCCACGCCACCCCGCACGGCGGTGCCCCAGTTCTGGTTGGCCCGGGTCGGATTCACCCGATTGCTCAGCAGCACGATGACCAGGTCCCGGGTCGGGTCGATCCAGATCGACGTTCCTGTGAACCCAGTGTGGCCGAAGCTCCGGGCCGACATGTAGCGTCCCGAACTGGAGATATCGCTCGGCGTATCCCAGCCGAGCGCCCGGCTCGAACCCGGCGGCGTATCCTGGCGGGTGATGAATTGGGCCAGACGGGACAGCGGGAACGCGGGGTATTCGGGGGGCGCCGATGCGGTGCCGCCCAAGCCCGCCGCGCGCCATTCGGCGATCCACCACTCGCCGTAGGTGAGCATGTCGATGCCATCGCTGAAGAGCCCTGCGTGCCCCGAGACGCCATCGAGCCGCGAGGCATTTTCGTCATGCACCTCCCCCCGAAGCATCCGGTGCCGCCAGATGGTGTCGTTCTCGGTCGGCGCGATGCGCGGGAGCCACGCGGCCGGAGGCAGGTATCGAGTGTCGTGCATGCCCAACGGACCGAATACGAGATTCTGGGCGAGGGTATCGAGTCGGTGACCATCGATCCGCTCGAGCGCCTGGGTCATCACGATGATGCCCAGGTCGGAATAGACCATCCGGGTGCCTGGCAGCGTGTCGAGCTGGACCGAGTCGGCCACGGCAAAGGCCGCTGCCCGCGTCACTGCTTCCTTATAGAGGGGACGATCGGCGGGCAGGCCACTGGAGTGGGTCAGCAGCTGCCGCACGGTGACCTGGTCCTTGCCGGGTCCCACGAACTCCGGCACGTAGCGCTGGATCGGGGCGTCGAGGTCGAGCGTCCCCTGGCTCTCGGCAAAGAGGGCGAGCGGCGTCATCGCCGTGACCTTGGTGACCGATGCCAGGTCGTAGAGTGTCAGCGAGTCAGGAATGGATGGGTCATCGATGCCGAGTCGGCCGGTGCCGTGATACCAGCGGTGTCCGTGCCAGCTCACCGCCATCACCGCACCGGGTGCGGCTCCGTTGGCCACTGCCGAATCGAGGAATCGTGCCGCTTCGGGGAACCGTGCCTCGCCACTGTCCCGTGGGAGGTGCGGCACAGCCCAGGCCGGGGTCGGGGCTGCTGCCGGACGCGACATGGCACACCCGGCCGATGCCGCGGTGGCCAACGTCAGGAGCGTCGCGCGTCGAATGGTCACTTGCGGACGATCCCCGCGCCGAGCGGGAAGAGGGGCGGGATCGAGATGGGGAGGTGGCCGGTGATCGGCGCCGTTCCGCCGAGCGCCTTCCCGACGGCCGTTTCGGCGAGTGCGTTGGGGGTCCAGCCGATCAGGTAGCTGCCCGCCGAGGGCGCCTGCTGGATGATGTAGGGCGATCCCTCGGACACCAGCACCGTCGGTCGCGTGCGCGAGATGCTGTCGACCAACTGGGCCCAGGCATCGGGGAGTGCCAGCGTTCCGCGCCACGCGGAGGTGCGCACTGACGAGGCAAAGACCACGTAGCCGTTCCTGGCGATCAAGGTGCGGGCCGAGTCGTAACTGGCGGGGCCGCTCATCGCCCAGAGCTTGAATTGGTTGACCGCGTGGCCGGCGACGCGGAGTTCCTGCGCCAGGCGGACGCCGACGTTGGGGGCGTTCTCGTCGCCGTAGGTCACCAGCGTGATCCGTCGATGCCCATGGCGGAGGGAATCGACCGTGCCGGCGCTGTCCTTGACCAATACCACCGCGCGTTGGGTCACGTCCTTGGCCTCGCGCTGGAAGGCCGAGTCGCCGACGACGAATGGGATCGCCTCGAGGTCGACGGTGCGTCGGCGGAAGAGTCCCAGTGAGCGCTTGAGTTCCAGCACCTTCTGCACCGAGCGGTCGAGCCGATCGTCGGTGATGCGATGGTCCGCGTAGGCTTGGACCAGCGAGTCGAGCGCCTCGGCGGGATCCGCTGGCTGGAGGAGGAGATCCGCACCGGCGAGAAAGGCGAGCACCGCCGCCTTCCCGCCGCCGTAGGTGGAGACCAAGGCGCCCATGTCGAGCGCATCGGTGATGATGATGCCGTGGAAGCCCAGCGAATCGCGCAGGATGCCGGTCAGGATCGCCGGGTCGAGCGTCGCAGGCCGGATGGCGCCGCTGTCGAGTCCGGGAAGTGCGATATGGGCACTCATCACGGCGGTGACGCCGCCATGGATCGCAGCGCGGAAGGGCACGAATTCCAGGGTATCGAGCCGGGCCCAGCCCGAGGCGATGATGGGGAGTGCGATGTGGCTGTCGGTGCCGGTGTCGCCATGGCCGGGGAAGTGCTTGGCCGTCGCCGGAAGACCGTGGTCCTCCATGCCCCGTACCTCGGCGTCCACCAGGACGGCGACCCGGGTGGCGTCCTCGCCGAAGGAGCGCGTATTGATGATCGGGTTGGCGGGGTTGTTGTTGACGTCCGCGACCGGTGCCAGGGCCAGGCCGATGCCGACCGCGCGCCCTTCGAGGGCGGTGATGCGTCCCATCTCGTAGGCGTCCAGCTCCCGGCCGGTGGCGGCCACGCCCATATTGGTGGGGAAGGCGGTGCCACCGAGGAACCTGCCGGCGGTGCCGCTCTCGAGGTCCGCGGCCATGAGGAGCGGCAGCGAGCTTCGGCGCTGCAGGAAATTGAGCTTGGCGGCGACATCGAGCGGCGAGCCGGTAGACACGATGATCCCGCCGACCTGGAGCGAGTCGACCCATCCGGTCGCGCGGACGAGTGCCGAGTCGTCGAAGGCCTGGTAGTTCCCGGCCACCCAGGGGATCACAAGTTGGGCGAGCTTCTGCCTCGGAGTGAGCTGCAGCAGGAGTGCGTTGATGTTCACCCGTGTTCCGCCGGGTGCCATCACCGCGTTGACCTCGACCGGCCCGGGCAGCAGGGGGCCCGAGTCGGGAATGACCGGCGCCCGGACGTTCGCCGCGCAGGCGGTGGACGCGAGGGCCAAGACCACAAGGATGCGTATCTGATGCACGGACGGCTCGCTGTGGGGTGTATGCTGGTGGTGGTCGCGGGCGGCTGTGCCCGGTCGGCGCCTTCGCTGGCGCCGGTACCGGCGGCGGTGGCCTCCGGGATCGATGTGCTGCTCACCGACAGCCTGGCCCTGGTGCGCGGACGGCGCGTCGGGCTCGTCACCAATCAGTCCGGCGTCGACGCCAAGGGTGAGAGCGACGTCCAGCGGCTCCGCACGGCCGGCATCGACGTCGTGGCGCTCTTCAGCCCCGAACATGGTTACCGCGGGACCGCCGCACCGGGTGCCGCTGTGGCCTCAAGCACTGACTCGGCCACCGGTCTCCCAATCTACAGCCTCTATGGCCAGATGCGGGTGCCATCGGCGCAGGTGCTCAGCGGATTGGATGTCCTTCTCGTGGACCTGCAGGATGTCGGGGCACGCTACTACACCTACCTGGCCACCGCGGTCGACGTGATGCGGGGTGCGGAGCGGGCCCATATGCCGGTCGTGATCCTCGACCGTCCCGACCCGATCGGCGGGGCGGTGCAGGGCAACGTCCTCGACCCGGCGTTCTCCTCCGATGTCGGTCTCCTGGCGGTGCCGATGCGCTACGGGATGACCCTGGGGGAGCTGGCGCGCCTGGCCCGGAGCGATCTCAAGCTCACCACCGACCTGTCGGTGATCCCGGTCCGAGGTTGGCGACGGGACCAGGCGTTCGATGCCACCGGGCTGCCGTTCGTATCCCCCAGCCCCAACCTCCCGACCCTCGAGAGCCTGTTCCACTATCCGGGACTCTGCCTCTTCGAGGGGACCGACCTGTCCGTCGGCCGAGGGAGTGACGCGCCCTTCGAGCAGATCGGCGCGCCGTGGCTCGACACCGTCGCGGTGCTGGCGCGGCTGCGTCGGAGCCGGTCGCCGGGTGTCTCGTTCCGCGGCGTGACCTTCACGCCTCATGGGCCGGGAGACGGGAAATACGCCGACACGCTGCTCCAGGGCATTCGACTCACGGTCACCGACCGGGAGAGCTACGACCCCACCGTGACCGCGGTCTACCTGCTCGACGCCATCCGTGCGGTGCATCCGGGGAGGTTCGCATTCCTCCAGGCCCAGTTCGACCGACTCGCCGGTGGCCCGGAGCTTCGGCTGGCGCTCCAACGGGACGAGGCGCCGGCGCGCATCGTACGGGGTTGGGCTGCAGGTCGGACGGCGTTCCTTCTGCGCCGGGCACCCTTCCTCATCTATCCCGGTGCGGCCCGATAGTGGACTGGCGGTCCGGGCCGGAAATCGTTGCGGCGTGCGGTCCGCGGCCGATTGCCCCAGGTTGTTGTGGCGGTTATCCTTTGGCTCTCCGTCGGCCGCAGGGCGGAGGGTGATCTCCCCGGTATCCGAGGAAACCCGAGCGTTGAAGCTGGTGCCCGCTGTCGCTGAGCGCGTGTACTACGGGACGGTCCGTCCGGCCGTGAACGTCCTTGTTCGCGCCGGCATCCGCCCCAATACCATCACGTCCGTGGGCACGGTGGTGGTGATCGTGTCGGCGGTCTGCTATGCGTTCGGCTCGATCCGGTGGGGCGGCGCCCTGCTGCTGTTGAGCGGGATCGCCGACACGCTTGATGGGCAGGTGGCGCGGGCGGGTGGCCTGGCCACCCCGTTCGGCGCCTTTTACGACTCGACGCTCGACCGGGTGGGTGATGGTGCCACCTTCATCGGCATCGCGATCTACCTGCTCTCCGCGCCGGACGTCGCGTGGCGGGAACTGGCGGTCCTCACCTGCATGGTGGCGGTGTTGAGTTCGCTCCTGGTGTCGTATGCCCGGGCGCGGGCCGAGGGGATCGGGGTCGACTGCAAGGTGGGGATCGCGCAGCGGGCGGAACGGATCATCGGGCTCGGCGTCCCGTCGCTGCTGGTCGGTGCCGGTCCCCGGGGAGTGGTGTTGGAGGTCATCGTCGCCGCGCTCGCGCTGGCGTCGATCATCACGGTGGTACAGCGGTTCGTCTATGTCTATCGCCAGACCGAGGGTGCGCGGGCGGGGTGAGTTCGTGATCCCGATCGGTCGGTCGAAGTGGAAAGGATGGATGCAGTGACGCAGGCAGCTCGGGAGATCGCCCCCGCCAAGGGGAAATTGGGTGTGATGTGTGTTGGGCTCGGCGCCGTCGCGTCGACGTTCATTGCCGGGGTTGAGCTGGTCCGCACCGGCCGCGCACAGGCCTTCGGGTCGCTGACCCAGATGGGCACCATCCGGCTGGGCAAGCGGACCGAGGGCCGGACGCCGCTCATCAAGGACTTCATTCCGCTCGCGGCGCTCGAGGACCTCGTCTTCACGGCGTGGGATCCGGTGCCGGACAACGCGTATGAGTCGGCCCTGCACTGCGGTGTGCTGGAGCGCCACGAGCACATCGAGCCGATCGCGGCATTCCTCAAGTCCATCGTGCCGATGCCCGCCGTGTTCGACCAGCAGTTCGTCAAGCGCCTCGAGGGGAAGAACGTCAAGCAGGGGAAAAGCAAGCGCGACCTGGCGGAGCAGCTGCGGAAGGACATCCGGGACTTCAAGGCCCGGCACAAGCTCGACCGCGTGGTGATGGTGTGGTGCGCCTCGACCGAGGCGTACCTGCAGACCGGACCTGCCCACCAGTCGCTCGCCGCGTTCGAGAAGGCGATGGACGCCAGTGACGCGACCATCGCGCCGTCGATGCTCTATGCCTATGCGGCGATCATGGAGGGCATTCCGTACGCCAACGGTGCACCGAACCTGTCCTGCGATTTCCCGGCCCTCGAACAGCTGGCCATCGACAAGGGCGTGCCCATCGGCGGGAAAGACTTCAAGACCGGCCAGACCCTGATGAAGACCGTGCTCGCGCCGATGTTCAAGGCGCGGATGCTTGGCGTGTCGGGGTGGTATTCCACGAACATCCTCGGCAATCGCGACGGCGAGGTCCTGGATGACCCGGACAACTTCAAGACCAAGGAAGAGTCGAAACTGGGCGTGCTGGAATACATCCTGCAGCCGAAGATGTACCCCCAGCTCTACGCCAAGATGTACCACAAGGTGCGGATCAACTACTACCCGCCGCGTGGGGACAACAAGGAGGGGTGGGACAACATCGACATCTTCGGGTGGCTCGGCTACCCGATGCAGATCAAGGTCGACTTCCTCTGTCGTGACTCCATCCTGGCGGCCCCGCTGGTCCTCGACCTGGCACTCTATTTCGACCTGGCCCAGCGGGCGCGGATGTCGGGGATCCAGGAGTGGCTCTCGTTCTACTTCAAGAGTCCGCAGGTCGCGAAGGGGCTGTATCCGGAGCACGACCTGTTCATCCAGCAGACCAAGCTCAAGAACACGCTCCGCTGGTTGATGGGCGAAGAGCCGATCACCCATCTGGGGATGGAGTACTACGAAAAGAAGTGAACGGTAAAAGGGGAGCGGTCAACGGGGGCAGCAGTTGGCATTGGCGCCGTTCGCTTCGGCCGAAGGAACACCCCGTTCACCCTTCACCATTGACCGTTCACCGTCTTCACCGACGACGGAGCCCGATCGCCCGATGAAATATTTCCACCGCACCTCCGTGAGCCCGTCCGAAGTGATGGCGCGTGCCACCACGTTCTTCGGCGCACGGCTCACGCCGGCCGAGGAGGGGGAGCGTCGTCGCCGGTTCACCGGGACGATGGGCCACATCGGAGTGGGGGTGGAGGCAGAGGGCGGGCACTACACCAGGATCACGGTCGATACCGACCAGCCGGCCGAGAGCGAGGCCGACAAGTTGGCCAAGCGTTTCCTGGCCATCGTACACACCTTGGCCGAACCGGGGCATGCGCTCCGGGGGGCCTACTGATCCATCGACCGGGCGGGGCCGCCGCCCGGCCGCACGGGGACGCTTCCCCGGCACTTCAGGAAAGACCCACACCCATGACGTTGCTCGAGCACGTCCGTGCCCGCGCCTTCCGGATCGGCGCCGCACTCGCCGCCCTCGTGGCAATGCCGCTTGCCCTCCAGGCCCAGGCGGCCGCGGGTGGTGAAGCCAGCCTCAAGGTGCCCGCCCTCGATACCCTGGTCTTCCTCGGCGGGCTCACCGGCCACCAACTGCTGCTGATGGGGCTCGTCGTCTGCGCCCTCGGCTTCGGCTTCGGCCTGTGGATGTACGCCCACCTGCGCGACCTGCCGGTCCATACGTCGATGCTCGAGATCTCCGAGCTCATCTACGAGACCTGCAAGACGTACCTGATCACCCAGGGGAAGTTCCTGATCACCCTGTGGGTGTTCATCGGCGCCGTGGCAGGACTCTACTTCGGCGAACTGGCCCCGACGACCGACGCGACCGGCGCGATGGTGCACGGCTATCCGCTCGGCACCGTCGTCGTGATCCTGCTCTTCAGCCTGTTGGGCATCGCGGGGAGCTACAGCGTGGCCTGGTTCGGCATCCGGGTCAACACCTTTGCCAACAGCCGCACCGCCTTTGCCAGCCTCAAGGGCAAGCCGTTCCCCTGCTACGACATCCCGCTCAAGGCGGGGATGAGCATCGGGATGCTGCTGATCAGCGTCGAGCTCCTGATGATGCTCGGCATCCTGCTCTTCATCCCGGGCAGTTACGCCGGACCGTGCTTTATCGGCTTTGCCATCGGTGAGTCGCTGGGCGCCGCGGCGCTCCGGATCGCCGGCGGCATCTTCACCAAGATCGCCGACATCGGCGCCGACCTGATGAAGATCGTCTTCAACATCAAGGAAGATGACGCGCGGAACCCCGGCGTCATCGCCGACTGCACCGGCGACAACGCCGGCGACTCGGTCGGTCCCTCGGCCGACGGCTTCGAGACCTACGGCGTCACCGGCGTCGCACTCATCACGTTCATCCTGCTGGCGGTCCCGGACGCCGTGGTCCAGGTCCAGCTGCTGGTCTGGATCTTCGTGCTCCGGATCATGATGATCATCGCGGCGGGCGTGTCCTACTTCGTCAACGCCGCGATCGCCAAGGCCCGCTTCCAGCAAGTGGACAAGCTGAATTACGAGGTGCCGCTCACCACCCTCGTGTGGCTCAGCTCGATCATCTCGGTGGTCATCACCTACATCGCGTCGTACCTGACCATTCCGTCGGTCCAGGGCGATACCACCCTCTGGTGGAAGCTGTCGACGGTGGTCACCTGCGGTACGCTCGCCGGTGCGATCATCCCCGAGTTCGTCAAGGTGTTCACCTCGGTCGACTCCCGCCACGTCCGCGAGGTGGTCACCTCCTCGCGCGAGGGCGGCGCTTCGCTCAACATCCTCTCGGGCCTCGTCGCCGGCAACTTCAGCGCGTACTGGCTCGGCATGACGATGCTGGTGCTGATGGCCGTCGGCTACGGCGTCAGCACCTCGTTCCCCTCGGCGCTGATGCTGGCACCGGCCGTCTTTGCCTTCGGCCTGGTGGCATTCGGGTTCCTGGGGATGGGCCCCGTCACCATCGCGGTCGATTCCTACGGGCCGGTGACCGACAACGCCCAGTCAGTGTATGAGCTGTCGATCATCGAGACGCTCCCCGGCATCGCGGCCGAGCTCAAGCGGGACTACGGCTTTGACGTCGACTTCGCGAAGGCCAAGCATCACCTCGAGGAGAATGACGGGGCCGGCAACACCTTCAAGGCCACCGCCAAGCCGGTGCTGATCGGCACCGCCGTCGTCGGGGCCACCACGATGATCTTCGCCATCATCATGGCGCTCACCAACGGCCTCGATCCGGCACTGGTGTCGAACCTCTCGATCCTCCACGCCCCCTTCCTGCTCGGCCTCATCTGCGGCGGGGCGATGATCTACTGGTTCACCGGCGCCTCGATCCAGGCCGTGACCACCGGCGCCTACCGCGCCGTCGAGTTCATCAAGGCGAACATCAAGCTCGAGGGCGTCATAAAGGCGTCGGTCGAGGACAGCAAGGCCGTCGTCGAGATCTGCACGAAGTACGCGCAAAAGGGGATGTGGAATATCTTCCTGGCCGTCTTCTTCGCGACGCTCGCCTTCGCGTTCGTCGAGCCGTACTTCTTCGTCGGCTACCTGATCTCCATCGCGCTCTTCGGGCTCTATCAGGCCATCTTCATGGCCAACGCCGGTGGCGCGTGGGACAACGCGAAGAAGATCGTGGAGGTCGAGCTCAAGCAGAAGGGAACGCCGCTCCACGCCGCCACCGTCGTCGGCGACACCGTGGGCGATCCCTACAAGGACACCAGCTCAGTGGCCTTGAACCCGGTCATCAAGTTCACCACCCTCTTCGGCCTCCTGGCCGTCGAACTGGCCGTGTCGCTCAGCGACGCCCATGGTCCGATGCTGGGCCACGTCCTTGCGGTGGCCTTCTTCGTGATCTCGGCCTTCTTCGTCTACCGGTCGTTCTACGGGATGCGCATCGAAAGCCAGTGACGCGTCAATGGTGAACAGTGAACGGGGGGCTGCGGAGCGATCCGGGCCCCCCGTTCAGTGTTCCCGGTCCACCTTCCTTGACTCCCCCCGCCAGGAGGGAAATCTTTCTCGCTCGGTATTTGCGCGCTCTTCAATCTGGATCCGGATGCCGCCGTCATCGCCTTCTGCCCCGCCCCCCAAGGCCCCTCCGGCCGGGCTCACGCACGCCCGGCTCCTCGAACTCTACTCCTGGATGCGGCTCACCCGGACGCTGGAGGAGCGACTGGTCGCGCTCTACCGGCAGACCAAGGTGGTGGGTGGCCTCTTTCGCTCGCTGGGCCAGGAGGCCGATTCGGTCGGCAGCGCCTTCGCACTCGACCGCGCCAAGGGTGATGTCCTTTCGCCCCTGATCCGCAACCTGGGCTCGATGCTGGTGCAGGGCGCCACCCCGCTCGAGATCCTTCGGCAGTACATGGCCAAGGGCGATTCCCCCACCCGCGGACGAGAACTCAACATCCACTTCGGCTCCCCCGAGCGCGGCTTCATCGGGCAGATCTCCCACCTGGGCGACATGGTGCCGGTGATGGCCGGCGTCACGCTCTCCTTCCGCCTCCGCGGGGAACCTCGGGTCGGCCTGGTGTACGTGGGCGACGGCGCCACCTCCACCGGCGCGTTCCACGAGGGGATCAACTTCGCGGCGGTGCAACGATGCCCGCTCGTCGTGATCATCGAGAACAACGGCTACGCGTACTCGACGCCGACCCACCGCCAGACGGCGGCCCGTCGCTTCGTCGACAAGGCGCCCGGATACGGGATCCCCGGTTTCGAGGCCGATGGCAACGACATCCTCGCGGTGTATGACGTGACGAAGAACGCGGTCGAGCGCGCCCGGCAGGGGGGCGGCACCTCGCTCATCGAACTGCATACCTACCGCCGCAAGGGGCACGCCGAACACGATGACCAATCGTATGTGCCACCGGGGGAGATCGACCGGTGGGCCTCCGACAACGACCCGATCGATCGCTACATGAAGGTGCTCCGGACCGAGTACGGGGTGGACGCGGAGACGCTCACCGCCATCGACGAGCGGACGCGCGTCGAGGTCGATGCCGCCACCGACGAGGCGGAGCGGTCGCCGGCGCCGGAACCGCTGGATGCGCTCAACGGCGTGTACGCCGATCCGGCCACGGCCCCGACGCTCTGGTACCGGAAGGGTGGCGAGTGGCCCGAGCACCATCCGGAGCGGGCGCAGGGATGGGGGACCTACAATGACTGAGGTCACCTATCTCGAGGCGATCCGCCAGGGTCTCGCCGAGGAGATGGAACGGGATCCGAACGTCTTTCTGCTGGGGGAGGACATCGGCGCCTACGGCGGCGCCTTCAAGGCCACCGAGGGGTTGCACGACCGGTTCGGCGCCCAGCGGGTCATCGATGCGCCGATCAGCGAAGCGGCCATCATCGGTGCCGCGGCCGGCGCGGCCCACATGGGGATGCGGCCGGTCTGCGAGATGCAGTTCATCGACTTCATCTCCTGCGGCTACGACATGCTCACCAACTACGTGGCCACCGCGCGTTATCGTGCGTTCCTGGGGTGTCCGATGGTGGTGCGGGGGCCCAGCGGAGGGTACGTACGGGGCGGCCCGTTCCATTCGCAGAACCCGGAGGCGGCGTTCTTCCACACGCCCGGGCTCAAGATCGTGTATCCGGCCACCGCCGCCGACGCGAAGGGCCTCCTCAAGAGCGCCATCCGCGACGACGATTGCGTGCTATTCTTCGAACACAAGTATCTCTACCGGCGGATCAAGGACACGATGCCCTCGGGAGACCACCTGGTGCCGATCGGCGAGGCGCGGGTGGCGCGCGAGGGGACCGACCTCTCGATCATCACCTATGCGGCGACGGTCTGGAAGTCGCTCGAGGCGGCCGAGGAGCTGGCGCAGGAGGGGATCTCGGTCGAGGTGATCGACCTCCGCACGTTGGCGCCGCTCGACGACGAGGCGATCTTCGCCACTGTGCGGAAGACCAACCGGGTCCTGATCGTGCACGAGGACACGGTGACCGGCGGGATCGCCGGCGAGATCACGGCCCGGATCAACGAGCACTGCTTCGAATGGCTCGACGCGCCGGTGCGGCGGGTGGCTGCGCACGACGTCCCCCTGCCGTACGCCCCGACCCTGGAGGCGTTCGTGTTGCCGCAGACCAGCGACATCGTCCGGGCGGCACGGTGGGTGGTGGGGTATTAGGTGGGGCTAGTTATCAGCTATCAGCTGTCAGCTGTCAGCTATCAGCTGTCAGCTGTCAGCTATCAGCTGTCAGCATCCAGCGGGGAACTGATGCCTGCTGAACACTGTTCGTAGGAAGTCGAGAGCTGATAGCTGATAGCTGAAAGCCGCTAGCCGAAAACTGATAGCCGCTAGCCGATGACTGATAGCCGATAGCTGATAGCACATCGCTGAGAGCTGATAGCTGATAGCTTTCAGTCCACAATATTCGATCCCGCAGGGAGATCACGATGGCCCGCATCGACGTACCCATGCCCCAGATGGGCGAATCCATCGCCGAGGGCACGCTGTCCCGGTGGATGAAGAAGGTCGGCGACGCGGTCAAGCGCGACGAGCCGATCTTCGAGATCTCCACCGACAAGGTCGACGCCGAGATCCCGGCACCGACCGCCGGCGTGCTGGCCGAGATCTTGGTGCAAGAAGGTCAGACCGTGGCGGTCCAGACGATCGTGGCCCGGATCGAGACCGATGCGTCGGCCGCGGCGTCGACCCCGGCACCGGCCCCGGTGGCAGCGCCTCCCGCGCCGAAGCCCGAGG
>JBAUHI010000038.1:0-38572 GCA_049680185.1 Gemmatimonadales bacterium | reverse complement strand
ACGGCGAGTTACGGGATGCTCGAGATCCCGGGGCTCCGGGATTTCGGGCTCGTCTTCGTCAACGGGCGGCGGGTCGGGATGCTCGACCGGCGGACGGGGACCTTCTCCACCGTGGTGGACATCCCGGCCAAGGGGGAGCTCGAGATCCTGGTGGAGAGCGAGGGGAGGATCAACTACGGTGCCGAGCTGGTGCGGAACCGGAAGGGGATCATCTCCCCGGTGCGGCTGGCGGGGGCGGAGCTCAAGGGATGGCGGATGAATTCGTTGCCGTTCAACGATGATCGAGGGACCGCCCTCCGGGCGGCCCCGACGGCGAGATCAGATTCTGCACGTGCGGGGACCGCCCGGAAGGCGGTCCCTCGACGCGATTCGACGAATGGGGTCGCGCAGGGCGCGACCCCTACGGGAAATGATTCGACGTACGACGGCATCCCGACGTTGTATCGCGGTTCGTTCACGCTCGATTCGATCGGCGATTCCTACCTCGACCTGCGGGGATGGGGAAAGGGGATCGTCTTCGTCAATGGCCACAACCTGGGGCGGTACTGGGACCTGATCGGCCCGCAGCGGACCCTCTACCTTCCGGGGCCGTGGCTCAAGACGGGACAGAACGACATCGCGATCTTTGAACAGCTGAACGATTCGGTGCCGGGGACGGTGGCGGGGATCAAGGAAGCGGTGCTGGATTCGTTGTGAGGGGTGGAGAATCGTGATCGTGGCCCCACTTCCGGGCTCCTCACCCATCGTCCTCAGTGTACCGCCACCTCTT
Source organism: Gemmatimonadales bacterium (assembly GCA_049680185.1). Classification (GTDB taxonomy): domain Bacteria; phylum Gemmatimonadota; class Gemmatimonadetes; order Gemmatimonadales; family GWC2-71-9; genus CAMLHU01. The sequence goes on along the minus strand of JBAUHI010000038.1, from coordinate 37,803 downwards.
CCGCCAACCGGCCCGCCTCCTCCGGAGTAACGGAGTGGCCAGCAAGGGAAAGGGCGCGGGCGAGTGCCGGATCGCGATGATCGCGGAGATCGTCGGAGGTGGGGAGGACGGTTTCGTCAGGAGGGACGCCGACTCCCTCAATCCGGCCACCATCGGGGAGCCGGAAGTCGGCGACGTCGATCATGGCACCGTAGAGTTCCTTGGCGTAGCCGGGCGTGCCGTAATCGAAGAAGCGTGCGAAGGTCTCGGTCCCCGCGGTGCGGTCTCAGATGACGCGGCCGAGATCAAAGCGGCGCACCGCGTCCGCGATGAGCTCTCCCTTCCCGTAGGTCCGCGAGTCCACCAGGACGATGAGCTGCCCCGCGAAATGGTGGTGATCGTCGGGTCGGAAGTAAATGCTGTCCTTGAACTCCTTCCCGACGAGTTCACCCACCAGCGCGTTCGCGGTGGAGGGATCGCGGACCGCGAATCGGCCAATGAGGACGCCGGCATCGGAGTCGGGGGCGAAGGCATCGAGAAGCTTCAACATCTGGACCCAGCTGCCGCCGACGTTATTCCGGAGGTCCAGGATCAGCGTGCTGCTATGGGACGCGCGGTCGAGGGCGGCGTACAGGTCGTCGTCCGGGACGCTCATGGACAGCATGTGCCAGAGGAGGATATTCGGCGTCACGTTCGTGAGATGGATCTTGCGGGCGGCCCAGTAGGCCTGGTCCTTGAGCCAGAATTGGAGCCGATCACCGACACCGTTGAATCCGGAGACGTCGAACAGCCGCTTTCCTGGCGTGAGCTTCGTGGCGGCGACGACATCCCGCGGGGGGGCCCCGCCGGTCGCAACCGTCAGGACGACCTCGCTGCGGGGCTGGAGCCCGTAGAGGACGTACTGGTAGGGGATGAAATCAGCGCGATCGATGGCGACGTGATTGATCGCCAGCACCCGGTCTCCGACCTGGATCCCCTTCGCCGCCGCATCGCTGGCCGAGTCCACCTGTGTGATATAGGTGGAATCGCCGATGCACTGCAGCTCCCAGCCGTAATCGAATGCCGTCGTGTGCTGCGGTGGGACGAAGTAGGTCTGCGAGTTGTGGAGTGCCAGGAAGACCCGCCCGATCAGCCCGAAGCTCTGCTCATTCGACTGGGCGCGACCGAGCTGGGCCCGCGTCGAATCGATCAGAGCCTGGAGCGGGACACTGCCGTAGGTCGAGTCGTAGTAGTACTTGACGAGATCCTTACCGATCACATCGAGCATCAGCTGGGTGCGCTGGCGGTCGAGGTCGGAGAGCGCCTGCGCCGACGCACTCGGCACCGCCCCCACCAAGCCGATCAGCGAAAACAGGGTGACGAGACAGATGGACTTGAGCAGCGACATCGGATCTCCGAGCGTGGGGGCCCTCTTTATGATGCAGCTGATCCGGCCTGCCGTCCACGTCGCACTTCCACCGCGCATGGGGACAGTGCGATGGGGCGAAATGGCGGATGGACGGGTGGTCGGAGAGGGGGACAGGGCGGGCAAGGCGCATGAGGCGCATGAACTGCCGCGTGAAAGGCCGCGTGGGTGCATGAGGCGCATGAAAAGCCGCGTCAACGGCCGCGCGGAAAGCCGCATGAACGCGCAAGCCCTTTAGGGCTCCATGCCGAGAGGCGCCTTCAGACGCCGAGGGGATCGAGATCCTTCGCACCCTGAAGGGTGCTCAGGATGACTCCGATGCCGATAACACTGGCCCGCTACTCATCCGCAGTCCACCCGCCTGTCGGCCGCTCCTCACCCGCTTTACCCGATCCACCCGCTCTACCCGCCCCGCCCGCTCGTCGCCCGCACCGCCCAGCCGTGCATCTTGAGCGTCGACACTCCTTGGAGCATGAAGTACACCGCCGTCATCGCGAGCATCCGCCACGGCTGTTCGATCCATAGCCCAGTCGCCTTGAAGTGCTGGGCCGCCACCACGTCCGGGGTGATGCCGAAACGGGGGAGCGGGAGAATGACGGTGAGGAACGCGGCCAGAAGGTAGAACATCACCCCCGCAGCCCAACCCGCCCGGGCCACGGCCGCTGTACCATCGTCCCCTCCCTGTCCCAATAACACTCCCGCCATCCGGTTCAAGACCAATACCCAGAAGGCCCAGAGTGGCCAGGTCTGGTGGAAGGTCAGCGCAAAGGCCCCGACGAAGAGGGTGTAGAAGAGCGCCAGGCCGAGTATGGCGGCGAGCCGCCCCATCTTGGGCGGCTTGCCGTAAGCGACGTTGCCCATAAAGGCGGCGGAGTGGATCACGATGAACTCGAGGAGCATCAGCAGCAGGAAATAGCCGACCTTGGTGACGCCGAGGATCGTCGGGTCGAGCCAGGTGAGGATGGCGGTCCCCGCAATGAGGAAGTTGGGGAGGGCGGCGAGGGTGTTAGAGATCGTAGGTCGGGGCATGGGTTCTGAAAGTTATCAGCTATCGGCTAACAGCAGAGGGCCATCAGTCATCAGCTATCGGCTATCAACCGATGGCGGTGTCGAAAGGCCCGTTTGCTGCAGCATCCAGGCGTAATCCCGTGCGAGCTCGTGGAGATGGTCATACCGCCCAGAGGCCCCGCCGTGGCCGGCGCCCATGTTGGTGAGCAGAAGAATTTTGTTCGTATCGGTCTTCATCGCGCGCAGCTTGGCCACGTACTTGGCGGGCTCCCAGTACATCACCTGGCTGTCATTGATGGAGGTCCTGATGTACATCGGCGGATACGCCTTCCGCTCGATGTTGCTCCAGGGACAGTAGCGCCGGATGTAGTGATAGGTTGCCTCGTCGTTCGGGTCGCCCCACTCCTCATACTCCCCGATGGTGAGCGGCAAGCTCGCATCGAGCATCGTGGTGAGCACATCCACAAAGGGCACGTGGCTCACGACGCCACACCAGAGATCGGGGCGCAGGTTGCTGACGGCCCCCATCAACAGCCCACCGGCACTCCCCCCTTCAATCACCAACCGCGATGACGACGTCCACCGATCCTTGACCAACCGCTCACCGCAAGCGATGAAGTCGGTAAAGGTGTTCATCTTCAGCATCATCCGTCCGCCATCGTGCCAGGGCTTCCCCAAGTCGCCACCGCCGCGGATATGTGCGATGGCAAAGACCACTCCCCGATCGAGGAGTGAAAGCCTGGCCGAGGAGAAGCTGACTGGATACGGGATACCGTAGGCGCCGTAGCCGGAAAGGAGCATCGGTGCGGTGCCGTCCCTGGCCACGCCCTTCCGCCACACCAGCGAGATCGGGACCTTGGCACCGTCCGGCACCTCTGCGTGTACCCTCGTCGATTCATACAGCGTTGGGTCGTAGCCGCCCAGCACCTCGACCTGCTTCCGGAGGGTCCGGATGTGGCCGCGAACGTCGTAGTCATAAACGCTCGGCGGCGTCACGAACGACTGGTAACTGAACCGATACTGGGTCGCCTCCCACTCGGCGTTGGTTCCTGGGCCGGCGGTGTAGACGGGCTCCGCCATCGCGATCAGGTGATCGTTGCCTCCGTCCTGTCCGATGACGCGGAGCTCCTGGAGGCCATCCCGCCGCTGATGGACGACGGAGAAGTCGCGGAAGAGATCGAGCCCTTCGATCATCACGTCGTCGCGATGCGGCATCTCCTCCCGCCAGTTGGCGGGAGCGGGATCGTCGATCGGCGCCGACACCACGCGGAAATTGCGGCCAGTGTCGTTGACCCGGAACCACAAGCGCTCGCCGCGATCGTCGACATCGTACTCGCGGCCGCTCTCACGAGGGACGACGATGCGCCACTCGCCGTTGGGGCGATCGGCGGGGGCCCAGCGCGCTTCGGAGGTGGTGAAGCTGTTGATGCCGAGATACAGGATGCGCTTGCTGCGCCCGCGACCGACCCCGATGCGGAAGCGTTCGTCGGTCTCTTCGTAGATGGGGGAGTCGGTGGTGGCGCCGAGTGAGTGGCGCCAGAGCTTGTGGGCGCGCTTGGCATGGTCTTCGGTGACATAGACGATGGTGCGGGAATCGGCGGCCCATGCCGCTGATGCGACCTTCTCGATCCGCTCATCGAGGATCGTTCCGGTGACCAGGTCCTTCACCTGGAGCGTGTATTCGCGGAAACCGGTGGTGTCGGTAGTGAAGAGGGCGTAGCGGTTATCGTCGCTGATCTCCAGGGCGCCGAGCCCGAGGTATGGATGCCCTTCAGCGAGGAGGTTCAGGTCGAGGACGACCTCTTCGGGGGATTCCATCGTGCCCGTGCGGCGGCAGTGGATGGTGTACTGCTTTCCTTCTTCGGTGCGGGTGTAGTACCAGTAGCCGTTGTCGCGGTAGGGCACCGAGAGGTCGGTCTGTTTGATCCGGGCCAGCATCTCGTCGTAGATCTGCGCTTCGAGCTCCTTGAGCGGCGCCAGCTCTGCTTCGGCATACGCATTCTCGGCGTCGAGATAGGCTCGGACCTTGGGATCGTCCTTGTGGCGAAGCCAGGACCAGGGGTCCTTGCGGCTGTCGCCGAATTTCTGGTGGGCGTCGGGGATCCGCTGGGCGATAGGGGGATTGGACATTGGTGAAAGGTAGGCTGACACCGCCTCACCCCCTGTCCCCGTCTCCTCATACGAGAAGAGGGGGGACGTCAGATAAGCGCGTCATCCTGAGCAGAGCGAAGGATCGGTCCGTTACGCAGGCCGATCCTTCAGGGCCTGAAGGCCCCTCAGGATGACATGTCTCACGAAGATCTCTGGGGCTGCTCGGGATGACGCACCTTGGTTCCCATCCATCCATCCGCCCATCCGTCCAGCTCTCACGTCGTATCGCTGGCCAGCGAATCCACCCGGGCCTTGAGCGCGGGGAGTTGATCGAAGAAGTGTGCGGCGTCTTCGGTGGGAATGACCGATGCGCGGAGGGGTTTAAGGGTGGAGGAGAAGCCGGCGTCGGAGCCGCTGCTGTCGGAGAGGGAGAGCGCGGTGAGAGTCACGGCAGTGATCGCGATGGCGACACTGGTGGCGAGCAGCCGACCGCGGCGGAGCCTGGTGTTGATCAGCAGGTGTCCGGCAAAGAGAAGGGCCAGGAGGACGACGGCCACCACGAACGTGATGACGCCGACCGACCGGGCGCCGGGCCAGAGGAAGGCCGCGTATTCGGCCCCGGTGATGATCCCGATGAATGCGAGTGCCGCAGCGGAGGCGACGGCGAGATGGCCCAGGAACCGGCCACCGGGAGCGGAGCCTCGACCGGCAAAGGCCCAGGTGCCGGCCCACACCACGAGCGCACCGATGGAGATGACCGTGGCGCCGACGATGCTGGAACTGTCGGATGGATCGCCGTGGCCGGCCCATGCCTGCCAGGCGGCGGCAGCGGTCACCAAGGCCGCCGCGGTGAACGCGACGACCGGGGTCTCGAGCCAGCCGTCGAATCCGGGGAGGCGGGCACCGTAGCGGAGCGTCGGCGGGAGCGGTGTCGCCGGGTCGGCGATGCGGAGGAAGGTGCGCCCCACCCGGACCACGGCCGAACCGTCGATCTTCACCACCTGCACCCGTCCCCCACCGCCAGCCTGGAAGAGTCCGTTCTCGCTACCCGCGTCCTCGATGACGAGCTGCCCCTCGGCAGTGCGGGCGATGCGGGCGTGGACCGCGGATGCCCATCGATCATCGAGGATGACGGCGTTGTGGTAGTCGCGGCCGATGGTCGCCGGCAGCTCGACGATCGGCTGGCGGGTGCGGACCTGGCCGCGGCGGTCGAGGACCTCGACGAACGCTACGGCTTCCACTTGACCAACCCGAAGAAGCGGCGGCTCACCGCCACGGCATTGTCGTAGGTGACGCCCGACAGGGTGAGTTCGGTGATGATCCCGGTGTCCGCCTGTCCCAGCAGCGCGGCGCGGAAGACGGCATCATAGAGGCCGTCGAGCTGGGTATACGCGCGGACGCAGAATGCGGTGCGCCACCGGGCGCCTCCCTGGCGCACGTTCCGGGTGATGCAGCGGAAGTCGGTGACATCGTCGCCGCCGTCATCGAGCGCGTCGGTGCCTTCGGCAAAGGCGCGCTGGTAGATCCGGTAGAACTGCGCGGCCGGCATCTTGTCGGCACTCAGCACCTGGTGCTGGAACTCGACCACCCCCGACCAATGATCCTCGGTGAGGAAGATCTCGTCATCGGTGGAGCAGCGGTGGATGACGCTCTGGTATGCGGCGTCGGGGTCGTTATCGGCATCGGCCCAGCAGTTGAAGTACGGCGCGGGATCGGTGGGGAGCGTGGCGCCGCCCAGCACCGTGGTGGGGACGTTCCTGGTGAAGAGGGTGCCCAGATAGGTGCGCTGATAGGCGCGCAGTTGGCGGGCCACATCGGCGGTGAGGTCGTCCGGTGGCCGATACCTCGGTGCCTCGACCTGGGCCACGAGGATCGCGGCCTGGGTGCCGGGGACGAGGAAGCTCACCTCGTTGCCGTCGGTGGAGACGTTGATCCCGACCACGTGTCCGGCGGCGTCGATCGTCGGGCCGCCGCTCATTCCCGGATTGAGGGCTCCGGTAAAGTGGATGCGGGGATAGAGCGAGTGCTTGAGGAGCCCGTTATACGTCCCCTCGACGATGGCGAGGCCGAGCTCGAGGGGATGGCCCAGGGCGTAGAGGCGCTGGCCTTGATCGAGCGGGTCGGTGGCAAAGGTGAAGTACTGGTCGTTCTTCCCGGGATCGATCTCCAGCACCGCGAGGTCGTGGACCACATCGACCACGAGGACATCGGCGGAGCGGGTGGCGCCGCGGTGATCGATGAGTTGGACGCGGTAGCGGTCGGGATCGGCCACGAGGCGGGCGACGACGTGGTAGTTGGTGATGAGGAGGCCATCACCGCTCACGAAGAACGCCGACCCGGTGAGCGCCTTGGCGCCGGAGCTGACCTCCACCACTTCCACCTTGGCGACGCGGTCGGCGTAGCGGCGGAAGAGCTGGGCGGCGACACCGCTGGGTGCCGTCAGGGTGTCGGCGTCCTGCGCCATCACCGCCGGAGCGGCAAAGGCGAGGAGCAGGAGTGTCAGTGACAGCGTGCGCAGGTCAACGCTCACGGCGAGTGACTTTGTCAGTCCAGCTCCCGTAGGTCGGGTTCGGAATGATGAACGAGCGGGTCCCGAAGGCAGAGTCGTCACCGGCGGCAGAGTCGGGTTCGCCGGGGCCGGGGAAATCGCCTCGACCGGGGCCGTCTTTCACCTGATCGCCGATGAAGACGAGAACGCGCGCCGGGCCGGCGCTCCAGGAGCAATCACCGTGGCCGGTGGCGATCTCGGTGCGGCGGCGGGCCTTGGTGGAATCGGCGGGGCCGCCCTTCAAGCAGAGCAGGTCGTCATCGCGCCAGATGCCGTCGCGGATGAGCACCGCTCGGGTCGGCTCGCGGCCTGCGGTGGATCGATCCGACACCCACGCCACGTGGCCACCCTCTGCGCGCACTCCCGCGATGAATCGGGCGACGCCGGGCACCAGGCCGGCCTCGGCGCGGTCGACCCACGCCGCCCACGACGGGCCGTCGAAGGGGAGACCGTACGCCGCGCGTTCGAGCTGGTAGGCGGAGTTGTCGAGGGCCGTCTCGTCGAGGTCGAGGACCACGGCCCAAACGGCGCCGCGAGGCAACTTGGCAGCCTGCTCCGCCACCGACGCGCTCGCCATCCGATACACCATCCGGGAAAGAGTTGAGTACTCCTCGGCGTCGCGCACGTACTTGAGCTCGAGCGACTGCGGCGCGAGGGCGGGACGCTGGGCCGCGACGGGGCCGGCGACAACGAGCGCGGCGAGGGTGATGAACAGTCGGCGATCCATCGGGAACTCCGTCGATCAGCGGGAGGATTCAATCTATCCGGACGCGGGCAGGATGGCGTCGGACCCAGGTGCAACGGCCTACTTCTGCCAGCTCTCCAGTTCCGTCCACGTCTCCCGCACGGCAGTGACGCCCTTGGGGAAGTACTGGATCAAGCTGGCGCGGAATCCGCCGGTGTGCTGGGAGAGGTAGCGATCGAGGTCGGCGGCGGTGGCGGCGTGGTAGCTGGTCCGGAAGCGGCGTTCGCCGCTGCGCTCGAAGCGGATGTCCAGGAAGCAGCCGGTGGCGAGGATCTCGGGGATGTGCTTGCCCCGCATGTAGTCCTCGAGCCCCGGCGCGAGCTGGGGTTCCACATCGAGCACCACTTCGTAGCGGATCACTTGCTGTCCGCCGCGGGTGCCCGCTCGGTCGGGAGGAGCCGGCCGCCGTCGAGGGCAAAGTGCCGGGTGACCTCGAGCGTCGGGCAGCACATCGGGTCCTTGGGGCCCTGGGTGATCAGGGTGACGGCCACCGAGTCGGCGTCGAGTTGGATGTGGCGGATGACGACCCGGTCGCCGAGTCCGACGGTGGCGAGGTCGGTGAGGGTGCCGGCGCTGTCGGCAACGAGGGCCAGGTCGTAGAAGCTCCCGGTGCCGCCGGCCTGGGTCACCAGCACCACCGCGGCGGACGCCCTGCCGTCGGGGAGGGTGCCGCGGGCGATCGAGTCGAGCATCGTGGTGGATACCACCATCGTGCCTTCGAGCTCCGATCCGTCGGTCGCGGCACCGTTGACCAGGTGGAGCGTGCGGGTCGGATCGAAGGCGAGCCGGTAGGTGGCGTTCTTGAGGCGGGCGGTGGCGATCGGTGATCCAGCAGCGGCGCTCGACCTGGCAGCCGTGCCGTGCCTGCCGCAGCCGGCGGCCGCCACGAGTGCGGCCACCGCCAGGATCCTCACTTCAGATCGGAGGTGCAGGCGGAGCACCGGGTCGCCTTGAGATCCACCTGGGTAAGGCAGAAAGGACAAGGTTTCGTCGTCGCTGCCGCCGGGGCCTCTTCGTGCTTGAGCATCTTGGTCATCACCCGGATGAGCATGAAGACCGCGAAGGCCACGATGATGAAGCTGACGACGGTATTGAGGAAGAGCCCATAGCGGATGACCACGGCGGGGGCGCCGGCGCCGGCCTCCCGGAGGGTCAGCGTCAAGCTGGAGAAGTCGACCCCGCCGATGAGCGCACCGAGTGGGGGCATGAGGACGTCATCGACGAGACTCTTCACGATGGCGCCGAAGGCGGCGCCGATGATGATGCCGACGGCCATGTCCACCACGTTGCCGCGTAGCGCGAATGCCTTGAATTCCTTCAGCACGTGGGGCCTCCTCGATCGGGATCCTGCACCATCAGAATGTGATCTGCAATCCTGACGTGAACACCCGGTCCATGCTCTGGAAGCCAGGTTCCGGGAGGTTGTCGAAGTGGATGACGAACCCGCTCTTGAGCGCGATATGGCTGTCGATCGGCGCGACCAGGTCGGTCTCGCTGTTGATCCGGTAGTCGTCACCCTGCTTCAGGTTCGGGAGGACTTCGACCGACTGCTGGGCGAAGGCGGTCTTCGAGAAGTTGTGGCGGTAGACGCCAGCAGTCCGGGCCGACACGAAACTGCTCTTGGTGCCGCCGATCTGGGACGGCGTCTGCTGGATGAGGCCGATACCGAGTTCGAAGGAGAACTGGTCGAGCGCAGTGTCGAGCAGTTTGCTGGAGAGACCGACCGACCCCTCCCACCGGCTCTTGATGCCGGCGAATGAATCGTGGGAGAACTTGCCCAGCGTATAGATCGAGGCCTTCGGGGCAAAGCTGTAGTCGCCGCGGATGCCGGCTGAGATGGAGCTGGCGTTGACCACACCGGCGCTCTTGCCGTAGATGACCGTGAAGGTCTGGGCAAAGAGCCAGCGGCCGGGCCGAAAGGCGACCTTCTCGCCGATGTTGTAGGAGGTGACGTTGGTGTTCCCGCCGGTCGCGACAAAGCCGAGGTCGCCCTGGAACTCGAGGCGTCGGGCGGCGGGGGGACCTGCGGGGGCCTGCGCCTGGGCCGCGGGTGCGGCGAGGAGTGCCAGGCAGGCGAGCGCAACGACACAACGGGCCATCGGTGGAGTCCTTGGAAGAGTATCGATATCGGTGGGCGCGGCCACGCCCGGTACGGGGGGCAAAATAGCGGAGTGAGCGGGTTGGCGCAGGGGCGGGCCGGCGGACGGACCCACAGGCGGATGGGCACATGCGTCGGGTCGCATTGGAACGGCGGATGCCGGCTTGCCGTCCGGTGCATGGCAGCACAACTTCGCTGGGACAATTCACCATGGACCTCCGGCCGATGGCCAATCCCACTCCCGAACTCATCGCCCTGCAGCGCTTGGTGGCCGGTCGCTACGTGCTGGAGCGCGAGCTCGGCCGCGGCGGGATGGGGATCGTCTTCCTGGCCCGCGAGATCGCGCTCGATCGGCCGGTGGCGATCAAGGTCCTCGATGCAGTGCTGGCTCGTTCACCGGAGCAGCGCGATCGGTTCCTCGCGGAGGCACGGACCGCAGCGGGGCTCGCGCACCCGAACATCGTTCCGATCCATGCCGTCGAGGCGAGCGCCGACCCGCCGTTCTTCGTGATGGAGTTCGTGGACGGAGAGAGCCTGGGCGCCTTCCTCCGACGTTCGGCGCCGCCGCCGCTCACGGATGCGCTCCGGGTCCTGCAGGAGGCGGCCTGGGCGCTGGGCCACGCGCACGCCCGCGGGGTCGTGCACCGCGACGTCAAACCTGACAACATCCTGCTGGATGCCGGCTCCGGCCGGGCGGTGGTCACCGATTTCGGAATCGCGCGCCGGGCGAGCGATGCGGTGAGCAGCGCGTCGGGGACGCCGCGTTTCATGGCACCGGAACAGGCGGCCGGTCTCGCGGTGGATCCCCGCGCGGACGTGTACGCGTTGGGACGGACTGCGTGGGTCCTCCTGACGGGAGGATTTCCCGAGGACGGCACCGCCCTCCCGGCCACGCTCCCGCTCCGACTCCGCGACATCGTGGTGCGCGCCACCGCCCACGATGCGGATGTTCGCTTTGCCAACGGCGATGAACTCGCGGGAGCGCTCCGAGAAGTCCGTGCCGGTGCCGGCACGATGCCGGTGGCACTCCGCCGCTTTGCCCACGAGATCGAGGCCTCGGGCAACGAACTGGCGACGACGGTCACCGCCGGGATCGTGAGCACGGCGATCTTCCGGCTCATCGTCTGGGACGATCTCTTCGGCGGGATCGCCGTCGGGGTCGTGATCGCCGTCTTCGGTACGCTCACGATCGTCCGTTTGAGCCGGTTCCTCGGCGCGGTGCGGGAGGTCATCCGCCACGGCTACGGGCACAGCGCCGCGCGCGTCGCCATCGCGGTCGTGGACCAGGAGCGGACCGAGGTGTCGCGACGCTCGTGGCCCCGGTGGCAGCGCTGGCTCTCATCGCTTGGCCTGGGGACGATCGGGATCTGGGCGGTCCGGATCAGCACGGTCTCCTCTTCCACCATCATCGGCATCCTCGGGATGGGGGTCGGGATCGCGTCGCTGACCGCGGCGGTGACCCGATTCTGGCAGTCCGATCGGCCGGGGCGCGGCGTCTGGCAGCGGAAGATCGGGGGACCAGTAGGGCGCCTCATCTTCAGGATGATGGGGATCGGCCTGTCACGGGAGATGCGCCCGGTGGCCGGAGAACCCACTGCGCTGGCACTCGGTCGCGGCGCGCAGGCGGCGTGGGAAGCGCTCCCTGAGCCCGACCGCCGCCAGCTTCTTGAGGTGCCCTCTCTCATCTCCCGACTCGAATCCCGTGCCCTCAGCCTCCGCGGCAGCGGCGACACACCCGCCGATCCGGTGCGCTTCGCCTCGGCAGTCACCGCACTCGAATCGCTGCGGCTCGATCTCTGGCGTCTGCAGGCGGGTACCATCACCGCCGATGACCTGACCGCAGAATTGGATGCCGTGCGACGAGTTGGGGAGGAGATCGACGCCGTGGTGGAGGCAAGGCGGATCGTGGGGGAGGTGCTGCGATCGGATCCGTGAGGGCGGACGGAGGGGCGGAGAGGCGAAAGGACGCTCCCGGTTCAGCGGCGGCGCGGCATCCGTTCGTCGGTCCAATTCCACCACTTGACGAGTCGCGGCGCGGGCCGCCTGGTCTCGGCGAAATAGACGGCGCAGCGGAACGTGTAGAGGACGCAACGGTCTTGCGGGCCACCGCTCAGGCGCTCCAACCGGCGGTAGAGGCGCTCTGGGTCGCGACCCTTGAGGCTGGCCACGGTGCGGATGCCGAGGAGCCGGAGGTCGGCCGCCAGCGAGGGGCCGATGCCGGGGATCACTTGCAGCGGGTCGTTCGATCGGGTGCGCGCCATGGTCGGGTCCAAGGTCACGGAGAATAGACGGAGTTCACGGAGAACGGGCGGAGTTCACGGAGACAAGCCGGAGATCACGGAGAACAGCTTACCACGGAGCCACGGAGGGTACGGAGGTGTACGGAGAACTGCAATGTGATGTGGTCTCCCGGACGAAGCTCCCATCACGCCGTGACGCTCAGTGTTCGATCCTCCGTCAAGCTTCGCCACCGTAACGGAGTCCAGTCCGCGAGACCACACTAAAGGCTGTTCTCCGTGAGTCTCCGTGCCCTCCGTGTCTCCGTGGTGTGCCTTTGTTGTGTCCTGAGCGTCGCGAAGGGTGGCGTTGTGGTTACAGCCCCACCGCGTTGAGTGCTCGCTCCATCTGCCCCCATCGCTGTTCCAGTGTCCCGGTGTACCCCAGCGACACCCGCACCAGTCCGGGGGAGAGCCCTGCGCTCTTCTGGTCGGCCACGGGCATCTCGCTCGAGGTGGAGCTCGCTGACACCGAGAGCAGCGTATCGAAGTAGCCGAGGCTCACGGCGATCCAGCCGAATCCCTCCTCGTTCTGCAACCGTTCCAGCAGTTTCGACGCGCGGTCGGCGGTACCGACATCGAGGCCGAACACCCCGCCCGATCCGAACTCCAGGCTGGCGAGCGAATTGAAGAGTGCATGCTGCGGGTGCGAGGGGAGACCGGGGTAGGTCACCTTGAGTCCCCGTTGGTGGAGCCGTTCCGCGAACAGCTGCGCTCGACGGCCATGCTCCTGCATCCGGATACCCAGATGCGGGATGCGGAGCGAGAGATCGAAGGCGACCCGCGGATCCATCGTGGGGCCCAGGAGCATCAGCGCGCCGCCGTTCACATCCATCAACGAGGTGATGAACTCCTTCGAGGCACAGACGCAGCCGGCGATGATGTCGGAGGCGCCGCTCAGGAACTTCGTCATCGAATGGACCACGACGTCGGCGCCGTGGCGGGCCGGTGCCAGGACAAGCGGCGTGAACGTGTTGTCGACGATGAGCTTGGCGCCGTGCCGATGGGCGATCGCCGCGAGCTTCGGGATATCGGCCACCACCAGCGTCGGGTTGCTCAGCGTCTCGACGTAGAGGACGCGGGTGTTGGGTGTGAAGGCGCGTTCGACCGCGGCCAGGTCGCGCACGTCCACGAACGTGGTGGAAACGCCGGTGCGGGCGGGGAAGAACTGCTGCAGCAGGGCAAAGGTGCCGCCGTAGAGGGTGTTCCCTGCCACGACGTGATCGCCGGGAGCGCAGCACTGGATGAGGGCGGCGCTGATGGCACTCATCCCGCTGGCGCTGCAGTAGGCGGCCTCGGTGCCCTCGATGGCGGCGAGCTGGCTCGCCAGTGTGTACACCGTGGGGTTGAAGTGGCGACCGTAGAGGTAGCAGCCGCCCTGGTCGGGGCCGCGGAGGCCGTGGAAGATCTCCGGCATCGTGCCGGCCTCCAGCACCGTGAAGGTGGTGGAGGCCTCGATGGACATGTTGACGCCGCCGTGCTCACCGAATTCGTGGCGGAGGGCGGCGAGGGATTCGAGGGGATGGGTAGACATTGGAATACCGTTGAGGGGACCGGCCGACACGCGGATGGCGACGGGTGCCTGCGTTTATAAGGAACCTTCCCGAGCGGAGTGAGGGAAGGGTTCGGGAGTACCCTCGCCGTCCGATCAGTTGGTGGGCTCGGCGAGAAGCCAGATCCGCCCAGCGGTCGTCTGCGCAAGGGTGAACAGGACGCCGGTGCGCCCGTCCTGCGCCAGCAACTCCTGCGCGATGCCGGCCTGTGGGGCCGTCTTCTCGGCGGCAGTCCAGTCGGCGTTCAGCCATTTCCGGATGATCTTGACCATCGTCTTGAATCGCTGACTCGAAAGGCGTTCGGTCCGAGCCGCAAAGAGCGGGCAACGGAGTTCGGCCGGCTCGACGATGTCGCAGTCCCAGACCCCGGGCGCACTCAGCCGGGACTCATACACCGGGCCCGGTGAGATCTCCCGGATCAGCGGTCCACGGACCGCCTTGAATGAATCCACCGCCGCTCCCGCAAGCGAATCGAGCATCACGTCCCAATGTCCCCGGTCCAACCGGGCGGCCAGGCAGGCCTGCAGGCTCGCCACCGCAGCCTCGCCGGTCAGGTGGGTGGCGTCTCCCTGCTCGTTCTTGATGTCATCCCACAGGACGCCCTCGGTATACCCATTGAGCATTCCGCCATCGAGCATCAGTTGCATCGCCCAGCAGTTCGCTTCCTTCTCGACCTCAAGCGACTGCTTGCCATCGTAGACATGTCGCAACCGGATGTGTGCACACTCGTGCAGGTACAGGAACACCTGAAATGCCTTGTCACCCACTCCGGCTGCGTGATCACTCCAGTAGATGACGGGCTTGCCCTGTACCACCGTCGCCATTCCGGCGTACCCACCGAGGTCATTTCGAACGACTGCCGCAACGGGATGGTCACCTCGGTCATAGCAGCCGTCGAACGGGACCTGCGCTGACGCGGGCAAGACGGCGATCACGGACGCCACCGCCACCGCCCATCCTGCCCACATCATCGACCGACCTCCGATCCCCGCTTCTGTTCCCGCTCCTCCCACCAGAGCAGCACCGCCAGCAGGATGGCACCGCAGGTCACCCCGGCATCGGCCACGTTGAAAGTCCAGAACCGCCACGCCGAGGTGCCGACGTCGATGAAGTCGGTGACGCCACGCGGTGAGATGATCCGGTCGACCAGGTTGCCGATAGCACCGCCAGCCACCGCCCCCAGGGCGGCGGCACGCCAGCGGGCGCCGGCGGGTGCTTCCTTGAGGAGTGCTACCAGCACGCCGAGCATCGCTATGGCGATCGCGGCGAATATCCAGCGCGACGAGGACCCGAACGAAAAGAGTCCCATCGCCGAACTCTGGTTCCAGGTCAGCGTGAAGCGGAAGAAGTCGCCCAACACGGGCCGCGGCAAGTGCGGCACCAAGGTCGACTCGGCGAGGTGCTTGGTGATGCGATCGGCCGCCACGAAGCCGAGTGCGACGAGCGTGAACGCCCGCGTCTTGGGACTCAATGCGGTCACTTGTCGTCGCCCGCTTCGACCAGGTGGATCTTGTGCGCGATGCGGTGGATGACCGGGGCCAGCAGCACGCCCGCCACGATCAGGAAGACGAGTCCCGCGTACAGGGCGTAGCATCCGGCAAAGAACTTGCCAGCGTCGGTGTGGAGTTCATTGACCGGCCCCATCCCGCCCAGCAGCATCGAGGCGTTCACGAAGCCATCGAGCCAACTGAGTCCCTCGAAGTGGTGGTACCCCCACATTCCGGCAAAGAGGGATACTGCCACGAGTGCGGCCGAAAAGGTGAAATGGATCAGCATCCGCTTGGCGAATTGCGCCCGCGTGAGCATCGGGTGTCGTCGACGTTCGTACACCAGCCCTCCGGAACGTTGTGGGGGACGGAGAAAGCTAAGCCGATCCGCGCCGTCGTCGCCGCTCGCCCCATCGGGGCCGGCAACGGTATATTGGGCCTTCCCCTTCCATATATAGCGTCCTCGATGACCGAACCTCGGCAGTCCCCCACAGTGGTCGTGCTCGCCGCCGGAATGGGCAGCCGGTACGGCGGCCTCAAGCAACTCGACCCGGTGGGCCCCAACGGTGCCACCCTGATGGACTATTCCGTCTACGATGCCCGCCGCGCCGGCTTCGGCAAGGTCGTCTTCGTCATCCGGCCCGATATGGAAGAGGCGTTCCGCCCCTTCGTCTCGGAACGTTACGGGTCGGCCATCGAAGTGGCCACCGCGCACCAACGACGCGAGGACATCCCCGCCGGTGTCGTGGCGCCAGCTGATCGGACCAAACCGTGGGGGACGGGGCAGGCGGTCCTTGCCGCGGCGGCGGAGGTGCCGGGCCCCTTTGCGGTCATCAATGCCGATGACTTCTACGGGCGCGCGGCCTACGAGGGTCTGACCCGATTCTTCGGATCCTCCCGCGACGACACGTTCGCGCTGGTGGGGTACCGGCTCTCGGACACGCTCTCGGAATCGGGTGGCGTCAACCGCGGTGTCTGCAAGGTGACGGCGGAGGGATGGCTCGACGGGATCGAGGAGATGTACGAGATCCGGCGCGGCACCGACGGTGCGTACACCGGTCGTGGGAGCCTTCCGCTCCAGGACAAGACGCTGGTGTCGATGAATTTCTGGGGATTCACCCCCGCAGTGTTCGGGCTGCTGCGGCGAGGGTTCGACGACTTCTTTGCCAAGGCGGACCTCCAGAAGGCCGAATATCTCCTGCCCACCGAGATCGACCGGGCCATCCAGGGCCATCGTGCGCGGGTCAAGGTCGTCGACGCTGGCAGTCGCTGGTTCGGGATGACCTACCCCGCGGATCGTCCCGCGGTAAGCGCTGCGATCCACCAACTCGTGGCCGACGGGGTCTACCCCGAGCACCTCGACCGGTGAGCGAGTCGTTCGCCGGCCTCCTCGGCCGATTCGAGGTCGACGGCGAACTGGTGGCGATGGAATCGCTGCCGGGTGGATATATCAACGATTCGTACCGCATCACGATGGCCGCCAGCGATGTGCGCACCGAGTGGATGCTGCAACGGATCAACCCGTCGGTGTTCACCGATCCCGATGTGCTGATGGACAACATCGTGAACGTCACCCGCCATGTGGCCGGACGCCTGCGGCACGCAGGCGTGGCCGACTGGAAGCGGCGGACACTGGTCGTGGTGCCGACGCGCGCCGGTCGGAGCCATCACCGCGGGGTCGATGGCGCGGCGTGGCGGCTTTTTCCATTCATTGCGAGCGCCACGGTGCGCACCGAGGCCGCGTCTCCCGAGGTGGCGCACGAGGCGGCGCGTGCCTTCGGCGAGTTCCTCCGGCTGGCGGCCGATTATGACGGACCGCCGTTGCGCGAGACGATCCACGGTTTCCACGACACTGCCGCACGATTTCGGTCGCTGTTGGAGGTGGTGCGGGCCGACCCGGTCGGACGGACGTCGGAGGCGGGGGCCGAGATCCAGCTCGCATTTCGGCACCAGGCGATGGCCGATGTGCTGCCCCCGTTGATGCAGCGCGGTGCCGTGCCGATCCGGGTGACCCACAACGACGCCAAGATCGCCAACGTACTCTTCGAGACCACCACCGGGCAGGCACTGGCGGTGGTCGACCTCGATACCGTGATGCCCGGATCGGCCTTGCACGACTTCGGCGACCTGGTACGCTCGTCGGTCAGCGCCACGGCCGAGGATGAGACCGACCTCTCGTTGGTCGACGTCCGCATCCCCTGGTTCCGGGCGCTGGTGGCCGGTTACCTGAGCGAGGCCGAGGGCGTGCTCACTCCCGACGAGCGGCGACTGCTCGTCTTTGCGGGTCGGCTCATCACGCTGGAACAGGCGGTGCGTTTCCTCACTGACCACCTGAACGGCGACCGGTACTATCGCACCACCCGCGCCAGCCAGAACCTTGATCGGGCCCGGACCCAGTTCCGGTTGTTCGAGCGGTTGACGGAGCGGATGGATGAGCTCGAGGGGATCGTCTCTGCATACCCGGACGGGACTTCGAGGCGACGGGTGACGAATAGGTGGTGAGGCGCCCCAAGGAGAACCGAATGCGTACTGGAACGACCGTCCTGGCAGCGACATTCCTGTCTGCCCTGGCTTGTGCGTCGGCGCTCGCCGCCCAGTCCATCCCATATCGCATTGCTACGTGGGAACCTGACAGCTTCGGCAACCACCGCGCGGTGGTCCACGTGACAGAGGCGGCACCGGCGGTCTGGGTGCACGTCCCGTGGCGCCGTCGAGACCTGCATCCGGAGTTGAAGCGGGTGGAGGTCGTCGATGCCGCGGGCCATCGGGTGCTGGATGCGTGGACGCCGACGGTGGATCGCGAATCGGGTGACGTCGTGTTCGCCGCGGCATCGGCTGGCGACTATGACGTGTATTTCATGCCCTATCAGGGGACGTTCCGTTCCAACTACCCGAAGATCACCTATCGACCCCCCGACACGACAGCAAGCGCCGAGTGGCGGGCGGCGAGCGGTGTGGATGCGGCGGGCTTGGCCGCGGGGAAGTGGCGTTCGGTCCCGCAGGCCATGGTGAGCGAGTTCGACGCCGTCGATTCGCTCGCATCGGTCTATCCGATGGAGGTCATTGCCACGGCGGCGGAGACCGAGGCGCTCAGGAACTCCAGGCCAGCCGCCGGGTACCTGCTCTTTCCGGAGGACCGGACCCGTCCGATCAAGATGCGGCACTCCTTGCCGGAGCGGTGGACCGGTGGCGCCGATGGTCCCGTCATCGGTACCGCCGATCGGGGCGAGTTCTATGCCTTCCAGGTAGGGCTTTGGGCGCTGCGGCCGGTCGCCGGCGTCTCGGTGGCGTTCAGTGATCTCACCGGACCGGGTGGCACGCGGATCGGGGCATCGGCATTCCAGTCGTTCAATACCGGCGGCGTCGACTGGCAGGGACGTCGGTTCGTGCGTGCGCTCGCGGTCGACAGCGGTGTGGTGCAGCCGCTCTGGTGCGGCGTGATGGTGCCGGAGGGTGCCGTTCCAGGAACGTACGACGGCTCGGTGACAGTCACCGCATCCGGCGTCGCGACCACCCTGCCGATCCACCTGACCGTCACCCCTGCGCTCATTCCCGATCACGGTGATGACGAGCCGTGGCGCCTCGCTCGGCTTCGCTGGCTCAACAGCACGCTCGACCTCGACACCACGCTGGTGCCGCCCTACACGCCGGTGCGGGTCCAGGGCACGACCATCTCGGTGCTGGGGCGCACGGTGTCGCTGGCGGCGAGCGGATTCCCCAGGCAGATCACCAGCCGATTCACGCCGGAAATGACCGGGGTGGGGCGGCGGGGGCGCGCACTCCTGGCCGATCCCGTCTCCCTTACCGTCACCGACAGCGCCGGACACGATCTTGCGTGGCGTCAGGCGGGCGTCCGCATGGGCCGGACGATGCCCGGGGCGGCACTCTGGGAAGCACGCAGTAGTGCGGGCGCGTTGTCGCTCGTGACCCACGCGCAGATGGAGTTCGACGGGAACATCGAGTACACCATCGCGCTCACGACCGACCGGCCGGTCCCCATCAGCGACGTACATCTCGACGTTCCCTATCGGCGCAGCGTGGCCAAGTACTTCATGGGGATGGGTGAAAAAGGCGGCCTCACCCCCGATCACTACGACTGGGCCTGGGACGTCAAGAAGAACCAGGATGCCGTCTGGATCGGCGATGTCAATGCCGGGATGCAGGTGACGCTCAAGGACCAGCATTATATCCGTCCCTTGAACACCAACTTCTACCAGCTTTTTCCGCTCGTGATGCCGACGAGCTGGGACAACGGCGGCGTGGGGCGCTGCCACTTCGGCGGCGATGGGCCGGTGGCGTACCGGATGCGTTGCACGAGCGGCGCGCGGACCCTTGTGCCGGGGGACACGCTCTTCTTCAACGTGCGCCTGCTCATCACTCCGTTCCACCCGATCGACCCGAAGGCGCAGTTCTCCGCTCGGTTCTACCACGCCTACGTGCCGGTGACCGTGATCGCCGATTCAGGTGCCAATGTGGTGAACGTCCACCATGCGACCGACATCAACCCGTTCATCAACTATCCCTTCCTGCGCCCGGCGGAGATGCGCGCCTACGCCGACAGCGCCCACGCGATCGGCATCCGGTTCAAGATCTACTACACCGTCCGCGAGCTCACGGACCACGCACCGGAGATCTGGGCGCTCCGGAGCCTGGGCCATGAGGTCTTCGCCGATGGCCCGGGTGGCGGCCACTCCTGGTTGCAGGAGCACTTCGTCGACCACTATATCACCGGCTGGGTGGTGCCGGAGCGGCACGACGTGGCGGTGGTCACCAGCGGAATCTCCCGCTGGCACAACTTCTACGTCGAGGGGCTCGACTGGCTGGCCACGCACGAGCAGATCGACGGGATCTACCTCGACGACATCGCCTTCGACCGGACCACCATGCAGCGGATCCGGCGCGTCCTGGTCCACGACCGGCCCCACCCGATGATCGACCTGCACAGCGCCAACCAGTTCGACAAGAACGACGGCTACGCCTCGAGCGCCAACCTGTACCTCGAGAACTTTCCGTACATCGACCGGCTCTGGTTCGGCGAGTACTTCGACTACAACTCGCAACCCGACTACTGGCTCACCGAGATCTCGGGCATCCCCTTCGGGTTGATGGGAGAGATGCTGCAGGACGGCGGCAACCCCTGGCGCGGGATGGTCTTCGGGATGACCGATCGCCTCCCCTGGGCCGGCGATCCTCGGCCGCTCTGGCTCGAATGGGACAAGTTCGGCATCGTGGACGCGACGATGCTGGGTTGGTGGGCCCCGTCGAATCCGGTCAAGACCGGCCGCCGCGACATCCTTGCCACCAGCTACGTTCGGCAAGGCAGGACCATGGTGGCAGTGGCAAGCTGGGCAAAGGACACGGTCCCGCTGCATCTTTCGATCGACTGGAAGGCGCTGGGCCTCGATCCGGCCAAGGCCACGATCACGGCGCCGGCCATTGAGACCTTCCAGCCGGCCGCCACCTTCAAGGTCGGCGATCCCATCCCGATGGTCCCCGGAAAGGGGTGGCTTCTTGTCATCCAGTGACGCCCCGCACGGCGGAGAGGTCCCCCGCCGCACCTTCCTCGCCACGGCTGCGGCGGTGTCGCTCTCCGCCGCGCTTCCCGCATCCGTGGTGCGCGAGGGTGCGCGCGGCGCGCGGCGCGGACGCGCGGTCCCCACTGCTGCACAGGCCGCCTGGCAGGACCTCGAGATCGGCATGTTCGTCCATTTCGCACCCAACACCTGGACCGACAAGGAATACGACGACCTGTCGCTTTCCCCGGCGGATGTCGTCACCGACGTCGATGCGGAACAATGGGCCGATGTCGCGGTGTCGCTGGGCGCCAAGTATGTGGTGCTGGTGGCCAAGCACGCCGGCGGCTACTGCCTCTGGCAGACCGACACCACCGACTATTCGATCAAGAACTCCCCCTGGAAAGGCGGCCGTGGCGACGCGATGGCCGACCTCTCCCGTGCCTGCAAGGCACGCGGGCTGGGCCTTGGAGTCTACCTGAGCCCGCGGGACGACAAGCATGGCGCGGGAGTGAGCGGACGCTGCAAGACGCCGGAGGCACAGGCCGCCTATGACACGCTCTACCGCCAGCAGCTGACCGAGGTGCTGGGCCGTTACGGCCCCATCGTGGAACTCTGGCTCGATGGCAATAGCGTCGTCCCCACCGGCGACATCGTGGCACGGCTTCAGCCTGACACGATGGTGTTCCAGGGTCCGCAGGCCACCATCCGGTGGGTTGGGAACGAGGATGGTTTTGCCCCGTACCCGTGCTGGAACACGCTGAGGGCCGAGGATGCCGTGGGCGGCAGCGCCACCGCACTACAGGGCGATCCTGACGGCGATGTCTGGGTGCCGGTCGAGTCCGACGTATCGGTGCGGCGCCCCGACTGGTTCTGGAGCACGACTGACGAGAAGAACCTGTTGTCGCTGGAGGAGATGGTCGAGATCTACTATCGCTCGGTCGGACACGGGACCCAGCTGCTGCTCAACTTCCCTCCCGATCGCACGGGACGCATCCCTGTCGCTGATGCGGCGCGCGCCAGGGAGTTCGGCGACCTCATCCGGCATCGGTTCGGGACGCCGGTAGCGGAGGTGTCGGGGCACGGCAAGAAGCTCACGATCGAGTTCGGCGTCGAGCGGCGAGTGGACCACGTCGTGTTGCAGGAGGACATCGCACAGGGGGAGCGGGTGCGGAGCTACGAGATCGAGGCCCGCATCGACGACAAGTGGCGCGTGATCGGCGCGGGCTCCGCCATCGGCCAAAAGCATATCCAGCCGATTGGCGGCGTCGTGGCCGATGCCCTGCGACTCCATGTGCGTCACAACGACGGGACCCCCCAACTCCGCCGGGTCGCGGTGTATGACGTCGGCGCGGAGCCGCCAAAGACCTGGAACGCTCGCCCCGAGCTCACCGGCGATGACGTCGTCGCGGAGTGGACCGGCGACCGGTTCGATCTCGACCTCACCACCCACATCGACCGCGCGGCCCAGTACCGCATCCGCTTTGCCGGCATCCACGGCGAGCCGGTACAGGTCCAGTGGATCGAGCTGCTGGAGGGCGGGGACTCCTCACCCCAGCTCATGACCCGCGAAAAGCGGCGGAAGGACGCGTTCCTGATCTCGGTTCCGGAGCTGGGTCGGACGGTGATGGTGCGGGGACGGGTGCTCGGCGCCGACGCGGGGAAGATCCTGCTCAGGCGGGGGTCGTGATTTTCGGAGCTGTCGTCCCAAGGGTGCGCTGAACCAGGCGAGCTGAGGCGAGAATCATGCCGACCCGATCTGTCATCCCGAGGGTTCCCTGAACGAAGTGAAGGGACCCGAGGGACCTTTCCTGCCGGACCGGAAGACCGCGGCCGAGTCAGCGACATGCTTTGCCGTTACCTCAACCCCGTTCCTCAGTTCATCTGCCACCTGACCATCACCTTTTGCTCCACCACCATCGGGACCGGACGCCCCAGAACGCGGGCCGGGGCATAGTGGCAATGTGCCACCAGTGTCCGGAGATACACTGCGGTCTCTGCCTCAGTGGCGGACGTGTGGTCGATGCTGATGCGAACCGCACCGGAGTCGACGGTCCCCTCAGGGTCAACGACGTAGCTCATGGTGGCCGCCACTGAACTCAACGAGAATGGTACGAGCGGCGATTGGCAGCCGCGCAGTCGTGGGGTCTCGTCGAGATCCAGGCTTTTCGAGTCATAGATTATGGTGGTCGTATCGGCGCCGAGTCCCTGCTCGGCCATGGTCGTTGTTGCGCCAACCGTACCGGCGTCCTGGGTCCTGATCACGACATTTCGTATCGTCGGCAGTTCGGTCTCGAACTTCATGATCTGCGCCAGCCTGATCGGCACGGCGTGCCGGCCCATCCGTGCCGGCTTGAAGCGACATTGACCGAGCACCCGCGTCGCGGCGCTCTCGACGCCTGGAAATGACATTCCACGGGCCTCGACCGCCTCGATGGTGCTCGTGTCGACGGTCCCGTCCGCAAGCAGTGTATAGATGACGGTACCGGTGCCACGGGCGGCGCCCAGTGGTGGCGTCGGTGCGTCGCATCGCTTGAACTGTGGCAACACTTCACCCGGCGGAAGCGAGTCCAGCGGTGCCAGTGAATCGCCACCGACCAGCATGACTCGGACTCCGTGGCTTCCGAGCACCCGCATCGGCAGCTGGGCCACCGCCACGGTCACAGCCGTCCCTTCGAACAGCAGCAAGGTAGCGATCGCCCAGAGCCGCTGGTGCCACGACGCGCGCCTCACGTTTCCCCCCGCACACTCCACATCTTCGGCACCACCCGCAGCAGCCCCATTCCACTGACGACGAACACCCCGGCCCACATCGCGAAGGTGCCGAGCCGCCCATACAGGAAGCTTCCGGTGCCGAAGAGTGCGGAGTAGACGAAGAGACAGCCGAGCACCCAGCCGAGGAGCGAGAGCGACATGCTGTCGGGTGAAGGACCGACGCCTGCTTCGGCCGCGATCGACTTCCACCCCGGTCCCGCCGGCCGGACGAGCTTGTAGAAGTTGACCAACGTTTCCCGGCTCGCGGGCTCGGTCAGGAAAGTGACCGCCACCCAGACCACGGTGGTGGTCGCCACGGTCGCGATCAGCGAGACGTAGCTTGGCACCACCATCCCCATCTTGCCGGCCACGAAGAAACCGAGGGCGACGAGGAAGGAGCTCAGCATCGCCGAGACCTCGCTCCAGGCGTTGATGCGCCACCAGAACCAGCGCAGGAGGTAGATGAGCCCGGTGCCGGCGCCGACCGACAGGATCAGGTCGAACGCTTCCTTTGCGGTGTCGAGCTCGAACGTGAGGAGCGCCGCACAGACCATCAGGAGCGCGGTGGTGACCCGGCCGGCAAAGACGTACTGCCGTTCGGTGCCGTTCTTCTTGAGGAAGCGACGATAGAAGTCGTGCACCAGGTAGCTGGTGCCCCAGTTGAGGTGGGTCTCGATGGTGGAGCGATAGGCCGCAAGCATTCCGGCGATCATGAGCCCCATGAAGCCGGAGGGGAGGAAGCGGAGCATTGCCGGATAGGCGATGTCGTCCCCCAAGAGCTTGGGGTCGAGCCCCGGGAAGGTGTGCGCGATCGAGGCCAGGTCGGGGTAGACGATGATCGACGCGAGTGCCACGATGATCCAGGGCCAGGGGCGGAGAGCGTAGTGCATCACGTTGAAGAGGAGGGTGCCCGTGAGGGCGTCCTTCTCCGTCTTCGATGCGAGCATCCGCTGCGCGATGTAGCTCCCGCCTCCTGGCTCCGCGCCCGGATACCAGACCGACCACCACTGGATCGTGACCGGGATGATGAGCACCGAGAGTGCCACGCCCCAATTGGAAAAGTCGGGGAGGAGGTTGAGCGTCTTGGGGTCGATCTTGGCCCAGAGTCCCGAGAGCCCGCCCACCGCTGGCTGCTTGACCGCGAAGTACGCCACGGCAAAGGTGCCGGTCATCGTGATGGAGAACTGGATCGAATCGGTGACCAGCACACCCCAAAGTCCCGACACCGAGGCAAAGAAGATGGTGATGGTGGAGCAGATCGCGAGCGTTTCCCACATCGGGAGGCCGAGGACGATGTTGGCGATCTTGGCGGCGGCCAAGTTGACCGTGGCCATGATGACGCAGTTGAAGAAGAGGCCGAGGTAGATCGCCCGGAAGCCGCGAACGAAGGAGGCCGCCTTGCCGGAGTAGCGGAGCTCGTAGAACTCGAGGTCGGTCAGCACGCCCGAACGGCGCCAGAGTCGGGCGTAAAAGAAGACCGTCATCATCCCGGTCAGGAGGAACGACCACCAGAGCCAGTTGTCGGCGACGCCGTTCTGCCGGACCATGTTCGTGACGAGGTTCGGCGTGTCGGTGCTGAACGTGGTGGCCACCATCGACACGCCGACGAGCCACCAGGGTGCCGCGCGCCCGGAGGTGAAGAACTCCGCTGTGCTCTGGCCGGCGCGCTTGTAGAAGAAGAGCGCCGGGAGGAACGAGATGACGACAGATGCCGCGATGATGGCCCAGTCGAGGGTCGTCAGCTGCATGGGAGCACCGGTGTCGGGGAGGGGGAGCGCGAACGGGTGGAATCTATGGGGACGGCGGCCCGGACGCTCAGAGGCTCAGGGACTCGGAGGCTCAGACGCTTGGATGCTCAGAAACTCAGACGCTCAGTGACTCGGAGGGCTTTCGGGCGCGTTTTGAGATGACATTCAACAGTCCCCACAAAACGCGACTGGTCTCATCTCGCAGCGCGTCGAGTTCGGCCCAATCTGTGGCACTGAGATAGCCGAGGTCCCTTGCCGCCATGATCCCGTAGCTCACTTCGGCGAGCGATCCGCGGGCTTGGTCAAGGAAATGCCGAAACTCCCGCGGGCCGAACCGGCTCGCACCTTCGGCGATATTCGCGGGTACTGAGAACGCTGCACGGCGGACCTGACTCGTAAGCTCGTAGCGCTCCGACTTGGGCCAGGTCGCCGTGGCACGGTGAACGAGAATGTAAAGGCGATGGGACAGTGCCCACACCTTCAGGCGTTCGTGCGGCTGCATAACTCAGTATCGCGGGCCCAGGGCTGAGGAGCGGCATCAAACCTGTGCGCTGCCAAAGCACGAAATTGCAGCGCGGAACCCTCGAGCATTCGAGCCTCTGAGCGTCCCCTTCCCGTGCGTCTAAGTCTCTGTGCGTCTGAGCCTCCGGTTCCCGAGCGTCTGAGCCTCTGAGTGTCCGTTCCCTGCCTTACTCCGCCGGCCGGCCCCCCGCGTGCCATTCCGGCTTGGGGCCATCGGCCATCAGGCGTACCGCGGCCACCGCCGCACCGATGACGGTGGCCATATGGTCGAGATCGACGTGGGCCATGTCGTCCGACGGCTGGTGATAATCACGGTGCAGGCCGAAGCTCGACAACGTGTGCGCCGGCACCCCGGCGCGGGCAAAGGCGATGTTGTCGCTGCGTTCGAAGAAGTGCTGGTCGGGGCGGGGGTCGGGGACGATCGGGATCCCGTGGGACCGCAGTTCGTCGCCCATGGTGGAGCGTTCGTAGCCGGTGAGCCACGCCTTGCCGGGCCCGCCGGCCAAGGAGTCGGGACGCCCGATCATCTCGATCTCCAGGTTGGCCGCCATGCTGGCGATCGGAGCGGCGGGATGCGCCAGGTACCAGCGGGTGCCGAGGAGTCCGACCTCTTCCCCGGTCATCGCGGCGAAGATGACGGTCCGCTTGGGGCGGGGGCCTTGCATCATTGCGCGGGCGATCTCGAGCACCGCGGTGACGCCCGACGCGTCGTCATCCGCACCGTTGTAAATGGAATCTCCATTGACCGGTGTGCCGATCCCCAAGTGATCGTAGTGGGCATCGACCAGGACCACTTCATGCTTGAGGACCGGATCGCTCCCTTTGATCTCGCCGAGGACGTTCTGGCCGTGACGTCGCGCGTTGGCCGGCACCGTGTCGAGGTCGGCGAGGGTGTTGAGGAGCAGGAGTCGCGTGCGGGGACGCGCTCCGGGGTCGGCACCGGCGCGTGGCGGGAGCGTGACGCTCTCGAGCGCCACGCGCTGGAAATAACCGCTGTCGCCCAGGGACGTGAGGCCGATCCTGGTCATCTCGGCGGCCACGAATGCCGCGGCGCGATCGGCGCCCGGTGTGCCGGTCAGGCGTCCTTGCATCGAGTCGTCAGCGAGGGCGGAGAGGATCCGTGCGACATCGGCGCGTGCGACCGGTGCACGGGTCGGCGCCTGCCCGGTGAGCGGTGCGGTAGCGAGGAGGCTGATCGCGAGCGGGATCGCGAGGATCGAGTTGCGCATGATGACCTTGCACCCGAGAGGAGGAGGCGAAGAGAGGCCGAGGGGAGGAAGATAAGGAGGCAGGGACCCCTGTTCACCCCGCAACATCCTGTGCTGAATCCTGCACCGCCTATTTTTCGTACAACTTCGAATCCCGGCGCATTGGCGTGCCGCCCGTCTCACACTGGATCAAAGGCAATCTCCGTGCGACTTCGTCCTTGGGCCGCCACTGCCTTTGCCAGCTTCATCGTCGTCAACTCCGCGTCAGCACAACAGGTCTACTCCGGACAGGCCCACCAGCTCGACGTCCAGATCCCCCGAGTCGAGGCGGATCCGGTGATCGATGGGCAGCTGGACGAGCCGGTCTGGCAACGGGCTGCGCGCCTGTCCGGGTTTTCGCAGTACAGCCCGACCGACGGCATTCCCGCCGCGGATTCGACCGAGGTCCTGGTCTGGTACTCCGCCACGGCCATCTACTTCGGCATCAAGGCATACGAGGCGCACGGCGCGGTGCACGGCACCCTCGCCAATCGCGACAATATCTTCTCCGATGACAATATCCAGATCTACCTGAGCACCTTCCACGACGGGCGCCAGGCGACGCTCTTCGCGGTGAATCCCCTCGGCATCCAGGCCGATGGCGCGCTGGTCGAATCCGGCAAGAGCAGTGGCGGCACATTCGGGCCGGCCGCGGCCACCGGCGGACGCGAACCGGTGGACCTGTCTCCCGACTACGTATTCCAGTCGAAGGGAGAGATCACCTCGTGGGGATACGAGGTCGAGGTGCGGGTCCCGTTCAAGAGCCTGCGATATCAGTCGGCTGCGGTGCAGGACTGGGGGCTCGATATCGAGCGCGACGTGCAGCACGACGGAACGACCGCGACCTGGGCGCCGGTACGCCGCGCCGCTTCGTCCTTCCTGGCGCAGTCGGGGACGCTCGTCGGGCTGACGGACATCCATCGCGGGCTGGTGATGGACCTGAACCCCGAGGTCACCGGTCGGCGTGATGGCGCGCTCGATCCGGGGACCGGCGCGTATAGCTACCGCAACGAGGGCCCCGACCTCGGTGGCAACGCGCGGTGGGGTGTCAGCAACAACCTGACGCTCAATGCCACGGTCACCCCAGACTTCTCCCAGGTGGAGTCCGATGCGGGCCAGATCGTCTTCGACCCTCGGCAATCGCTTTACTTCCCCGAGAAGCGGCCGTTCTTCCTGGACGGGCTCGAGTTCTTCCAGTCTCCATTCCAGCTCGTGTATACTCGGCAGATCGTGCAGCCTGTCGGGGCGGTCAAGCTCACCGGAAAGGCCGCCGGGACGAACATCGGCGTCATCGCCGCAGTCGACGGTGAGGACAACGGCCTGGTGCCGGGACACAACCCGGTCTTCGGGATCGTCCGCGCCCAGCGCGACCTCGGCACCGGCTCCAAGATCGGCATCGTGCTCACCGACCGGACCGACGGCCCCGATGTGAACCAGGTCGGAGCGGTCGACGGCCGCTTCACCTTCGGCAAGGTGTACAGCGCGCAGTTCCAGGCAGGGATGAGCCACACCGTGCAGGGGGGCGTCGCGACCGACGGGCCGATCTGGTACGGACGCCTCACCCGGGCCGGACACACCATCGGCTTCCAGTCCTCGTTCACGGGCATCTCGGATCAGTTCAGCACCGGGAGCGGGTTCATCGGGCGCACCGGTGTGGCCGAGGCGTTCGTCGACCCGAGCTACTCTGTATATGGAAAGCCTGGCGGTATCGTGCAGCGCGCGACCGTCGATGTGGTGCTCGATCGGACCTGGCAGTACCAGCACCTCATCAAGGGCCTGGGGCGCCAGGATGACAAGCTCCATCTCAACGTGAACACCGTGCTCAAGGGGGGGTGGGCCGTGGGTGGGGGCTATTTCTGGGAGTCCTTCGGCTACGACTCGTCGCTGTTCAACAACTACCGACTGCTGGTGCCGAACGGCGGCGGGGTGGACACCGTCGCGTACACCGGACAGGCGCACATCCCCAACGGCGAGTATTTCGTCACCGTGGCGACGCCGACCTTCCGGCACATCGACGCCAACGTATTGTGGCTCCAGGGGCACGATGAGAACTATCCCGAGTGGGCGTCGGGGGATCTGATCTTCTTCCAGGCCGGGTTCAACTGGAGGCCGAACGACAAGCTCCGTGTCGGGGCCACCTATTTCTGGCAGCGGATCGAACGTCCGGACGACCATTCCGTCGTCGTGGTCGGGCGGATCCCCCGCCTGACCATCGAGTACCAGGTGTCGCGCCCGTTCTTCGTGCGGCTGGTCGGCCAGTACGTGCAGAACGAGACTGATTCGCTGCGGGACGATTCACGCACCGGGCTGCCCATTTACATCGTGCAACCGGACAGCTCGCTGCTCCGTGCCGGGCCCCAGAAGAGCGATCTGTTCCACGTCGACGTGCTGCTCAGCTACCAGCCTGGTCCTGGCACGGTGGTCTACGCCGGATACGGCAGCAATCAGGTCGAGCCCGTTGGATTCAAGTTCCAGGACTTCCAGCGCCTCAACGACGCCTTCTTCGTCAAGTTCAGCTACCTGTTCCGGATGTGATGACCGCGGAAAACGGTGAACAGTGAACGGTGAAAGGAAAACGGGGGCTCCGCATCCATCGGAACCCCCGTTCACTGTTCACTCTTCACTGTTCACCGATCAGTGCGCCACCGCTGGCTCCGGGGCCTTCTTCCTGCGGGTCTCCAACCAGTGCTGGAGCTCGTCGAAGTAGGTGTACACCACCGGCGTCACGAACAAGGTGATGAACTGCGAAAATGCCAGGCCGCCCACCACCGCGACGCCGAGGGGGCGGCGGGACTCCGACCCGGTGCCGGTCCCGATCGCGATCGGCAGGGTGCCCATCAGTGCGGCGAAGGTCGTCATCATGATCGGCCGGAACCGCACGCTGCACGCCTCGAGGATCGCGTCGCGGGCGCTCTTCCCGGTCTTTTCCGCTTCGACCGCAAAGTCGACCATCATGATGGCGTTCTTCTTGACCAATCCCACCAGCATGATGATGCCCACGAACGCGTAGAGGCTCACGTCCATCCGGAAGATGTAGAGCGTGAGGAGGGCGCCGAATCCTGCGAACGGGAGCCCCGACAGGATCGTGAGCGGATGGATGAAGCTCTCGTACAAGATGCCGAGGACGAGATAGATGACCAGGAGCGCAAGTACCAGGAGGCCGAGCAGGCCGCCCTGCGCGTCCTTGAACGCCTGCGCCGTTCCCGAGAAGCTGGTCGAGATGCTGGCGGGCAGCGTCGCGTTGGCGAGTTTCTGTACCTCATTCACCGCATCGCCCAGGGCCACGTTCGGGGCAAGGTTGAACGAGATGGTCACGGCGGGCAGCTGGCCCGCGTGGCTGACGGAGAGCGGTCCCACGCTCGGTGTCACCGTGGCGAGGCTCGCGAATGGGACCGGATCACCATTGCGCCCGGTGAGGTAGAGCATGTTGAGCGCGGTCAGGTCGCGCTGGAACTGGGGCAGCAGTTCGAGGACCACCCAGTACTGGTTGGTCGGGGTGTAGATCGTGGACACTTGGCGCGCGCCATAGGCGTCGTAGAGCGCATTCTCGACGGCAGTGGCATCGATCCCGTAGTAGGCGGCGCGGTCCCGATCGATGGTGACGGACACCTGCGGGTTCTTGATCTGCAGGTCGCTGGTGACGTCCACGAGGCCCGGCAACGCATGCATCTTGGTCTCGAGATCCGTGGCCGACTGATACAAGGCCGAGATATCCGACCCAGTGAGCGTGAACTGGTACAGGCTCTTGGACAACTTCCCGCCGATGTTGATCGGCGGCGGGTTCTGGATGTACACCCGGAGGCCCGGAATGGAGGCGAGCTTGCCCGTCAGCTCGCGCGCGATCTGGTCGGCCGAGAGGGCGCGCTCGTTCCGTGGTCTCAGGTGCATGAAGATGCGGCCCTGGTTGACGGTCCCACGTCCGCCGCCGATCGCCGACATGAAGTCCTGGACGTTCGGATCCTGCGCCACGATCGCCGCCGCCTCGCGCTGGTGGTCCCACATCGCACTGTATGAGGTCCCTTCGGCGGTCTCAGTGGTCGCAAAGAGCTGCCCCTGGTCCTCGCTCGGCAGGAAGCCTTTGGGCGAGATGACGAACAGCACGACCGTCGCGAACAAGATGAATGCCGAGAACGCGATGGCCATCGGCCGCCGATCCATCACCCAGCGGAGCGCACCTTCGTACCAGGCGAGGGCGGCATTGAAGGTCCGTTCGGCGATCCCGTAGAGCCGGCCGTGGGCCTCGTCGTGGGCGTGGGGCCGGAGGAAGCGGCTGCAGAGCATCGGGGTCAGCGTGAGCGAGACGAATCCTGACACCAGGATCGCGGCGCCGATCGTGACGGCGAATTCCCGGAAGAGTCGGCCGATGAGCCCGCCGAGGAGGAGCACCGGCAGGAAGACCGCCACCAGCGACAGGGTCATCGAGATGACGGTGAAGCCGATCTCGCTCGAGCCCTTGAGCGCGGCCTCCATCACGGGTTCGCCCATCTCGATGTGCCGGACGATGTTCTCCAGCACCACGATCGCGTCGTCGACCACGAATCCGACCGAGAGCGTGAGCGCCATCAGCGAGAGGTTGTCGAGCGAGAAGTCGAGGAGCGCCATCACCGCGAAGGTCCCGATGAGCGCCATCGGCAGTGCCAGGCTCGGGATGATCGTAGCGGGGATGTTCCTGAGGAAGCTGAAGATGACCAGCACCACGAGCGCGATGGTGAGCCCGAGGGTGAATTTGACGTCGCGGACCGACGCCTCGATCCCGTCCGACCGGTCGAAGAGCGTGTGCACCTCGACCGACGCCGGAAGTTCCGTCTGGAGCTGCTTCATCATCGTGCGGACCCGACCGGCCACGTCCACGGTGTTGGTCCCCGGCTGGCGCTGGATGGCCAGCACGATGGCACGGGTGCTGTCGTACCAGCTGGCCACGTGCGATTCCTGCACGTCGTCGAGTACGTTGCCGAGCTCCTGCAGGCGTACCGGACGTCCGTCCCGGTAGGCGATGATCAACGGCCGGAACGCGGCGGCATCCTCCAGCTGGCCGTTGGCCTCCACCGCGTACGCCTTGTCGGCACCCCAGAGGATCCCGGTCGGCAGGTTGACGTTGCCGGAGCTGACCGCGTTGACCACCTGGTCGATGCCGATCTTCCGTGCCGCGAGCGCCCGGGGGTCGAGTTGGATGCGGACGGCGTATTTCTGGGACCCGTACACCTGCACCGCCGCCACGCCATCGACGGTCGACAGGCGCTGCGACAGGAACGTCTCGGCGAACTCGTCAAGCTGCGAGAGCGGCAGCGTGCGCGTGGTGAGCGCGAAGTAGAGGATCGGCGAGGACGACGGATCGACCTTCTGGTAGGAGGGCGGCAGCATCCCCTGCGGCAACTGACGCAGCGTCTGGGAGATGGCCGCATTCACGTCCTGGGCCGCGGCGTCGATGTTGCGAGTCAGCGTGAACTGCAACGAGATCGACGTGCCACCCTGCGTGCTGGTCGAACTCATCGCGTCGAGTCCGGCAATGGTGGAGAATTGCTTCTCCAGCGGCGTCGCGACCGAGGCGGCCATTGTTTCGGGACTCGCGCCCGAGAGGCTCGCATTGACGGTGATGGTCGGATAGTCGACCGAGGGGAGGTCGCTCACCGGCAGCTGCCGATACGCCACCAGGCCGAAGATCAGGATCCCCGACATCACCAGCGTGGTCATCACCGGCCGCTTGATGAACGGTTGGGCGACGTTCATTGGACCGGCCCCCCGGTCGCACTGTCGCCCGTCCGCCCGCCGCCGGCTGGCGTGGCGCTCCCCGGCTTGATCTGCACGATCGACCCCGGGCGCAGCTTG
Organism: Gemmatimonadales bacterium; assembly: GCA_049680185.1. Lineage (GTDB taxonomy): Bacteria > Gemmatimonadota > Gemmatimonadetes > Gemmatimonadales > GWC2-71-9 > CAMLHU01. The sequence goes on along the minus strand of JBAUHI010000038.1, from coordinate 5,003 downwards.
AGCTGGCCGTCGGTGACCACGGTCTCCCCGGGCGAGACCCCCGAGAGCACCGCGAGATCGCCGGTGATGCGCTCGACCTTGACCGGCCGAGTGGAGGCGGTCTGGTCGGCGCCGATCACGAAGACGTAGTCGCCCTGCTGACCGGACACGACCGCGGCCGCGGGGGCGGTCACCACCTGGGATTCGACGAAGAGCTGGAATTGGACATTGACCAGCTCACCAGGCCACAGCTCCTGGCGCGGATTCGGGAAGAGCCCCTTGAGCAAGATGGTCCCGGTGCTCGAGTCGACGGCATTGTCGATGAACGAGAGCCGGCCATCGCTCCCGATCCCACCGACCCCGGTCGGGTCGACGTGCACTCGCGCATTTGCTGCATCGTGCGCCCGGATGGCCGGGAGTGCGGTCGCCGGCACGGCGAACCGGACCAGGATCGGCGCCATCTGGTTGACCACGACGAGCGGCGCACCCTGCGCCTTCGCCAAGTTCCCCTCGCGGACGAGGATGGCGCCCGCCCGCCCGGTGATCGGCGCCCGGATGGTGGTGTACTGCAAGCTGAGCCGGGCATTCTGGACGGCCGCGGAATCGGCGGCCAGGGTGGCCCGGAGCGCGCTCGCGGTGGCCCGTGCCTGCTCCAGCTGTTGCGGCGTCACATAGTCCTTGGCAGCGAGGTCGGCATAGCGCTTCTCATCAGCTTCGGCACTGGTGAGTTGCGCCGCGTCGCGCGCTGCGACCGCGGCGGCCTGGTCGAGCGACGCCTGGAACGGACGCGGGTCGAGCTGGAAGAGGACCTGACCCGCCTCGACCTGATCCCCTTCGTGGAATGCGACCCGGGTGATCTGGCCGTTCACCTGCGGCGTGACGGCGACGGTCTGCAGGGGCTCCACCGTTCCCGGCGCGCTGAGGTCGTAGGGCACGTCCTGTCGCGACACCTTGGCGGCATCGACAGGGACCGGCGGTTGGGTCGGCGCCTTGCCACCGCCGCAGGCGGCGAGGAGAGACACCAAGAGGAGCGAAGCCGCGTGGGCTCGGCGGATCGGGGTGACGCCGGTCGATGTCATCGGGCGGGCACGGAGGTGGAGGGATCGGAGACGAGATGGAGGCCGGTGCCACCGGTGGGGTCGAGCACGCCGGCGTTCCGGGCCAGCTGGGCCAGCGCAAGGTTCCAATTGAGCCGCGACTGCACCCGCTGGGCCCGCGCGCTCGCAAGGGCGGATTCGGCGGTCAGCAGGTCGAGGAGGGTCCCCACACCGGCCCGGTAGCGCCCCAGTGCCGCCTCGGCCGATTCGGTCGCGCTCGCCAGCAGGTCGTCGGCGGTGCGCACCTGCTTGGTGGCGGACTGCAACGAGTAGTACGCGCTGAACACATCCAGGATGACCTGCTGGCGAAGTCCGTTGGTGGTCTCGCGCGCGGCGTCGGCCGTTGCACTGGCCGCTCCGGTCAAGTAGGCGCGGGTGCCGCCGTCGAAGAGCGGGATCTTGAGTCCCAGCTGTAGCGTGTAGTTGCTGGCGCCATCGGGGATGCTGGTGCTGAAGGTCTGGCCCAGGGTGCCGGTGGCCTGCAGCGATGGGAGCAGCCCGGCACGGGTCTGGGCGAGCCGCGCCTGTGCCGCGGCCGCCAGCGCCCGCGAGGCCTGCAAGTCGGGCCTGCCCTGCAACGCCACGTTGATGAGCGCGTCGACGCTGTCGCGCAGCGCCCCCACCGGGATCTCCGCCGCCGTCGAGTCGAGATCGAACGGCAGGTTGGCCGGGAACCCGAGGGACGTGGCGAGCGCACCGCGGGTCACCTCCAGGTTCCCCTCGATGATCTCTCCCTGCAACTGCGCCTGCGAGGCCGCGGTGCGCGCCTGCAACACATCGGCGATCGTCGCGACCCCCACCCGGTGTCGCTCCTCGGCCACTGCAAGATTGGTGTCGGCCTCGGCCACAGCCTTCTGTTGCGCAGAATTGAGCGCCCGCGTCGCGACGTACTGGAAATAGGCCGTCTCGATGACGAGGACCGTGCTCTGGAGCGTGGCGTTGTGAATGAAATCTGTCGCGATCAACGTCTCACGAGCAGCACCCACATTGCCGGTCCGCCCGCCGAAATCCCAGAGCATCCAGGTCAGGTTGAGCGCGGGCGACAACTGATCCTGCTTGAAGATGCCGACCGCGCCGCCGGGGCGGGGCGACTGGGTCCGGGACGCATTGATGGCGCCGTCGATGGTCGGGAACCAGGTGGCGCGAGCGGCCCCATACGTCGCGGCGGCGGCGCGGGCATTGGCCCACGAGACCCGCGTGGCCGGATTGTTGGCGAGGCCGATGTTGATGACGTCGCTGAGTGTCAGCGCCCGGATCCTCCCCGCCAGGTCCGGCGGCACCTGGATGCTGGCGAGCGAATCATCCGCCCGAACCCGGTCCGGTGGCGGCGTCCACGTGCGGGTCGGGGAGGGTGGCGCCCCCGGGACGCCGGACACCGAGGGCACTCCACACCCGGCGGCGAGCACTCCGGCGGCGATGATCGCTGCGGCGGCGATGCGGATCATCGTCCAGCCCCCGCCGGGATCCGCTGCCGTTCCGTGGCCCAGTGGGATAGCACTCCCCGCCACGCGGTGGACAGCTCGCCGTAGCGCGCTTCGTACAGCTCCAGGCGTTCCAGTACCGCAGGATCGTGTGCGACGTCCCGTGCTTCGCGGAGGGCCTCGGACACCCGCTGCCACTTCTCCAGTCGCTGGCTCATGGTGCGTTCGAAATGGTCCAAGTAGACACGGTAGTAGTCACGGCGGTCCGAGGGCTGATGGTACCGCTCGACGATGCCGCGCTGTTCGAGCAGCCGGGCGTTGGTGCTGGCGCTCGCCTTGGACACACCGAGTTGATCGGTCAGGTCGTCGAGGGAAAGGCCGTCAGAACTGAGGAGCAGGAGCCCGTAGATGCGGCCCGCGATCCGGGGGTATCCGTCGGTCGCCAGGTTGACCGCCATCCGTTCGGTGAATCGTCCTATCGATCGATCCAAGTGTGCTCCTACGGGGTGGGCAGGATTCAGTCCGTTTACTACGGACTGAACGTCGACATTGTTGCAGCGGTCCCCGAGTCTCCATTCGGCCGAAGATCGGCCGGCTCTCCGGCATCGACGGGGGATGGAAGTGACCTCCCGGCGGCTGGGTGTACCTTTCTGTGATGACCGATCCCGGGACCGCCCCCACGGCGTCGCCGGCGCCAAGTGGCGCGGGTGGGACCAAGCTCCTCTCGCGGGAGCTGGCGACCTTCCTGGTCGAGTTCTCGATCGCCCTGCACAAGAACCAGATCTATCCCCCCGGGCATCCCCTGCTGGACACTGCCGTCGCCGGGTTCACCGAACGTCTCCACGAGCTCCTGGAGGCGCGGACCACCCTTTCGCTCGGCGTGGCGCGGCACCAGCTGGTCATCGAGGGCGTTGCGACCGACCCCGCCAACCCGCTCCTGCGTGAACTCGCGCTCAAGCTGCATCGTCATCACCTCGGCGCCATCAAGTTCACCCAAGGTCTCGAATATCCGGAGGTCGCGCAGTTCCTCAAGGCGCTCGCCGTCGATCCCCACCTGTCGGGCGAATCGCTCGGACGGTTCGATGGTGAGGACGCCCGTCGCTGGCCCAACATCTGGCTCTTCCCCCTCGCCTATGAACAGCTCGAACTGATCGAGGATGATGATCCAGCGACCGGCGATGGTGAGACCCGCCCCGAAGCGGCCGGGCGCTCGACCCAGCTCTGGGTCGGCCTGGCGACCGCGGCACTCGCCGGCCAGACCGGCGACACCCTGCCGACGCCCGCAGCCGCCGACCCGAGCGAAGTGGCCCGCGCGATCGACGAGCACGCCCGCGAGACGACCTACGATCAGGTCGTTGTCGGATACATGCTGCAGATCGCCGACGAACTCAAGGTCAACCCGCAGCCGGCCGGTGCGGGTCTGCAGCGACGGGTGTCCCGGCTGGTCTCTGCGCTCCGCCCCGACACGCTGCGCCGGCTCCTCGAGATGGGCGGAGATGCGGTGCAGCGGCGGCGCTTCGTGCTCGATGCGTCCCAGGGGATGGCGGTCGGCGCGGTGGTGGAGCTGGTCAAGGCGGCCGCCGACACGTCGCACCAGAACATCTCCCATTCGCTGGTGCGGATGCTTTCCAAGCTGGCCGCACACGCGGAGGCGGGGGTGCCCGAGGTGCGGAAGGAGGCCGACCTGGCGCTGCGGGACAACGTGCGCCAGCTCCTGACCGGTTGGGAGCTCGACAACCCCAACCCGGAGCAGTACACCAACGTCCTGGAGGCAATGGCCAAACATCAGGCGTCGCGCGGCGCATCGATGCCGGAGCAGGAGTGCGAGCCGAGCCGGGTGGTGGAGATGGCGGTCGAGGTCGACGTCCTGGGTGAGTCGGTGCGTCGGGCCGTCGATGCGATGAACGAGCGAGGGCAGTTCCCCGAACTCCTCGACATCCTGGAACGGGCGCCCCGCACCACGGATACCGTGGCCACCTTGTGGGAGTACATCGCCACGCCGGAACGCCTCCGCGAGGTCCTGGAACGCGCCGAGATCCCCTTCGACCTGGTCGACCGGCTGGCGCTCCGGATCGGCGCACCGGCGGCCGAGCCGATGCTCGAGGCGTACGGAGCGGCGGAATCGCGCGGGGTGCGCCGGAAGCTGCACGATCGCCTCGCGCAATTGGGCCCGGGGATCGGCCAGCAGGTCGTGGACCGGTTGGTCGATACGCCGTGGTATGTCCAGCGGAACATGCTGGCGTTGTTGAGCACGATGCCGGTGTGGCCTGAAGGATTCTCGCCCGAGCCGTTCGTGCGACACGAGGATGCCCGGGTGCGTCGGGAGGCGTACCGGCTCCTGTTCGGCGTCGCCGACCAGCGAGATGCCGCCGTCAATGCGGCCATAGCCGACCCTGACGACGCCGTGCTGCGGCTGGGACTCACCGCCGCGCTGGAAGGGCTGCCGGTGGCCGCCCAGCCGCGGGTGACCGCCGTGGCCGCCGACCCGTCGCGGCCGGCGGAGGTC
>JBAUHI010000037.1:0-16957 GCA_049680185.1 Gemmatimonadales bacterium | reverse complement strand
ATGACGGCGCCGTGGCCCGCATCGGCGTCTGACTCCACCCGCGGTGCCGCACTCGTGTCCTTCATCCGCCAGCACCTCGCCCGATATCAGAACGTCGACACCGCGCTTGCCGACGGATTCCGGCCCTTCCATCCGGAGGTCCCGCAGCCGGTCTATCACTACACCAACCTGATGTACGGGCTGGAAGCGCGGGCGACCTTCGACCCCGCGCATCCGACCTCCCTGCTCTACCGCAAGAATGCCGACGGCGGCTTCACCCTCGTGGGTGTGATGTACACGGCACCACGCTATTACTCCGACTCGTCCCTCGATGTGCGGGTACCGCTCTCGCTCACCCATTGGCACGAGCACATCCACTGGTGCGTACCTCCCAAGGGGCAGGACGCGCGCTGGGCGGAACGCGACCACGGCGCGCCGGTCTTCGGCCCCCATAGCGCCATCGAGACCAGGGAGGCGTGTGACGCCGTCGGTGGCCGGTTCCTCCCACTCGTGTTCAACTGGATGGTGCACGTCAATGCCTTCGCATCCGATGACCCGCGGATCATCTGGGGCGTGGAACCACCGACCCGATGAGGCTGTTGATCCAGCTCACCAGGAATGGCGACGGCTCCGCCGAGCTCCTCCTGATCCGCTCCCCGGGGGGCAACGTGCAGCTTCCCTTGGGCCCCGCTGACGGATTCGGGCCGGCACACGACCTGGCGCTCTATGCGGTGGAGTCCGAACTGGGGCTCCAGCGGGGGTTCTACGGCCTCGCGGCGGAGGGCGCGGCCATCGGGCATCTGCACATCGCGCCAGGGGCCAGTGTGGCCGAGGAGGTCGTGCTGGCCGATGCCGTAGCGGGGGTGCTGGTGCGGGAGGCATTCGGCCACATGTTGTCCATCGAAGGATTCAACTTCGAGGTCGGCGCTGGGTTTGCGGCGCGGCGGTCTGGCGGGAGGGCGCCGGCATTCCAAGGACCGCTGGTCGAGCAACTCCGCACCGTGTTCGCATCGTTGCGGCGGCGGTGGGAGGCCACCACACCCGGCGAGACGATGCAGCTGGATTGGACCTGAACGTCCCGTTCCTTGCAGGCGCACCACTCCACCCTCTTTCGTGAGCGATCGATGGCCACACCCGTGCTGCTTCCGACCAGCGCCAGCAACGAGACTTTTGGCGGTGTCACCTATCACCTTGAAGGGGAGCTGGTCCCCGTCGTGCATATCGAGCTCGACAAGGTCGGGGTCTACTTCGAGCACCACGTCCTGCTCTGGAAGCATCCGGCCGTCGTGATCGGGATCAAGTCGCTGGCGGGGGCGTTCAAGCGGATCCTGTCGGGGATGCCGGTCTTCATGACCGAGGCCACCGGAAAGGGGCATATCGCGTTCAGTCGGGACGGTGCGGGCCACGTGGTGCCGATGCACCTGAAGGCGGGACAGACGCTGGAGGTCCGGGAGCACCAGTTCCTGGCCGCGACCGCCTCGGTCGACTACGCGTTCCAGCGGATCAAGGGGGTCGCGAACATGCTGATGGGAGGGACCGGCTTCTTCATCGACACCTTCCATGCGGCGCGGGGCGAGGGGATCGTGTGGTTGCACGGCTACGGGAACGTCTTCGAGTTGACGTTGGCGGGCGGGGAATCGATCGATGTGGAGCCGGGGGCGTGGGTGTACAAGGACCCGACCGTCAAGATGGAGACCCAGTTCCAGAAGCTCAGCACCGGACTCTTTGCGAGCGCAGGACAGCTGGTCTGGAACCGGTTCACCGGCCCCGGCCGGCTCGGCATCCAGTCGATGTCGCTGCATTTGCCGTCGGCGGAGTGAGGTCCAGGGTATCCACAGGAGTTCGGATCCACCGTCAGGCGTCAGAAGGGAGGTCAAGTGAGATCTGGCATAGCGCTGGTGGCATCATTGTTCGTTTGCGCTTCTTCTGTGGCGGCCCAACAACCCGAATTGCCTGCTGTGGCAACGAACGGGCTGTCCCTTCTCGAAGCAGGCCAATGTGATTCGGCCTTCAGCTACTGGGCGAGTTCGTGGACGGGCCCGACGGAAGCAGGCAAACGTGAGCAGTTGATGGCAGGCTGCGCGTTACTGAATCAATTTGGAGTCCCAGTCGGTCACGATGTGATCCGTGTCGTGGAAGTGACACCGCATCTGGTGAGGGGGTACGTGATGGTGCGGTACGCGAGCCAACCCGTGTACCTGATGCTCGTTGCATATCGAGCGGACTCGGCATGGAAGGTCACAAGCATCAATTGGCATACGGCGTATGACAAGGTCGTTCCCAGTTCGATCTTCGGCCCCGAGCGTCCGGGACCTTGACGCCGACCAAGCGCTTCGAGCTGGCGGACCGAGGGGGCAGGGCTCAGCGGACGGATGCTAGATCGGGAGATCATAGTGGAAACAACGAATTCGTTCACCCTGGCTCGACGCCCGCAGCTCAAGCGCGAGCGTTAGGCAGGAATATCCACGGAGGCCACTCTATGTCCGATGCATTGCGAACCCCGAGCTCGACGCGATCGCTCATCAGGCTCATCCTTGGCGTGGCCCTCGTGGTGACGGGAATCGCAGGGTGGGGCACGGCGCAGATGCGGCCGCTCGCTGGAATTGGATTCGCACTGATTGGCCTTGGCTTGGCGTGGCAAGGGGTGCGCGGGCTTCGAGCGCCGCGGACGGGGCCGTGAAGTGGGGGGCTGCCGACCAAGCGCTTCGAGCTGGCGGGCCGAAGGGGCCAAGGCTCCATAGATTGATGACGGATCGGGAGGCCGCAATGGAAGCAATGAATTCGTTCATTCTGGCTCGGCGCCCGCAGCTCAAGCGCGAGCGTTAGCCGGACTGCCTGAACGCACGAAGTCGAGGGGAGGTCACGATGTCCGTCACACGCATCGCCGCCATCGCACTGCTCCTGGGTTCGTTGGGGTGCAACGTTCTGCCAACGAGTGAGTTGACAACTCTTGCCGTTGGCCACCATCTGACCATCCAGCCGCCGAATGTCGGGTCAGTGGAATACCTGAGCCCACCCAGCGTCTCCTCCGGCGCGGTGGTGTTCGACAGCATGGTGTCGGCGGTCCTGCCCATCCCTGGGGGGGCCGCGGAGGAGCAGTGGTTCTACTTCACCGCAGTGGCGCCGGGAGCCGCGACCATCCGGATCAGGCATTCTCCTCAAGACTCAGGATTCGTCCAGGTGGTAGAGGTGCCATGACGGTGCTCCGCCCGCAACCGCCGTCTCTCAAACGCTTGGAGCCGACAGCCTTCATTAGCTGCCTCACGAGGAGAGTGCCATGACCGAGCCAGTGGAGCCCGAACCGCAGGGCCAGCGACGGTGGATGCCGTGGGCCATCCTCGCGGTCATCGTGCTCGCTGGCGGCTGGATGGCCGTGCAGCTCTACTCGTCGCCGGGGGCCCGTGCGTGCGGACAGATGTACCGGACCGCGCATACTGCCGCGGACTCTGCACGAGTGGACAGCACGGTGCCGGCCGAGCGCGACGGCGCCGGGATCCAGACCCACAGCTGTGGGTATCTGCGTTCCAACGCACGGTGGCAATGACCGGCGGGTCATCCCCGCCGTTGACTCCCCCGCCCCCCGTTCGCTAACATCCCCTCCACGAGCCACCAGGCGTTCCGATGGCGGTGCGATCCCTGCACCGTAGGACGCGCCCCGTGGCTCGTTCGGCGTTCCGGACCCGGGGTCCCTCCGACGCCGGGAGCCCTCCCATGTCCGCCACCACCACCGCTCCGCGCGGCCCGATCTCCGAGTTCCTGACCCATCACTACCGCCACTTCAACGCCGCCACCCTGATCGACGCCGCGACCGACTACCGCCGCCACTTGGACGCCGGCGGCGGGATGCTGGTGACCTTGGCCGGTGCCATGAGCACGGCCGAGCTCGGCCTCTCGCTCGCGGAGATGATCCGCACAGGAAAGGTGGACGCGATCTGCTGCACCGGCGCCAACCTGGAAGAGGACGTCTTCAACCTCGTGGCCCACGATCACTACCTGCGGGTGCCCAACTATCGCGACCTGACCCCCGCCGACGAGGCGGCGCTCCTGGCCCGCCACATGAACCGGGTCACCGACACCTGCATCCCCGAAATGGAGGCGATGCGCCGGATCGAAGCGGTGGTGCTGGCGGAGTGGACCGCCGCCGACCAACGGGGGGAGCGGCTCTTCCCCCACGAGTTCTTCTATCGGATCCTCAAGAGCGGCGTGCTCACGCCCTCCTACCAGATCGACCCCAAGGACAGCTGGCTCCTGGCCGCCGCGGAACGGGACCTCCCGATCTTCGTGCCGGGGTGGGAGGACTCGACCCTGGGAAACATGTACACCGGCCACTGCATGTCCGGCGATGTCAAGAACGTCCACACGGTGCGGACCGGGATCGAGTACATGATGTGCCTGGCGGAGTGGTACACCGCCTTCTCGAAGCGGCGATCGATCGGCTTCTTCCAGATCGGAGGCGGGATCGCAGGAGACTTCCCCATCTGCGTGGTGCCGATGCTGCACCAGGACCTCGGCCGCACCAGCGTGCCACTCTGGGGATATTTCTGCCAGATCAGCGACTCGACCACCAGCTACGGCTCCTACTCCGGGGCCGTGCCGAACGAGAAGATCACCTGGGGGAAGCTCGGCATCGACACCCCCAAGCACATCATCGAGTCCGACGCCTCGATCGTGGCGCCGCTCCTCTTTGCCCTGATCCTGGGGCAGTAGCCGGGGGCGGTTGCCGTCCGGCCCGGCGCGCTGCACTTTAGTAGCGACCATGCTGACTGCCGGCCTCCTCCCCAACGATATATTCCTGCGCCTGGGCGCCGCGGCGCTGGCCGGCGCGGTGCTCGGGATCAACCGTGACCTCCGCGGCAAGCCCGCCGGCCTCCGCACCCACGCGCTGGTGACCCTGAGCTCGGCCATCGCCATGGTGGCCATCCAGGAGGTCTCCCTCGGCGCGGGACAGGCGGGCGTCGACGCGATGAGCCGAGTGATCCAGGGATTGGTGACCGGCATCGGGTTCCTGGGCGCCGGGGTCATCCTGCACGCCCAGGGAGAGGTGCGCGGCCTCACCAGCGCCGCCACCATCTGGGTCGCCGCGGTCCTCGGCGTGGCCTACGGGAGCGCCCACTGGGTGGCCGGCACCACCGGGCTCGCGCTCACACTCATCATCCTGGTCTTCGGCGGCAGCGTCGAAGGCTGGGCCCACCACATCTTCGGCTCCGACCGACGGGCCGGCGACACCAGGCCCCGCGGGACCGGCGGACACCGCCTCGAAGATTGACCCGATCCATCACCGGAGACCGCATGCGCCGTAGCATCTTCGTCTGCGCCGTACTGGCCCTGCTCGCCCCTGCGCTCAACGCCCAGCTCCCCGACTCGGTGGCGGCCACGCTGCACCGGATCTTCGCGTCGAGCGAGTTCTCCGCCCAGCGCTTCGGGCCGGCACGCTGGATCGAGGGCGGCAACGCCTATACCACGCTGGAACGGGCCGCCGACTCGAACGGCTACGACATCGTGCGCTACGCCACCAAGTCGGGAGACCGGAGCATCCTGATCGCCGCCCGGGAGCTCATCCCCACCGGCGACTCGGTGCCCCTCGGCATCGCCGACTACGCCTGGTCGACCGACAACACCAAGTTGCTCGTCTTCACCAATACCAAGCGCGTCTGGCGGGAGAACACCCGGGGTGACTACTGGGTGCTCGACCGCACCGCACACACGTTGAAACAGGTCGGCCGCGACGCGCCGGGATCGACCCTGATGTACGCCAAGTTCTCGCCCGAAGGCGATCGGGTCGCCTACGTGCGGCAAGGCGATCTCTACGTCGAACACCTGGCGGACGGCGCCACCACCCGCCTCACCACCGGGGCGGACTCGCTCCACGTCAACGGGATGAGCGACTGGGTGTATGAGGAGGAGTTCGGCCTCAGGGACGGGTTCCGCTGGTCACCCGATGGCACCAAGATCGCGTATTGGCACTTCGACATGACGGGGGTCAGGACCTTCCTCCTCATCAACGACACCGACTCGCTCTATCCGTTCGTCATCCCGATCCAGTACCCCAAGGTGGGCACCACGAACTCGGCGGTGACGGCGGGGGTGGTGAGTGCGAGCGGTGGCGCCACCACCTGGCTCCAGGTGTCGGGAGACCCGCGGAACAACTACCTCCCGTGGATGGAATGGGCCGGTCCGTCGGAGCTCCTGCTCCAGCGTATCGACCGGATACAACACGATGACGCGGTCGAGCTGGCCGATGCCACGAGCGGCGCCGTGCGGACGGTGATGACCGAGCGCGACTCCGCCTGGGTGGACCTCCAGGGCGACGTTCCGTGGCTCAAGGACGGACAGCGCTTCCTCTGGACCAGCGAACGCGATGGCTGGCGCCACGCCTACCTGGTGTCCCGGAAGGACGGCACCGCCCAGCTGGTGACACGCGGCGCCTTCGACGTGATCGGCGTCGCAGGGATCGACGAATCGGGCGGCTGGCTCTACTACTTTGCCTCGCCGACCAACGCCACCCAGACCTACCTCTACCGTTCGCGGCTCAACGGCAAGGGGAACCCCGAGCGGGTCACCCCGAAGGACGAAGGGGGCAGCCATCGCTACACCCTCTCGCCCGATGCCAAGTGGGCCTTCCACAGCTGGTCGACCTACGACTCGCCAGGCGGCACCGATCTCGTGGCGCTGCCGAGTCATGAGGTGGTGCGTCAACTGGCGCCGAACACCGCGCTGATCGCCAAGACGCGGTCGTGGGTCAAGCAGCCGGTCGAGACGTTCAAGGTGGCGCTCGCTGACGGCGCCACGCTGGACGGGTGGATGATCAAGCCCACCAACTTCGACTCCACCAAGAAGTATCCGATGCTGATGTACGTCTACGGCGAACCCGCCGGCGCCACGGTCCGCGATGCATGGATGGGCTCGGCCCGTCTCTGGTATCAGCTCATCGCCGATCAGGGATACCTGGTGGCAAGCGTCGACAACCGGGGCACGCCGGCGCCCAAGGGGCGGGCCTGGCGGAAGGTGGTATACAAGCAGATCGGCGTGCTCTCGAGTGCTGAGCAGGCCGATGCGGTCCGGATGCTGGCGCAGAACAAGAGTTATGTGGACGCCACCCGGGTGGCCATCTGGGGATGGAGCGGCGGGGCGTCGAGCACCCTGCAGGCGATGTTCCGCTACCCCAAGGTCTACAAGGTCGGGATGAGCGTGGCGCCGGTGCCGGACCAGCGGCTCTACGACACCATCTACCAGGAGCGCTACATGGGGCTGCTCCCGGCGGACAGCGCGGCGTACGACTCCGCCTCGCCCATCGGCCAGGCGCAAGGGCTCCAGGGCTCGCTGCTCCTGGTGCACGGCTCCGGGGACGACAACGTGCATTTCCAGGGCTCGCAGCGGCTCCTCAACCGGCTGATCGCGCTGGGGAAGCCGATCGACTTCATGGAGTACCCGAACCGCAGCCACTGCATCTGCGAAGGCCAGGGGACCACGTTGCACGTCTATTCGCTCCTGACCCGGTACCTGCTGACGCACCTGCCGGCCGGCGGGCGCTGAAAATACGGTACAGCCCAACGGCACAGCACAGCCCACCACGGAGGCGCGGAGGAAAATCGAGACACGGAGAAGTGCGAGCAGTGTGGTCTCACAAACGGAGCCCGGCTTGCGAGACCACAACAAGTACTTTTCTCCGTGCCTTGGCAGTTATTCTCCGTGCCTCCGTGTCCCGCGGTGCGGTCCTCGCCGACCGTAATGTCCGCGACGGGACGGCACGGCACAGCATCCCTCGCTGCGCTCGGGACAGGCTCCGGACACGGAGGAACCCGAAGCGCACGGAGCACTACAGACGATGTGGGTGGCCAGTGGAAGCCCGTTCGTCAAGGCCAGGCAGGGGAGTCCGACCGACCACCCACACCACCAGCAGTACTCCGTGTCTTGGCAGTTATTCTCCGTGCCTCCGTGTCCCGCGGTGCAGTCCTGGCTGGCCGCGATGCCTGCGGCCCTGAATGCGTCACCAACAGGAGCACACGCTTACGTCACCTACCCGACGCGAAGCACTTGCGCAGCTTGCCGCCATTGCCGCGGTGGGCGTGCGCCCATTTCCGACCTGGAGATCAGTGAGCACTGATCCGCTCGACGGCACCATTGCCGACTATCAGGCGGGCCGAGCTCGTGGCGCCTGGAGCGCCGCGGAGGTCGTGGCCCACGCACTCGAGCGCTGCCGCACCGATGGCGCCCACTGGCGGGCCATCGACGCGCTTTCCGACACCGCCCTGGTCGATGCCCGCGCCAGCGACGCCCGCCGGCGTGCTGGCCAGTTGCGTGGCCCCCTCGACGGCGTCCCGGTTTTTGCGAAGGCGATCTACGACTTCAAAGGGCTGCCGACCACCGGATCCAACGCCGAGTGGGCCAGGCTTTTCCCTGAGCCGGTCGGGCGCGACTCGATCGAGGTGGCGCGGCTCCGCCAGGCCGGTGCCGTGGTCCTGGGGAAGACTGCCGCCGACGATTTCGCGTACCGTGGCAAGGGCACCAGCACCCACACCGGCCAGGTGCTCAATCCGCACGACCCGACCGGCACCCGCACTCCCGGTGGCTCCAGCGCCGGCTCGGCAGTGTCGGTGGCCTGCGGGATGGCGTTCGCGGCGTTGGGCACCGACGACGGCGGCTCCAACCGGATCCCGGCGCAGTTCACCGGGGTCGTGGGGATGAAGCCGACCTTCGGGTTGGCGCCACGCACCGGGGTCATCCCCACTTGGCCCTATCTCGATACGCACGGGCCGCTGGCCCGTTCCGTGGCCGATGCCGCGCTCTTGCTCGCGGCCATCGCCGGTGCAGATCCTTCCGACCCGCTGGTGCGCATCGACCCCTGGGACGGGAAGCCGCTCGGCGCACTCCGGGATGACGCGCTGCACGGCGTGCGCCTCGGCCTGGTGGAGGCGCACGTGCCGCGGGCGCAGATGAGTGTGGAGGCGCTGGCGACCTGGGACCGCGCGGTGAGCGACCTGCGTGCCGCCGGGGCCACGGTGGAAGTGTTCGTCCCGTCGGTCATCCATTCGACCGTTCGGCCCGCGTTCGCTGCCGCGGCCACCGCGCGGAACGATGTGGCGGTGGACCCGGACTCTCCCGCCCCGACGGCCAATGCACTTCAGCTCTACTTTGCCGGACGGACCGATGATCCGCGGGCGGCGCTGCGTCGAGGCTACGACGCGTACCGCACCTATTACGACGTGCTCCCGGTGTCGTTCGACGACTGCGTCCCACTCTTCGACCAGCCGATGATCGACGATCCGGCGGGGCGGTCGTTCGCCCGGTCGCGGGCCGAGGTGCTGGCGGGGTTGGCGGCTTCGATGCGGGCGGCCGGGGTGGCGGCGATGGTGTATCCGACGATGCCATTCAACGCCACCCGCATCGTGGATGAATGGCCCGATATCCGCACCACGCTCGGCTACGGCAACTGGCTCGGTATCCCGGAGGTGTCGGTGCCGGCGGGGATGGGTGCCGATGGGATGCCGGCGCTCAACCTCTCGATCGTGGGGCTTCCGGGCGAGGATGCACGGGTGCTGGCACTGGCGCACGCGTACGAGCGACAGTCACGCCGTTTCGTGGCGCCGCCGAGGGTGGGATAACGATGACACCTACCAGGAGCCGGATGATGCTGCAGAAGCACACCGCGACGTTCGTCGTGAGCGCGCTCGCCACAGTGGTCGGCTGCGCCAACTCCAAGGCGGCTACCCCCTGGACCGACACCTCTCCGCACCGAGTGTCGATGGTGGCCGTGGCGCCGGACGTACGGCTCGAGGTGCTCGACTGGGGGGGCTCCGGGCCGCCGCTGGTGTTCCTGTCCGGCCTCCAGGACGTGGCGCACGGCTTCGACGACTTTGCGCCACGGTTCACCGATCATCACCACGTCATCGCCATCACGCGCCGCGGCTACGGGGCGTCGAGCCAGTCGGCGACCGGGTATGACCTGGCCACCCGCGTGGCCGACGACATTGCAGTGCTCGATTCGCTCAAGCTCGGAGCGGTCATCCTGGCGGGGCATTCGATCGCAGGGGATGAGCTCACCGCACTCGCGGGAGCGTACCCCGAGCGCGTCTCCAAGCTCATCTACTTCGATGCGGCGTACGATCACAGTACCATCGGAGCCATCGACCAGAGTGCTCCGCAGCAACCGATGACCTCAGCAGACTCGGCGTCGCCGGCAGCGGTGCAGGCGTACACCTTGAGGGCCTTCGGGATGAACATCCCGGAATCCCAGCTCCGCGCCATCGCCGTGTACGACTCGACCGGCCATCTCCGCGCCGACGTGACACCGGCGTCGATCGACGCCCAGATGATCGCTGGCTGTGGTCATCCCGACTACTCGAAGGTCAAGGCCCCGGCCCTCGCCATCTACAACATCGTGGACTCCGCCCAGGATCTCTTCCCAGATCTGGCGGCACTCGACTCCACCTCCAAGGCCGGGGCGCGTCGCTACACCGTGACGGTGCAGACGTGGGCCACCGCGGAGCGCGCCAAGTTCATCGCGGCCCGGCCACGGGCGCAGGTGCTCGAGATGCATCGCTCGAATCACTACGTGTTCTGGTCCAGCGAGGCCGCAGTCGCGAAGGCGATGCGGGAGTTCATGGGCGGGTAGGCGGGTGGGGCGGGTAGAGCGGGTGGAGCGGGTATGAGCAGGTGGTGAGTCGCGGGTTCAATGGAAAGGCCGGCCTTCGAAGTTCGGAGGCCGGCATCTCGTGACGTCGTTGATCCATCACACCGTCAGTTGTTCTCGGGCCGTTTCTTGAGCGCCAAGTAGGAGATCAGTCCGATCACGAACATGCCCGGAATGATCAGGACGATCATGGCGGGAAGCATCATTGCGACGGTCGGTGGTCCGGGCATCATCTCAGGTTCCCATCACCAGTACATCGACACCATGCGGGCGGCATCGCGCCAGATGTGATTCAGGAAGAAAAAGGCAAGCCCGAAATAGCCCGCCATGCTGAAGAGCAGGATGCGATGTTCCCACTTCATGTGCATGAAGTAGAGCACGCCGATGATCGCTTCCAGGAGGGCCAGGAGGAGGAGACCCAGCAGCAGGTCCCCGCGGGAGAGCCCGGCATACGTGAGCACCACCTCGGCGGCCACGATCACGAGCAGACCCACCCAGACCATCAGGTACAGCTTCATTCCGGGGCCGGAGCCCGCAGCGGTGTCGGTCATTGGCGGCTCACTTGGCGTTCATGAGGTAGACGATCGGGAGCACGAACATCCAGACCAGGTCGACGAAGTGCCAGTAGAGCCCGGTGGTCTCGATGTGTCCGGCGGTGAGCTTCCCCTTGCCGAACTTGACGGCCACCACCGAGAGCGCCACCACGCCGATGATGACGTGGGTCAGGTGGAGTCCGGTGATCGAGAAGAACCCGGAGCCGAAGAAGACCGGACCGCCCATCGGGTTGGCCGACAGGCTCCACCCCTCACCGAACATCTTGAACCACTCCCGCAAATGCAGCACGGCGAAGAGCAGCCCCAGGAGGGCGGTGATCCAGATCCACTTGACACTCTGGGGCCGGCGGCCGGCCTGGGCGTGATGCACGGCCATGAGCATCGTCAGGCTGCTGGTGAGCAGGATGAACGTCATGATCAGCGCATTCACGATCGTGGTGCCGAACTCGAACGGCCGAGGCCAGTCCTGGCTTCCTGCGCGGAGATACCCGTACGCGAAGAGCAGCGCCGCGAAGGTGGCAGCATCCGCGAGGATGAACAGCCACATCGTGAATTTCTTGGTCTCGATGCCGAACGGCGGCGCTTCGACGGTGGCCGCGTGGGACGAATCGCTCACGACTCCCCTCCGGTAGCTGCTAGAGACGCAGGGCCATCAGGCCCAGGAGATAGACCCACAGGACGCCCATGAAGTGCCAGTACAGCCCCATCGCGTCCACGGCACCCGCGGGCGGGGCGATCGCGCCCGCAGCGCTCTTCCGGAGCCTGCTGAAGACGTACAGTATCCCGCAGACGCCCCCGAGGAGGTGGAGGGCGTGGAGGCCGGTCAGGACGTAGAAGAAGGAGCTGGCGGGGTTGCTCGCGAGGAAGACGCCCTGTGCGGCCAACTGGGACCACGCCACCGCCTGGCCTGCGACGAAGAGAAGGCCGAGGCCCAGGGTGATCCGGAGCCAGCGGGTACCCTCGGGTGCCACCGTAGGGCCGGTCTGCCATCCGGCCAGCAGACGGCGCTGGCCGGCGACGTACGCCCCGCTGCTGACGACCAGGACGAGCGTATTGAAGTAGAGGATCCCGGGAAGGTGGATGGAGGTCCAGTCCGGGGCGTCCCCCTGCCGCACCAGCATGGCGCTGGTGTAGGCGGCGAACATCATCGTGATGGCCGCGATCCCCACCCAGACGCCGGTCCGGGCGGGGGTCGGGGCCAGTGCCAGTTTTGGTGCCGTCACGTCAGGCCTTCGCCGGGTCGGTCTGCATGATGTAGTCCTTGGCGCCGGGCGTGCCGTACTCGTTGGGGCCGTTGTGCACCACCATATGACGCCCGCCGAAGTTGTCAAACGGCGGCGGCGAACTGGTGGACCATTCCAACGACGTGGCCTCCCACGGATTGTCGGAGGCGACGGCGCCGGTGAAGCGGCTGCGGAAGAGGTTCCACAGGAACAGCAGCTGCACCGCACCGGTGAAGAGGGCCGCGATCGTGATGAACTGGTGCAGCGGGATGGAACTCTTCATGTAGTCGTCGGTGAACGCGGAGTACCGCCGCACGTTCGCGGCGAGGCCCAGGTAGTGCATCGGCATGAAGATGCAGTAGACGCCGATGAACGTGAGGAAGAAATGGATCTTCCCGATGGTCTCGTTCATCATGCGGCCGTACATCTTGGGGAACCAGAAATAGATGCCGGCGAAGATCCCGAACATCGCGGCGACGGCCATGACGAAGTGGAAGTGGCCGACCACGAAGTAAGTGCCGTGGAGGTAGATGTCGAGCGAGGGCTGGGCCAGGAAGAAGCCGCTGATCCCGCCGCTCACGAACACCGAGACGAACCCGATGCAGAAGAGCGCCGAGGTCGTGAAGCGGAGCTTGGACCCGTACACCGTGCCGATCCACAGCAGCGAGACGATCGTGGCCGGGATGGTGATGATCAGCGTCGGGATGGAGAACAGCGTCGCGGAGACGGGGTTCATCCCGCTCAGGAACATGTGGTGGCCCCAGACCATGTAGCTGAGCGCGGCGACCGCCACCATGCAGGAGATGGCCACCCGGGGTCCGAGCAACGGCTTGCGGGCGAAGGCCGGCAGGATGTGGGAGATGATCCCGAAGCCCGGCACGATCGCGATATACACTTCCGGGTGCCCAAAGAACCAGAAGAGGTGCTGCCACAGGAGCGGCGAGCCGCCAGAGTGGGGCTGCAGCCGGTCGCTGATGACGAGCCCGCTCGGGATGAAGAAGCTGGTGCCGGCCACCCGATCGAGGATGAGCAGGATGCAGGCCGGGAGCAGCACCGAGAACGCGATGAGGCCGATGACCGAGGTGATGAACCAGGCCCAGGTGGACAGCGGCATCCGCATCAGGGTCATCCCCTTGGTGCGGAGGTCGAGCGTGGTCGCGATGAAGTTGAGGGACCCGAGCAGCTGGCCAACGCAGAAGATCGCGATCGCGACGGCCCACAGCGTCTGTCCCATCGCCAGGCCCGGCCCGGCGTCACCACCGACGGCACTCAGCGGCGCGTAGGCGGTCCAGCCGGAGATCGGCGGCCCGTCGTGCACAAGGAAGGCGCAGAGCAGCACCACGAACCCCACGAAGGTGACCCAGAACGACATCATGTTGAACGTGGGGAACGCCATGTCCTCCGCCCCGACCTGGATCGGCAGGACGTAGTTCCCGAACCCGGCGAACGGGGCGGTGGTGAGCACGAAGAACACCATGATGGTGCCGTGCATCGTCATCAGCGAGAGGTAGTACTCCGGCGTGATGATCCCGCCCGGCGCGCCCGTGGGCGCGACAGTCCCGAGCCCCGGGATCGCCGCGGCGGGGAATCCCAGGTGGAGCCGCATCAGCCACGAGAGCACCATCCCGGTGAGCACCGCCACCAGGGCAAGGTCCAAGTACTGCTTGCCGATGACCTTGTGGTCGAGGCTGAACACGTGTTTGCGGAGGAATCCTTGCGGTGGCGCGTGGGCGTGCGCGCCCGCCGGCGTGTCTTGCATGTGACTGACCTCTCCTCTGGATCGCGGTCAAGCGCCGGACGGGGCCCGTCCGGCGCGATCGGGGCGTTCGGCTATTGCGACTGGCTCTTGAGCCAGGCGTCGTACGCGCTGTCCGGCAACACGTCGAGGTATGCCCGCATGTTGAAGTGGCCCAGCCCGCAGAGCTGGGTGCAGACGATCTCCGGCTTGGCGACCGTGGTCGCCGTGAACTGCACCGGGATCACGATGCCGGGGAGGAAGTCCTGCTGGATGCGCAGCTGCGGCACGTAGAACGAGTGTCCCACGTCCTTGGCGTGCAAGGTGAGGAGGATCGGCCGGTTGACCGGGACCTCCAGCGTGCCGGAAATGATGTCGTCCCGGGCGGCGGTATCGTTGGCCGGGTCCAGGCCGAAGAAGTTGCCGCTCCCGTCGTCGATCAGGTCCGGATGGGGCTTGCCGAATTTGCCGTCGGGGCCCGGGTACCGGAAATAGAAGGCGAATTGCTCCGCCTGCACGTCGATGTGGATGGCGGCGGGGTCAGGGGGTGCCATCACGATCCCCGCCCAGACCTTGCTGCCGACCAGCGACAGGATGACGATCTCGATGCCGACGATGACGAAGGCGCCGATGACCATCGGGGCCGGCCCACCGGGAAAGATCCGGATCTTCCGCGCCGGGGTGTCCCGCGAGCCCCAGACGAACAGCGCCAGAACGACCTGGGCCGCGAAGAACAGGATGCCGGTGCCGATCATCGTCTCGCCCATCTGGTGGTCGATCCCGAGCCCGAGCACCGAGATGTCGGGGGGGAACCACCAGGTATGGGCGAGGAAGATGCCGGTCGAGATGACGGTGATCACCAGCAGGATCGCTGCGAACAATTTTCCCACGGCCTTCGCCTCCGCTGGTCAGGGTGAAAGAGCCGCCCCCGATGGAGGCGGGCGGCTCGTTCACGATCGAATGGCTACGGTCAGTACGGCATCGCCTTGAAGACGAAATTGGCCGCGACGTTGCCGCTGGCCCCCACCGTCACGACCTGGCTCTGCGTCCCCATGTGTTCCTGCCAGGCCGACAACGTATACGTACCCGGGGCCAGCCCGCTGATGGTGTAGTTGCCATCGGGGCCGCTGATGCCGTAGTGCGGCGTGTCCAGCACGGCAAAGTAGCCATGCATCCACGGATGGATGTTGCACTTGACGGCGATGAACTCGGGACGGGCGTAGCTGGTCTGGATCGGCGGCGAGCCCGGCGGCTGGGACTTGTTCCACTCCGGGTTCAACCGCGGCATCGGATGGATGTTGTGGGCGGTCTTGTCGGCGTTGACGATCTCGAGGGGCTGCCCGGTGTGCATCGCGAGCACGTGCGGGAGGTATTCACACCCCTTCTGGGTGAACGTCGCGGTCTCCTTGGGGGCATCGGACACCTGATCGCCCTTGGAGACCCAGACCACCACCCACGCCAATGTGTGGTCCGGGCCGGTCACGACCGTCTGGAAGCTGATCGGCGGATTGTGCTGCGCGGCGCAGGTCGGCTCCTTCGACATATCGATCTCCCGCATCTTCGGCGGCGTGCCGGTGAAGGTCACGGTACCGTGGATGGAGGCATCGAAGACCGGCGCGGGGGCCGCGGGCCGGTGGCGCATCGCCGTGACGCCGAGCGCGACGGCGGCGAGCGCCGAGAAATGCATCATGCGCATAGTGCCGGATTCCTCAAAAAATGGGACGTCGTCAACTCACTGACCTTCCGCATCGGGCCCGATGGGCACGAGCGTCGACGCATGCGACGGGAGCCACGCCTTCCACAGCGCCGCTTCCGGGGTCTTGATCGGCTGCAAGGTGCGGAGGAAGTGCACCAGGTCCCACGCATCAGCGGGCGGGAGGTTGTCCACGAAGGACGGCATGGGGCTGCCGTCGAGCCCGTTCATGAAGATCTTGTAGAGATCGGCATTGGTGGTGCCGCACATGAACCGGGAGCCGGTCGAAAAGTTGTACGGCCGGATCGGGTTGTCCTTGCTGTCGGTGAGCGTCGATGCCGACGGGCCATCGCCGTGACCGGCGGGGCCGTGGCACTTCCAGCATTCCATCTTCTGGAAGAGCTGGCGCCCGTGGAGGATGCTCGCCATTGTGACCGGCGTCTCCGTCGGCACGACGATCGGCGTCCCCGGCTTCTCGGTCTTCCACTTGTTCGAGAAGGTCTTGATGTACGCCACCAGGTCCACCCGGTTCTGGATCGAGAGCGGAAGCCAGGAGGGCATCGCCGTGGTCACGAAGCCGCGGCTGATGGTGTTGAAGAGGTCCTGGTCCGTCGGCAGCGAGCCGGTCGGCGTGGAGCGGCACTTGAACGTCGCTTCGGTGAAGTCACGCGGCTTGGGATCGACCCAGGGCGCGTTCTCCCCCTGGCCATCTCCGGCGGGTCCGTGGCAACCGATGCAGTACCGGCGGTACTGCTGGGCGCCGCGAGCGGCGTCGCCCGAGACGTTGCCGACCTTGGTCATCTGGGCCGCGAGCGCGGGGGCGGTCGCCATCAGCAGCGCCAGTGCCGCCGCCCACGTTGAATGCATCCGCATATGTTGGCTCCTTCTCAGAAGTCGAAGTCGAGGGCGGTGAACACGCTGGCGGTGTTCACGACGGTGCCCGGCGTGACCGGCGCATCCACCGTGTTGCCGATCCCGCTCATCGGGGTCACACCGATCGTCTTGCCGAACGAGAACTCGGTGTGCCACGACAGGCCGGCGCGGCTGAACATGATCGGGTAGTACCGCAGTCCGATCGTGTACACGTCGGAGTTGCCCTGCGTCTTCGGCGTCGCCGGATCGCCCTGCTGCGACATCCGGACG
>JBAUHI010000036.1:0-4368 GCA_049680185.1 Gemmatimonadales bacterium | reverse complement strand
TCGGCTTCCTCTACCTGAGCCCGGAGTGGATCGACCGGCTCTGGCCGCTGGTGGCCTCAGGCGGGTGGGATGAACTCTCGATCAAGGGGCAGCGGTTCGATCACGTCGGGACCCGGAACGACTCGCTGGTCTACGGCCTTCAATCGGCGCTCGATTTCCACGACCAGATCGGGGCGGACCGGATCGAGCGGCGGACCCGCGGGATGGCGACCGACCTCGACGCGCGCTTGCGTGCCATCCCGGGGATCATGGTGAAGTCGCCCAGCCGGGCGGAATTCCGGAGCGCGATGGTGAGTTTTACCGTGAACGGCAAGACCGCCGAGGAGGTGATCGCCGCGCTCTGGAAGAAGGGACCGGTGCGGGTGCGCCACGTGGCGGAGTACGGCTATCACTTCATCCGGATCTCGACCCACGTGTACAACTCGCCCGCGGAGGTCGAGACGGTGGCGGGGTACCTGACGGAGATCGCGGCGAGTTAAGAACAGCTGTACACGGAGGAACGGAGGACAGAGGAGGCACGGAGAACTGCAGTTGTTGTGGGTGCGAACGGGAGGTCGGTCGCGGGTGCGGAGCACTACGTGGGATCCCACAGCAATTGGCTGGTCTCCGTGACCCTCCGTGTTCTCCGTGCCTCCGTGGTGGGAAGTTCTCCGTGAACTCCGCGGCCTAAGCTCTCCGCTTCCCGTTTCCAGCGTGTCGCTTCTCGAACGCCACGCCCGTCTTGCACGATCCCCGCACCGGACACTCCCCGCACTTTGCCACCCGCGCGGTGCAGGTGAGCGCACCGAGCTCCATGATCGCCTGGTTGAAGGCCCACGCCGCCTTGCCGGCGCGAGGGAGGAGTGCCCGTGCCGTCTCCCAGATCATCGGATCGTTCGGGTCGGGGGCCCGCCGTGGATGGAAGGCTCGGCGGATCACCCGTGCCACGTTGGTGTCGACGGCGGGCTCCGCGCGCTCATACGCGAAGCTCGCCACCGCTCCCGCTGTATAGCGTCCCACACCAGGGAGGGCCCGGAGCTTGTCGGGGTCGTCGGGGAGGCGTCCGGAGTGCTCGCGGACCACGACCTTTGCCAGCGCGTGCAGGTTCGCCGCCCGCCGGTAGTAGCCCAACCCATCCCAACTTTCCCGCACCGTTGCCGGGCGGGCTCGCGCCAGGTGCTCGATGCTCGGATATCTCGCGAGGAACTTCGGGTAGTACTCCAGGACCCGGCTCACCTGGGTCTGCTGCAGCATGAATTCCGACACCACGACGTGGTACCCGTCCCGGGTCCGCCGCCAGGGCAGGTCGCGTCCGTGACGCCGGAACCACGCGACGAGCTTGCGCCGGAACTGGGCGCGCAGGTCGGGGGTGGACTTACCTTTCATGTGCTGACAAACTAATGCGTTAGCTGATGGCCGGCGGGCCCGATGCCCGCGTGGGATCCCCGAGTTCGAGGTCCGATGGCCGCTGCCACTCTCGACGTCCGACGCTGGATCGGACGCGCCGCCCTGACCTCGGCCGCCCACACGGGCCGGCTGAGCCTGATGTTGGCCGAGATCGTGAAGGGCCTCCGGGAATGGCGGATCTGGCTGCCGCGCACCATGACCGAGGCCTGGAACATCGGTGTCGGCAGCTTGTTCATCGTCCTGCTGGTGTCGTCGTTCGCCGGGGCGGTGACGGCATTCCAGACCGGGTACCAGTTCAAGTCGAGTCTCCCCATCTATGTGGTGGGCACGCTGGTGGTGTCGTCGATCGTCCTGGAGTTGGGGCCGGTGCTCACCGGGCTCATTCTTGCCGGCCGCATCGGCGCCCGGTATGCCGCCGAGCTCGGCACGATGCGCGTCACCGAGCAGATCGACGCGCTGGAGAGCCTGGGCCGGTCACCGGTGTCGCACCTGATCATCCCGCGGGTAGTGGCGGGGATGGTCATGATCCCCGCGCTCACCGTGGTGTCCTGGGTCGTCGGCATCCTGGCCGGGTGGCGGGGAGCGATGGCGGCACTGCCGCAGCTCACCAATCAGGACTTCATGTACGGTGCGGCGCTCTACTGGCATCCGTTCGACGCATGGTACGCGCTCATCAAGTCGATCTTCTTTGCCGCGGCGATCACGATCATCCCCTGCTACGTCGGCTTCAACACGCAGCAAGGGGCGGAAGGCGTCGGCAAGTCGACCACCGCTGCGGTCGTGAGCACGTCGGTCGTCATCCTGCTCCTGGACGCCGTGCTCGCCAAGGTGTTGCTCAGCCCATGATCCAGCTGACGGGTGTCTCCAAGCGCTTCGGCGAGCAGGTCATCCTCGATGGCGTCGATTTCGACGTCCAGGACGGCGAGACCGTGGCGCTCCTCGGGCCGTCGGGGACGGGCAAGAGCGTGCTGCTCAAGCATATCAACGGGCTGATCCATCCCGATGCCGGCCGGATCGTGGTGGATGGGCTGGACGTCAGCCTGTTGCGCGGGCGGGCACTGTCGGAGCTTCGCGCCAGGATCGGGTACGTCTTCCAGAACGGCGCGCTGTTCGACTCGATGGACGTCTTCGAGAACGTCCGGCTCGGTATCACCGAGGACGAGAAGTATCGGGACCTCGAGTACTGCCAGGGGCGGGTGGCCAAATGCATCCAGCTGGTGAACCTCGCGCCCGAAACAGGGGTCAAGTTCCCGGCGCAACTCTCGGGCGGGATGAAGAAGCGCGTCGGCATCGCGCGGGCCATCGCAGGGGAGCCCAAGTACCTCCTCTACGACGAGCCGACCTCGGGCCTCGACCCGGTCAATGCCGACATCATCGACGCCCTCATCGCACGCCTCAGCAACGAGCTCGGTGTCACCAGCGTGATGGTGACCCACGATGTCCGCGGCGCCTTTCGGGTGGCCGACCGGTTGGCGCTGCTCACCGAGGGAAAGATCGTGCTCCAGGGGACGCCGCAGGAGTTCCTGGCGTCGCAGCACCCGAAAGTGAAGGCGTTCCTCGAGCGCGACCTCGACACTTCCACCTTCGCCGCATAGCGGGCCCCAATGGATCTGCACTACCGGCGTGAAGTCACCGTGGGATCGCTCGTCATCGTGGCGGCCGCGTTGTTCGTCGGCACCGGCATCCTCTTCGGGGGCGGGCACCTGAGCCGCGCTCGCGAGGTCCGGGTCGACTTCCACGAGGTGAGCGGATTGAAGCCGGGGAGCCCGGTGCGGGTGTCGGGTGTGGGCGTCGGTCGGGTGGAGAAGATCGACCTGGAAGGGGTGGGCAAGGTCCGCGTCACCTTCTCGGTGCCTCCGGACATCGCTCCGCGCATCGATGCGCAGGTGTCGGTGCTTGCCGTCGGCCTGGTGGGAGACGTGGCCATCGACTACAACCCTGGCAGCTCCCCGATGATGCTGGCCGATGGACAGGTCATCGCCGGCACCGAGGCGGCCCCGGGGCTCACCTCCAAGCTCGAGGACATGGGGGCCCAGGCCAAGCAGGTGATGGCAGGCGCCGCGGAGATCCTGAACCAGCGCACCGCCGATGACCTCCACAACACCCTGCTGGCGATGCAGAAGTTGATGAACACCTACAGCGACCCGCGGCAGGGACCGTCGGCCGAGCTGTCGGCCACGCTGGTGAGCCTGCGTCAGATGAGCGATCGGCTCGACCACCTCCTGGCCGATCCGCACACCGCCAACACCCTTGCGCACCTCGACACGCTCTCCGGCAATCTTGCCGCATCCACCCGCACACTCGGCGACCTGAGCCGCGAACTCACCAGCGCCAGCGCCTCGCTCGATACGCTCCTCGCCGGGATGAACGCCGGCAAGGGCACGCTCGGCAAGCTCGCCACCGACACCGGACTCTATAATGATGCTCGACGCACCAGTGCCGCCCTCACCGCACTGCTGGATGAGATCCGGAAGAATCCGGGGAAGCTCAATATCCAGGTGAAGATCTTCTGATGAGGGGGTGGCGCCCCGCCACCCCGGACCCTCACCCCCGACCCCTCTCCCTGCGACTCTTCCTCACCCCCTACCCCCTCTCCACGTTCGTGGAGAGGGGGGCGCGAAGGATCTTGAACCGATGCTGGGTGTTTCCCGATGGCCGCGACCATTCCACGCGGTACAGATCGGGTCGAGATCCCTCGGGGCGTGAACGCCCCTCAGGATGACACCGCTTGCGGGCACGATTCGGAACGCCGATCTCCCACCCGCTCCACCCGCTCCACCCGCCCGCTCCTAGCCCGCTGTTCGTCCCCTCTTATCTTCCCCCCATGCTCTCCCTCACCCTCCTCGGGACCGGTGCCGCGTGCCCCACGGTCGACCGCAACGTCGCTTCCCTCGCCATCCATCGTGAGGGGGAGATGCTGCTGTTCGATTGCGGCGAGGGCACCCAGCGCCAGATGATGCGCTACGGGGTCGGGTTCTCGTT
>JBAUHI010000035.1:0-30531 GCA_049680185.1 Gemmatimonadales bacterium | reverse complement strand
TGCCACACCACGCCGGTCGCCGCGACGTTGCCTCCGACGCGCAACTTGTGCCTCCTCTGCCACGCCTCCCAGACGACCCACGAGCCTGGGCGCGAGTGCGTCACCTGCCACCTCCCCGGCGTCCAGGAACATTGGACCAAGGCGGTCGGCCCATGAGCCGCACTGCAGCCGGTCTCGGCTGGCTCATGGTCGTGCTCACGCCGGCTGCCGCGCGGGCCCAGGGGTGGCGCGTCCGCCTCGATGCCGACGCCCAGGCGGTGAGCTATCGCGGCTGGCAGATGGACAGCATCCCCACCGGCGCCGCTGTGACCGGCCCTGGCGGCGGCCCGACCACCTCGGATGGGTATGCGGTCGCCTGTGACGGCGGCCCCTGGTGCGTCTTCTTCCGACCGGGAGCTCGCCAACAGAGCACGCCGGGCGTCATCGATGCCGATGCGACGATGTGGGGCCTGGGCATGACGGGCCTGAGCCTCCATGCCCACACGCGGGTCGGGGGCGACCTCGCGGGTGATGGCGGGTGGCCCGGGCCCGATCGGCCGTTCGAATTGGTGGAGGGCTACGCCGACTACGACCACGGAGGCTGGGGCGTGCGCCTGGGCCGCCAGCTGACCCATGGACGGCTTGGCGCCTATGGATTCGATGGAGTGACGTTCACTGCCCGGGACCTCGCCCGCACGCTCTCGGCGGCGGTATACGGTGGGTGGGGACTCGGGCGCGCCGCCGACGTTCCGGTGACAAGCGGTGCGCTCGACCCGCTCAACGATTATCAGCCCGCCGGGCGCCAACTCTTTGCCGGTGGCGATGTGCGCCTGACCGGGACCATGGCCGACCTGTCGGCCGAGTACCTCCGGGAGACCGACGCGGTCGACTACGGGATCGCCCAGGAACGCATCGCCGTGAGCAGCGATCTCCACCTGCCCGCCACCGGGATCACGCTCACCGGGGACATCCAGTACGACCTGGCAGCAGGGTTGTGGGGAAGCTGGGACATCGGCGGACGATGGCTGGTACGGCCGCTCACGATCTCGGCGACGGTCCGACAATATCGACCGATCTTCGATCTCTGGAGCATCTGGCAGGCGTTCAGTCCGTTGCCGTATCACGCCGTCGACGGCGCCGTCTCCTGGTCCGCGACCCATCGCATCACGATCCAATGGAATGGCGAACGATACTGGTATCCTGACGCCGAGATGTCGACACCGCTCACCTCATTCGCTGACCACGGATGGCGGTCGACGGTCAACGTCTCCTGGATCGCGACCGATCGGGTGACCACCTCGGCCGGCTGGAATGCCGAATTGGGGCCCGGTGCCAGCAGCCAAGGCTGGAATGGATCCATACTATGGAAGGCGGGGCCACGGTGGTCGCTTACGGCCCGCGGGGGGACCCTCGACCGGCCCCTCGAGTATCGGTACGACGTTTCGTCGTTGGCGTGGTACGGCGTGTCGGCCGACCTTCGGGTCAGCGACCGGCTCCGGGTCGGCGCCACCCTGGACCGATGGAATGAGGACCGTACCCGACCGGACTCGGGCGGTGTCTCGTGGGACCAGACCCGGGTCTCGTTGTCTGCCAGCTGGATCCTGGTCTCTGATGCCGATCGCCTCCCGCTCCCGCCGGGGAGGATGCCGTGATGCGTGCGTTGGTGCTTGGAGTCCTCTGGGCACTCGCCGGCGCGTCGACCGCCCTGGCCCAGACCGGTGCGCCGGGTGGATTCGATCACGCGAAGCACGCCACGCTCTTCCCTTCGTGCGTCTCATGCCACGCAGGGGCGGTGGACCCGTCACGGCCGCTGTACCCGGCCGCCGGCATCTGCACGAATTGTCACGATGGGACCGTGCGCTCGCGAGTGGCATGGATGTCGCCACCTTCGATCGTCACGAATCTTCGATTCGCGCACGATGCGCACCGACGTGCCGTCGCTGGCAGCACCAGCGACTCGGCCACGTGCCTGGCGTGCCACGCACCCAGCGGGTCGAAATGGATGACCGCCGTGCGGCTCCCCGTGCCGGAGAGCTGCGTCGGGTGCCACGCGCCGGGTCGCACGCACCTGAGCCAGCGCGACAGTGCGTGCGGGCAGTGTCACGTCACGCTCGCGGTGTCCCCGCTCCGTACCAGCGACGTCGCTGCGTTCCCCGCCCCACCCTCCCACCACGACAGCGCGTTCGGCCAAGGTGGCGGCCACGGACAGGCCGCGGCGGCCTCCGGTGTCTCCTGCCAGTTCTGTCACGCCCGGGAATTTTGCGCCACCTGTCACGCCAATGCGGCGGCGATCCCCGCGATCCAGGCGCTGGCGTCCGACCCACGGTCGCTGGCCATCATCGTACGCGCGCGCAAGCCGGCCTCTCACCTCCAGCCGGCCTTCCTGCGAACGCACGGCCCGCTGTCCAGCCAGGTCGGCGCCACCTGCGCCACCTGCCATGCACAGGAGAGCTGCACCAGTTGTCATCAGGGGAGCGTGCCGGAGCCGGTGCGCACGCTGGCACGATCGACGACGGATCGGCCGACCGGTGTGCTCCTGGTCCGGCACCCGCCGACGTCACACGCTGACCCGCTGTGGACCCGCGCGCACGGGACCGAGGCGGCCGCGCGTCCCCAGACCTGTTATGGCTGTCACGCGCAGGCGCAGTGCCTCAGCTGTCATCGACCGAGCGCCGGAGCATCGGGCGGGTACCACCCTGCCGGGTTCCTGGTGAGCCATCCGGCCGAGGCATACGCTCGCGAAAGCTCGTGTGCCGAATGCCACAACACGCAGGGCTTCTGTCAGGATTGCCATCGGACGGCTGGAGTGACGGCTACGGGCCGCCTCCGCGCAGGATTCCACGATGCGCAGGGAGCATTCCTGCTTTCTCACGGACAGGCCGCGCGACAAGGCCTGGAGACGTGCGTGAGCTGCCACGCCGAGCGGGACTGCCTCACCTGTCATTCCGCCGCAGGTGGGCGTGGGTTCGACCCGCACGGCCCCGGCTTCAACGCGGCCCAACTCCGCGCGAAGAACCCGACGATGTGCGTGGCGTGCCACGGGACCAACATCCCCACCCGCTGAGTCAGGTCGCGCGCGCCCACGCAAGCGCAGCCTTGACTGCGCGCTGCCAACCGGCCCGTGCCGCCGCCCGTTCAGTGGCCGACCACCCGGGCATGAACCGAGTGAATTTCCGTCCTCCCTGAAAGTCCTGCACCGACCGCCACACGCCGAGCGCCAGGCCCGCGAGCCCGCCGGCGCCCACCGCGGTCGTATCCACCACGTCGGGACGCTCGACCGGGGTTCCCAGGACATCGGCCTGGAATTGCATCAACCAGTCGTTGGCAGCAGCACCACCATCGACCCGCAACGCGGTCGGCGGGATCGACGCGTCGTCCGTCATCGCGCCGACGAGATCCGCACATCCGAATGCCATCGCCTCGAGGGTCGCGCGGATCAGGTGCGCGCGGGTGGTCCCGCCAGTGATCCCGGTGATCGTCCCGCGCGCCTCGGCGTTCCAGTACGGCGACCCCAGCCCTGCGAACGCCGGGACGAAGTGGACCCCGCCGGTGTCCCGCACACTCCGGGCGATGGCCTCGGTCTCCGATGCGGTGGCAATGATGCCGAGTCCGTCGCGGAGCCACTGGACCGCGGCACCAGCGATGAAGAGGCTCCCTTCGAGCGCGTACGCCGGCTCCCCCGCGGGGCCGCACGCGGCCGTGGTCAGGAGACCGTGGTGCGAACGGCGCAACTCCTGGCCGGTGTATTCGAGCAGGAAGGCACCGGTCCCGAAGGTGACCTTGGCCGACCCCGGTGAGACACATCCCTGACCGAAGAGTGCGGCCTGCTGATCGCCCACGAGGCCCGCGATCGGCAGCGCGGCACCGAACACACCGCGATCGGATTCTCCCACGACGCCGCTGGAGCGCACGATCGTCGGGAGCAGAGCGGGCGGGACGCCGAAGAGCGCAAGCAGCTCCGGATCCCACGCTCGACGGGCCAAGTTGTAAAGCAGGGTGCGGCTGGCGTTGGTGTGGTCGGTGACGTGGACCCTGCCCGACGTGAGTCGTGCCACGATCCAACTCTCAACGGTGCCGACCGCGAGCTCTCCCGTCATCGCTCGACGCCGGAGCTCGGGATCCTGGAGCAGCCACTCGATCTTGGTGGCCGAGAAGTATGGATCCGGGACCAGCCCGGTCCGCTCGGCCAACCAATCGGCCCGGCCCTGTTCCCGAAGCTGCCGGCAGCGGTCCGCGGTGCGTCGATCCTGCCATACGATCGCGTTGTGGACCGGTCGCAGGGTCGCGCGCTCCCAGAGCACCACTGTCTCCCGTTGCACGTCGATGCCGATCCCGGCCACCTGGCCGGCGGTGAAGTGCGCCGATGCGAGCGCCTGCGTGCCAGCCGAAACCAGGCTCGTGAAGAGCTCATCGGGGTCGTGCTCCACCCATCCCGGCTCCGGATAGTGCTGGTGGATCTCCTGGTAGCCCCGGCCCAGCACTGTCCCGTCCTGATGGATGACCAGAGCCGTGCTGCCCGTGGTCCCCTGATCGAGCGCGAGGATCGCGCTCACGCGACCTCCGGCACCGGTTCTGGGTGTCCGTTCCGGGTCAGGAGGATGCCGCCGATGATGAGCACTGCACCCACCACCTGGACCGGATCGATCGGCTCGCCGAGGATCCGCCACGCGATGACCATCGCGACGAGCGGCACCAGGCAGTTGTAGACCGAGGTACGATTGGGCCCGATCGCCTTCACGCTGGAGTTCCAGAGCACATACCCCAGCACCAGCGACAGGACGATGGAGTAGCCGAGGCCAGACCAGGCCGCGACCGAGACCCCGCCCCATTGCAGGTGCAACAGTTGGGGCAGACCGATGAGCACGAGGCCTGGCACACCGGTGATGGTAGTGAGTGCGGTCACCTTGAGGGCCGACACTTCCGGGGGCAATCGCCGGACCGCCAGCGTGAAGATGGCCCAACAGAGGGACGCGCCGAGCATCGCGGCATCACCGACCCGGGTGGCCGCGGTGAACGACGCCTGTCCGGCTCCGACCACCAGAAGCACTCCGAGAAAGGCGAGAGCGAGCCCGGCACCGATCCAGCGCGTCAGGCGTTCCACACCGGTCATCGCACCCAGGCCGGCCACCAGCAGCGGCGAGGTCGCCAGCAGGATGGCCGCGTTGGCGACCGACGTATGGTCGAGCGCTACCATAAATAGGGTCTGGTAGACCGTGTTGCCGACCACCCCGAGCCAGATCAGGCGCCAGAGCAGACCGGGAGGAAATCGGAGGTCCCCTTCACGCCAATGGACCACCAAGCCCAACGCGACCGCTCCGAGCGCGAATCGGATCGCGCCGATGGCGAAGAGCGGCACTTCGACCAGGGTCACCTTGAGTGCGGTGAAGTTCGCGGCCCAGATCACCACCACCGCGAGCATCGCGATGTCATTCCGGCGGGGACTCGGCATGGCGAGAAATGTAGCGTATGTTTGTGAGGTGCTGGAGTGGAGGCTGGGGGCTAGAGGCTAGAGGCTCCAAGCCCTAAGCCCTGAACTCGATGCTCAAGCGATAAGCCAGGCTCTAAGCCCCTAGCCCCTAGCCCCTAGCCCCTAGCCTCTAGCCTCTAGCCTCTAGCCCCTAGCTCTTAGCTGCCCACCCTCATCGCCGACGCCATGAACCTCACTCACCTCACCTTCGATGTTCAGGACGGGATCGCGTGGTTGACCGTGAACCGTCCCGACAAGTTGAATGCGCTGAATGACGCGCTGATCGAAGACCTCGGGCATGCCGCCCGGCACATCACGACCGATGCGGCCATCCGGGGCGCCATCGTCACGGGCGCGGGGACGAAGGCGTTCGTGGCCGGTGCTGACATCGCCGAACTCGCGGCGCAGGATCCGCAGGAGGGGAAGGCGCGGTCGCAACGCGGTCAGGCGGCGTTCCGTGCCCTGGAGCAATGCGGCAAGCCGGTGATCGCCGCCGTGAATGGATTCGCGCTCGGCGGTGGCTGCGAGCTGGCGATGGCCTGCCACATCCGGGTGGCGAGCAGCAACGCCAGGTTCGGCCAGCCGGAAGTGAAGCTCGGGCTCGGCCCCGGTTATGGTGGCACCGTGCGGCTGCCGCGGCTGGTGGGCAAGGGGCGCGCGATCGAGATCCTGGTGACGGGACGGATGGTCGACGCCGAGGAGGCGCTCCGGATCGGGCTCGTCACCACCGTGGTGCCACCCGAGCAGCTCAACGCCACGGCGGACGGCCTGATGCGGGCCATCCTGGAGCAGGGTCCGCTCGCCGTCCGGCTCTGCCTCGAGGCGGTGGATGCCGGCATGGAAATGAGCCTCGATGAGGCCCTGCTCCTGGAAGCGAACCACTTCGGGCTGCTCTCCGGCACCGCCGATATGAAGGAAGGAACGTCGGCGTTCCTGGCCAAACGGAAACCCGATTTCCAGGGCAAGTAGCGGTCCCCGGCGCCCGAACACGGGGAGCCCGTTCCGGTTAAATTCAGGGCATGTCACGCGGCTGGGTCCGGCTGGTGGGTGCGCTCTCTGTGGTCGGGGGCGTCGCGGCGTGCCAGGCGCGGGAGCGCCTGACGTTCCCCACGCCCGGAGCCGCTGGGAGCGGGCCCATCCTCGCGATCACGGCACCGCATCGCGACACCGGGATCACGGTCGGCGATTCCCTCAACATACGCGGCTATGCGATCGACCCCGATGGCGTGGACTCCATCTGGTTCTCCGTCCAGGGGATCGCGTTCTTCATTCCGCCGATATTCGGGAACGGCAGAACGGACACCGTCTTCTTCGAACAGCATTTCTCCGGATCGGCGTTCGCGGACACCGGCACGGTGACGTTCTTCGCCACGGCGGTGGATGAGCTGAGCGACACGGGATTCACCCGGAGCCTGAGCATTCTGGTCCGGCCGTGAGGCTCAGACGGCTGACGGCCCGGGGATTCCGTAACCTGGCGCCGACCGAACTGGAACTGCCGGAGGGTGGGGTCGCACTGCTGGGCCCCAATGGCGCCGGAAAGACGAACTTGCTCGAGGCGGTGTACTACCCGGTCCTCTTCCGTTCGTTCCGGGGGGCCAAGGACGCAGCGCTGGCGGGGTTCGGGGGTCCGGGATTCGCGATCGAAGTCGAGTGGGGCGAGGATCCTGGCCATCGCGCGAACGTGACCTATCACGCCGAGACGAAGGAGAAGCGGGTCCGGATCGACGACGTGCCGGAACGGAGCCTCCAGCGTGCGGCCGGACAGTGGCTGGCGGTGGCGTTCCTCCCGACCGATACTGCGCTGGCGGCAGGCCCGCCCTCGGAGCGACGCCAGTACCTCGACCGGATGTTGTCGCTCGCCGACCCAGTGTACCTCGGCGCGCTCGCCCGGTATCGCGCGGCGCTGGCGCAGCGGAATGCCGCATTGCGCCAGGGGCAACTGGATTCGGCGCGGGCGTTCGAGTCGGCGTTGAGCGCCGCCGGCGCGACGCTGGTCGGGGTGCGATCAGAGTGGTGTGCCGGGGCCGGTGCGGCCTTCGAGAATGAGTTTGGCGGGTTGGGTGAGGCGGAGGTGCCCGGGCTCAGCTATGCTGGCCGGCTGGAACTGGCGGACGCGGCGGCGTGGGAGCCGCTGTTCCGGGAGGTCGAGGCCCGGGATCGGCTGCGGGGCATGACCACCATCGGTCCGCACCGAGATGATCTCCGCCTCACGCTGGGCGGCAGGACGCTCCGGGACTTCGGATCGACCGGGCAGCAACGCAGTGCGGCGATCGCGCTCAAGCTCCTCGAGCTCGGCACCCTGCGCACGGCACGCGCGGAGGAGCCGGTGCTCATCCTCGACGATGTGTTCGCCGAGCTCGACCGGGAGCGCCAGCGGCGCCTCGCCGCACGACTCTCCGATGGCGGGGTCCGTCAGTCGCTGCTCACAGCACCGCGCCCCGAGGAGATCCCCGCCAACCTGGGACTGCCGGTGTGGCGAGTGACCGCCGGTGCGGTGACGGTCGGGTGAACCTGTTCCCACGGAGTTGATCCGCACCATGGCACGCGCGTCGCGATCCCCCAGCCGACCGACCCCCCTCGCGGAGGCGTTGGAGACGTGGCTCAAGGGATCGGGGATCAAGACCCGGGTCGAACAGGCCGGCGTGCTGGAGGAGTGGGCCCAGTTGGTCGGCCCGCAGATCGCGAAGGTCACCGCACCCGAGAGCGTTTCCGCCGACGGCATCCTGCGCGTCCGGGTCGCGACCGCGCCGTGGGCGAGTGAATTGAGCCTGATGACGCCGCGCATCATCGGGCGATTGAACGCCGGGCGCCGCACGCGCCTGATCACTAGCATCCGCTGGATCCCGGGCGCGCTCGCCCCGGACCGGCCCTAACCCCCAGGGAGCCATGGCCAAGACGCCGGCAGAAACGAAGCCCAAGGACTACGACGCCCAATCGATCACCGTGCTCAAGGGACTCGAGGCGGTGCGGAAGCGGCCCGGGATGTACATCGGGTCCACCAGCGAGAACGGCCTGCACCACCTCGTGTACGAGGTGGTGGACAACTCGATCGACGAAGCGCTCGCGGGTTTCTGCGACACCATCGTGGTGACCATCCACCCCGACAACTCGGTGTCGGTCGATGACAACGGGCGGGGCATCCCGGTCGACATCCACCCGACCGAGAAGATCCCCGGCGTGGAGCTGGCGCTCACCGTCCTCCACGCCGGCGGCAAGTTCGACAAGGACACCTACAAGGTGTCCGGCGGACTGCACGGCGTCGGTGTGTCGGTGGTCAATGCGTTGTCCGAGCGCCTTGAGGTCAAGGTCATGCGCGATGGCCAGGTGTATCACATGGGGTTCGTGCGGGGCCAGACCGTCAAGAAGTTGACGATCCTGGGCAAGTCCAAGGAGACCGGCACCACCGTCCGGTTCAAGCCCGACCCCGAGATCTTTACCGTGCTCGAGTACAACTGGAACACCCTCGCCGATCGGCTCCGCCAGCTGTCATTCCTCAACAAGGGCGTGTCGATCTCGCTGAAGGATGAGCGGGGCGAGGCGCCGCACGAAGAGACGTTCATGGCGAAGGGCGGGTTGGCCGAGTTCGTCCTGTGGCTCAATCGGAACAAGAAGCCGCTCTTCCCGAAGCCGGTCAACTTCTCGGCCACCAAGGACGACGTCGAGGTGGACTTGGCGTTGCAGTACGAGGACGGGTACAACGAGAACACCTTCACCTTCGTCAACAACATCAACACCCACGAGGGCGGGACCCACCTCACCGGGTTCAAGTCGGCCCTGACGAGGACGATCAACGAGTTCGCGAAGGACCTGCCATCGCTCAAGAAGGCGGACTTCACCCTCTCGGGCGAGGACATCCGCGAAGGCCTCACCTGCGTGCTGCACGTCAAGGTGAAGGAGCCGCAGTTCGAGGGGCAGACCAAGACCAAGCTCGGCAATTCCGAGGTCGAGGGGATCGTCAAGACGGTGGTCAACGAACAGCTGGGGACCTGGCTGGAGGAGCACCCGGGCGTGGCCAAGGCCATCATCGAAAAGGCCACCAGCGCGGCGCGCGCCCGCGAGGCCGCCCGCAAGGCACGGGACCTCGTGCGCAAGAAGTCGGGCCTCGACAACGCAGTGCTGCCGGGCAAGCTGGCGGACTGCTCCAACGACGACCCCAAGACCTGCGAGCTCTTCCTGGTCGAGGGCGATTCCGCCGGCGGCTCCGCCAAGCAGGGACGCGACCGCTCCTTCCAGGCCATCCTGCCGCTGCGCGGCAAGATCCTCAACGTGGAGAAGGCGCGGATCGACAAGATCCTGAGCAACGAAGAGATCCGGTCGATGATCATCGCCATCGGCGCGGGCGTCCGGGAAGACTTCAAACTCGAGGACGCGCGCTACCACAAGATCATCCTGATGACCGACGCCGACGTGGATGGCGCGCACATCCGCACGCTCCTGCTCACGTTCTTCTTCCGCCAGATGCCGGAACTGATCGACGCGGGGTACATGTACATTGCCCAGCCGCCGCTCTACCGGGTGGCCAAGGGCAAGGAGGTGTACTACGCCTACGGGGAGCCGGAACGGGAGGAGTACGTCAAGCGGCTGCAGGGCCCGGAGGCCAAGGGCAACGTGATGATCCAGCGCTACAAGGGTCTCGGCGAAATGAACCCGGACCAGCTGCGGGAGACGACGATGGACCCCACCAAGCGCACCCTGTTGCGCGTCACCATGCAGGACGCCGTCGAGGCGAGCAAGCTCTTCGACGAGCTGATGGGCGATGAAGTGGAGCCGCGCCGGCTCTTCATCGAGGCCAACGCGAAATACGTGTCCAACCTCGACGTGTGACGACGGGTGTCGCGTGGCGGGTGGCGGGTGATACGTACGCGGAAGGTGGGATGGGCGACGCACGGGACCGGAAGGAAGAGGAGAAGAACGCAGATCACCGCGCCTTCTCCTCTTTTCATTCTGCCCCGTCCCTTAGGTCGTCGCCTTCCGCTTCGCGATCGCGTACAGCACGAACCCCGCCACCACCAGCAGCAGGTTGATCCCCACGACCTTCACCACCGCCTGGGCCGGGTGGGGGTCATTGGGTGACGGCAACGAGGCGAGCAGGATCGACAGCACCACGACCACGAATCCCACCACCCCCAGCACCACCGCCACCGGGCGCCCACCGGGCGGGCGCCGCACGCCGGCACCCGCCGGGAACCACTGCACCCGGACCATCGCCGCGAACATGAATGCGTAGGGGATGAAGAAGCAGATGATGGTCATGCTGACCAGGATGTCGTACGCCGCCCGCACGGTGGTCCCCGCCTGGCCCAGGACCACGAAGACCGCCGCGATCACGGCCTGCACCACCAGTGACAGCACCGGCGTGCCCCACTTCGGGTGCAGCCGCGCAAAGGCGGGCGGGAGCGCCCGATCGATCCCCGCCACAAAAGGAAGACGGCTCACGGCCGCGAGCCAGGCCCCGACCCCTCCGACGCTCCCGACGGCAATGAGGAGCGCCGCCACCGGCACCAGCGCACCCATGCCGGTCCGCTCCGCCGCCCGCGCGATCGCCTGCATGATCCCCTGGATGCCGCTCACCTCGCCGGTCGGGAGCGCCACGAGCACCGCCAACGTGCCCAGTACATAGATGGCGGTGATAGCCAGACCGGCGATCATGATGGCGCGCGGCACGGTGCGACGAGGCTCCTGGATCTCTCCCCCCATCAGCGAGGCGGTCTCCAGGCCTCCGAATGCGAAGGCCAGCGTCGACCAGAACGCGATGTCCGAGAGGTGGGTCGATGGGACCAGTGCGTGCAGGGAGAAGTCGCTCGCGACGCCGAAGCGGATGCCAGCCGCCAGGCCGATACCCACGAGCAACGCGACCGGCACCCAGGTGGCCCAGGCGCCCACATTGTGGAGGTGCTTGCCGATGTCGAGCCCGATGATGTTGAGCCAGAGGGCCAGCCCGAGCCCGACGAGCGAGAAGCAGATGTAGTACGGGGCGCTGGCCGCCAGCGAATCAAAGTGATGCCCGCCGACGAACAGCGCATTGCCGGCCGCGAAATAGAGCAATCCGGGGAAATACGCCAGGTTGCTCGCCCAGTAGAGCCACCCCGTCAGGAAGCCTGCCCGCTCGCCGAAGGCCTCCTTGACCCAGAGGTAAATGCCCCCCTCATCGGGATACCGAGTGCTCAATTCCAGCACGGTGAACGCGCTGGGTATGAACATCGCCGCGCAGGCGATGGCCCAGATCACGAGCGAGCTGGGCCCCGCCGCCGCCGCGGTCGCGATCCACCTCGGCCCCACCACCGCGACGATATAGAACAGCACGACGTCCTGGAGCCGCATCACGCGGCGGAGTTCGCCCGGGCCGCTCATACCGTCGACCGGTGCCGTTCCTGCCACTGGTGACGGGTCGCGGCCAGCAGGCCGCCGATGAGGCCAAGTGCCAGCGCCATGACCACGCTTGCCGCAAGCATCGTGGCCAGGTCCGGGATGGAAGGAAGGGTGCGGGCCACCGAGACGGGCAGGATGCACCAGGTGATGAGCGTGCCGAGCGTGTTGTCCACGATGCAGACCACGGCACCCGCGAGCGCGGAGAGGATCCGACCGCCGCAATCGTAGGCGACGAATCCGGCGACGATGTACATCGTCATCGAGACGAACATGATGGCGTGCCCGTGATACCAGCCGAAGATGCGGGCGGAGACCGCCCACCCCGTGTCGGCCAAGAGCATCACGGCCACAAGGGTGGCGAGAACCGGGACCAGCTTGCGAGTGGCCATCAGGTAGGGATGCCCCAAGGGACCGGGACCGTGCTCAGGCGGGGAACATCAAAGATGGCCGCCCCGCCCCGCCCCGTCCACTCCCCCTCACCCCGGTGCGCCCGGCCCCCAATCATCACCGGGGACCTCCTCCTCCGGCTCGCGGATCCGGTCCCGATCCCGGATCGCCCGCTCGGCCCGGTCGAGCTCGATCCGATCCGGGGGCTCGGCCACGTCGGTCTCCCATGGGTCCACCATCGGTCGGCGCCGGGGTCGCAGAAGCCATACGGCCACCGCCAGGACCAGGAGCCCCGCCACCATCAACGCGCCGGTCACGTCCCCAGCACCTCCGTGCCATCCTTCGAGATGCGATGACTCACCAGCGGCAGCAGCTTGGCAGGGGGACCGAAGCTGATCGCCTCGGCCAGGACGGTGAGCCCGTGCTCGACCCCGGCCCGGTCCTGCGCAAAGACGCTCGCGATCGGTTCACCGGCCACGACCGTGTCACCCGGCCGCGCCGTGATCACGAACCCGACGCTCGGATCGACCGTATCCTCCTTGCGCGCGCGCCCCCCGCCAAGTTCGATGACGCCGAACCCGATCCGACGCGGCTCTACCCGCGCCACGGTCCCGGCCTGGGGCGCCCGGAACACCTCGACCTCGCTGGCCTGCGGCAGGATGGACGGATCCTCCACCACCGCCGGGTTGCCACCTTGGGCCTCCACCATCGCCTCGAACCGCTCGGCCGCCTTGCCGGAACGGAGCACCTCTTCGAGCCGATGCCGCGCGTCCTTCGCATCGCGCGTGACACCGGCCACGAGGAGCATCTCGACGCCGAGGGCATACGTCACTTCCATCAGGTCCTCGGGACCCTGCCCCTGGAGCGCCATGATGGACTCCTCGATCTCCAGGGCGTTGCCACAGGCGCGCCCGAGGGGCCGGTCCATCGCCGTGACCAGCGCCACCGTGCGACATCCGCGTGACTCGCCGACCTCGATCATCGTGCGCGCCAGTGTGAGCGACTGTTCCAGCTCCGTGAGGAACGCACCGCTGCCGCTCTTGACGTCGAGCACCAGCCCGTTGAGCCCTTCCGCCAGCTTCTTGGACATGATGCTGGCGGTGATGAGCGGGACGCTCGCCACGGTACCCGTCACGTCGCGCAGGCCGTACAGTTTCTGGTCCGCCCGGGCCACCTCGGGGCTCGCCATCAGCATTGCGACGCCGAGCTTACGGGTCTGCTCCTCGGCCTCACGAAGGGAGAGTCCCACCCGGAACCCGGGGATCGACTCCAGTTTGTCGACGGTCCCGCCGGTGTGTCCGAGCCCGCGGCCCGACATCATCGGGACCGCGACGCCGCACGCCGCGACCATCGGTGCCAGGATGATGGAGACCTTGTCACCCACGCCACCGGTCGAGTGTTTGTCGACCCGCGGGGTCGCCCAGCCGTCGAAATGGAGCCGGTCACCGGAGGCGAGCATCCCGTCGACCAGCGCCGAAAGTTCCTCGGGGGCCAGACCGCGCCAGACCACGGCCATCGCCAGGGCGGACATCTGGTAATCGGGAACATCGCCGTTGGTGTAGCCCGCGATCAGTTCGGCCCACTCGGCAGGAGTGAGCGTCCCGCCGTCGCGCTTGCGCTCGATGAGCTTGGAGACGAGCATTAGAGGGTCATCCCGGTGTTGGTGTCCCGAGCTGAGGAGTCCGAATGCGATCGACCGCCTGTGTGTTGGCCGCGCTCTGCCTCATGGCGGCCCCCGTCGCGGCCCAGACCGCCTCTGATCACGTCCAGATGGGCAAGGGTGTCGAGGATCTCGACCCCCGCACGGGGCTCATGCACTACCGTGAGGCGCTCGCACTCGACAGTGTCGACTATGAGGCGCTCTGGCGGGCGTCGGACGCGCTGGTGGACATCGGCAAGCAGATCCCGGACACCGCGAAGAGCCCGGCCCGTGATTCAATGTACGCCGAGGCCGAGGTGCTCGCACGCCGGGCCGTGGCCGCCGACTCGATGGGGGCCGACGGGCACTTTGCGTTGGCCCAGGCGATCGGTCGCGCCTCGCTCACCAAGAGCAAGAAGGAACGGGTCAAGCGGGCCAAGGAGATCCGTGACGAGGCCTTGCGGGCCATCGCCCTCGATCCCGAACATGATGGCGCCTACCACGTGCTGGGCCGCTGGAACGCGGAGATCATGCGCCTGTCCGGCCTGACCCGCTTCTTTGCCAAGACGTTCCTGGGCGGTGCCGTGTTCAACGAGGCCAGCTGGGACAACGCCCAGAAGTTCATGGAAAAGGCCGTGGCCATCAATCCGAGCTACGTGTACCACCACCTCGACCTGGCCGAGATCCTCATCGACCGCGAGGAATGGCCCGAGGCCCGGACCCAGCTGGAACTGGTCGAGTCGCTGCCGGCCACCGACGCGATGGACCCGACCTACAAGGCCGAGGGGACGGCCCTCCTGGCCAAGATCGCGGACAAGAAGTGACCCCTCGCGACCCACGACCACTTTGAGACCGACATGACCGACGACGTGGTGCAGCTCACCGCCCGCATCCAGTCCCTCGAGGCCGAGCGCCGCCAGCTCCTCACGGTGGTCGAGATCCTCGAAGAGATCGGCGGTGCCGCGCAGTTCACGGACATCGTGCAGGCGGTGGCCCGGCGCCTGGGAGAGGCCCTGGGGCTCGATCGCTGCTCGATCTTCCTGGCCGAGAAGGGCGGCCGCTCGGCGCGATTGGTGGCGAGCTTCGAGGATCCGAGCATCCGGAATTACATGGTCGACCTTGACCGCTATCCCGAGCTCCGGAGAGCGCTGGAGACCGGCCAGACCGTGATCATCGCCGATGCCGCGAGCGATCCCGGCCTGCAGTCGGTCCACAAAGCACTCAAGGACCGGAAGGTGAAGAGCATCACCGTGGTGCCGATCAAATGGAGGGGGGCCGCCATCGGCGCCATCTTCCTGCGCACCTTCCGGGATGGTCAGTCGTTCGCCGACGGGGACATCCGGTTCGTGGAGGTCGTGGCCTCCCTCACCGCCAAGGCGCTCCGCAACGCGCACCGGATCGAGCGGCTGCAGCAGCGCGTCGGCGGGGATGCGGTACTCGACCCGCAGCAAGCGGTGCTGGCAGAGTTCCTCCGGCGCCTGTTGACCCAGGCGACGGCGAAGGGAAGGAACGTCTCGATGGCGCAGGCCACCCAGGAGGAGCTCGACCGGCTGGTCGGCGTCACCCTCACGGTGCTGGCGCAGGAAGCCGACCTGCACTGACCCGCGTGGACACTCCCGCCCACCGCGCGGCCGAGCTCCGCGCCCGCATCGATCGCGCCAACCGCCAGTACTACCTCGCCGACGCGCCGGAGATCTCCGACGCCGAATACGACCTCCTGCTGCGCGAGCTGCAGGCGCTCGAGCGCGAGCATCCGTCCCTGGCCACCGCGGACTCTCCCACCCATCGGGTCGGTGCGGAGCCGGCGAGCGCGCTCACCAAGCACCCGCACCGGACCCAGATGCTCTCGCTGGCCAATGCCTTTTCCCCCGAGGAGCTTGCGGCGTGGGAAGAGCGCATCACCCGACTCAATCCCGACGCCCCCAAGGCCGGCTACACCACGGAGCTCAAGATCGACGGCGCCGCGATCAACCTCACCTATGAACGGGGCGCTTTCGTCCTCGGCGCCACCCGCGGCAACGGCACCATCGGGGAAGAGGTGACCCGGAACCTCCGGACCATTCCTGACGTGCCCCTCGTCCTCAAGGGGAAAGGGCACCCCGCGTTGATGGAGATCCGCGGCGAGGTGTACTTCCTGCGTGAGACGTTCGACAAGCTGAACGCCCAACGCGCCCAGGACGGCGAGCCCCTCTTCGCCAATCCCCGGAATTCAGCGGCCGGCTCCCTCCGGCAGCTCGACCCCGAGGTGACCCGGCGACGGCGACTGCGGCTCTTCGCGTTCCAGGTGGCGGTGATCGAGGGAACGCTCAAGGCGCGGACCCAATGGGAGGTGCTCGACCTCCTCGACGGCTGGGGCTTCCCGGTCGCGCCACATCGGGCGGAGCACCGTGACCTCACGGCGGTGCAGCACGCGGTCGAGGAGTACGAGCGGCTCATCCCCACCCTCCCGTTCGAGGCCGATGGCGTGGTGGTCAAGGTCAACTCCCTCGCGATGCAGGAGGACCTGGGCGTGGTCGGGGGAAGGGAGCCGCGCTGGGGGATCGCGCGAAAGTTCGCTCCCGAAGTGGCTCGCACCACGCTCAACGGTATCGGCCTCAACGTGGGGCGGACCGGCGCGGTGACACCGTTCGCCGAGCTCGAGCCGGTGGAGCTGGGCGGTGTCACTGTCTCGTCCGCCACCCTCCATAACGAAGACCAGATCGCGCAGAAGGACATCCGCGTGGGTGACGAGGTCGAGATCATCCGCGCCGGGGAGGTCATCCCGCAGGTCCTGGGACCCACATCCGCCGCCCGGGAACGCCGCGGCCGGAGCGTGCCTTGGACCCCGCCCACCCAGTGCCCGCGCTGTGGCCACCCACTGACGCGTCCCGAGGACGAGGCGATCCGGTACTGTACCAACGTCTCCTGTCCGGGACGGGTACTCGAGGGGATCATCCACTTTGCGGGACGGGACGTGATGGACATCCGTGGACTCGGTGCCGAGCGGGTGGCCCAGCTCATCGCCGCGGGCCTGGTGACCGATGTGGCCTCGCTCTATGATCTCACCGCCGGGCAACTCACGGCGCTCGACCGCTTCGCCGAGCAGAGCGCGGGGCAACTGATCGCGGCGATCGCGGCGTCCAAGGCGCGCCCCCTGGCAACCCTGCTCCACGGGCTCGGCATCCGTCATGTGGGCAGGAGCATCGCCCAGCTTCTCGCGCGCAGGTTCTCCAATCTCGAT
This sequence comes from Gemmatimonadales bacterium, assembly GCA_049680185.1. Lineage (GTDB taxonomy): Bacteria > Gemmatimonadota > Gemmatimonadetes > Gemmatimonadales > GWC2-71-9 > CAMLHU01. The sequence goes on along the minus strand of JBAUHI010000035.1, from coordinate 13,470 downwards.
CGGCTCGCGGAGGCATCGGTCGAGGAGATCGAGGCGGTGCCGGGAGTGGGGCGGACCATCGCGGAAGCGGTCCACGGATCGTTCCGGGAGACGGACACCCGGGCCCTGGTGGAACGCCTGCGGCGTGCCGGGGTCAACTTCATCGAGCCCGATGCCGTGAAAGCCGATGGACCGCTCACGGGGAAGACCTACGTGGTCACCGGAACTCTGGCGACCCTGAGCCGTAAGGAAGCGACCAGCCTGATCGAGAAGGCGGGGGGCCGCGCGCCCGGGGCGGTCACCAAGCAGACCGACGCGGTCGTGGCCGGGGACGATGCCGGCACAAAGCTCGACAAGGCCCGTGCCCTCGGGATCGAGATCATCGACGAAGCGGAGTTCAAGCGACGGACAGCGCGCCAGTAGATCGCGCGCGTCGAGTGCGAATGATCACGGCACCACCCACGACCCACGACCCACGACTCACGACCCATTGGAGTTCGGCATGCGTCGCATCCTGACCGTTCTTGCGTTGGCCCTCCTCCCCGCACCGCTCCTGGCGCAACTCGACGCCCGGCTCATCCAGCAGCCCGACGTCTCGGCGACGCAGATCGCCTTCGTCTACGGCGGCGATATCTGGGTCGTGGCCAAGCAAGGGGGCGTCGCCCTGCGGCTCACCACGCCGGCGGGCGACGAATCGTTCCCCAAGTTCTCTCCTGACGGCAAGTGGATCGCCTTCACGGGAGATTATGACGGTAACCAAGACGTGTATGTGATCCCCGTCGGCGGCGGGATCCCCACGCGGCTCACCTGGAACCCCGCCCCCGATCGCGTCATCGGCTGGTACCCCGACGGCTCCGGGATCCTCTTCGCGTCGAGCCGCGAGAGCGGCTCGGGGCGCTTCAACCAGCTGTACAAGATCGGCCCCACCGGCGGAATGGCCATGAAGCTTCCGGTGGCCTACGGCGAGTTCGGCGCCATCAGCCCCGACGGGAAGACGTTGGCCTACATGCCCGAGGCCCAGGACTTCCGGACCTGGAAGCGGTACCGCGGCGGATGGGCCAGCGACGTGTGGCTCTTCGATCTCACCACCCTCGCCTCCCGGAATGTGACCCACGACCCGGCGCTCGATGGCCAGCCGATGTGGCACGGCGACACGCTCTACTTCCTCTCCGATCGCGACGCCGCCAAGCGCGGCAACATCTGGGCCCTCGACCTCAGATCCAACGCGATGCGCGAAGTGACCCACTTCACCGACTTCGATGTCGAGTTCCCCTCGGCCGGCCGTACCGACATGGTGTTCGAGGCCGGCGGCCGCCTCTACCGGATGGACCTCGCCTCCGAGCAGGTGAGCGAAGTGCCGGTCCAGGTCGTGACCGACCGCGCCACGCTCAAGCCACGCGCCATCGCCACGGCGGACTGGCTCTCCAACGGCACGATCTCCCCCACCGGGCAACGCGCCATCCTGGAGGCCCGCGGCGACCTCTTCTCACTGCCGGCCAAGGACGGCCCGGTGTTCGACCTCACCCGCACCAGCGGGAGCGCCGAACGCTGGCCGTCCTGGTCACCCGATGGGAAGACCGTGGCGTACTGGAGCGACCAGAGCGGTGAGTACGAGCTCACCGTCCGGCCGGCCGATGGCACCGGGACCGAGCGCACCGTCACACATCTCGGCGCCGGCTTCCGCTACCGCCCCTGGTGGTCGCCCGACGGGAGGTCGGTGGCGTACATCGACAAGGCGATGAAGATCTGGATCACCGACATCGCGACCGGCGAGTCCAAGCAGGTGGACCAGGCGCTCTACTTCTTCGAATCGAACCTCGAAGGGTTCACGCCGAGCTGGTCGGCGGACAGCCGGTGGCTGGCGTACGCGCGCGATCTCCCCTCGCAGCACACGGCGATCTTCCTCTACGACACGCGCTCCGGCAAGGCCGCGCAGGCGACGGCGGGGTTCTACAGCGACAATTCCCCGGCGTTCGACCCTGACGGCAAGTACCTCTACTTCACGACCAATCGGACGTTCGACCCGGTCTACAGCGATTTTGACAACACCTGGGTCTACAACAACTCGACCACGTTGGTGGCAGTGCCGCTGCGCACCGACGTGCCGAGCCCGCTGGCGCCCAAGAACGACATTGAGAACGCCGACACCGCGACCAGTGCACCGGCAGCGGCCGCAGGCAAGGGAAAGTCGGCCAAGGGTGCCAAGCCCGATGCCAAGGAAAGCACCACTCCGAAAGCGGTGGACATCGACCTGGCAGGTTTCGAACAGCGCATCGTCCAGCTTCCGCCGGACGCCGGCAACCTGGGTGCGGTCGCCGCCGCGAGCGGCAAGGTGGTCTTCCAGCGCCCGCCCCGGACCGGGTCGGATGACAAGGCCACGGCGCTCAAGTATTACGACCTCGCCGACCGCTCCGAGAAGACGGTGCTCGCCGACGTCGACGGATTCCAGCTGTCCCAGAACGGGAAAAAGGTGTTGGCGTGGAAGGGGAAGAAGTGGGCCATCGTTGACCTGGCGGCCGACCAGAAGCTCGACAAGCCGCTGGCCACCGGTGACATGCAGATGGTGCTCGATCCGCCGGGTGAGTGGCACCAGATCTTCAATGATGCTTGGCGGATCGAACGGGACTTCTTCTACGACCCGGCGATGAATGGCGAGGACTGGGCCGCGATGCGCACGCGTTACGGCGCGGTACTCCAGGAGGCCGTGACCCGCTCCGACGTGAACTGGGTCCTGGGCGAGCTGATCGGCGAGATGAATAATTCCCACACCTATCGGAGTGGCGGCGATCTCGAGCAAGCGCTCCACCGCCCGGTCGGGATGCTCGGCTGCGACTTCACGCTGGAGAACGGTGCCTACCGGATCACGCGGATCATCCGGGGCGCGCCCTGGGACGTCGAAGTGCGCTCACCGCTCGACCAGCCCGGCGTGAACGTGAAGGAAGGCGAGTACCTGCTGGCGGTGGATCACGTGCCGGTGGATGTGACCAAGGAACCGTGGGCGGCGCTCGACGGCCTGGCCGGCAAGACGGTGATCCTCACGGTCAACAGCGCTCCGACCCTCACCGGCGCACGGGAAGTGACCGTGCAGCCCCTCGGCAGTGAATCCAGGCTCCGCTACCTCGCCTGGGTGGATGCGCACCGCCGACGGGTGGAGGAGGCGAGCGGCGGGAAGATCGGGTACATCTATGTGCCAAGCACCGGGATCGACGGCCAGACCGAGCTGGCGCGGATGTATTGGGCCAATTTCGACAAGCCCGGCCTCATCATCGACGAGCGGTTCAACAGCGGCGGACAGATCCCCGATCGGTTCGTGGAGATGCTCGATCGGCATGTGACGAGCTACTACGCCGTGCGCGACGGGATGGACTGGCGCTGGCCGCCGGATGCCCATAACGGGCCGATGGCGATGCTCATCAACGGCTGGAGCGGCTCCGGCGGCGACGCGTTCCCCTACTATTTCCGGGACCGAAAGCTCGGACCGCTCATCGGCATGCGCACCTGGGGCGGCCTGGTCGGCATCAGCGGCACCCCCGGGTTGATCGACGGTGGTGCGGTCACCGCTCCGACGTTCGGCATCTACGACGTCAACGGTCAATGGACCGTGGAAGGGCACGGCGTGGATCCCGACATCGAGGTGGTGGACGACCCGACCCAGCTCGCGAAGGGGACCGACCCCCAGCTGGAACGGGCCATCCAGGAAGTGCTGCAGTCGCTCAAGGACCACCCGCCGGTGACGCCCACCAAGCCGGCCTATATCAAGAAGGGTGGACAGTAGAGGGCGTGTGGTGGCGGATGGCGAGTGGCGGGTACGGAGTCCCGCCACTAGCCACTCCCGCCATGTCATCCTACCTTTTCCACCACTTCCATGACCGATACCGCACCGCCGTCCATGCTGGCAGGGCACCACTGCCTGGGCCTTGGCGCCCGGACCCTGCATACGCTCCGGGCCAGCCTCGAACGTGATCTCGGCGGCAACGCCGCCGCCTATCTCCAGGAGGCAGGATTCTCCGGTGGTGGGCAGATCTACAGCGCGTTCACCAGTTGGCTATCGGAGGCGACCGGGGTCACTGGACCGGGAGCGCTCGACCGGGACCACCTGCCCGGGCTCCTCACCGCTTTCTTCACCACCGTCGGCTGGGGCAGCCTCAACGTCACGGCACTCGGTGCGGCACTCCTGTCGATCGAGTCCGAGGATTGGGCCGAGGCCGATCCGGCATCCGGAGCGACGTATCCGTCGTGCCACGTGACCAGCGGCCTGCTGTCGTCGTTCGTCGGGCACCTGGGCGGCGGGATGACCGCGGTGCTCGAGGTCGAATGCCGCAGCCGCGGGGATGCACGTTGCCGCTTCCTGGCCGGGGCCCCGGAAACGATGCACTCGATGTACGAGCGGCTGGCCGCGGGCCTCGGCATCGACGAGGCCATCGGCCAGCGCTGAGCGCGCGTACCCGCGATGCACCCGAAGGCGGCCCGGCGGCCGCCTCCTCTTTTCGGAGGACCCTCATGTCCGAACCCACCCGTCCCCCCATGTCCGTCGGTGCCATCGTCTCCTCCCAATTCGACGCCGCCGCCGATCTGATCGGTCTCGAGCAGTACATGCGGACCATCCTGCTGCGGCCGTTCCGCTCGGTGTCGGTCGAGGTCCCCGTCCGCATGGACGACGGTCGGTTCGAGGTGTTCCGGGGCTACCGCATCCAGCACAACGGTGCCCGGGGCCCCTGCAAGGGCGGCATCCGCTACCACCCGCATGCCGACGCCGAGGAGGTCCTCGGGCTCGCCACCACGATGACGTGGAAGACCGCCCTGATGGATATCCCGTTCGGGGGGGCCAAGGGTGGTGTGCAGGTCGATCCCCGGAAGCTGTCGCTTCGCGAACTCGAATCGCTCACCCGCAAGTTCACCAGCCGTATCTCGATCATCCTGGGCCCCTACCGGGACATCCCCGCTCCGGACGTCAACACCAACGCGCAGGTCATGGCGTGGATCCTGGACGAGTATTCCAACCGCCACGGCTACTCCCCCGCGATGGTGACCGGCAAGCCGATCGCGCTGGGCGGGTCGCTGGGTCGCGAAGAGGCGACCGGGCGCGGGGTCGCGTCGGTGATGAACGCCTACGGCAAGGACTTCGGGCTTCCGATCAAGGGCAGCAGGGTCGTGATCCAGGGATTCGGCAACGTCGGCGCCCACCTTGCCATGTTCCTGCACCAGATGGGGGCTCGGGTCGTGGGCGTCAGCGATGTCGATGGCGGGCTCCACGATCCCAAGGGGCTCGACATCCCCGCACTCTTTGCCCACGCCTACCAGGCCCGAAAGCCGGTGAGCCGCTTCCAGGGCGGCCAGCCGATCACCAATGATGATCTCTGGAAGATCCCGTGCGACTGGCTGGTCCCGGCGGCGCTCGGCGGCGTGATCACCAAGGAGGGCAACGCCACGACCGTCGACTGCAAGGTGGTGGTGGAGGCGGCCAACAGTCCGACGACGCCCACCGCCGACCGGATCCTGGCCGAGCGGGGGATCCCCGTGATCCCCGACTTTCTCGCCAATGGCGGCGGTGTGGTGGTGAGCTACTTCGAATGGGCCCAAAATCTGCAGCAGCACCCCTGGACCCTGGAAAAAGTCAACGACGAGCTGGAGCAGAAGATCACCGCGGCGTACCGGGCGGTGCGGGACATCGTGAAGGAGAAGAAGGTCCCCTGGCGCACCGCGGCCTATGTGATCGCGTTGGCGCGGGTGGCAGAGGCAGAGCGGTTGCGGGGGCACTGAGCCGACCGGGCGGGCCGCCGCAACCATTCCGCCACCCGGACCATCCAACCGGCATTCCTCTCTACTGGAGCCGAATGTGTCCCGCCCCGCCCCGATGGCGCTCGCGATGTCGCTGGTGCTGCTCCCCCTCGCTGCCCTGTCGGTCAATGCCAGCGTGCTCCCCCAACAGCCCGAGACCGTGTCCCTGACCGGCAACAAGATCGGGGTCTGGAATCTGGTCGGTCAGGTGAGCGTTGTTCCTGCCGCCAGCGGCTCCGCCGTCGTGGTGGAGATCTCCCGCCACGGCAAGGACGCCGCCAAGATCACCACCGCGCAGGGCGAGCTCGGCGGCATCCAGACCCTCCGCCTGGTCTACCCGGCCAACGACATCCTGTACCGGCCCGCGGGCCGGACATCCGGTCAGTGGGAGACCGACCTCCGCGTCCGGGACGACGGGACATTCGGGGATGAAGACCACTGGGGTGGTGGTCACCGGGTGACGATCGGTTCGGATGGCGGATTCGACGGATCCGCCGATCTCACGATCGCCGTGCCCAGCGGACAGAAGATCACCATCCAGCTGGCGGTCGGCACCATCACCGCATCGAACGTCGACGGCGACCTCAAACTCGACACCGACGACGGCGACATCTCCACCACACAGACCAAGGGCCACCTGGTGCTCGACACCGGGTCCGGCGACGTCAAGGTGACCGGTCACGACGGCGATGCCTCCATCGACACCGGCTCGGGCGACGTGACCGCGACGGCCCTGCACGGCAGCGACCTCTCCTTCGACACCGGTTCCGGGGACGTGAAGATCGACGGCGCCGTTGCGGACGCACTGAGCGTCGACACCGGGTCCGGCGCAGTGACCGTGTCCGGCCTCAAGACCGGGCGGCTCAAGGTCGACACCGGGTCCGGTGACGTCATCCTTGGTTACACGACCGCCCCCACCGACATCGACATCGATGCCGGCTCCGGCGACGTGCGGATCACTTCACCCGTCGGCCTCAACGCCAAGGTGGACTTCGAGACCTCGAGTGGTGATATCACGACCGAGTTCCCGGTGACGCTCACTTCGCATGAACGCGACGAGTTGCATGGCACCATCGGTACCGGTGCTGGTCGGCTCCACGTGGAGACCGGCTCCGGCGATATCACGCTCCACAAGAACTAGGTCGGACGGTGGCGGGCCGACCCCTTGGTCACGCCCCCATCACGCCGACGGACTCGATGACCATCGGCGGGGTCGAGGTGCTGCCGAGCCATGTGGCATATGCCCCGACCCCACGGATACGGCCAAGGAGTTGGTGCGCGTTGCCGGCGATGGTGACGCCATCGACCCGACCCACGACCTCCCCGCCGGCCACCCGCCAGGCCGGCGCCGCGAACGACACGAAACCACCAGCCGCGACCTGCCCACCGTTCAGTCCCGGCAGGTCCTCCACGATCAGGCCATCGCCCACTCGCGCAAGCAGGGTATCGAACGAGTGGGCGCCCGGAGTCATGACGAGGTTGGTGAACGCGACCTGCGGCTTGCCGAAGGTGGTGCGCCGCGCGTGGCCGGTGGAGCGGGCGCCGGCGCGCGCGGCGGTCTCCAGGTCGTAGGCCAGGGCGCGCACCACGCCGTCGCGCACGAGGGTCAAACTTCTGCTGGGCACCCCTTCATCATCGAGCGGCCGGGAACCCGGGCGGGCATCGAGCAGCGGATCGTCGGTCAGGGTCAGCGCGGGGTCGTACACCCGCTCGCCCACCCGATCCTTGAGCGGGGAGAGCCCCTGCACCGCCGTCCGGCCGAGGAGTGACTGCCGCACCGGGATCAGGAGCGCCCGGACCGCCGGTGGCAGGAAAAGCACCGGCAGGTGCCCGCGCGGCACCGCCGCCGCCCGCTGCGACCAGCCGAGCCGCACGTTCGTCTGCCCGATGAAGTGCTCCAGTTCATCAGGGGCCGGGAGGTCCGCCGCGACCAGGCTGCCGCTGGTGCGAACGCCGCCGAGGCCGCTGACCTCGACCAGCAGGCCGACCATCGACACCTCGTAGCTCGCATCGAGCCCGGCGGTGTTGGCCACTCGTACGCTCCCCACCGAGCGCTCCACCGCGACCTCGACGCGCCGTCCGTCGCCGGCGAGTCGGTCGTGGGCCATCTGGCCGAGGTCGCGCAGATCGTCGAGCGATGCGGCCGCCGCGCGGGGCACGCGAGTGACCACCCTCGGCCACGGATTCGGCTCGGGCAGGGGAAAGTCGACCGGAGCGCCGATGCGTGCGGCCGCCAATGCCGCCTCGACCATCCCATCCGGGTCATCGCCAGTGGTCCCCGCCACGCCGGTCCGGCCTTCGGCGATGACACGCAAGTTGAGCCCGCGCTCGACCGAGACCGAGACGCCGGCAAGCCGTCCCTGATCGAAGGCGAGCGAGTGGGTCTCGTCGAATTTGGCGACGACGTCTCCTCCCTGGCTGCGGCTCCGGGCGAGTTCGAGGATACGCGGGATCATCCGCCCTCTCCGTCGACCCGCGCCGCCCGGATCCGGACGTGCGGCGCCCCGTCGCCGACATGGACCAGCCCATCGCATCCGCTGGTGCACGCCGATGCGGCCCGGCTCCAGGCAAAGTCTGCCGCCACACCGTCGACCCCCTGCAGCAGGTCCGCGGCGGCGCCCCGCACGACGACGTCCTGGACCGGCTCAGCGATCTCACCACCCCGGATCATGTGGGCGTCCTCCGCGGCCATCCGAAGGCGCCCCCCATCGAAGTCGATGCCGCGTGCATCGGGCACGTAGACCCCGACGGAGATCCCCGAGAGCAGATCGGTCAGGGCACCCTGCCCCGTGGCCAGGAAGAGATCGGTCATCCGCGGACGCGGCGCGTGCCGGAAGGAGCTGGCGCGCGCATTGCCTGTGGGTGCCTCCCCGGAGTTGGCGGCCGACTCGCGGCCATGGAGCCGGGCCACCACCACCCCGTGCTGCACCAGCGTGGTGCTCTGGGTCGGGCTCCCTTCGGCATCCCAGTTCCCGGAACCCCGCAGGCCGCTCCCGCGGCCGTCGTCGCCTACCGACAGCAGTGCGCTGCCGATCCGATCACCCACCCGGACGCCGCCGACCTGACCGGACGCCTCCAGGCGGTGCCCGAGCGCGGCGTGGAGGAGCGCGCCCGCCGCACCGGGGCCGAGGACGATCGGGAGCATGCCCGGGCGGATACGGCGCGCACCGAGGCGCCCGATCGCGCGGGTGGCGAGGGCACCGACCTCGTCGGCGAGGTCGCCGAGGTCCGTCCACCCACCGCGCGCCGCCCATGACCGGACCGCGCGTTCGTCCAACCCTTCATCCCGGGCCATCGCGACCGCGGCGACCGCAGCATCGAACCGGAGGTCGCGAACGAGCGTCCCCTCGGAGTTCCCGACCCACGTCTCCGTGACCTCGTCCCGGGCGGCGAGATAGGATTCGCTCACCCGGCGGTCGGCGGTGAGGAGGCCCGTGTTGAGTCCTTCGGCGAGGGCGCGCTTCTCGGCGAGCGGCATGGTCCGCGGGTCGTCCGTCAGCGCGGAGGGCCCATCGGACCGCGACGGCGGCATTGGCGCAAGCAACGGCGAACGATCGACCGGCACGGCCAGCGACAGTTCGTACGCGCGCGCCACAGCGGCATCGATCCGCTCCAGGTCCGTCGTGCTGACGATCCCCCACCCGCGGCCGCGTGCAAAGCACCGGATGAACGCGCCCTGGTCGACGCCTTGGGTGGCGGTCTCCAGCCGCCGGCCGCGGAACGCGACCGTCGTCATCCACGTCCGCTCGACACGGATCTCGGTGAATTCGGCGCGCGATGCGCGCAGGGCGTCGGTGATCTCGTCGAACACGGAAGGACCGGGTCTTACGCGGCGGGTGTCGGAGCTCGGCGCACGACCGGCGCCGGGGTGGTGCGGATCATTGCTCCAGGCGCCGGGCGTATTCGGGACGGATCACCAGCGCGCCGTCCTCGATGATCTCCCGATCCCAGGGCAGGATGATGAAACTCTCGGTGCTGAATGCGTGATAGTCAGGGGTGTAGGCGCCGGTCCGGAAGGACACGGCGGTGCGGACCTCCTTGGGCTGCAGCGCGCGGACCTCATCGAGTGCGAGCTTCAAGGTGCTGCCGGTATCGCAGGTCTCGTCCACCACGAGGATCCGGCGCCCCTTGATCGACGCGGGCGGCCCGCTCACCAGCACGGGTGCCGCGCCGACGGTCCGCCGGGTGACGGCCATCGACGCGAACTCGCGTTGCAGGATCGACGCCACCACCACCCCAGGGATGACGCCGGCCTTGGCGATGCCGAGCACCACCTCGGGATCGAAATCGCCGACCACCTTGAGGGCGAGCGCCCGGCAGATCTCGCCGAAGAATGGCCAGTCGACCTCGAGCACTCCGCGGGGTCCTGCGGGTTCGCTGCGGCGCATCGGGGCTCCGGAAGGGTGGAGGCGGAACGTATCCCTCCGCCGGGGCCCCGGCAACCGCGTTGCCGCAGGCTGGAACGGGGGGTATGTTTCGCGTCATCCGCCCGCGCGACGACCCCAACGCGAGGACGTGCGGTCCACCATGGACATCCTCCGCCGCATCTTCGGCCGCGACTCCGCCGACACTCCGCGACCCCAGCGCCTCGACTACCTGAACGAGGCGCTCGCACTCGAACGTCAGGGCGACTATGAGGCCGCCCTCACGTCCTATCGCTTGGCGTTGCGGGACGATCCGACCGACACCAGGATCCTGCAGAACATGGCCATCGCGTTCACCAAGACCGACCGGCCCGAAGAGGCCTTGCGCCAGTACCGTCGGGCGCTCGACGTCGATCCCTCGCTCACCGGTGCGCACTATGGGCTCGGATTCCTGCTGCTGAAGCGCGGCGATACGGAGGGCGCGGCCGAACACCTGCGCGAGTTCCTGTCCCGCCCACCCCGGGGCGCCGACGCGGACCGCTGGGTCAAGCACGCCGAATCGACGCTGCGCGAACTCGACGCGGCGCCAGGTCGGCCCTAGTGCGCCGCCTCGCATTCGCGCTCGTGGCAGGTGTGGCCGTCGCCGCCTGCAGTCACCTGAGCTCCGGCACCGGCGCGGTCGCCATCCAGCTGGTGCTGCAGCAGCCCTACGAGCTCGAGGTGGGCGACACGGTGCAGCTCAGCGCCTATGCGCTCGACGAGGCGGGTGACAGCGTGGGCGCCACGATCATCTGGCGGGCGCCGGACTCCACGGTCACCATCGACAGCGTCCTTGGCCGCGCGACCGCGGTCTACCCGAACACCACCGGTCGGCTGCAGGCGCGGACCGGCACGCTGGTGAGCGACGTGGTCACCTTCAGCACCTATCCACGCTCCGATACGCTCGTGATCGACTCGGCCGCCGACACCACCACGATGCAGCCGACCGATTCGGTGTCGGCAGCGCTGGTGGCGAGCCTCCAGTCATTCGTCAACGATTCAGGGATCTTCAACCGCCGCCTGACGTACACCATCACCTCGCCCACCGACTCGAGCGTCACCCTCGATGCCGGGCGCCTGACGGCGACGGTGAGCACCTTGGTCGACGGCACGCCCGCGGCACCGGTGCACGTGCACAAGACGGCCGCGGCGGCACCGGACAGCGCGATCGTGACGGTCTCGGCCACCCGGCCGAGCGGGGCGATCGTCCCCGGGTCGGGGCAGACGTTCACCGTCCACATCCTGCACTAGGAGTTCCCGTGGCCACACCGCGGACGTTGAACGACATCTTCTTCGGGGCGATCGACCGGTTCAAGGACCGCCCCGCGGTGATGCGCCACAAGCGGGACGGTGCGTGGCGCCCGATCAGCTACCTCGAACTCTACGCCAGGGTCCGGGACATGAGCTTCGGGCTCGCGGCGCTGGGCGTCGCGAAGGGTGATCGAGTGGGGATCCTCTCGGAGAATCGGCCTGACTGGGCGGTCGCCGATTACGCCTGCCTGGCGCTTGGCGCCGCCGACGTGGCCATCTACCCCACTCTGCCCGCCAAGCAGATCGAGTACATCCTCAAGGATTCCGGCGCGGTGGCGGTGTGCGTGTCGAACGCCGCGCAGCTCGCCAAGATCCTCGAGGTCCGCGGCAACTTGCCGGCACTCAAGCTTGTCATCGGATTCGATCCCGACTCTCGGGGCACGGGCGTCGTGGCGATGGACGACCTCCTGGAGCGGGGTCGCGCATCGGGGGGGGACGACGCGGCATGGCGCCGCCAGGCGCTCTCGGCGCAGCCGGACGACGTCGCCACGTTCATCTACACCTCGGGCACCACCGGCGACCCCAAGGGCGTGATGCTCACCCACGGCAACATCACGTCGAATGTGGTGGCGGGGTTGGCGGTGTTGGGGCTCAGGAGCGATGACGAGTGCCTATCCTTCCTGCCGCTCAGCCACATCTTCGAGCGGATGGCCGGACACTATGTGATGATGCAGTCGGGGACGATCATCAATTACGCCGAGAATTTCGACAGCGTGCCGGCCAACCTGATCGAGACCAAGCCGACCGTGGTGCTTTCCGTCCCGCGGCTGTACGAGAAGATCTATGCCCGGGTGCTCGAGAGCGCGATGGGTGGCGGCCCGATCAAGCGGAACATCTTCTTCTGGGCCAAGCGGACCGGCGAGGAATGCATCGACCTGCAGCAGGCCCGGAAGCAGATCCCCGGTGCACTCCGGGTCGGCCGGGCGCTGGCCGATCGGCTGGTGTTTGCCAAGCTGCGCGCCCGCACCGGCGGACGGCTCCGGTTCTTCGTGTCGGGCGGCGCACCGCTCGCCGCGGACATCGCCCGATTCTTCCACGCGGCACGGCTCCCGATCTATGAAGGGTACGGCCTCACCGAGACCAGCCCCGTCATCTGCGTCAACACCGTCGAGCACCTCAAGATCGGGACCGTCGGTCAAGCGGTGCCGGGCGTCGAGGTGATGATCGCACCCGACGGCGAGATCCTCACGCGGGGACCCCACGTGATGAAGGGGTACTACCAGAAGCCCGAGGCCACGCGCGAGGTGATCGACGCCCAGGGCTGGTTCCACACCGGCGACGTCGGCGACCTCGACCTCGAGGGGTTCCTCAAGATCACCGACCGGAAGAAGGACATCATCGTCACGGCAGGCGGCAAGAACATCGCGCCCCAGCCGATCGAGAACGCGGTGAAGGGAAGCAAGTTCGTCTCCAACGCCGTGATGCTCGGCGACAAGCGCCGCTTCCCCGTGATGCTCGTGGTGCCCAACTTCGTGAACCTCCAGGCCTGGGCCAGGCACAAGCAGCTCGCGTTCGCGGATGACGCCGCGTTGATCGCGCTGCCCGAGACCCGGAGCAAACTCGAACGCGAGGCGCTCGCGATGATGCGCGATCTGGCGCATTACGAGGTGCCGAAGAAGTTCCTGCCCTTGCTCCAGGACTTCAGCATCGAGAATGGCGAGCTGACCCCGACGCTCAAGGTGAAGCGCCGGGTGGTGGAGCAGCACTACCAGAAGGCCATCGACGCGCTCTACGTGGAGCCGGAGGGCGGGCCGCGCGATCTCGACGGGAAGTAGCAGACCGGAAGAGCAGGGGAACGAGGAAAGCGTGAAGCGTGAAAAGTGAAGAGTAAAAAATGAGACGTGGGGTGGGAAAGGTGCGACGTGAGCCGGGGCTCGATCATTCACTGGAGCCCCTTCTTACTTTTCACTCTTTACTTTTCACTTCTTCCGCCCCACCCACCACCCGTCCGCCTCCGCCTGGATCTCCAGGCCACCATTCGTCGGTGCCGCCCCGGCAC
>JBAUHI010000034.1:0-10803 GCA_049680185.1 Gemmatimonadales bacterium | reverse complement strand
CCACGAACGTGGAGAGGGGGTTGGGGGGTGAGGAGGAGCGCAGGGAGAGGGGCCAGGGGTGAGGGTTGAGCAAACGCCAAGAGGGGGTCGGGGGGTGAGGAGAATCGCGTGAGAGGGGGTCAGGGGTGAGGGTTCAGCGTAAGGGCGAGGGGTCAGGGGGTGAGGTGGCACCCACCCGTTGACCTATCCCGCCACCCCATCTATACTTGCGGCCTGCCCCTGATGGGACCGGGGGGTGGTCTGTGGCAGTCGATGTGGGGGACGGTCTCCCCACATTTTTTATTGTCGGCACCTCGTGACGTCCGGCTCGCATATTTGGTCGGCTGGACGACCCTTCCGAGCGCTCCTTCCCACAAGGCGCGACACGCGTCCGGCGTTGACCGGGCCGCGGGGTGACCGCGGGGCATTCGTGCTTTCGGGCAGGAACTTTCAGGAGAGTGTATGGCCGGTTCGCCTGAGATGTTGACGGCGCTGCGCGAGCTCACCAACGCGAAGCAGCTCGAGCGCGCGGAACTGATCGACCTGATCCGCGACGGGATCCACGCGGCGCTGATGAAGCGCTACGGGCCCAACGTGAAGTTCGAGCTCTCGCTCGATGAACTCCAGGGCTCCATCCGTGTGACCCGGCTCCGCACCGTGGCCGATCCGGTCGAGGACGACAGCTTCCAGGTGTCCCTCGAGGAGGCCCAGTTCGAGGACCCCGAGTTCGCCGTGGGCGACGTGCTCGAGGAAGAGGTCCCGTTCTCCGAGTTCGGGCGCGGTGCGGTGCAGGCCGCCAAGCAGCGGATCATCCAGCGGGTGCGCGAGGGCGAGCGGAACCGGATCCGCGAGGAGTTCACCGACAAGGTGGGCGAGCTCCTCTCCGGCGAGATCCAGCAGATCGAGCGCGGCAAGCTGGTGCTGATGCTCAACAAGTTCCGCGAGGCCGAGGCGATCATCCCCTACCGGGAGCAGAACCACCGGGAGCATTTCCACCAGGGCGACACGATCCGCGCGGTGCTCAAGAAGATCGAGGAGACCCCGAAGGGTCCTCGGCTCATCCTGTCCCGCGGCGATCCGCTCTTCGTCAAGGCGCTCTTCAAGCTCGAGGTCCCCGAGATTCAGCAGCAGATCGTCGAGATCCGCGCCTGGGCCCGCGAGGTAGGGAGCCGCACCAAGGTGGCGGTCATTTCCCGCGACGACGCCATCGATCCGGTGGGCGCCTGCGTCGGGCTCAAGGGCTCGCGGGTGCAGGCCGTGGTCAACGAACTGGGCGGCGAGCGGATCGACATCGTGCCGTGGAGCCCCGACCCGGAGCGCTTTGCGCGCCTGGCGCTGGCCCCCGCGCGTGTCGCCAAGGTCTTTTCCGAGCCCGAGACCAAGACGATCCAGGCCGTGGTGGACGAGGACCAGCTCTCGCTGGCCATCGGGCGCAACGGGCAGAACGTCCGGCTCGCCTCCGAGTTGACCGGCTGGAAGATCGACCTCTACTCGAGCCGCGAGTGGTTGGAGCGCGGTGGCGAGGCCCCGCTCTTTGCGCCGCTGGCCCCCGAGGATGAGGCCGCGACCAAGATCCCGTTGGCAGAGCTCACCGGGCTCACCCCCGAGGTCACCGAGTTGCTCACCGCCGCCGGCATCACGATGCTCAACCAGCTCCTCGATCTGGAGCGGGACGACATCGCCAAGCTTCCCGGGATGACCCCCGAGGCGACAGAGCTCTTGGTGGCGTACCTCCAGGAGCTGACCACCGAGGACACCGGCGAGGAGCCGGCGGCGTCCTAAGGTGGGCGGCGGCGGGCTCCTCGGGTTGCTGGCCTTGGGCCGGCGGGCGGGGCATCTCGACTTGGGCGTGGATGCGGTGCGAGCGGGTCTTCAAGCGGGGCGGATACGGTGCGTGGTGCTGGCGCAGAACGCGAGTCCGCGCGCGCTGGAAAAAGTGCTGCGATTGGCGAATGGCATCCGGGTGCCGCTCGTCGCTGGACCGGACGCCGATTCGCTCGGTGCCCGCTTGGGCCGGCCGCCGCTGATGGCGGTCGGGGTGAAGGACCGAGCCTTGGCCGACGGGATCATCCGTCAAGCCGTGCCCTGGGCCTAACGGAGGACGCGTGGGGAAGACGAGAGTCCACGAACTTGCGGCAGAATTCGGCGTCTCCGCCGAGCAGCTGATGGCGCTACTCAAGGAGATGAACATCTTCGTGCGCACCCATATGTCGGCATTGGAGCCGGAGCAGGTGGCTCCGATCCGCGTCCGCTGGGAGCGTGAGAAGCGGAAGGCCGCCGAGCCCGAAAAGCCCAAGAAGGGTCGCCGCAAGGCCGCCGCCGCGGCACCCGCCGCGGCCCCGGTCGCCGAGGCCAAGCCGGCCAAGCGTCGCCGCACCGCCGCCGATGTGGCCCAGCAGGAGGCCGTCCTCGAGGCGGAGCGTCAGCGCGAGGCCGAGATCGCCGCCAAGCAGGCGCTCTTCGAGATGGAGCTTCCGCCCCTCGAGGATGAGAAGCCCGCCCTGCCGGCATCGCTCGAGGAGCGGGCCAAGCTCCTCTTCAAGGACCTGCCGCCCGCCGCGCCCGAGTCGGAGACCGAATCGGTCGCCGCCAGCGAGCCTTCGGATGTGCCGGCGCCGCCCCGCATCCCGCGCATTCCGCCCCGGCCCGCCGAGACCTCGGCACCGCCGACGGTCAATCGGGCGCCGTTCATTCCGCCTCGTATCCCGCGCCCCGCCGCTGGTGGTGCGCCCTCCCGTGGTCCCGGTGGCCCGCCGACCCGTGGTCCCGCGGGTGCGGGTGGTCCTTCACGGGGCCCGCGTCCGGTCTTCTCCAGCACGGCACCGGCAGCCCCCGGCACCGGCGATCGGAAGCCCGGCCCCGGTGGACGCGACGGCAAGAAGATCGATCCGTACTCCGATGAGCGCGGCCGCCGGAAGAAGGGGAAGCGCGGCGCCGTGGACCAGGATGCGGTGCAGGCCAACATCTTGAAGACGTTGCAGGGGATGAAGGGTCCCGTCCGCAAGGGCGCTCGCCGTTCCGACGGCCCCAGTTATCAGGAGGTCCAGGCCGGCATCGCCGCCGAAGAGGCGGCGCGGGAAAAGACCCTCATCCGCGTCAACGAGTTCGTGTCGGTGAGCGAGCTCGCCGGCACCCTCAAGGTGCCCGCCACCCAGATCGTCCAGTTCGCGTTCAAGGAGCTGGGCCTGATGGTGACGGTCAACCAGCGGCTCGACTTCGACCAGATCGAGCTCATCGCCTCGGCGTTCGACTTCCAGGCGGTCAAGGAATCGGAGTACGAGGCCGACAACGACGTCGTGCAGGAACCCGATGCCGAAGGCACTCTCGTGTCGCGGCCGCCGGTGGTCACCATCATGGGCCACGTCGACCACGGCAAGACGAGCCTGCTCGACTTCATCCGGAATGCGAGCGTCGTCGCCGGCGAGGCGGGCGGGATCACCCAGCATATCGGCGCCTACCACGTGGTGCTGCCCAACGGGAAGGCTATCACCTTCCTCGACACGCCGGGCCACCAGGCCTTCACCGCGATGCGGGCCCGTGGCGCGCAGGTGACGGACATCGTGGTGCTGGTCATCGCCGCCGACGACCAGGTGATGCCGCAGACGATCGAGGCCATCAGCCACGCCAAGAACGCCGGCGTGCCGATCATCGTGGCCATCAACAAGATCGACCTCCCCGGCGCCAACGTCCAGAAGGTGAAGCAGGACCTCCTGCAGCATCAGGTGGTGCTCGAGGAGTTCGGCGGCAACGTGCTCTCCTCGGCCATCAGCGCCAAGAAGGGCACCGGGATCCCCGAGCTGCTGGAGCAGATCCTGCTGCAGGCCGAGATCCTGGACCTCAAGGCGAATCCCGAGGCCAAGATGCAGGGCGCGGTCATCGAGGCCACCCTCGATCCGGGCAAGGGTCCGCTCGCCACGATCCTGGTGCAGAAGGGCACGCTCAAGGCCGGCGTGAACTTCATCTGCGGCCGTTTCTCCGGGCGCGTCCGCGCGATGTACGATGAGCGCGGCAAGGTGGTCAAGGCGGCGGGTCCGTCGGTCCCGGTGCAGATCCTGGGCTTCGAGGGCGTGCCGGACGCCGGCGACACCTTCCAGGTCGTCGATGACGCGGTGCAGGCGCGCGAGATCGCCCAGAAGCGCCAGCGGCTGGAGCGCGAAGCGCACAGTCGCCGCACGGCGCGGTCCAGCTCGCTCGAGGACTTCAGCCGTCAGCTGGCCGCGGGCCAGGTGACCGCCCTCAACATCATCATCAAGGCCGACCAGGGTGGTCCCGCCGAGGCACTGGCCGATGCCCTGGCCCAGCTCTCCACGCCCGAAGTGCGGGTGGATGTGGTGCACCGCGGCGTCGGCGCCATCACCGAGAGCGACATCCTCCTGGCCAAGACCTCCGGGGCCATCGTCCTCGGCTTCCATGTCCGGCCCGATTCCAACGCCCGCGCCGCGGCCGAGCGCGAGTCGGTGGATGTGCGCACCTACCGCATCATCTATGAGGCGGTCGACGACGTCCGCAATGCGCTCGAAGGCCTCCTCAAGCCCGAAGAGAAGGAAGTGGTCCTCGGCGAGGCCGAGGTGCTGCAGCTCTTCAAGGTGAGCAAGGTGGGGACCATCGCAGGGTGCATGGTGCGGAACGGTGTCGTGCAGCGCACTGCCAAGGCGCGGGTCGTGCGGGACGGTGTCGCGGTGTACGCCGGCACTTTGAGCAGCCTCAAGCGGTTCAAGGACGACGCCAAGGAGGTCAAGGAAGGGCTCGAGTGCGGTATCGGCATCGAGAACTTCAACGATCTCAAGGCCGGCGACCGGATCGAATCGTTCCGGGTCGACGAGGTGAAGCGGACCCTCGCCGAGTCGACGGCGGCCGGGGCAAAGGCGTGAGCGACCCGCGACCCGTGACCCGCGACCGCTGACATGTCCCCCCGCGCGAAGTCCACTCGTCGCCCGGAGCAGGTGGCCGAGACGGTCCGGCAGGTCCTCGCCGACGCGCTGGCGCGGGGCGCGATCCGCGATCCGAGGGTCGGCTTCGTGACGGTGACCGGCGTCCGGGTCACCAACGACCTGAGCCACGCCCGGGTGCTCGTCAGCTCCCTCGGCGAGCCGGAAGACCGGGAACGTTCCATCGAGGGGCTCAAGAGCGCGGCCAAGTACCTCCGTGCCCGGGTCGGCGAAACTCTGGCGACGCGCGTGGTCCCCGAGCTCCACTTCGAGCTCGATGATGGCCTCGCCCGCGCCGCCCGGATCGATCAGCTGATCGCCGAGCTCCATCGGGAGCCGGAGGGGTCCTGATCGGGGCCTTGCTGGTCGACAAGCCGGCGGGCCCGACGTCCCACGACGTCATTGCCCGGGTACGGCTGGCGCTGGGCGAGCGGTCGGTGGGCCACACGGGGACGCTCGATCCGTTCGCGACAGGACTGCTGGTGGTGCTGATCGGTCGGGCGACCCGGCTGGCGCGCTACTTCGAGGACCGGCCCAAGATCTACCGGGCCACGGTGCGGCTGGGACAGGGATCGGATACCGACGACGCGACCGGAGTGCTGGGACCGGCGGTGGCGGGTGGTGAGTGGCGGGTGGAACAGGTCAGCGCGGCGCTGGAAAGTTTTGTCGGCACCTACGCGCAGCGTCCCCCCGCGTACTCGGCCAAGAAGGTCGACGGGAAGCGGGCCTACACGCTGGCACGAAAAGGGGAGGATGTTTCCCTCCCGCCGGTCGAGGTGACACTCCATTCGGCCGAAGTGCTGGCGTATCAATGGCCGGACGTGGAGATCAGGGTCTCGGTGAGCGGTGGCACCTATATCAGGGCCTTGGCCCGCGATCTGGGTGAACGGTTGGGAGTGCCGGCGCACTGCCCGGCGCTCCGGCGGGAAGCGATCGGTGCGCTGCAGGTGGACCAGGCGGTGCCGCTCGACGCGATCACCCGGACGACACCGCTCCTGACCACGGCCGCGGTGCTGGCCCACCTGCCGAGGTTCGAGGTGAGCGCCGAGGCAGCGGAAGCACTGGGTCACGGTCGCCAGGTCCCGTCCGACCGTCCGACCGACCGTCCATCCGCGGCGCTCTTTGCCGGTCGGCTCGTTGCGGTGGGGCACGGGACACCGGATGGGCGCTTCCAGCCCGACGTGGTGATGGAGGGCGCGTGAGGCCGTTGCCGATCGGTCCCAAGGGGTCGGTGGTCACCGTCGGGACGTTCGACGGGATCCACGTGGGGCACCGGGCGGTGCTCGATGAGATCTGCCGCCGGGCCGGGGCCGCGGGCCGACAGAGCATCCTGGTGACGTTCGAGCCGCATCCGCTCGCGGTGGTCAATCCGCAGCTGGCGCCGCCGCTCCTCACCACCGGCGGCGAACGGCAGGAGGCCCTGGCGCTGACCGCGCTGGACTACGTGCTCCTGCTGGCATTCGATCGACGGATGGCGGCACTGGCGCCGGAAGAGTTCGTGGCGCGGATCCTGGTGGGGATGCTCGACGTACGGGAGTTGGTCATCGGCCATGATCACGGATTCGGCCGGGGCCGCAGCGGCGATGTCGAGACGTTGCGCACGCTGGGCGGGAAATACGGCTTCTCGGTGGACGTGGTGGGCGAGGTCGAGGTGGCGGGGCATCCGGTCTCGAGCACGCTGGTGCGGCGCGCTGTCGGCGGGGGAGACCTCGATGGTGCCGCGCGGCTCCTGGGGCGGCGCTATCAGGTGGTGGGCAAGGTGGAACACGGGGCGGGGCGGGGACGCACCATCGGGATCCCGACCGCCAACCTCGGCGGGGTCCCGGCCAGCAAGCTGCTTCCGCCGGACGGCGTGTACGCTGCCTGGGTCGAGACCCGCCGAGGCCGGTACGGCGCGATGCTCAACCAGGGTCCCAAGCCGACCTTCGATGATGGCCGGCGGAACATCGAGGTCCACCTCTTCGGGTTCGAGGGCGACCTGTACGGCGAATGGATCAAAGTGGAATGGGTCCAACGCCTGCGTGATGTCGAGCGCTTCAGCTCGACCGAAGCACTGATCGCACAATTATCGCGGGACCGCGCCGGGGCGGCGGCCGTATTGGCCGGCCTCGAGGGCGGGAAGCCCAGGGTCATTCACCCTTAACACGTCTCGGAGCGATGTTCTCAACCATCCGCAGCCGACTCATCGTCATCGCCGTCCTTGCCCTCTGTTCGATCTGGGCCATCTGGCCCGTCAAGCAGGTCGAGGACGTGGTGCAAGCCGATGGCAGCGTCCGTCAGGACACCGTGGAGCGCTTCCGGCCGAGCCTCGGGCTCGACCTCCAGGGCGGCATCCATTTGGGGCTCGAGCTCGACACCTCGAAGGTGGCCTCCACCAATCCCGCCCGCGACATCGACCTGGCCCTCACCGTGCTGCGCAAGCGGATCGATGAGTTCGGCGTGGCCGAACCGGTCATCCAGAAAGTGGGCGATCGGCGCATCGTCGTGGAGCTCGCGGGGATCAAGGACCCCGATCGCGCCAAGGCCATCGTGGAGCGGAGCGCGTTCCTCGAGTTCCGGCTCACCGACAAGACCCATGCGCTCGACAAGGCGCTTCCCGGGATGGATCGCGTACTCCGCAGCCTCGGGATCACCGCCAAGTCGGTGAACGGCGCCGCGCCGGCCCCGACCCAGCAGAACGCGGTCCAGAACCTCCTCAGCGGCGATTCCGCCAAGAAAGCTCCCGTCGCGGGCGCCAGCGGCAGGAAGAAGGGTGCCGACACCACTGCCACGAGCGCCGACACCGGTGCGGTGGCCGGGGGCATCCTCGAGTCGCTGATCCAGCCCGCCAATCCCGGCGACTTCCAGGTCCCGGGTGAGTACATGGTGCCAGAGGGCGCCTACCCGCGGGTCGACTCGATGCTGTCCATTGCGGCGGTCAACGCGCTGTTGCCGAGAAACCTGACCTGGCGCTGGCTCTCCGCTCCGATCAGCGTCGGCGTGGCGCCGTACCGCTTCCTGTACATCCTCGAGAACAAAGCCATCATGACCGGGTCCAATCTCGAGGACGCGCAGGCCGGCACCGACCCGCTCACCCAGGCGGCGGTGGTCGATTTCCAGCTGGACCGCGCCGGCGGCCGGAAGTTCGGCCAGGAGACCGGCCGTCACGTCGGCGACTACATGGCCATCCTGCTCGACAACCGGGTGCAGGGGCGCCCGCCGGTCATCAACAGCCGCATCGACCGACGGGGCCAGATCACCCTCGGCAACAAGACCATCCAGGAAGCACGCGACCTGGCGCTCACACTCAAGGCCGGCGCCTTGCCGGTGCCGTTGCGCATCGTGGAGCAGCAGCAGGTCGGCGCCAGCCTCGGCAAGGACTCGATCCACGACGGCATCCTGGCCGGAGTCATCGGCACGGTGCTCGTGGTGCTCATCATGATCGGTTACTACCGCCTGAGCGGGGTCCTGGCCGTGGGCGGCCTGATGCTCTACATCCTCTTTGCCATCGGCGGGCTGGCGGTGGTGGGGGCCACGCTGAGCCTTCCGGGCCTGGCGGGCCTGGTGCTGTCGATCGGCATCGCGGTCGACGCGAACGTGCTGATCTTCGAACGCATCCGGGAAGAACTCGATCGCGGCAAGACCGTGCGCCTCTCGATCGACGAAGGGTTCAAGCACGCGATGGCCGCCATCATCGACTCCAACGTGACCACCGTGCTCACCGCCCTCTTCCTCTTCCAGTTCGGCACCGGCCCGGTCAAGGGCTTTGCGGTCACGCTGACACTGGGTATCGCGGCCTCGATGATCACGTCGATCTTCGTGGTCCGTACGTTCTACATGATCTGGCTGGATCGTCGCCCGAACCTCACCGCGCTGAGCATCTGACCATGCGATTCTTCCATCACGCCAATTACAACTTCATCGCGGTCGAACGGTGGGCCTGGAGCATCACGGGCGCCATCATCCTTCCGGGCCTGGTGCTGCTCGGCTTCCGCGGGCTCAACTACAGCGTCGAGTTCACCGGTGGCACGCTGATCCAGGTGTCGACCACGAAGCCGGTCGATTTCGGCCCGGTGCGCGCGGCGCTCGATCGGTCGGGGATGGACGCCCCTGAACTGCAATCCATCGGGACCACCGGCACGGAGTTCTCCATCCGTGCCCGCGTGGGCGAGACCGGCAAGGCCGTCGACGCCAACAACACCCAGCTCACGCTGGCGGCCGCCACCACGGGGCTCGACGCCTCGATCGGGGCGGGGCACTACAAGATCGAACACACCTACGCGGTCGGGCCGAAGGTCGGGGCTGAGCTCCGCAGCCAGGCGCTCTGGCTCATCTTCCTTTCGTTCTTCGTGGTGCTGGTGTACCTGGCCATCCGGTTCGAGTGGCGCTTCGGGGTCGCCGCGGTGCTCGCCACCGCCCACGACGTCGTCGCGACCATCGCGTTCATCTCCATCATTCACCTCGAGGTGAGCCTGGTGGTGGTGGCGGCGGTGCTCTCGATGGTGGGGTATTCGCTCAACGACACGATCATCATCTTCGACCGTGTCCGCGAGAACATGCACAAGTACAAGCGGAGCGATCTCTACGAGGTCTTGAACCGGTCGATCAACGAGACGCTGCCGCGGAGCGTGCTGACCCACGGGACGGTGCTGGCCACGCTCCTCTCGCTGGCCATCTTCGGGGGCGAGGTCATCCGGCCCTTCTCGCTGGTGATGTTCTTCGGCGTGTTCACCGGGACCTTCTCGTCGGTCTTCATCGCCTCGCCGATCCTGATGTACATCGAGAACCGTTGGCCCGGCGCTGACGTCAAGGGCGCGCGGTCCGTCGGGTTGCCCATCAAGGCCTGAGTGCTGGTCGATACCCACTGCCACCTGGCGGCGGAGGCGTTCGCGGCGGACCGGCCCGACGTCCTCCGCCGTGCTCGTTCGGCAGGGGTGGAGCGCGTGGTGGTGATCGGGGAGTCCCCGGCGGCCGCGGAGACCGCGCTCCGGCTGGCGGAAGCGGAGCCGATGCTGTCGGTCGCGATCGGCATCCATCCGCACGACGCCAAGGAATGGGACGACGAGCGCGCCAAATGGCTGCGCGCGGCGCTTGGACATGGTGCGGTGGTGGCGCTGGGAGAGATCGGACTCGACTACCACTATGATCACTCCCCCCGTGACGTCCAACGCCAGGTGTTCGAGGCCCAGTTGGCCTTGGCCGCGACGCTCGGCCTGCCGGTGGTGATCCACGCCCGCGAGGCCGATGCCGACGTCCTGGCGATCCTCCGGAATGCGCCGAAGACCCGGGTCATTCTGCATTCCTACTCGAGCGGTCCCGGACTCCTGGACGGCGCGTTGGCGCTGGGGGCCTTCGCGTCGTTCAGCGGGATGGTGACGTTCAAGAAGTGGACCGGGGATGACCTCATTCGGTCCGTACCGGCCGACCGGCTCCTGGTCGAGACCGACTCGCCCTACCTGGCGCCGGTGCCGCATCGAGGGAAGCGGAACGAACCGGCGTTCGTGCGCCAGGTGGCGGAACGGGTCGCCGCAGTACGGGGCGTGCCGGTGGAAGAGCTGATCGCCGTGACCGGCGTCAACGCGGCACAGGCGTTCCGGATGGCCACGCCACTTGCGTGAGGTGTGGAGGAGTTTAGAGTCTAGAGCTCGGAGTCGAGAGCTTCAAGCTGATCGCTCGGACCTCTAGCTCTTAGCTCTTAGCTCTTAGCTCTTAGCTCTTAGCCACTAGCCTCTAGCCTCTAGCCTCTAGCCCCTAGCCCCTAGCCTCTAGCCCCCAGCCTCTAACCCCCGACCACCATGCCCATCGATTTCGTCGCCACCACGCACGCCCCGAAGGCCATCGGCCCCTACAGCCAGGCCACCATCGTCAACGGTCTCATCTTCACCGCCGGCCAGATCGCGCTCGATCCCGCCACCAC
>JBAUHI010000033.1:0-4314 GCA_049680185.1 Gemmatimonadales bacterium | reverse complement strand
ATCCCTCGCTCTGCTCGGGATGACACCGTGGTCGGGACAGACTCATTGCCGCGCCCGTATCCGCCCCGATGCATTCCGACGTCCCCCCTCGCCGCGTATGCGGAGAGGGGGACAGGGGGTGAGGTGACGCGAAGCGTCATCCTGAGCGAAGCGAAGGAGCTACCACGGTGTGAGGCAAACGGCTCCGATCAGATTTGAGAAGATCCCTCGCTCTGCTCGGGATGACACCGTGGTCGGGACAGGCTCATCACTGCGCTCAGGATGACGTCAACTTCCCCATCAACACCGGTTGCACCGCCTTCGGATCGGCCTTCCCCCCGCTCTTCTTCATCACCTGCCCCACGAAGAATCCGATCAGCTTCGATTCCCCGCCCTTGAACCTCGCCATCTCGGCGGGATGCGCCGCCAACACCTCATCCACCCAGCGCTCCAGTACTCCGGCATCTGCCACCTGCTTCAAGCCGAGCTTGTCGGCAAGAGCCTCCGGCGTCTCGCCGGAGGTGCGCATCTCGGCGAAGATCTTCCGGGCCGAGGCGTGGCTTATCGTGTTGGCGGTGACGAGCGCGATGAGCGCCACCAGCCGCGGCGCGGAGACTTGAAGTGTCGCGGTCTCGTTCCACCCCGCGATCACGTCGGCCATGACCCAGTTGGACGCCTGCTTGGCCTCCGCACCGGCGGCCACCACCGACTCGAAGTAATCGGCCAGCACCGGCTCGCCGGTGAGCACCCCGGCATCGTACGCCGGGATCCCGTACGCCGAGATGAGCCGATGCCGCTTCTGGTCAGGGAGTTCCGGCAGTTCCTTCCCGCGCGCCTCGATCCACACCTT
Organism: Gemmatimonadales bacterium; assembly: GCA_049680185.1. Lineage (GTDB taxonomy): Bacteria > Gemmatimonadota > Gemmatimonadetes > Gemmatimonadales > GWC2-71-9 > CAMLHU01. The sequence continues at coordinate 3,485 of JBAUHI010000033.1, read as the reverse complement.
GCTGAGCACCAGCGGCGGGAGGTCGGGGTCCGGGAAATAGCGGTAATCGTGGCTGTCCTCCTTCGAGCGCATCACGCGCATCGAGTCGGAGCCGGCGTGGTAGAGCATCGTCACCTGGTCGACCCTGCCATCGGCATCGAGTGCTACCGTCTGCCGAGCCAGCTCGAGCTCGAGCGCGCGCTCCACATTGGCGAAGGAGTTCAGGTTCTTGACCTCGGTCTTGGTACCGAAGGGTGTGCCGGGCCGGTGGATGGAGATGTTCCCGTCGACCCGGAGCGACCCCTCCTCCATCGAACAATCGCTCACCCCGGCAAAGACCAGGATCTGCTTCAACGCCACGAGGTACGCCCGCGCCTCGGCAGGGCTCCGGAGATCGGGTTCGCTCACGATCTCCGCCAGCGGCACACCGGCACGGTTCAAGTCGATGGCGGTCTTGCCGGGGAACCGATCATGGACGCTCTTGCCGGAATCCTCCTCTACATGGAGACGGGTGACCCCGATCCGGAGCCGGCCCCGTTCCGCGGTATCGATCTCGACCCATCCCTTGGTGGCGAGGGGCTTGTCGAACTGGGAGATCTGGTAGCCCTTGGGCAGGTCGGGATAGAAATAGTTCTTCCGCGCAAAGACGCTCCGCTCGTGCACGGTGCAGTTGAGCGCGAGCGATGCGAGCGTCGCCAGCCGGATGGCCTCGGCGTTCGGCACCGGCAGCGCGCCGGGGAGCGCCAGGCAGGTGGGACAGACGTTGGTGTTGGGCGGATCGCCGAAGTTGGTGGAGCAGCCGCAGAACATCTTGGACCGCGTCTTCAGCTGGACGTGGACCTCGAGGCCGATGGTCGTTTCCCAGGTCACGGGCGCACCTCCCGCTTGGCGTCGGTGACGCGCTCGATCGCCGAGGCGGCCGCGAGCATCCGGGCCTCCTGCCACGCCGGCGCGATGAGCTGGGCACCGATCGGGAGGCCTTCGTCCCGACCGACGGGGATACTGATCGCCGGATGCCCGGAAAGGCTCGACGGGCAGACGAAGATGTCGGCCAGGTACATCGCGACGGGGTCGTTGATCTTCTCGCCGGCCTTGAACGCGGGGGTCGGCGTGGTCGGCGTAAGGAGGAGATCGACGCCGGCGGAGAACACGGAGTCGAAGTCCTTCGCGATGAGTCCGCGCACTTGCTGCGCCCTGTGGTAATACTGCTCCGAATAGCCGGCGCTCAGCACGTAGGTGCCCACCAGGATCCGGCGCCGCACCTCGGGGCCGAAGCCGCGCCCTCTGGTGTCGCGATACATCTGGTTGAGATCTGCGTTGGCGGCACCACCACGCGGGCCGTAGCGCACCCCGTCGAACCGCGCGAGGTTCGACGCCGCTTCGGCGGGCGCCACGATGTAATACGCCGGCACCGCGTGGCGGGTGTGCGGGAGCGACACTTCCTTGACCGTGGCGCCGAGTTGCTTGACGTGGTCGATGGTGCGATCGAGGGCGGCGCGGATGCCGGGGTGGAGGTCGGCCGGGAAGTACTCCGTGGGCAGGCCGATGGTGAGGCCCTTAAGCTCGCGGCGGGGTTCGTCGAGTATGAGCGGCGGGCGGTCGGCGGTGGTGGCGTCCAACGGATCGTGCCCGCTCATCACCGCCAGCACCCGGGCGACGTCGTCCACTCTCTCGCCGAAAGGGCTCACGCAATCGAGGGAGGAGCCGAAGGCCACGAGGCCGTAGCGGCTCACGCGCCCATAGGTGGGCTTGAGTCCGACGACGCCACAGAAGCTTGCCGGCTGGCGGACGGAGCCGCCGGTCTCGGAGCCGAGTGCCACCGGTGTAACGCCGGCGGCAACGAGTGCTGCGGAACCGCCGGACGAACCACCTGGGACCCGCGCCGGATCGAGCGGGTGCTTCACCCGCCCGAATGCCGACCATTCGGTGGAGCTTCCCATCGCGAATTCGTCGAGGTTCGCCTTGCAGGCCACGAAGGCGCCGGCCTCGCGCAGGCGCCGGATGACGGTGGCCTCGAAGGGGCTCACGTAGCCATCGAGGATCCGCGAGGCGCAGGTGGTCGGGAGGTCGAGGGTGGCGATGTTGTCCTTGACGGCGATCGGCACCCCGGCCAGCCGCCCCTTCTCAAGTCCCTGGTCGATCCGCCGCGCCTCGTGGGCCAGGTACTCCGGGCTCCAGTCAAGTGCCGCATTGAGTCCCTGCTTGTCCGCCGCGATGAGGAGTCGAGTCACTTGTTCGGCCGAGCGCGCGGCAGTGGTGCGGCCGGTGCGGATGGCCTCGCTGATATTCTTGACCGCCGTCATTCCGCGGACTCCTGCGAGCCGAGCTTGGGCACCACGTAGAACCCGTGCTGGAAACCGGTGGTGAGCATCTCCGGGGTGCGGTGCAGCGGCTGTGGCGCCACGACGTCGTCGCGAAGCGTCACTGCGGCGGAGCCCGCCACGAACGTCTCGGCGTCGGCCGGGATCTCCGCCTGACCCAGCTGCGCCACCAATCCGACGATGCGTTCGAGCTGACCCGCCAGCGCCTCGGCCTCCGCATCGGTCACCGCCAGCTCGGCGAGTCCCGCGATGTGGTGGATCGTTTTGCTATCGATCGTCATGCGCTCTCCCAGTCGCGATCGCGTTCGAGGCCCGCGTAGGCCACGAGCAGCTGCTTGGTCCCGGTCTCGTCATCGTCAAAGGCGACCGTCACCTTGAGGTCCCTGCCCGTACCAGCCAGTCCTTGGATGACGCCACTGCCGAATTTACGGTGCTTGACCCGCTCCCCCTTAACGTAGCGCGGGGCATCGTCGTTGACAGCGGGCGGAGCGGCGGAGGGACGGAGAGGCGGAGCGGACCCGAATTCGTCTTCCAGCCAGCCGAAGCCGCTCTTGCGCTCCCCCCACCCACTCTGTCTCCGTCCCTGCGACCCTCCGTCCCTGCGTCCCTGCGACCATCCGCCGCCGCTACCCAGCGCCGTCGTCCGCTTCTCCTCAATAGTGCCCGGCGGGAGTGCCTTGAGGAAGCGGCTCTGGATCCCGGGCAGGAGCTGTCCGCCGCGGCGACGGGACCTGGCCCAGGTGAGGAACAGCTTGTCCCGGGCCCGTGTGATCCCGACATAGGCGAGTCGGCGCTCCTCCTCCACACCATCGGGGGTCTCCGCGGCGCGCGCCAGCGGAAAGAGCCCGTCCTCCATCCCTGCCATCACCACCACCGGCCACTCCAACCCCTTGGCGGTGTGGAGGGTCATCAGCGTCACGCCTTCCTCAGCACCGCTGATCTTGTCGTGACTGGAGAGGAGGGCCGCTTCCTCGAGGAAGCGTTCGAGCGGCGATCCTTCGACCCCGTCTTCCACTTCCTCTGACCATTCTGCCGCGCTCGCCACCAGTTCGCGTACGTTCTCCCATCGGTCCGCACCTTCGGGCCCCTCGTCGAGGAGGTGCTTCTCGTAGCCGATCGCCTCGATCAGCGACTCGAGCACCTGCGCCGGCGCCTGGGTCGCGGCACTCTCCATCAACTGGTCCA
>JBAUHI010000032.1:0-70183 GCA_049680185.1 Gemmatimonadales bacterium | reverse complement strand
TCTCCGGGAACTTCTCACCCGACCAGATGCTCCCGATGATGCGTGATCAGGTGTTCCTCCGGGTCGGGTCGCCGCTGGGGGACATGGAATTCGCGCCGGTCAATCCCGACCTCGGCCGCTATTTCGGCGTGGCCGACGGGATCCTGGTCCTGAGCGTACCCGACTCCTCCCCCCTGCCCCTCAAGGCGGGCGACGTGATCCTGACCGTCGGCGACCGCAAGCCCAACACGGTCTCCAAGCTGCTGGGCATCCTCCAGACGTATGACGACGGCGAGTCGGTCACCCTGGATGTGATGCGGGACCACAAGCACGTCGCCGTGACGGCCAAGGCCAACTGGAGCCAGCCCGGCTGGATGGGCGGCCTGAATCGGTCGGAAATGAAGCTGCGCACCCAACGGCGCGACTGAGCGCTTCCTGATGGCGCGAGCGTGCCCCCGCAGGTCATCGCGGGGGCACGTTACTTTCCGGGATGCGCCTGTCTCCCCGGCCGCTCGCATTGCTGGCCACGCTGTCCGCCCTTGTCGCCGCCCGGCCGCCCCGCATCGCAGCCCAGAGCGACAGCGGCCTCCCGGCCCACTACTCCATCAACCCGATGGCCGTCAGCCGCAGTGGCCTCTATTTCGAGCCGTACCGGACGCCGCATCCGGGGTGGCGCTACGCCGTCCAGCTCGACTACGGGAACATGATCGAGTACAGCGAGGCGATCGATGGTCGCATCTATCTGCTCGACGCCGAGGCCGCCACGCTCCACTTGAACGCGAGCCACGACCTCGGGTCCCGGGCGTTCGTGATCGCAGACGTGCCGGTGCGCTCGGTCTACTCCGGGGTGATGGACGGATTCCTCGACTGGTACCACAACCTGATCGGGATCCCGATCCCCGAACGCCAACTCCGGCCTCGGAACCAGTTCGCCTATCGGATCGAACTGCCGGGCGGCGATACCATCGCCCGGCACGTGCTCGACCCATCGCTCGGCGATATCCGCCTGGGCCTCGGCATCCGCCATTCGGACGCTGTCCAGTCGGTCCTGTCAGTCACGCTGCCGACGACCACCGGCGCCGATGGCTACGGCCGTACCGTGTCGTCGCTGAGCCTGCTCAACACCTGGCGGGCCCGTTGGCATCCTCGGCTCCGCTATGAGGGAAGCCTGGATGTCGGCTACACGCCGACCACCGGCGGGCCGATGCGGCAGTACCAGAACTCGACCTTCCTGGCGCTGACCTCAGGGGTCAGATGGAACTTTGCCGGCGTGAGCTCGATGTTCGGGAACCTGTACTATCACAGCTCCTACTACAGCGGCACCGGCTTCGGGAGCCTCGATGATCCGGAGCTGAGTTTCGACTACGGCTTCATCTTCCGCACCCGAGCCGGGGGCGAATGGCGGCTGGGGATGACCGAGGACCTGATCCCGACGAGCCCGGCGATCGATGTGGTATTCAAGGTGGGGAGGAGCTGGTAGGGCGGTGAACGGTAAAGGGTAAAGGGTGAACAGTGAACGGGGCGCTCGTCAGGTTCCCCCGTTCACCGTTCACCCTTTACCGTTCACGGAGATGTGAGCAGGAACTCCTTCAGGGCGTTGAGGAGGAATTCCTTGGCCTGCGGGGTCCGGGGGTCGAGCCCGTAGTGGTTGATGAGCTGCTGCTGGCGCTTGGTCCATTCACCCCAGCAGACGCCGCAGATGGTGTCGTAGAGTTGCTGTCCGAATTCGTTCTGGAAGGGCTTGAAGGGCATCGGGCCGCGAGTCTGGCCGCAGCGAGTGCATGCGATGTCGATAGGCATTCGCGGAATGTAGATGGATGGAGCGTGAACGGTGAACGGTCAAGAGTGAACGGGACGCCCCGCAAGAGCTCCCCCGTCCACCGTTTGACCTTTACCGTTCACGCTTGCGGCGCTTACTCTCCCCGCTTGAGCGCCTTCTGCGCGCTGGCAGTGCCGAGGCCGGCGCCCACCCCGAAGAGTGTCGTGGTGATCCCGGTGATGAGCGGCAACAGGGCGAGCGGCGAGGCCACCAGTGCCATGATCAAGCCGGCGATCCACGGCGCCAAGGGGCTGCGGGCGGCGTCCACGAAGCGGAGCCGGGTGCGGACATACCGACGGGCGACTGCGAAACCGAAGATGGTGGCCACGATGACCAGGCCGATGCGGATCATCAGGAACATGGGACCGACCCCGCGAATGAGTGAGCTGGGACTGTATGTGTTCCATTACGGAACGGGCCGCAGCTAAGTTTCGACCGAGCGGCAGTGGACATGGGCTGGCCCTTAGCCTCCAGCTTCTAGCCTCCAGCCTCTCGCCCACAGCCTTACACCCCTCACCACCTCACCACACAGCTCCCCCACGTGAACCCCGACCCGAACGCCGTGAACACCAGAAGGTCCCCCCGCTTGACCCGTCCGGCCTTCACGCATTCGTCGAGGCAGATGGGGATCGTCGCCGCCGTGGTATTCCCGTAGCGCTGGATGTTGTTGTAGACCCGATCGGGGGCGAGGGCCAGCGCCTTGGCCACCATCTCCGAGATCCGCAGATTGGCCTGGTGCGGAATGAGGAGCGAAATGTCACCTGTCGTGTGACCGGCGCTTGCCAGCGCCGCCCGCACCGATTCCGGCATCCGGGTCGAGGCGTGACGAAAGACCTCCTTGCCGTCCATCTGGAGGAAGTGCTTTCCTTCCCGGATCTGGGTCTCCGAGATACGCGGGTGGTACATCGAGCCGGGCACGTCGACCCACAGCAGGTCGGCGTGTTCCCCTTGGGAATGCAGGTCGAACGACAGGATGCCCCGCGAGGGGTCGTCGGTCGGGCCCAGGACCACCGCACCGGCACCATCGGCAAAGATCACGGCGGTGTTGCGGCCCCGGGTGCTCACATCCATGCCGGTCGACTGGATCTCCTGGCCCACGACCAGGATCCGTCGGTAGGTGCCGGTGCGGATCCATGCGTCGGCGACCGACAGCGCATAGATGAACCCGCTGCATTGCATCCGGATGTCGATCGCGGGGATCGTGCCGACGCCCAGCAGCTGCTGCAGGTACACCCCGTTGCCGGGCGCGTAGTGGTCGGGCGTAGTGGTGGCATAGACGATCGCGTCGAGCTCGCCGGCTTGGACGCCCGCGGCGGCGAGTGCCTGGATCGCCGCCTTGTGGCCGAGGCCGGCGCCGGTCTCGCCTTCCTGCACCCAACGGCGTTGTTCGATCCCGGTGCGGACCCGGATCCATTCGTCCGAGGTATCCATCACCTTTGACAGGTCGTCGTTGGTGACCACGTGGTCGGGGACGGCGAGGCCGGTACCGAGGAATTGCGTTCGAGGCATTGGAATGGGACCTTGAATAGGCGTTAATGGAATGTCGTATTCTCGGTCCGGGGTGGCCCGGAGGCAAGGGAGGGCGAGTGCATGAGGGTCGTGGGCGATCCTTCACGGTCGGGGTGCTGCTGCTGGCCGGCGTCGGTCGGGCGGTGGTGGCCCAGCAGCAGCCGTCCTTTCCGCTCCCGGCCCGGCCGGTGGCGCCGATCATCAGCCCGGGGTGGAACAGCGAGGCGGCCCGTGACCGGGAGGGAGAGTCGTACAAGGTGTTCGACTACCTGGACCTCAAGCCGGGGATCCGCGTCGCCGACATCGGCGCCGGTTCAGGCTACTACACCGTTCGGCTGGCCCAGCGACTGGGCCCCAGGTCGGTGATCTACGGCGAGGACATCGACGAGACCTATCTGGGCCGGCTGCAGGCACGCCTGGAGCACGAGAAGGTCCGGGGGGTGACGCTGGTGCTGGGTGCGGCGTCCGATCCGGAACTGCCGCCCGCATCGGTAGACCTGGCGCTCATGTCGCATATGTACCACGAGATCGCCAATCCCTACGAGTTCCTGTTTAACCTGGCGCCGGCCATCGCACCGGGAGGGCGGGTCGCCGTCGTGGACGTGGACCGACCGATCTCACGTCATGGAACCCCGACTTCGCTGCTCACGTGCGAGATGGGGGCGATGGGTTATCGGGAGCGTGGCCTGCAGCGTCTGGATGGTGATGCCACGTACGTTGCCGTGTTCGACGTGCCGGCCCATCCGACCCCGCCAGGTCAGATCAAGGTCTGTCGCCTGACGAAGTGACCGGGCGGTGGGCCGCAATGAGTGCGAGTCCCCAGATCCACAGCAGCCAGCCGAATGCCTGGGCCAGGCCCATGGCCCGCCATCCCTCCCAGACCACCGCGAACGGCGTGAGCCAGCGGGGCCACCACGCATCGGGACGCAGCCGGTGGCGGGCGGCGATCTGGGTGGCGTCGTAGCCGCGCTCAAGGGCGGTCAGGATCGCGGTGCAGACCGGCGGGAAAGTGGACAGGCGCACTGACGCTCGGACGCTCGGAATGACCGCTCCCGGTGCTTCCTGAGCGTCTGAGCCTCCGTGCGTCGGTGCGCTACCCACCCGCACCAGCGTCCACCCCTCCACCGTGGCACCCCATCCGTGACTGTCGCTCACGCCCAAGAGCAGAAGATCCCGTGCACGGGCCAACGCGATGACCGTATCGCGGTGCGCCAGCGTAAGCTCATTGGCCTTGGGCGCCCCGTTGACGATCTCGAACCCGCGCACCCCGGCATCGGCGAACGTGGTCAGGTCGTGGAAATGGTTCTTGTCGTATTCCGGGATCGAGGCGATCGCCACAGCACCATAGCGCGGGCCCGCGTCCCGGAAGAGCCGCAGGATCCCGGGGAGGGAGTCGCCGTAATCGTGGTTGTCCACCAGGGTGGTGTTGCCGAGGAGGACCACGTGCTGGTCGGCGGCACTCACCTCCTCGCCGGGGCAGAGGGCGGGCGTGGCGTCGACCGGGCCGCCGTTGGCGGGGATCCCGTCGATGAGGTTGTGGTCGGTGACGAAGAACGCGTCGAATCCGGCGCGCTGGTGCCAGCGTCGGGCCGCGTCGGCGTCGAACCCGCGCATCAGCGTCCCGTGGACATCGTGTGAGACATTGGTGTGGGTGTGCAGGTCGACCACCAGCTGGCCGGCGGGCACGCCTGCGAGGGAGACCATCGGTCGGTGCCACACCAGGCCTACGAGCCCGAAGAGCAGGAGGGCGAACACGCCGCCGACGATGATCGCCAGCTCAGTGAACAGTGCACGGACGATCCGACGCTGCGCGGACGCGGCCCGTGCGCCCGTGCGCCTGTACGCCTGTCCGCCCACCCGCCACACCACGATCGCCACCGCGCTCCAGAGGAAGAACGCCACCAGCTGGCGCATCCCCAGCATCGAGACGCCGTCCCAGAGGTCGAAGGCCGGAGCAAGCAGGATGTTGAGGGGCGGGAAGTACAGGTGGAGTGACGCGGGGAGCGGGGCGCCGGTCGGATCGGTCAGCGCCGGGGTGCCGAACGCCCGGGCGAGCAGCATCGCGGCCGTGAGGCCGCTGGCGACGGTCAGTGGACGGCGCATTGAGCGAATATAGCGTGAACGGGAACGGTGAACGGTGAAATGGAAACGGTGAACGGGTCGCCCACGAAGATCCGCTGGGCGCCCCGTTCACCGTTCACTGTTCACCCTTCACCGTTTACCGTTCACCGGTATCATGATCGACTTTTCCGACGACGACCCACTCGACGATGCGTTCCCCCTGGGCGACGGCACCGCCGATACCGAGGCGGAGGTGCAGTGTCCCTGGTGCGGGGCGTCGTGCGTCATTGCCCTGGATCCGGGCGGCGGGACCGCCCAGGAGTACGTCGAGGACTGCGAGGTCTGCTGCCGGGCCTGGATCGTCCGGGTCAGGTATGGCGGGTCAGGAGCTGCGACGGTGGAACTGGAAGAGGGATGAACGGGCAAGGGCGTCAACGGTGAACGGGGAACGGTGAACGGGAGCTTGGCAGATCCCACGGAGGCCCCCGTTCACTGTTCACTGTTCACTCTTCACCGTCCACCGGTATCACAGCCCTCCCAGCCACGGGTATCCCTGGTCCTCCCAGTAGCCTCCGGGGCGATCGGCGGTGAAGGTCACCGTGGTGACGAACTTCGTCAGCTTGTATCCGAGCTTGAGCGGGGAGTAGAGCCGGAGCGGTGCGCCGTGATCCGGCTTCAGTGGCTGGTCGTTATACCCGTAGGCCAGCATCGTCTGCGGATGCATCGCCGTCTGCAGATCCCAGCCGTTGTAGTACCCGGCATCGAAGGAGTCGAACCGCACGTACCGGGCCGCTCGCGTCGGTGCCGCCATCGCGGTGATCGTCGTGAGTGGCACGCCGGTCCATGTCGCGATGGCCGTCCACCCTTCCACGCAATGGTGCTTGACGGTGTACGTCGTCCGCGGGAGGGCCTGGATCTGGGCCAGCGTGAGCGTAAGCGGGTTGGCGACCAGCCCTGCGACCGTGAGGCGCCACCCTGCGGGGTCGGCAAGCACCGGGAGCTCGTCGCTCACGTAGTACATCGGAAATGCGCTCCCAGAGCGCTCCGACACCGGATACTCCCGGGCCAGGCGGTGCGGGGAGATGAGCGCCTCGCCCACCCGGTCGTTGAGCCGCGCCATCGCGGCGAGCCCGGGCTTGAGGGGGCCGCCGTCCCATCCGCAGCCGGACACGAGCGCGCCTGCGCCCGCCACGAGGCCCATCCGGAACAGGTCGCGTCGAGTGAGGGGCTCAGTCATGATTCGGGAACCTCCCGCGGTACCAGCCGGTGAGCATGGCACGCAGTGACGCCGGATCGACGGCGAAGACGAGGGCCACGTGGGTGAGCGTGAAGGCCACGAAGACCCAGACCGCCACGAAGTGCCAGTACCGGGCGAACTCGTAGCCGCCGAAGAGTGCCGTGAGCCAATGGAACTGGACCGGCTTGTAGATCGCGACGCCGGTCAACGCCGACAGGGCGCCGAGTGCCACGATGAACGTGTACGCACCTTTCTGGAGGGCGTTGTGCTTTCCCTGTGGCGGGTGCGTTTTCCGGAGGCCCAGATAGTACAGCTGCATCTGGACCGCTGGGCCGATGTCGCGGGGACGAAAGAGGAGGGATCGCCATTCGCCGGAGATGCCCAGATACAGGACGTAGGCGAGGCCGGAGAAGAGGAAGAACCAGCCGAGCGCAAAGTGCCAATTCAGGCCGCCAGCCAGCCAGCCGCCGAGCCGCATCCAGTGCGGGAAGCCATACCCTTCGAACGGATTGGGGCCGATGCGCATCCCGCCCTTGAGCCCGAAGCGGGTGAACGCGCCGTAGATCTGGAGGCCGCTCGCGATCAGCCCTGTGAGCACGATCGCGTTCATCCAATGCGTCAGGCGCACCAGCCAGTGGTGGCGGCGTACGCCAGTGTGCGGTGCCGGTGGGGCAGGCGCGTCGGCGGCAGCTTCGGAGAGGGGTACGGCGGTCATTCAGGCTCCGGTGGGTGACACGGGATAACGTTGGCCATCACCGAACGGTTCCACCACCTCACTGTCCATCCGCCCATCCGCCCAACCGCCCATCCGACCCACTACCTCACTTCCGGAACAGGTACGCGAACTTGACGAAGAATCCGTCGTTCTGCCGGACCAGTCGCGAGAAGCTCAGCGTGTTGATCCCGGCGTCAAGGCTCGATCCATAGCCGAAGAACGCCACGGTCCCCGGGGTCGGCTGGTACGACGCCAGCCAGTCCATCCGGAACGTGTTGCTCTCCGAAGCGGTCGCCGGGGTGCCACTGACGACCAGCGTATCGCCGGTGGCGGGGTCCTCGAGCGCCGCCAGCCGCTGGGAACGGTACTCACCTACGACGCGGAAGAAGAGCGCTCGGCTCGGCTGGAACGTCAACTCGAGCCGAGGGATCAGGGTCCGGGCGAACTCCTCCCCGGTCCGGTCACGCGTCAGCCGGTCGACGATGAGGCTTCCGGTGGCCCTCACCTGCTGGCTCGGTCGGACGGAGAGCGATCCCGTCAGCGTGGTCTCGGTCCCGAGGCTCCCCTCGGCGAAGAGCGCCGCCTTCCCGCGGAATACCGACGCACTGGCGTTGAACCCTTGGAAGACCGGCGTGCCGATGGTGAGCTGCCCGGTCCAGCCGTCGAGCATTCCCGGTAGTGTGTACGGCGTCGTGGGGCCACCACCATGCCCAACCGCGTAGCCAGCATACAGCGTCGAGTCGGGGATGACATATGCGTATGTCGGGACCGCCGTGACATTCCAGCCGCCTCGGAGCCGAAGCATCATGTTGGCGCTGGTACTGCCCTCGATCGGATGCGCCATATCGAAGTGGCCATAGTCCCAGGTCGCCTGCGGCCCGAAGAAGATCGTGAAGCTTTCCATCAATGCGCCGGGCGCGCCGTACCAAGTAAAACGGTTGAATCCGTGCGCGGTGACGATGTTATTGCGCGGCACGAAGCCGGCTCGCGCTTCGAACCCGCGGCCGATGCCGGTCAGCTGGTAGTTGAATCCCCACTTGCGCCCGGTGCGGTCGAGTTCCTCCTGCCAGATCGGGCTCGAACGCTGGCCGGTCGAATCGCGTACCCAGGACGCGCCGATCTGGGATTGGAAGTAGTAGAGCTTCCCGAAGACGTAGCGGATGTCAGCGGCTGCGACGCGGCTGTAGAGCGAACCCGCGGTCCGGTCCGTATAGGTCACTCCGGCGTTGGAATTCTCGCCGAGATCGGCCCGGACACGTCCCACATCGAAGAGCGCGTCGTCAGAGCCGCCGCCCGGCTCATCGAGGGCGGTGAGATGTGCGAAGGTGAACCGCCCCACCTTGCCGGCGATCTTGAGCCCGCCAGCCGGAGCCTGGATCTGGCGGGTGTACACCAACTGGTTCGGTGTCGCGAAGAGTTCGATCCCTTCGAGGAAGAAGGGGCGCTTTTCGGGATAGAAGAGTGCGAATCGCTGGTTGAGCGTCACCTGTCCGGCATCGCTCTCGACCTGGCTGAAATCGGGATTCGCGGTGGCATCGACCGAGAAGCTGCTGAATCCCAGCTTGAGGTTGGCGCCGAGTTCGGTCCGGAGCCCGCCACGGTCGAAGGTACCGGTGCTGGTGTCCCGCTGGCCCTCCATGGCACCGGTGATGAACGGCTGGGCCTCCACCACGACGCCGTGGTGGATGTCGTGGATCCCGGTGAAGGTGCCGTCCTGCAGCAGGAAGCTCGCGTTGGCCCGACGGAGATCCGTCCACGAATCCTGGTAGCCGGTGCGCTGGACGGTGCGGATGACCTGGATCCCCCACGACTTCGGATCGTCGCCGGGGAACCGCAGGCTCTTGAAGGGAATGCGGAGCTCCACCACGTACCCGTCCGGGGTCAGGTGGCCCTTGGACTCCCAGAGGAAATCGGGGTTCAGGTCGGTCGAGCCGCCGGTGATGTTCCCGGGCGATGAGCCGCCTTCGGCCCGCACCCCGTCCTCCTGGGCGCCGAGTGGATTGACGCCGAAGAAATAGGCCCGCCGGTGGTCGTTGAACGTGTCGAGGTAGATCCGGACGTTGTCATCGCCCTGGATGTTGTCCCGATCGGCCACGGTGGCCCGGATGGCACCTGGTTGCGCGTCGTGGGCGATGATCCCGAAGTAGATGGCGTTGGCAGAGTACCAGACCCGGACCTCGGTCTCCTCGCCTGCCGGGCGCCCATCGGCGGGCTGGTACTCCCAGAATCCCGAGAGCCGCGCGGCCTGCTGCCACGGCACCTCGTCCAGGTTCCCGTCGATCACCGCCGTCGCGTCGATCCGGGGGATGGCAACATCCGGCGCTCCCTTGCCGGGGATCACGGCAGGAAGCATGGCGGACACCTGCAGTAGAAGTGCGACTGGGAGCATGGGGGCGCGGGTGGAAGGTACGGGAAGGTAATCGGACAGGGAGGAGGAGAAGAGGAGGCGAGGTGGGGAAGTGAGGGGAGCGCGCGATGGGAAACGGGCCCGAACTTGCTCGGAGTCCCGTTCTCCTCTTCCTCGCATCACCTCATTCCCTCATGGAAAACGGGGCCCCGCCATGAGCGGAGCCCCGTTCCCCTCTTCTCGTCGTCTTCTCTTCTTCTTATCTCCTCGCGCCTTATTCGTACCGCAGCGCGTCCACCGGATCGAGGCTGGCTGCGCGCTTGGCGGGCCAGAGTCCGAAGAAGAGTCCCACCGCGCCGCTGAAGAGGAATGCGATGGCGATGGCCACCGGCGAGATCAGGGTGTTCCAACTGAAGATCTTGGCCAGGATCACCGCACCGCCCACGCCGAGCAGGATGCCCAGCACGCCGCCGGTGAGGCAGAGCACGAGGGCCTCGATGAGGAACTGGAATAGGATGGTGCCGCGGGAGGCGCCGAGCGCCTTCCGGATCCCTATCTCCTTGGTCCGCTCGGTGACCGAGACCAGCATGATGTTCATGATGCCGATGCCGCCCACCAGGAGGCTCACGGCCGCGATGCTCGCCAGGAGTGCGGTGAAGACCTGGGTGGCCTGCTGCTGAGTGGCCAGGATGTCCGACTGGTTACGGATCTGGAAATCGTCATCAGCGCCGGGCGGGATCTTGTGCTTGCGGCGCATCACGCGCTCGATGTCCACCATGGCGAGTTCGGACGGCACGCCGTCCTTGATCTCCACCGAGATCGAGCGAAGACGGTTGCTCCCGAAGATCCGGTACTTGGCGGTCTGGAGCGGGATCAGGATCTGTTCATCGGGGTTGCTGAATCCCTGGGCCCCCTTGGGGCTCAGGATGCCGATGACCTCGAAGGGGATCCCCCGGATGTGGATCATCTGGTGGATGAGCGAGGTCGGATTCTGTCCCCATTCCTCCGGCAGCGACGCGCCCAGGACCGCATAGCGCTGGCGCCCGTCGTCGTCGCCGCGGGTGAACATCCGCCCATACGGCATCGTGTAATTGTGGGCCTGGACGTAGTTGGCCGTCGTCCCGGTCACCGACAGGTTGAAGTTCTGGCTGCTGTACTTGATCTGCATGTTGCTGGAGATCTCCGGCACCACGGCTTCGAGCGTGGTGGCGCTGCTGTCGAGTGCCGCCGCGTCGTCGGTCGTGAGGCTCACTCGCTGTGCCGACGCGAACCCGCCCGAGAACGACTGTCCCGCGAAGACCGTGAGCAGGTTGGCGCCGAGGGCGTTGATCCGATCCTCGACCGACTTCTGGGCGCCCGAGCCGAGGGCCACCATCGTGATGACGGCGCCGACGCCGATGATGATCCCCAGCATCGTGAGTGCGGCCCGGAGCTTATTGGCCCGGATCGACTGGAATGCGACCGTGACGGTCTCGCCGATGAGCATGGGCCGCTACCGTCCGCCGCCGCGGTTCCCGCCACCGCCGCCACCGCCGCCACCCGCGGCCGGCGTGGCGGTCTTGGCCGGCGTTGCCTTCATGCCGGGAACGCTCCCGCCACCCGTAAAGCGGTTGATCCGGTCCTTGAACTCCTGCTGGCTCTGCACGAGGCTCGCGCTCGGCAAGACCAGGACCGAGTCCCCTTCCTGGAGCCCCGAGAGCACTTCGCTGTATTCAAGGTCGGTGAGTCCGGTCTTGACCCGCATCGGCCGGATGGAATCGCCCCGCTTGACGAACACGATGAAGCTCCCGCCCAACCGTGAGTCGACCCCGGTGCTGCTGCCGCCTCCGCCACCGCCGCGATTCCCGCCGCCACGACGCCCGCTCCCCATCATGTCCGGGTTGGCGCTGCGCACCTTCTGGAGCAGCGCGCGATCGTCAGCGGAGGGCGCGCCGCCGCCCTGGAAGGCCTGCCGCATGTGCTGGAAGGCCGCGTTCACCTGCTGCTCGGTGACACCGTCCGGCAGCTTGATCGTGGTGCCGTTGGACATGGTCATCGTGTGGGCACCCGCCGCCTGATCCTTGCCTGGCGTCCCTGCAGCGCCCAGCGACGAGCTCTGGGACGCGTCCGCCTGACTGGCGCTGTCGGAGGCCGCCAGTTGGTTCGCCACGGTCTCGGGATCAAGGTTGAGCACCTGGGCGGCCGAGACGTAGTCACGGTCGGTACGGAGTGCGGCGTTGGGGGCCGCCAGCACGTTCTGGCGCTGCCCGACGTGGATCTCCACCTCGGCGTTCATCCCGGGGCGAAGGATCCCGTCCTTGTTGTCGATCCGCACCAGCACCGGGAACATCGTGACGTTCTGCGACACGGTGTCCCTTGGCTCGATCTTCATCACGTAGCCATCGAAGGGATGGTTGGGGTACGCATCGACGGTCACCGTGGTGCTCTGACCTGCCTGGATCTTGCCGATGTCGGTCTCGTCCACCAGGGTGTGGACCTGCACCAGGCTCATGTTGGCCATCTGGAAGAGCGTGGTGCCGCCGCTGACGTCCTTGCCGGTGGCCGCGATCATGCTGCCTCGGTCGACGTTCTGGCTGATGACCATCCCGGTGATCGGCGCGCGGACCTCGGTCTGCGAGAGCGCGATGATGTTGTTCTCGTTGTTGACCCGGGCCGTGACGAGGTTGGCCCGGGCGGTCGCGTAGTTGACGATGGCCTGGTCGTGGTCGGCGTCGGTCATGGCCTGCTGGGCAAAGAGCGTGTCGGCGCGACGCTTGGCCGCCTCGGCCACCGTGAGCTGGGCCTTCGCCTGCTCGTACTGGGCCTCGGACTGGTCGACGGCGTTCTTGGCCTGCCGGCGGTCGATCTCGACCATCAACGTGCCGGCCTGGAGCACTTCGCCGGTCTGCACCTTGATGCTGGTCACTTCGCCCGAGGCGAGCGACTTGACGTCGACCGTGGTGTCGGGCTGGATGCTCCCGGCGGCCTGGGCGGAGACGACGATGTCGCGCCGGCTCACGGGAATGGCCTGGTAGACCAGGACCTCCTGCTTGGCCTTGCAGCCGGCGGAGGCGGCAAGCGCCGCTACGAGGAGAACACGGGTGTACTTCATCAGGAAGGCCTCTCGGTGGCAAAGTCGCGGTTGACACGCCCGTCCAGGATGTGGATCTGACGGAGCGCCTGTTCCGCGATATCGTGCTCGTGGGTCACCAGGACGATGGTCTGGCCCTGGCTGTGAAGGTCCTTGAAGAGCGCCATGATCTCGACGCCCGTCTGTGAATCGAGGTTGCCGGTCGGTTCATCGGCCAGGAGGATCGACGGCACGTTGACCAGCGCGCGCGCGATGGCAACGCGCTGGCGCTGGCCGCCGGACAGTTCGTTGGGTCGGTGCCCCATCCGATCCTCCAGGCGTACCCGCCGCAATGCCTCGCTGGCCTGGGCCTTCCGGTCCTTGGCACCCATCCCGGCGTAGACGAGCGGCAGTTCCACGTTCTGGAGTGCCGTGGCGCGCGGGAGCAGGTTGAAGGTCTGGAAGACGAACCCGATCTCCTTGTTCCGGATCTGTGCCAGGGCGTCATCCCCCAGTTCGGAGACGCGGTGCCCGTTGAGCCAATATTCTCCGGCGGAGGGCGTGTCCAGGCAGCCGATCATGTTCATCAGCGTCGACTTGCCGGACCCGGACGGACCCATGATGGCCACGAACTCGTTCTTCCGGATCGTCATGTCGATGCCACGGAGCGCCCGGACGACCTCGGTGCCCATCACGTATTCGCGCTGGAGGTTCCGGGTCACGATGACCGCGTCGCGTGGTACATCGGCCGGGAGTCGGGCCATCCGTTCGGCGGTGGTGTCGATATCAACGCTC
The DNA here is from genome assembly GCA_049680185.1 of Gemmatimonadales bacterium. Taxonomy (GTDB): domain Bacteria; phylum Gemmatimonadota; class Gemmatimonadetes; order Gemmatimonadales; family GWC2-71-9; genus CAMLHU01. The sequence goes on along the minus strand of JBAUHI010000032.1, from coordinate 56,672 downwards.
ACAGCGACCGTCCGATCAGCGCCTCGAGGGCGGCTTTGGCGTTGAGATAGCTGAAGCGGGCCTGAAGCACGGTGACTTGTGCGGAGTTGAGCGAACTTTGGGCGGTCATCACATCCACGATGGTTGCGGCGCCGGCCCGGTAGCGCTCTTGTACCACCCTGAGTGCCTCATCGGCCGAACTAATGCTGATCTGGCCGATCCTGATGCTGATCCCGGCCGCTTGCAGGGAGGCGATGGCCTGGGTCAGCGAGGCGTTGAGCTGGCGGCGGGCATCGATCGCGGTGGCGTCGGCGATCTCGGCCGCCACCTCGTTGGTGATGATATTCCGTTCTCGGGTGAACCGGTTGAAGAGCGGCCAGCTCAGCTGCAATCCAACGGACCGATTGGGAAGGAGCTCGTAGTTCTGGCCTTCGCTCCCTGACCAACTCGCGTTTGCGGATGCCGACAAAGTCGGCCAATACCCGGATTTCGCGGCTCGCAAGTTGGCGTGGGCCGCGTCGGCGCTGGCCTCCGCCGCCTGGAGGACAGGGGCCATCGCCAAGGCATCGCGACGGATGGCAGCGGTGTCCACGTTGGTGATCACGAGGTAGTAGGCGGAGTCATCCTGGGCAGACGCCTGGCCGTCGAGTCCGATGATGTGGGCGAGCGACGCCTCGGCGCCCACCAAGGCAGCCTGGGCGTTGACGAGCGAGAGCTGCGCGTTGCCGAACGCCACCATGGCCGTGAGCGAGTCGCCTTTCGTGGCGGCGCCGGCGCGCATCTTGTCGGTCGCGGCCTTGAGCTCGGTCTGCGTCAGCACCACCGCCACGGAGTCGACGGAGACGAGCTGTCGTTGGGTGAGCGCCGCGATGAAGGCCGCCGTGGTGTTCACCACCACCACATACTTGGCGCTGACCACCCCGGCCGCGGCGGAGAGTTGCCCCGCCTTCGCAGCCGCCATGTCCGCTCCCCGGCGGAAGCCGGTGAAGAGATCGATGCTCGCCGAGAGTCCCGTGCTCACCGTGGTGTTGGTGCCGCTGAGGATCTGACCGCTGGATGCAGCGGTCTGGAACTCCGAGTACGAATGGCTGCCAGATGCATTGGCGTTCACGTTCGGCAGGTACTCGCCTACCACGGCGGTCTTGGCGGCGGCGGCGGTCCGCACCGCGCCCTGTGCGGCCAGAAGGTTCACCTGCACCCGCTGCGCCATCGCGATGGCCTCGGAGAGCGTCACACTGCGCTGCTGGGCGGCGGCAGGGACGGCAAGCGTGGCCAGGAGCGCCGGAGCGAAGAGGAGTCGATTGAGATTCACGTCGGTCATTGTCCCGGTCGCCGTGCTGCATCCCGGCGGTTCAAGTCGTCGAACTTCACCCGTTGCGTGCTGTCGAGCTGTGCGGCGATCTCCGAACGAATGGTCTGCCGCAAAGTTTCAACCCGCGGGCGCATCTCTGCCCATGCGGAGTCCATCTGCGGCTTGTGGCGCTGCAGGATGGCCCGCACGCTGTCCTGCTGCGGCGCGCTCAACGTCAGCTCATCGGCCAAGTGGCGCACAAAACCATCCGGTCCACGTGGTGGATGCCGCGGCCCCAATGTGTGCGCCGCCTCGAGAGCGCCCCCCGCGATGGCCCCCGCCACGAATACGGCGGCAAGCAGGAGTGCCGCGCCCAGGCGCGAGGTCCGCCTCGGTCCCTCGGTACCGGTCATCGTCCCTCCATGCTGAGCGTGAGGAGCACGTCAGGCGGCGCCTGGTCGGCCGAGGCAAAGAGGTCGGCCGAGGACACGGTCCCAGTCGTGGCCCCCTGCGACAACCAGAGCCCGGCCGCGAGCGCCACCAAGGCCGCGGCCACGAGACCAGGCCGCATCCAGCGGGCCAGGAGGTCCCACGCGCCCACCTGCACCGCGGGCAGGTCGCGACGGACGCGTGCCACGAACACGGCATCATCGCCCCGCGACAACGTTTCCCGGAGCAGGGCGCCGAGCGCCTCGTCGGGGCCCGCATCGAACGGATTGTCGATCATGCTGTTCCTCCTTGCCACTGGCCCAGGGCCTCGCGCAGCGTTCGCCGCGCGTGGAAGACATCCGACCGCACGGTCCCTTCGGGTACATCCAGCATCCTGGCGATCTCGGCGTGGGGGTAGCCCTCGCCGTCGAAGAGGGTGATCGCGACCCGTTGTCGCTCGGGGAGTCGGTCCAGCGCCTCCGCCAACTGCTCCCGCAGGAGCGCCCGGTCGGTCTCCCGTTCCGGGCTCGGGACCTCGGTCGCCCGGTCGGTCGGGATCTCGTCGGTCTGCCGCACTTTCCGCCGCCGGCCGAGATCACGCGCCCGGTTCACCACGATCCTCAAGAGCCAGGGCCCGAACGGCCGGGTCGCGTCGTACTTGTCGATGTTCTGCCACGCCGCCAGGAAGCCGTCCTGCGCTGCGTCATCGCCGTCATCGTGGTTGCCGAGCGCCGCACGGGCCAGTCGTCGAGCCACGGCGGTGTACCGCGTGATAAGCTCGCCGAAGGCGTCGGCATCTCCCCGGGCGGCCCGGGCGGCGAGGTCGGCGTCTGTCACCGTCGTAGTACGCAGCGCTGGCGGCATCCGTTGAGGGTCCTTGTCACCCCTCCCGGCGGCGCCGGCGGAAAAGCTCCGTCGCGGCGGCAGCCGAGAGATATAAGGAAAGGATGCCCACGCCCCAGGCAATGACGTGCGGGAGCAGGAGTGCGACCCCTGCCAGCAGTACGAACGCGAGCAACAGCGGCCCGTAGATCGACCGCCGTGCTGCACTGGCCACGGTACGCAAGAGGACCGCCGTGCGCCCGCGTCGTTCCATCGGCGTGCGCACGTGCGGGCCGAGGGGTGGATGTTGCGCGCCCTCGGGGCCCGGCACCCGCGCGAAGGCGGGGGGAAGGTAGGGCCGCAGGCGCTCCGGCCCCCGGCGAGGGCGGAGGATGATCTCCGAGCTGCGGGACGAATCGATGCGGAACTGGGCCTCGAGCGCCACGCAGAATTCCCGATCTTCGATCAACACATCGAGCTCGTAGTTGCCCAGCAGGCTGGATGCGTTGAGGTTGCTGCTCCCGACCCGCCCGAACCGCCCGTCAACGACCAGGGACTTGGCGTGCAGCATCGGTCCGCCCCACTCCAGGATGCGCACGCCGGCATTCAGAAGGTCGCGGTAGCCCGTGCGGGTCAGGTTCCGGACGATGGGCAGGTCGCTGGCACCGGGGACGAGGAGTCGAACATCGGCTCCGCCGCCGGCCGCGTCGAGGAGACCCTGCAACATCGGCGGTGGCAGCACCAGATAGGCGTCAGTGATCCAGATCCGATCCGCGGCGCCGGCCACGAGGAGCTGGATGGTGCGGTAGGAACGGGCCTGGCCGGGCTCACCGGCAATGACTCGGACGGCCGCATCGCCCTGTTCGGCCTGCGTCGACATTCCCTCCGTCGGAGCGATCTGGCCCCCGGCAGCCGACCAGGTGCGGGCAAAGGCATTCTCGAGGGCGGGGACCGCCGGTCCGTCGATCCGGACCGCCGTGTCGCGCCAGGGTTGGACTCCGCGATCCAGACGTCCCGCCCATTCATCGCCGATGCAGAGGCCACCGGTCACTGCCGAAACGCCGTCGACGCTCACCAGTTTGCGATGATCGCGCAGGAAGTTGCGAAAGAGGTCCCAGCGTGGCGGGCCAAATAGCCGGACCTCGGCGCCAGCATTGCGCAGGAAGTTCCAATAGTTCCGACCGGTCCCGTGCGACCCAAGCCAATCGGCGAGTACCCGGACCCGGACGCCTGCGCGCGCACGCTCGGCGAGTGCCTCGGCGAACCGCCAGCCCGTCGGGTCGTCATGGATGATGTAGTTCTCGAAATGGATCCACTGCCGCGCCCGTGCGATCAGGTCCAGCATCACGGGATACGCCACCGGACCATCGAGCAGCAGATCGACTCGATTACCGGGGATGGCCCGCGAGCCGGTGGCCCGGTCGAGCGCCCGGGTGACGAGCTGGTCGGATGGATGCTCCGGCGACCGCGGGACCTGGGCGGGGTGGGGATCCGGCACCACGGTCACATGCCCAATCCCAGCAGCTGCTCGTCGGGGCGGAGCGCTTCCAGCACGATCGCGATGAGTTCCTCCAGCGGCACCGCGAGCTCTGCGGCGCCGGTGGTGATGTCGTCCCGGCTCACGCCACGCGCGAATCCCTTGTCCTTGAGCTTCTTCTTGACGCTTGCGACCTCGAGGTCCTTGAGGCTCCTGGACGGGCGGACGAGCGCACAGGCCACGACGAATCCTGACAGCTCATCCACCGCGAAGAGCGCAATGGCCATTGGTGTGATGCGGGAAACGCCAGTGTAGGCAGCGTGGCCGAGGATCGCCTGCTGCCACTCCTCCGGTGCCCCCAGTCCGGCCAGGATCCGAACCCCCTCGGCTGGATGCTCTGCAGTGGCGGAATGTGCGTCGTTGGGGAAGCGCTCGTAGTCGAAGTCGTGGAGGAGGCCGACGGTGCCCCAGGCGTCCTGATCGGCGCCGGCGCGCCGGGCCATTGCGCGCATCGCGAGCTCCACCGCGTACATGTGGCGGCGGAGGGCCTCGTTGGCGGTGTATTCGTGCATCAAGGCGAGGGCAGCAGGGCGGGTGAGCATGGGATCGGGTCTCGGGTGGCGGTCAGGGGTCGCAGGTCGCGGGTGGGTCTCATGCCCCCGCGACCTACCTGCACGCCCTGATTCTAACCGGAAACGAACGCCCCGCGAACCACTCGGTCCGCGGGGCGTCGTATGTGCGTTCGGCTCGATCAGGGCAGTGGCACAGAGGTCCCGAAATTTGCGTTGATGGTCGACAGCAGCGAATCGGCGATGATCTTGTGCGCCGCGGCGCTCGGATGCACGCCATCGAGCGTGAACATCGACCCGAACAACACGTTGGGTCCAGGATTCCCTGCAGTCCCCGGCAGGCTCGGGAACGGCGCCACCTTCGTCGGATCGGCCTGCAGCGCCAGGAGCGTCGGGTTGGGGTCGAAGTAGGCCCACCCGTGCGCCGTGGCGGTCGCCGAGATCTTGGCGTTGAATGCCGCCACCGCGGCCTTGAGATTGGCGAACTCGCTCGGTGTCACCACCTCGACGTCGTTCGAGCAGTCGAGGGTATCGCTCGCCCCCAGTGCGGCGGCGCCGATAAGCGGCACACCGACGGTCCAGGGTACCAGGATCGAGTCACCCGCCTCGATCGGCACGGCCGCGCTCGGGGCGCAGCTGACGTCGACCGCGAACGTGGGCGGGAAGGGTGACGACGCGCCGAACGCCGGCCCGCATGCGGGTGCGTTCTTGAGGCACCAATACGTGGCGCCGAACGATGCGTACGGGATATTGGTCACGTCCGGGACGCCGATCAGCACCACCTTCGCACCGGTGGAGTCAAGCTGGGCGGCCAGGGAGTCGTACTGCGCACCGAAGGTGGCGGTGGATGTGACCGCCAGGGGGGTGCCGGGGTTGGCGCCGTTGGTGAGCGAGGCGAGCACGTCATTGGCGCCGATCCAAACCGACACGAGCGTGGGGTTCGCCGCGCGCATCGCCTGGACCTGGGTGCGGCCGCCGAGGATGAACGTGGTGAGCGCGTTCGACGCCGAGACCGGTGTGGCGAAGTTGTCGAACGTCTCGACTGCCCGTGCGCCGGGGACCGCAACGTTGCTGAGCCACGGGAGCGGCGCCGGCGAGCGGAGGTCGCAGTCGGCCGGCCCGCCGCCACCTACCCGGTGCTGGGTGGAGTTGTCATCGAATGGTGCCGGACAGCCGCGGCCCATCAGTGAGGCGTAGTAATACGGTGCACCTGCGGCCTGGGCGATGAGGAACCCGTACCCCTGGCGTTGGGTGCTGTCATTGATGCCCGCCGACTGGAAGCCGGCGGTGATGCTGTTCCCCATGAACACCATCCGGCTGAAGAGTGCGCCGCCGGTGGGGGCCGAGGGGGAATTGAGCTTTTCGTTGCTGAAGCAGCCGGCCGTGAGCCCGATGAGGCCCAGGGCCAGGATGGTACGAAGATGACGACGCATCATGGCTTGGGTCTCCGGATCAGAAGCGGTAGACGAACGATGCACCGACCAGGTACGCGCTGAACGTGTAGAGCCCGTCGTTGGGTCCCGGCGGGCCGGATCGTCCGCGGCGGTCGGCTTGGTCGATGTATTGCAGCGCGAAATCGAACCCGAGCATCGGCGTGAGCTTGGTGCCGAAGCCGGCCGTGAGCTCGGTCCGGTTCCCTTCGGGGAGGTTGGGCGTCACGTTCTGGTCGGGAGAGGCGCCCTTGTGGGCCAGGATCCCGGCGCGCAACACGGTCGACGGGTTGAGCTGGTACTCACCGCCGAGCCGCCAGTCGATCACCGCGCTGTTGTCCTGGGGGAGCACCTCGGTCCCCGCCCGATCCAGTTTGACCGTGAGGGTATCGAACACCGCCCAGTTGGTCCACTGAAGGTCGAAGAGCCCGGTCAGCTTGGGAGTGATCTTGTACGCAGTGCCCAGCACCAACTGCTCCGGGATGCGGAGGTAGGTACTGCCGCCCTGGCTCGAAAGCGCGCTGTCTGGCAGGAACTGGCCCGCCACGAGTGCGTCGAGCGGGGTCCCGGCGGGTACGCCGAATGGGTTGCCGCCCGGCAGGAGGATCCCGGTGGGCACCTGAGTGAAGTTCGCCGTGGCGCTGGTGAACTTCACCAGCTGGCGCGACATGTAACGGAGGCCGAAGGAGACCCGATCCGAGGCTTTGAACTGGACGCCGAGGTGGTAGCCGACGCCGGTGCCGTTGCCCGAGAGGCTGGCGGAGCCGAAGTCGGTGCCCGCCGGTATGCCGAGCATGGCGAAGGTGACTCCGGGCGCGGCCTGCTGGCTCGACAGGTCGAGGCGCTGGTCCAGCTCCAGGCTCATGAAGTTGAGGTCGAACCCTGCGCCGAAGTTCCACCGGTCGTTCAGCTTCATTGCGATGGTGGGCTGCAGGTAGATGCTCTGGATCTTGCTCTTGTAGCCGTCGAAGCGGCCGGCGGCGGTCGTGGGCCACTCCGTCGTCAGGCCGTACGGGGCAAAGAGACCCAGGCCGATGGCATACTTGCTGGTACCGAGCGGCATCGCGAGGTAGACGTTGGGCGCCGGGTAGTGGCCGTCGGTCAGGTCGCTGACCTTGCCCGTGGCGTCCGCCGTAAAATTGCCGGAGGTGTTGATCAGGACGCCACCGACGGTGGCGACCTTGCCGGAGATGTCAGCGAGTCCGGCGGGGTTGAAGAACATCGCCGACCCATCCGCGCAGGGCGCCGCGACGCCGGTGCCGGCACGGGCCATGGCGCACGCATCGTGCTCGTACAGACCGTAGCCCTGCGCGACCACGCGCGAGGGGGCCGCGGCGAGCGCGGTGCCCGCGAAGATCCCGGCGGCCATCCAGACCTGGTACCGTCGCATAGAGTGACTCCAAGGGAAAATGTAGCGAGTACGAATGGCGAACTTTTGGCCCCGCAACGTTAGTCTACGAGGCCCGTTGGTGTTTGTCAAAGTACAGCAATGACAAGCCTTTAGGGTCCCTTCATGCGTCTGGAGATCGGGCGGCCGGTGCCGGGACCAACGCCGCGGTGAGTGGAAGGTGTGTGGACTCGCCGGCGTCGAGGGTGAGTTCGACATCGTAGCGGCCCGCCCGCGGGAGCGGGAGGTCATACGCCAGGATGACGGCGGCCTCGACGAAGGTGACACCGGCCGGCGGCTCACCGAAGCGGAAGGTCCCTTCGCCGCCCAGGAGCTCCCGGGCGTCCGGGTCGAGGAAACGGATCCTGATCTTGTGCTCGCCGATCTCGGTCCGCCGGCCGATGACCCGGATGACGAGGTGGGTCCGCCGGTGCTCGGCGGGGAATTGGGAGACCCACACCTGGCTGAAGATCCCGATCACTGAAAGCCGGCCCTGCTGATCCACCAGCGCGTAATCGGCGAGGGAGGCCAGGACGATCTGCATCAGACGACGCGGATGGAGTTCACCACGTCATTGGGCTTGATGGCGTTGACCACGTCCATCCCCGAGGTGACCTGGCCGAACACCGTGTGGACCTTGTCGAGGTGGGGCTGAGGTCCGTGGGCAATGAAGAACTGGCTGCCGCCGGTGTCGCGGCCCGCATGCGCCATCGACATCGTGCCGGCAACGTGCTTGTGGGTGTTCCGGTCGGTCTCGCACTTGATGGTGTAGCCGGGGCCGCCGGTGCCGACGCGCGGGTTGTTCGGATCCTTGGAGAGCGGGTCGCCCCCTTGGATGACGAAGTTCGGGATGACACGATGGAAGCGGGTCCCGTCGTAAAAGCCGTCGTTGGCGAGCTTCTCGAAGTTCGCGACGGTCTTGGGCGTCTCGTCGGCAAAGAGTTCGGCGGTGATGACGCCGCGGGCGGTATCGATGGTGGCGGTCTTCATGGGGGTCGGGGGTCGGAGGTTGGGGTCAGGGGAAACGAGAAGCGACAAGCGGGACATAGCCGGCGGTCAGCAATCTAGCCATCTGCAAATCGCCCTGCTCGACCAGGTGCTGTAACGGTCAGATCCGGTCGATGGGCCAGCTGTCGGTGCGCTGCTCGGGCGGCAGGTCGGCGCGGTACATGATGACGCGCGCCCGTTCGAGGGTGATGAGCCCGCCGCCGATCATCCCGTCGAGTTCGGGGAGGATACCCTGGATATGCTCCTCAGTGTCGACGCATTCGACCACGAGCGGGAGGTCCATCGACAGGAGTTCGATCTTGTCGCTCCGGATGTGGGAGCTGGCGCCGAACCCCATCACGGCGCGGAACACCGTGGCGCCGGCAAAACCACGGGCACGCAGGAGCTCGACGATGGCCTCGTGAAGGGGCTTGCCCTTCCACTTGTCCCGTTCGCCGAGATGGATCCGCATCAGCGTCTGCTCACCCTTGATCCCGTGCATCATCCCTCCGTTCGATCGCTCAATGCCTCGGCGATCTGGTAGAGTCCGTTCTCGATCCGTGACAGCACCGGATCCACGACCTCGCCCATCAACGGATCCACCGCACCATAGCCGCGGAGTCCGCGCGTCCGGCTCTCGTAGAGTCCGATGGCCCCGGTGGTGCACAAGGACAGGAGATGCCGCCGGCGCGATGAGGTGAGCGGCGACAGGCCCAGACCATCCGCCAGGCCGCGGATCTCCTCCTCAAGACCGTGCGCCAAGGCACGCAGGGGGCCGGGGAACCCATCCGGCACGTCGGCCGCTTCCTCGCTGAGCCGGAGCGGTTCCGACGCGGTGCTGGCGTGGCGGACAGCGTCGAGTGCGTCCTCCGCCCTGCTCAGTGCCACGGTCAGGCGCCGCCGCTGGGAAGCGGTGAGACGCACGCCGAGTGGGCCGGACTCTGGTGTCATGCGGACGGAACGCCTCCAGCGCGGATTCTAGTGTACGGGACGCAGCGCCGCGAGGGTCGCCGCCCAGGTGGCATCATCGCCGGCGGGAGCCTGGCAGGTCTCGCCCCGACAGGCATACGCACGGGGGGTCGTCCCGTTGACCATCGCCTGCAGGGCCGGTGGCAGTGGGCGCACGCCGGCGATGCTCGTCAGGCGGTGGACCACCTTGCGCGGGATGAATGTCGTCAACGCCCACCGATGCATCCGGTCGGACTCGGCGTGCCCCTTGGGGCCGACGACGACCAGGTGCGTCATCGGGAGGAGCGACCATTCGAGCGCACGGAGGAAGGTGGCGCCGAAGAGTCCGAGTCCGGCCGCCTGTCCGCCGAACGTCCGGACGAGCTCGAGGTGGCGCGTCTGCCAGTGCGCTCTGCCGGTCAGGGCCGCGAGCCTGGCATAGGTGAGTGCGGCGACCCCGTTGGGTGATGGGGTGGGGCTGTCCTGGATGGGTTTGGTGCGTTCGGGGAGGAGTCCCTCCCCGCCGCGAGCATGCGCGATGTCGAACAGCCCTCCCGCGGCCTCGTCGCGGTAGTCGCGCCAGACCCGGTCCATGATCGCTTCCGCCCATGCGAGCCAATGCTCAGTACCGGTGGTCTCGTAGGCATCGAGTGCGGCTGCCGCCACCTGCACCTGGTCGTCGAGAAGGCCGCTGATCCCGCCGGTGACGTGCAGCACGGCATCGGGATCGGGTGACTCCTGGCCGATCCGTTCCAGCGTTCGGAGCGCATGGGTGCGGGCCCAAGGATCGTCGAGATGTGCTGCGGCACTGAGCAGTGCACTCGCGAGCATCGCGTTCCAGCCGGTGTAGCGGGTGCGGTCGATGAACGGTGCAGGTCGGAGGCGTCGTGCCGCGGCGAGCTTTGTCCTGCCGCGGGAGAGAAGGTCGGCGACCACCGGTGCCGGTCGTCCGGTCCGATGCGCGATGGCGAGGGTGTCTTCGGCGATCCACAGCACGTTGCGTGCGGGGTCGTGGTGCATCTCGCCAGCGGTGCCGATGTCATAGTGGGCCGCGACGACCTCGAACTCGTCGGCGGTGAGCGCCGCCCGCGCTTCGTCGATCGTCCAGGTGAAGTAGTTGCCGTCGTCCTCCAGGCCGACGTCGGCGTCCTGGCTGGTGCCGAACCCGCCATCAGGATCGGCGAGCACCTCCCGGATCCAGGCCAGGGTGTCCCGCGCAACGTCGCCAAAGTACGGATCGTCGAACGCGGCGTGGCCATCGAGATAGGCCTTGAGGAGCTCGGCGTTGTCATACGCCATCTTTTCGAAATGCGGGACGATCCATTCCGGGTCCACGCTGTACCGATGGAATCCACCGCCCACCTGGTCGTGAAATCCGCCTCGGGCCATTCCGCGCAGGGTGTCACGGGCCATCGCGCCGGGGTCGGAGCGGCCGGAGTCATACCAGCGATCGATGAGGAACGAGATGGCCGCGGGGTGGGGGAATTTCGGCGCCCGGCCGAACCCGCCGTGCCGCGCGTCAAAATGGCGGGCAAGCTCCGCTTCGGCCGTGTCGAGGAGTCCGTTGGTCGGGTCGATGGGGCCGGCGGGATCTTCGGCATGCGCCAGCGCCCGTTTGATGGCGAGCGCTTGCGCCTCGACCCGGCCCTGCTCCTCGCGGTGGATGCGGGCCACCTCGGTGAGCACCGAGCGAAAGCCTGGGCGTCCGTGGAGTCCTTCGGGCGGGAAGTACGTGCCGCCGTAGAACACTTCGCCCTGTGCCGTGAGGAACGCGGTGAGCGGCCAGCCGCCCTGCCCGGTGAGCGCCTGGACGGCACGCTGATAGCGCGCATCGATGTCGGGCCGCTCGTCACGGTCCACCTTGATGCACACGAATTCGGTGTTGAGGAGCCCGGCGAGCGCCGGATCCTCGTAGCTCTCGCCGTCCATCACGTGGCACCAGTGGCACCAGACGGCGCCGATGTCGAGCAGGATGGGACGGCCGGTCGACCGCGCGGCGGCAAATGCCTCCGGGCCCCACGGGTGCCAGTGGACCGGTTGATGTGCGGCCGACGTGAGGTACGCTGAGCGGGCGGTGGAGAGGCGGTTGGGCATCTGGGTGAACGGTAAACGGTCAACGGTGAACGGGTGGGATCGGAAGGGACCGACGGGACAGGCACGTCATCCTGAGCAGAGCGAAGGATCGGGTCGTTATGCAGGCCGGTCCTTCGGGGCCTGAAGGCCCCTCAGGATGACGTGTGATCAGCGGGCCGCCGAGCGCATCCAGATCCAGTTCACCTTTCACTTTTCATCGTTCACCTACTTCGTCCCCGTGATCATCAACGCCTCGCGGGGCCAATAGATGCCGCCCTCGGGGCGGCGGAACCGCTCGAAGAAATCGATCATCTCTCGATCCATCCGCTCCTGCGCGGCGCGGTCGAGGGCCGCGTAGGCCACGGCCACCCTGCCGGTCGAGGTGCGGAGCACCTCCCACACCGCCGCGGGGGACGGACCTTCGTAGGGCACGGTGATGGTCGCCAGTTCGAGGTAGCCGAACCATTCACCGAACCAGGTGCGGGCGGTGGCGCGATCACCCCAAGCGTAGGGGTCGTGGGTGGTGGTGGGCCGCGGGAGGTGGTGATACACCCGGTCGTAGTACGCGTTGGTGGTATCGCCCCGCAGCCAGGCGATGAGCCCGGCCCGTCCGCCAGGCACGAGTGCGCGATGGAGTTCGCTCATCGCGCGCCGGGGATCGGGCGCGAAGATGAGGCCGAAGCTCGAAGCCGCCACATCGAACGAACCATCCTGTACCGGCAGCCCCGTGGCATCGCCGAGGAAGAACTCGGCGTTGCTCCCGACCGTCGCGCCCTGGGCGAGCGCTACCATCTCGGCCGCGAAATCGACGCCGGTGACCTGCTCCGCGCCCTGACGCAGGGCTGCGAGCGACAGCGTTCCAGGGCCGCAGGCGACATCCAGCACTCGATCACCGGCGCCGACCCGCAGGGCAGTGCACAAGGCCGCCGCCGCCGGAGTGAACCCGGGGAGGATGTTGCGCTGGTAGGCGCGGGCGACCTGGGACCAAGCGACGGAAGGGGAGGCAGGCACGAGTGTCAGGGGGTCAATGGGTCAGTGATGGGGCAAGCGCTCGCACCGGGGCAATCTACGCGTTCGGGGCCGATGATGTCAGCGATCGACCTGGGATGACGGACAGATATCCGCCAGCACGCAGTCGTTGCACCGCGGCCGCCGGGCGATGCACACGGCGCGTCCGTGGGAAATGAGCAAGTGCGAGAGCACCGCCCACCGGGCCCGCGGGAACTGCGCCATCAGGTCCTGTTCGACCTTCACGGGATCGGTGTGGCGGGTGAGGCCGAGGAGGCGCGAGAGGCGCCCGACGTGGGTATCGACCACCACGCCTTCGTTGATGTTGAAGGCGTTGCCGAGGACCACGTTCGCCGTCTTGCGACCGACGCCGGGCAGGGCGTGCAGCTCCGCCATCGTATCCGGGACCTTGCCGCCGTGGTCCGCCACCAGCGCCTGCGCCATCGCGATCAGGTTCCGGGCCTTGTTGCGGAAGAATCCGGTGGACCGGATGATCCGTTCGACGTCGTCCTGGCGCGCCGCCGCGAGCTTGGAAGGCGTGGGGTAGGTGCGGAAGAGGTCGGGTGTCACCATGTTCACCCGCACATCGGTGCACTGGGCCGAGAGGATGGTGGCGGCCAGAAGCTGGTAGGCGCTCTGATGGTCCAAGGCACAATGCGCGTCGGGGTAGGCCCGCCGGAGCCGCGTGAAGATCTTTGCCGGCGGCGCCGGCGGGCGGGCTCGGCGGGTCAGTGGCCTCTCCGCGCCTTCGCGAACGCCAGGAAATCCTCGGCACTCCTGGTGTTGAGGATGTCGGCGGCGGTGAGCCACCCTTTTCGCGCGATGCCCACGCCCCACTCCATGTTCCCGATGCCGCCGACATCGTGGGCGTCGGCGCCGATCGAGATGATGAGCCCCGCCGCGCGGGCCTTGCGCAGCATGCGCCAGTCGAGATCGAGGCGGTGTGGATCGGCGTTGATCTCGATCGCCGCACCGACCCTGGCCGCCTTCTCGATGAGTGCGTCGAGATCGACGGCATACCCTTCCCGTGCCAGCAGCAGGCGTCCGGTCGGGTGCCCTACGATGGTGAGGTGGGGATCGTCGAGTGCCTGGAGCATCCGCGCGGTCATCTCGTCCTGCCCCATCTGGAATCGGCTGTGCACCGAGCCGATGACGAAGTCGAGTCGATCGAGGACTGCGGCAGAATAATCGAGGGCGCCATCGGCCAGGATGTCGGCCTCGATCCCCTTGAGGATCCGGATGCCGGAAAGGCGGGCGTTGAGCGCGTCCACCTCATCAGCTTGGCGTGCCAAGGCATCGGGCTTGAGCCCGCCGGCGTACGCCGCGGCCTGGCTGTGGTCCGTGAGTCCGACATACGAGTACCCGGCGGCCTTGCAGGCGAGTGCCATCTCTTCGATGCTGGTGGTGCCGTCAGACCAGCTGGAGTGGCAGTGGAGGAAACCGCGGAGGTCGCTGCGCGTCACCAACGTGGGCAGGGTGCCCGCGGCGGCGGCGACCTCGCACTCTCCTTCGCGAAGCTCCGGGGGGATCTCCGTCAGGCCCAGCGCGCGATAGAACGTCGCTTCATCGGGTGTGGGGACGAAGGCGCTGCCGTGCCAAAGGGCGGCGCCATCGAGCGTGTGGCCCACCGAATGCGCGTGCGCCTCCAGCGCCGCAATGTGGGACTCGCTGCCGGTGGCGCGGACGAGCACGGCGCCGGCGTTCGCGGGCGTGGTCACGATGACCTGTGCCAGCGACCCGCCGCTTTGCCGCAACGTCACTCGCCGCTCATCGTGCCCGGAGAACTCGACGATCCCGGGCACCGCCGCGAGGCGCTTGAAGAAGTCGGCCGGTGGGACGTCACCGATCACCACCACGCTCAGTCCCAGCGCGACCTCCATCCGGCGGCGCACATCGCCCGCGACCACCACGTGATCCACACCGGGCAAGGCCGCGAGCACGTCCGCGAGCGCCGCCGCTTCCGCCGCCGCGTGGTGGCAGAGCGTGTACGCGCTCGAACGGCGGAGGAAGTCGATGCTGGCGAGCACATTGGCGGCGGTGCGGGCGCCAAAGCGCGGCAACGCCGCGAGCGAGCCGTCTCGCGCTGCGGCCTCCAGCTCAGCGATGGTCTCGATGTGCAGCGTCTCCTGGATCTGGCGGACCTTGGAGACGCCGAGTCCGGGGAGCTGGAGCATTTCGACGAGGCCCGGCGGCACCTGGCCTCGAAGCTCATCAAGCATGGTGCTCCTGCCGGAGGCCACGAGCTCCTGCACCACCTGCAGCGTGGCGGGGCCCACGCCCTTCGCGGCGGCGAGCGATCCGTCCTCCAAGGATGCGGCCACGGTCCCGGCCAGCGCGCCGACCGTGCGGGCCGCGCCACGGAAGGCACGGACGCGGAAGGCGTTCTCCCCTTTCAGTTCGAGGAGTGCCGCGATCTGTTCCAGCGTCTCCGCGACGGCGTCCTTGTCGACCGTGCTCATGCAGCCTCGTTGACGGACCGGGATGCGAGCTCGAGCAGTTCGTCGGTGCCCACGAGCGAGTGGAGGCCGGCCGCATCACCGCCCGGGAGCACCGGCGAGAAGCTGGGCGATCCGTCCAGCCGCGTCAACGACGAGGGACGAGTTCCCACCGCCTCGGCGACGCCGAACCCCGGCCGTGCGGCGTGGACCCCGAAGATCCCCAGCACGCTGATGATCCCGTTGCCGGCGGGCCTGAGAAAGAATCCGTCGAGCGGTTCGTGGGGCGCGCCCGGTGTGAGCTCGGTCCAGACCAGGCGTTCGGGGAAGCGGTAGTACGTGGTCGGGCGGATGGTCGGATGGACGGAGGCCGAGTCCGTCGCACCGACGGGCGAAAGGATCTGTGCCGCCTGGGCACGGTCGAACGCGACCTGCGGACAGCCGGCGCGCCAGTAGAGGTAGGCGTGATGCAGTATCGCGATGAACTCCGCGACCAGGTCATCGTCGTGCGGCTCGGGCACCAAGTCCTGGAGGAGCTCGATGACAGCCCGGTCGAGCACAAAGGCCTCACGGTCGATCTCGTCTCGTCCGGTGCTGCGAAGCGAGTCGGCGAGCCCCGGGAATCGCTGTTCCGCGAGGGCCCCGAAGACGAGCGTGAATGGGTCGACCCGTTCAGCCACGTTGGGTCCGAGGCAGGAACGCATCGAGCACACTGCGGAACGTCTCGAACCCTTCCACATACGGAACGTGCCCGCAGTCGGGGATCAGGTGGAACTCTGCGTGCAGGCACTCTGCCGTTTCGCGGGCCGCCTCCCAGGGGATCACGTCATCGCGCCCATGGAGCACGACGGCGGGGATCTCCAGCTTCTGGAGTGCGGGCCGGAGGTCGTAGTCGCCGAGGGAGGCCCACACTTCCTTCTGGATGCGCTCGACCAGCCGGAACCCGGTGAGCTCGGTGACCTTGGTCGGGTCCTTGAAGTATGCGACCACGGCGAGCTCGAAGAGCCGTCGCTGGTAGGCGGCGAGGTCCCGGGTCTGCAATCCCGATTCGCGAAGCTGGCGGCGTTCCGCCTGGGCCCATTCGCCGTTGGTGATCGCGGCGTAGCGGTGTTCGTATTCCAGGCGGGCCTCGCGATATGCCGGGGCGGGGGAGACGAGCGCCAGGCGGGCCACGCTGCAGGGGTGCTCGATGGCGTACAGCATCGCCAGCAGGCCGCCCCAGGAATAGCCCACGAGGTCGAGCGGCGCATCGCCCCAGAGCTCTTTCAGGGCGTGGAGGTCGGCGACGTGCTCCTTCCATCCGGCATGCGCGTCCCGTGCCAGCGGCGATCGCCCGCCGCCGCGCTGGTCGTACAGCACGACGGTGCGGTCGACCGCCAGGGCGTCGAAGCCGGGCAGCAGGTAGTCGTGGCTGGCACCCGGGCCGCCGTGGAGGGCCACGACCATGGGGCCGGAACCGCGGCGGCGCTCGAAGAGCTCGACGCCATTGACGTGCCGAACGAAGGTCTCGATCACGCCCCAATCTACCCGTCGCCGACCGCCCGCCACCAGCTACAAGCGCCCGCCATCGAACGCTAGATTCCGGAACGATGACAGTACCCCTGGACACCGAACCCGTTCCGTCGCCCGAAGGGGCGCCGCCCGAGCACGTCGCCGAGCAGGCGCCGGTGCGGACGTCGGTGGTGTCGTTCGCCGACGTGGTGGTACTCTGCCTGGTGGCGGCAGTGATCGGCGCCGTGGTCAGCTTCGCACACCAGTTCGAGGCGCCGCTCAACCAGGCGGTCCGGATCGACCTGTCGCCGGGGGCGTTGCCGCGGTACACGCTCTTTTCACTGGCGCGCGGGGTGCTGGCGTTGGTGGTGTCCTACGTCTTCGCGTTCGGGTTCGGCTGGGCGGCGGCCTCCTCGGCGCGCGCGGAGCGCTTCCTCCTCCCGGTGCTGGACATCCTGCAGAGCATCCCGGTGCTCGGATTCCTGCCGGGACTGGTGCTGGGGTTGGTGGCGCTCTTCCCCGACCGCAATGCAGGGCTCGAGCTCGCCGCGATCTTGATGATCTTCACGGCGCAGGCGTGGAATCTGGCGTTGAGTTTCTACAACTCGCTCAAGAGTGTGCCGGAGCCGCTGCGCGAGGCGGCGCAGGTGGCAGGGTGGGGATCGTGGGACATCTTCAAGCGGCTCGAGGTCCCGGCTGCGGCCCCGGGTCTGGTCTGGAACGGGATGTTGTCGATGGCCGGCGGGTGGTTCTTCCTGATGGTCAACGAGGCGTTCGAGCTCGGGGGCCGGGATTTTCGGCTGCCCGGGATCGGCGCCTACATGAGCGCTGCCATCGAGGCCGGGGATCGGCGCGCGATACTGCTGGCATTGCTGGCGATGACGACGATGATCGTCGCGGTCGACCGGTTGTTCTGGCGGCCGATGGTGGTCTGGGCCCAGAAGTTCCGGCTCGATGATTCCGCGGGCGAGGGACAGGCCACCAACTGGCTGCTGGAATTCCTGCGGCGCTCGCGGCTTCGGGTGCAGGCCCGGAGGGTGCGCCATCGGGCGGTGGCAACGGCCCGGGTCGCCACGATGCCGTTCCGTCGTTCACTGCGACACGCTGACCGTGTCCTGCGCCGGTTCCCGGGCCCCCGTGCGGGGCGTGATGGCGTCCTGCGGGTGACGTTGACGGTGCTGGCAGTGATCGTCGCGGTGGGGGCCGGGTTCGGAGTGCTGCAGCTGGTGCGGCTCCTCGCGCACTTGAGTGGCGGCCAGTGGCTCCTCGTCGTGCGCTCGGCGGGATACACCTTCGCCCGGGTCCTCACGGCCGTGGCGCTCTCGACCGCGTGGGCGCTCCCGGTGGGCGTCCTGATCGGTCGTTCACCCCGGATCTCCCGGGTGCTCCAGCCGGTCATCCAGATCGTGGCCTCATTCCCGGCGCCGATGCTCTTTCCGCTCGTCATCCTCGGACTGCTCAGTGTCGGGGCCGGGATGGGGATCGGTGCCGTGACGTTGATGGTGCTCTCGGCACAGTGGTATATCCTCTTCAACGTGATCTCCGCGGTCGCGGCACTGCCGCCCCAACTCGCGGAGGCCGCCGATGTGTTCCAGATGACCGGATGGGCGCGCTGGCGCCAGCTGTACCTGCCGGCGGCGTTCCCGGCCCTCGTGACCGGATGGGTCACCGCCGCAGGTGGCGCCTGGAATGGATCGATCGTGGCGGAATACGTCCAGGCTGGCGGGACGACCCACATCGCGCCGGGGCTTGGCAGTCTCATTTCGCTCGCCACGGTGCATGCCGACTTCCCGCTCCTGGCGGGCGGCATCGCGGTGATGAGCGTGATCGTCGTGGGGTGGAACCGGCTGGTGTGGCGCCCGCTGGCCATCCTGGCCCAGAACCAGTACGGAGTGACCCAATGACCGCTCCTGCCGCAGCGAACAACATCCTGCTCGAGGCGCGCGGGGTCATCCAGCGCTTCCGGCTCCCCAAGCAGGCGGAGTTCGAGGCGCTGCGCGACATCTCGCTCACCATTCGCGAACGCGAAGTGGTGGCGTTCGTCGGCCCGTCGGGGTGCGGCAAGAGTACGTTGCTCCGGCTGCTGGCCGGACTCACCCGTCCGACCGCCGGCCAGGTGCTCTACCGCGGCCAGCCGGTGGAAGGGGTCCTCGCATCCTCGGCGATGGTCTTCCAATCCTTTGCCCTCCTGCCGTGGCTCACGGTGGAACAGAACGTGGCGATGGGACTCGCGGCCAGGGGACGCGAGGGCACGGATCACGCGAAGGCCATCAACCACGCGATCGAGGCGGTAGGTCTCGATGGATTCGAGCAGGCGTATCCTCGCGAGCTTTCCGGCGGGATGAAGCAGCGGGTCGGCTTTGCCCGGGCGCTGGCCGTGGAGCCGGAGATCCTCTTCATGGACGAGCCGTTCGGGGCGCTCGACGCCCTGACGGCGGAGAACCTGCGTTCACAGGTGGTGGATCTGTGGCAGGATCCCGACACCGGCGTCAGCACCATCGTGGTGGTGACGCACAGCGTCGACGAGGCGGTGTACCTGGCGGGCCGGATCGTGGTCTTCGGCACCAATCCGGGGCACATCCGCGAGGTGCTCGACAATCCCCTCCCATATCCCCGGGATCCGCGAGGCCCCCTGTTCGGTGCCGCGGTCGATCGGCTTTACGCGATCCTCACGGCAACGCTCCTTCCCGAGCCGGAGCGAGCGGCCGGCGGCGTCGCGGCGCGCTTGGTCCCTTTCCCTCGGGTGCACGTCTCGGAAGTGATGGGTCTGCTGGACCACCTTGCCGACCGGGCCCAGGGTGGGGACTCGGTGTTCGACATCGCCGAGGAGCTGGGGGTCGACTATGACCGGATGACGTCCGTCGTACGCGCAGCCGAGCAACTGGCGTGGGTCGTGACGCCGGGCGATGACGTGCGACTCACACCCGCGGGCCAGCAGCTGGTGGCAGGCGACAGTGCGGAGCGGAAGGCACTCACCCGGGTGCAGGTGATGGAGCATCCGCTGTTCGCGCGGGTGGTGGGGATGATCAAGGAGAACGACGGATCCATCGAGGCGGACGAGGTCCTGGCCGACCTGACGATCTGCTTCCCGTTCAGCCGCGCCAACGGGCTGATGCGGACGGTGATCGAATGGGGCCGGTACGCCGAAGTGCTGGACCACGAGAGCCGCAACCGGCGGCTGGTGTTGCCGGAGGAAGAGCGGGCCGCGCTCGAGGCGCAGGTGGATGAGTAGGGTCTTCGAGGCTAGCAGTTATCAGCTAGGAGCTAGCAGCTATCAGCTATCAGCCATCAGCTATCAGCACGCTCCTGTGACAACCAAGCCTCCGACGTAGACGCCGGGGGCTTGCTCGCGTTCGGGCCCGCTGATCGCTGACAACCGATAGCCAGAGCAGTTGGCTGTCAGCCGATAGCTGATAGCCGATAGCTGATAGCCGCCGTTAGCCGATCGCTTCCTAGATCAACACCCCCAACGCATCCGCCACCTTTCGTACCTCGGCCTCTTCCTCCGGCGTGAACGGGTCGACGGCGTCGCTGTCGATGTCGATCTGGCCGAGGATGGTGCTGCCCAGGCGGATGAGCACCACGAGTTCCGAGCGGGTGTCGAGATTGCAGGCGAGGTAGTTCTCGCGGGAGCGGATGTCTCCCACGTTCTGGTCGAGTCCGGTGGCCACCGCGGTGCCGCAGACGCCCGTGCCGACGGGGATGCGGGTGTGCTCGGTGTCCCGGCCGCTGTGGGCCTCTAGCACCAGCTCCCCGCCGACCAGCATATAGAGGTAGGCGGAGGTGTACGGCGCGCCGGCGGCGCGGATCCGGTCGGCGGCCAGTTGGAGCAGGGCGGTCCGGCCCACCTCACGGGCAAAGGCGCCCCGGAGTGCGCCGACGAGCCGGTCGCCATCGAGCACCGGCATCAGTCGTGCCGGACGCCGAGGGTGGCGTGGGTCACGATGTCGGTGGCATTGCGCCGCACGACGATCTCGATGGTATCTCCCGCCTTGTGGGCCCGCAGTACCTCGGTCATTCCCATCAGGTCGGCGACGGTGTGGCCGTCCATCTTGATGATCACGTCACCGCCGAGCAGGCCGGCCTTCTCCGCCGGACTTCCGGCATGGACACCGGTGATCGCGACGCCGCCAGGGCTCTCGCTCATGTCCGGGATGGTGCCGAGGTAGGCGCCGTAGCCCGAGGTGACGACCGGCATGGTGTCGGCCTGGACGCTCGGCTGCGGCACATCGACGAACGTCAGTCCGCTGTGCCGGTCGGCCACGGCCGTCGCGATCGCGGCGGCAAAATCGGCCACACGGGCGAGCCCGTCGGCGTTGATCTTCTGCCAGTCGTCGGTGGACCGGTGGTAGTCGGCATGCAGGTCGGTGAACAGGTAGAGCACCGGCAGGTGCCGCGCGTAGAACGACGACTGGTCGCTGGGTCCGTACCCGTCGCCATGTTCCTTCAGGTCGAAGCGCGCGGTCCGGTTGAGCGAGTCGAGGAGCGCCGGCCATTCGGTGGCGGTGGCGGAGCCGTACACGATGAGCCGGGCGTTGCGGAGCCGTCCGACCATGTCGAGGTTGATCATCGCGACGGTGTGCTCGAGCGGGTAGAGCGGATGCTTGACGTACCAGTCGCTCCCGAGGAGTCCCTCCTCCTCACCGCTGAACGCGATGAACACGACGGTGCGCGCGGGTCGGTGGGCGGCAACATGGCGGGCGATCGCCACGAGTGCGGCGGAACCCGAGGCGTTGTCGTCGGCGCCGTTGTGGACCTTGCCGGTGCTGTCGGGGTCGAGGGCACCGAACCCGCCGAGTCCCAGATGATCGTAGTGCGCGCCGACCACGATCACCTGGTCCTGGAGGTGCGGGTCACGGCCGGGCACGATCCCGATCACGTTCTCCCCGGTGGCGCCGCCGATGCCGCTGTGCTGGGTCGCCGGCGCGTTGGGGTCGACGGTGAAGCGCTGGAACCAGCCGCCCGGCGCGGGTTGCAGGCCGGCGGCCTCGAACCGTCGGGCCAGGTAGGCTGCGGCGGTGTCGGCGCCCGGGGTGCCGATCTTGCGGCCCTGGAGGGCGTCCGAGGCAAGGAACTTGACGTCGTTCAGAAGATCCCGGGCCTCGGCGGCCTGCTGGGCGTGGAGCGGTGCCGTGGCGCCGAGGGCGAGGACGAGTGCGATGGCAGCATGGAAGCGCATAGTTTCGGGAAGATAACGCCCCATTTCCACTGCCGCCCGCACCCGATAGAATCCATCCGGTGAATACACGCCTCCTGGCCCTGGTGCCGACCTGCATCGCCCTAAACGTGGCGATGGGAAAGATCGTCCAGGAACTCGGGCTGCCGATCTATCTCGACTCCGTCGGCACCATCCTGGTCACGACGCTCCTCGGCCCGCTGGCCGGGGTGCTCACCGGCGCCCTGAGTCAGGTGCTTACGGCACTCCTGTCGGGTCAGATGATGTGGCTCGCATTCCTGCCGATCCAGGTGCTGATCGTGCTGGTCGCCGCGGCCGCGGCGGGGCGTTCGGGATTCCGCTCGATCCTGCGCGCGGTCGGGTGGGGCGCCTTTTGCGGCCTGCTCGGCGGCACGCTCTCGTCGGTCATTGCCTATTCGCTCTTCAAGGGCGTCACCGCGCCCGGCGTCACCGCGCTTGGCGCCCTCTTTCGTTCCCTCGGCCTGTCGCTCGAGCGGGCCGTGACGCTCGCGAGCATTTCGACGGACCTCGTCGACAAGGGGATCGCATTCGGGTTGGTGGCAGCGGTGCTGCTGGCGCTCCCGGCGCGGATGGCGAGTCGCTTCCCGATCGCCATCGACGCCACCGGGCGTCACGCGTGACGTCGACCGCGTCCGGGTCGCTCGTGGCCCGGGCGCACCCGTTCACGTCGCTCACGGTCACCGTCGCCGTGGTGGTCCTGGCGTTCCTGCTGCCAGCGTCGATCGGGCCGGTCGTCCTGGCGTTGCTCGTCATCGCGGTCGCCGCCGTTCTCGGCGACCCCGGATCGCTCACGCCCTCGCTCATCATCGTACTGCCGCTCTGGCTCCTGCTCCTCCTGGTGCAGGGCGTACTCGGTGATGCGCCGTTCACCACCTGGGGACCGGTGACGCTGTCGATCGCGGGGCTCGACGAGGCACTGGCGCAGGGTGCCCGCCTCACGGCGATCGTGGTAGCGTCGATGCTGGCCCTCCGCGGATTCCGTGCCTCGCGTTTCGTCGACGCGGCTGCAGCACGGCGCTGGCCCTTCGCGGCGGCCTATCTCGTCGCCGCCACGTTGCAGACGATCCCCCGGTTGCGTCAGCGGGCGACGTTGATCCGCGACGCGCAGCGGTCGCGTGGGCTCCGGGTACAGGGCTCGATCGTGCAGCGTGTCACGTCGCTCGTCCCCCTCACCCTGCCGCTCATCCTCGGGGCGCTCGCGGACGCCGACGACCGGGCCGTGGCGCTCGAGGGCCGCGCCATTGCCGCGGTGACCGCACCGGGCGCGCGGCGGACACCGCTCGCGCCGCCGGTGGACACGCCACTCGACCGGGTGGTGCGCTGGGGCTCGGTGCTTGCAGTCGTCGTGGCGGTCATCTGGCGGGTCTCCCGATGATGATCCGATTCGATGGCGTGAGCTTTTCCTATCCGGGTGCAGGTACGCCAGCGCTCCGTGACCTGTCGATCTCCTTCGCAGCCGGTCAGGTCACCTGGCTCTTCGGGAAGCTCGGCGCCGGCTCGAGCACTCTCTTGCTCGCGGCTGGAGGCTTTGCGCCGATCCTGACCGGCGGCAAGCGGACCGGTTCGGTCCGGGTCGGCGAGCTCGACCCCGGCGACATCGCGCACCGGGCGGCGCTCGCCGGACGCATCGGCTACGTCTCGGCCCAGCCGCACCTGCAGCTGTCGGGACTTGCCGAATCGGTATTTGACGAGGTGGCATTCGCGCCGGCCAACCTCGGATGGGAGCGCGACCGGATCGAGGCGGCCGTGATGCATGCGCTGGCGCGGGTCGGCGCCGGCCACCTGGCCCAGCGAGTGCCCAACGAGCTGTCCGGCGGAGAGCTGCAGCGGGTGGTACTCGCGGCGATGCTGGTGCTGGCACCGGCGGTCTGGCTGCTCGATGAGCCCGCCTCGGCACTCGATCCTGCGGCGCGGGCCGGAGCGTACGCCCTCTTCCGTGAGGAGGCGCGGCGCGGTGCCGCGGTGGTGATCGCCACCGAGGATGCGGATGGCGTGCTGGAGGTGGCCGATCGGATCATCGTGCTCGAGCACGGACAGGTCGCGTTGGACGGTGCACCTGCTGCCGTACTCGCGAGCGATGGCTGCTGGGCGCTGGGCGCGGGGAGCACCACCGTGGGAGAACTCTGGCGCGCGGCGACGGAGCACGCGCCCGGGATGGCACGTGGCGGCGTGCCGCTCACTCTGGAGGGCGCAGCCGCCAGGGTCATGCGAACATGACCTTTGTCCGCGTGCGGGACCTATGCTTCGGGTACGCCGAGCGGGAGACGCTTGCTGGCGTGTCGTTCGAGGTCGCCGCTGGGGAGGGCATCGCGCTGCTGGGGCCCAATGGTGCCGGAAAGACGACGCTTCTCCGGCTCCTGATGGCATTCCGGCAGCCGCGGTCGGGGACGATCGAGATCGGTGGCCGGTCGACCGGGGGACTCCATCCCGAGGACCTGACGGGAACCGTGGGGTTCCTCTTCCAGCGGCCGGAGGATCAGCTCTTTCGTCGGATGGTCCGGGACGATGTGCGGTTCGGCCCCGAGACGCTCGGGTGGGACGCCGCGCGGATCGATGCGGCGGTCGAGCGATCGCTGGCGGAGCTCGACCTCCTGGATGTGGCGGCGGTCCATCCGTACGATCTTCCGTTGCCTAAGCGCCGGTTGGTGGCGCTGGCAGGAGTGCTGGCGCTGGAGCCGAGGCTCCTGCTGCTGGACGAGCCGACGGCGACCCTTGACCGTTCGGCGCGGGCCCGCGTCGTGACGGCGCTCCGCGCCCGCAGGTCGCAGGGTACCGCCATCATCGCCGTGACCCATGACCCCGGCTTTGCGGCCGAACTCGCTGATCGTGGCATCGCGCTCGATGGCGGTCGGGTCGTTGCCGATGCGCCGATCGATCAGGTGCTCGGCCGCGCCGGGCTGGCACCGCTCCCGGCGGGTGCAGCGCTCATCCGCCGTCTGGAGGCGCCGGCCCGGTCGCTGCGATGGGGCGACCTCGTCGAGGCGCTGGCCGCTCGTTGCCGGGGTCTTGGGGCGTGAATAGCTTCTGGCGGCGGTCGGCTGGCCGCATCCTATGAGCGCTCCCCTGTCGGTGGTCTCCGAGATCTGGAATGTCGTCGTCCTTCTGCGCGATCGTCCTGGCGCGAAGGAGGAGCACAAGGCGGCGTTCCGCGCGCTCGTGACCACGCTGGGTGTGAGCCCGGTGGAGTTGGGCGCCACGTCCGAGGGGCTGGCGTACCAGGGCATCCTGGCACCGGAAGAAGCCACCGAGGCAGCGGCGTTCGCTCGCCAGATGCTGCAGCACGGCGTCGGCGAGATCATCCTGCCGGAAGGCACCGGCGCGGGACCGCTCCTCTCGCTCCTGCGGGCGCTTGCGGCGCCCGCCGGCACCTATCGTCACATCCAAGAGTTCATCACCGCGGTCGGCGAGCCGGGCGCGAGCCAGTTCCGGCTGGCGGCGGCAGAGTCGTCGGGCCCGGCCGTGTCAGCGCTGGGGTCCACCGATGCAGCGACGGCAGGCCCGCCACGAGAGGTGCCACGGAAGGTGATCGGGTCGGCACCGCCGCGTGGTTCGGTCGAGCTGCCGGCACTCGGCCCTGGTGGGATGACACCCGAGGACGGCGGGATGATGCACTATGTCCCTTCGGCCAACGACGTGACCGCCCGGATCGACGAGCTCTCGCTGGCGATCGCCGCGGATCCCGCCGGCGCCGCCGTGACCCACTTGCTCAGCGAGTTGGCCGGGAGCGCTGACGCCGCGGCGCTCAAGGCCGACTGGGACGGGATCCTCCGTGCGGCGGTGCGGGTGGTGGAGGCGGAGCCGCAGGCGGGGTCGAAGGAAGTGGCACGGATGTACAACATCGCGCTCAAGCGGCTCCTCCCACGGAGGACGCTGGAGGAGATCGCGCGTTTCGTGCCGCAACCCGAGCGCAAGCGCGACGCATTGCTGGTGATGGCCCGGATGGGCGACAGTGCCACCGACGTGTTGCTCGACCTTCTGGCCTCAGCACCCACCATCATCGAGCGGCGCCACTATTTTGACGCGCTGGTCGAGTCGGCCCACGGATCGGATGTCGTCGTCAAGACGCTGGAACATGGCGACTGGTTCGTGATCCGGAACGTGGCGGAGCTGTGCGGTGAGCTCAAGCTCGTGACGGCGGTGCCGGTGCTGGCGCGACATGTGACCCACCCCGATGAGCGGGTCAAGCGCGCCGCGATCGTGGCGCTCGCCAAGATCGGCACCCCCGGCACCGTCGAGCCACTGCGCACGGCACTCCGGGATCCAGCGCCGGGGGTGCGCTTGCAGGCCGTGTTGGTGATCGACGGGAAGAAGCTCCCGGCGCTCGGACTCCGGTTGGTGTCGATCCTGGAAGAAGAGAGCGTGCCCGAGGTCCTTCGCGAGGTGTGCTACTCGGTGGGGCGGAGCGGATCGGCCGAGGGGGTGCAAGCGCTGATCCGGATGGCGAGTCCCGGCGGAAAGCTCTTCAAGCGGAAGCCGGTGGCGCAGCGGATCTGGGCCATCGAGGGGCTGCAGCTGGCCGGCGGCCCCGTGGCGCAGGCGGCGCTGGCGGAACTTGCGTTGGACAGCGACAAGGATGTGCGCGAGGCGGTGGCAAAGGCGGGCGGGTAGCTTGCAGCTTGCAGCTAGCAGCGAGCAGCGAGCAGCGAGCAGCGAGCAGCGAGCAGCTAGCAGCTAACAGATATCAGCTAACAGCTATCAGCTATCAGGCAGAACTAAATCAGCGAGCCCCCGTGGAGGTCCACGGAGGCTCGTGTGTTTCTAGAGCACCTGACAGCCGATAGCTGCAAGCTCACCGAGGCACAAAACTCGTCTCCGGCCCCACGCTCCTAGCGAATGCGGCCAGGAGTCGAGCGGCGCGCTCCAGGTCTTCCATGGCCACCATCTCGTTGGGCGAGTGCATATACCGGAGCGGGACGCTCACGAGGCCCGTCGCGACGCCGCGGTGGGCGGTGAAGATGTTGTCGGCGTCGGTATGGGTGGCGCGGGGGGCCGCCTCCACGGTGTAGGGGATCTTCTCCCGCTCTGCCGCCGCCACCAGCAGATCGAACACGGCGGGATTGACCGCGGAGCCGCGAGAGAGGACCGGACCGCCACCGAGCTTGAAGTCGCCGTGCTTCCGCTTTTCGATGCCGGGATAGTCGGTGGCATGGGTCACGTCGACCGCGATGGCGACCGTGGCGTCGAGTGTGGTGGCGGAGGTGCGGGCGCCGCCACCGGTGTAACCGATCTCTTCTTGCGTCGTTGCCACCGCCGTCACGTTCACCTGTGGTGGGTGGCGGGTGGCGCGTGACTTACCCTTGGCGATCAAGCGCAGCGCTTCGAGCACCACATAGGCGCCGACGCGGTTGTCGAGTGCTCGGCTTACGAGCCTGCCGTTGGGGAGTTCTTCCACCTTCGAGGTGAGCACCCCGGCGTCTCCCACCCGGACTTTGCTTTCCGCCTCGGCCCTCTTCCGGGCGCCGATGTCGATCCAGAGGTCGTCTGTCTTGGAGACCTTGTCGCGATCGTCCTTGTCGATCAGGTGGATCGCCTTCTTGCCGATGACGCCGGGAACGGGGCCCTTGCGGCCAAGGATCGTGACGCGTTGCCCCACGAAGACCTGGGTGTCCCACCCGCCGATGCCGTCGAAGGTGAGGAACCCTTTCTCGTCGATGTGGACCACCATCAGGCCGATCTCGTCGATGTGGCCGGCGAACATGATCGTCGGCGTCGTGGGTCGTGAGTCGTGGGCGGTGCCAGTCGGTCCACCCGCTTTCCGCCCGCTCTTCACCCGCTTCTCGCCTGTTGCGAAGACGCTCGCGTACGAATTCCCGTGGACATCGCCGTGGACGTCATCGGCGAATGACTCCGCCTCCTTGCGCCAGAGGCGAGCGGGAGCGGTCTCGAAGCCGGAGGGGCCAGGGGAGTCGAGGAGGGTGTGGAGGAACGAAGGCATGGTGATCGCCAGGGGGTGACGGTGAAGGTGTCGGTCGCTTGGCACAGATATGATCGCGGCAACGGAGCATATGACGTGACCATCAGCAAGGCAACCAGAGAGGGCGAGCGTGGAGCTGGAGTGTCAACTATCGAACAGCTTCGGCATCAACTCCTCAGAATCGCCCACTGTAGGGCTGGGTCTGGAGGCACAGGTGTCGTCATTTGTGACAGCGAGCTTCGGGTCCTGAGTGGGATAGGCGGGGGAGCTCAAAGTCACGATGTGGCAAGCTTCCTCGGTGAGTGGTAAATGACTGCGAGGATGGCGGCAACGGATAGCACGCCACATGCCCACGCGTTGCCTGTCGTGAAGTAGGTGATGCCGCCCACCACGGCGGCGCCTTCGCAGAGGCCCCACGTGATGATCATCCGGGGGCCGGCGTTCTGGAGCCACTCCCGCAGCTCACTGGGGGGCTGGTAGGGCACGATCGTGCGCCACGCCGCCATCGCGATCGTCAGGGCCAGCACGCCTACGGCGATGCCGACGTAGAGGATGCTCGCCGTGGCCAGGTTCGCCGGCGGTGCGGCGCCGGGTATCGAGCGAGCACCCCAGACGACGGCGGTGATGAGCACCGACGACGCGATGAGCGCCCAATGCACGATGCGGAGCTGGGTGATGCTGGTCAGGGCTGCCATGGCCGGTCACGGTGAGGGATAAGGGATTGTATGAGGAGCGGTCGCTCTGCGCCATCGGTGTGCCTACCCTTCGGCGCCCGCCCCGTTCCCTGTGGGAGGGGGAGTCCACCGGTCGAGATCTGCCCCCCTCTCCACGAACGTGGAGAGGGGTCGGGGGTGAGGAAGAGCGCTGTGACGAGGGGGCCAAGGGGTGAGGCGCCGTATGTGACAGGAGAACGAAGGGGGGGTGGCACTATTTCACCGCCGGACGATCTTAGAACTACCCCTGGATCGAGGACCACTGAATGCGCCTGCCCATCGTTCCCCTCGTCCTGCTCCTCGTTGCGACCCCGCTCGCGGCACAGCGGATGAGCCGCCCGGTCTTCTTTACTGCGTATGCCCCCAACAGTGTCTCGGGGAGCTACCAGATGGTGACGCATGGCGCGAGGCACTGGATCAGACTCTCGGATGACTTCGAGACCAGGGGTGCCCCCGATGCCTTCATCTATCTGGCCGTGCGTGGAGTCGTCGACTCGACGGCGCTGCAAGTGGCAGAGATCAAGGACATCGGGGGAGGGACCTTCCCGATCCCCGATGGGACGGACCTCAGGATGTATGACACGATGATCATCTGGTCGAACGCTCACGGCGAAGCGATCGCGAGGGCGCCATTTCGCCGGACCAGGTCCCGGTCCCCGACCTCGAAGCGATGACAGAACCGCTCTCGCCCGGCCAGCGTTACCCGGGCGAGCGGCATTCTCTGAAAGTTCCCCCACACCCTACAGGAGCCTCATATGCGAATGCGTCTGACCCCCCTCGCTCTCCTCCTCCTCGCAGCACCGCTCGCAGCCCAGGCTGGCGGCGGGATGGGGATGGATTCGGGCAAGATGGACCACAGCAAGATGATGATGAAGGATCACGCGATGCCGGCGGTCGCGTTCGAAGGGGTGGCACCCCACACGGCCGCCGGGACCTTCACGATGTCGGTCAAGGACGGCAAACACCTCCTCGAGATCAGCAAGGACTTCACGTCTACCGGCTCCCCCGACGGCTTCGTCTACCTCACCAAGGACGGCAAGGTCGACGACACGGCGCTCGAGCTCGGCGAGCTCCCCGGCGGCCAGGGCGGCGGCACCTTTACCGTACCCGCGAGCGCCAAGGTGTGGGAGTACAACACCGTCGTCGTCTGGTCCAAAGCACATCACGCGGTGGTCGGCAAGGCGCCGCTTCACGGCATGGGGATGATGAAGCACGGCGACGGCATGATGAAGCACGACACGGGGATGATGAAGAAGCCGTGACGCCCGAACGGGATATTCGCTCCACGCCGGTGCTGGCGGTGCTCTCGACCACCGCACCGGCCTCCCTCCGGGAGCGCCTCCTCGCACGGGATGAGGGGGCGCTTTCGGAGTTGATCGACCTGGCCTCTCCCTGGCTCCTCGGTGTGACGCAATCGATCCTGCGCGATCGGGAAGAGTCCGAAGAGGTGGTCTTTGAGGTGTTCGGCACGGTGTGGGACCGCATCGGGGAAGTGGAGCCTGATCCCCGTGGATTGATGCCATGGCTCATCCGGGTGGCGCGGAACCGGGCCATCGACCGCCTCCGCCGCCGAGGCCGCCGCCTCCGCACTGCCGACCAGGCCCACTCGCTCGGCGTGCTGGGCGAACTCGCGACCGCGGCGCCGGAGGTCAATGAAGCGGCGACGCCCGGTTGGCACGTGCACGAACGGATCCACGCGGCATTGCTCCAGCTGCCGGAGGATCAGCGCGCTGCCGTGCGCCTGGCGTATTTCCACGGCCTGACCCATTCGGAGATCGCGCAGGAACTCTCGATCCCGATGGGGACGGTCAAGACCCGACTGCGACTCGCGTTCGACAAGCTGCGTCGATCACTGGCGCCGCTCAAGGAGTGGGTGCAATGACCGCACACGATTGGTTCTTCGAACACCGCTCGGCCTGGGTGGCGCAGGCGCTCGACGCGGAGGAGGCGCGGAGCTTCCGCGACCACCTCAAGCGGTGTCCTGATTGTCGCGCGGCGGTGGCCGAGCTGGAGGCGGAACTGGCGTGGCTACCGATGGGGGTGGCACCGGTGGCGCCGCGTCCCGGGTTCCGTCGCGAAGCGCTGGATCGGGCACTGGGACGTCGGCGCACGCGTGGGTGGATCCTGCCGCTGGTACTGGCGGCGTCACTCCTGGTGGCGGTGGGGCTCGTCTTCCAGCTGGAGCGGCGGATCGGGGCGCTCGAGGTGGATGTCGCATCGCAGCGGACCGCCTTGGCGGCACTCCAGGACACGATGTCCGTGGCGCGCCACGCGAGTCGGGTGCTCAATGCCAGCTTTGCGATGAACGGGGAGCAGGGCGGGATGATGATCCTTGCCGATGAGCACACCCACCGCTGGTCGGTGGTGGTGCATGGCCTGCCGCCGGCCAGGGTGGGGCAGAAGTATCAGTTCTGGTTCATCACCGACGGCGGGATGCGGCAGGGCGTGGTGCTCGAGGTGGTTCCCGGCAAGGTGGCGACGTTCACCACCGGGATGCCGCCGGGAAGTGCCAAGGTGATGGGTGCGGCGTTGAGCGTTGAGCCGATGGACAATGGCGGCCCCGACATGAAGGGCCCGGAGCTCGCCAAGATCATGCTGTAGGGCGCGGGCAAGAAGCGGGCAGAGTAGGTGTGCATGATCACCGCCCCCACTACGCCCGCTTGTTGCCCGCTTCCCGTCCGCTCCTCGCCCGCTCCTCGCCCGCTCTTCGCCCACCTTACTTCTCGTCCGCCGTCGGTCCGTAGAGGTTCGGCAGCGGCACGTCGTTGAGCCGCAGATACACCGTCAACTGTGCCCGATGATGGATCAGGTGGTCGAGGGTGTCGGTGCGGTAGGTCTCATACTTCGACTTGGTGAACACGACCTGGCCCTCGTACTTGAAGGTCCACGGGACCGACCAGCCGGCATCGGTCATCTTGGCCAGCTCGGCTCGGGCAGAGGCCGCGTTGTTGTCGAACATTGTGAGCAGTGCCGCGGTCCCCTCGAACTTCCGAGCCAGGTCCTTGGCGACCTTTTCGGTATAGTCGAATTCGGTGTCGCGGAAGGTCACGGTGCCCCAGTACGGGAGCGTTGCGACGTGGACCGCGAGGTCGCCCAAGGAAAAGGACTTGGGGTGCGGCTTCCAGGCGGCCTTCGCCTCGGGGACGCGCCCGAGGACTTTCCGGGTGGAGGCCATTTCGCGGTCGAACTCCGGGAGCAGCAGGGTGGTGATGTTCATCGGTCGCTTTCCTTGTTGGTTTGATGGTGCTCTGATCCGAGCCTGTGTTCGGCCTCACTGCCCTGATCGCGGAGCCTCGTGATACCTGTCAGGCGCGCGAACCTTCTCGTTCCGGCTGGCTCCGGTGCTTCCACTCGCCGAGATCACGATACCCAAGCTGCTCCTTCAACGCATGGAACCGTGCGGCCAGGGCCGATTCGTAGTCCTTCCCGGCGCGGTCGGACCTGCCGTACCGTCGCGCGTAGCGATCACTGAGCGCGGGGAACTCCTGCGCCAGATGGGGAAGGAAACGGTCACGCGCCGCGGGCCCGAGTCGGAGCGCCGACCCGTACGCGTAGCGCGCTCCCGCTTCCTTCCCGGCCGCGAGCAGCGCCAGGAGCGCGGCCCGTCCGTCGGTGATACCGGGGACGATCGGTGCCACCATCAACCCCGCTTCGATGCCGGCATCGGTGAGCGCCTTCAAGGCCCGCAGCCGGGCGAGCGGGGCAGGGGAGCGCGCCTCCAGTCGTCGCACGATCTGCCGGTCGAGCGAGGCCAGGGAGATGCTCACCTTGAGCTGGTGCAGCGTCGAGAGCCGGGCGAGGAGCTCGACGTCGCGCACCACCAAGGGTGACTTCGTGATGATGCCGAGCGTGAGGCCGCGATAGCCGAGGAGGCGCTCGAGGATGCCGCGGGTGATCCCGAACATCTTTTCGGCCGGTTGGTACGGATCGGTGGCCGTGCCGATCAGGATCGTGTCGCCGATGACGCGGGCCGGGACAAGACCGCGGGAGAAGACCGCCGGCGCATCGGACTTGACCAGGATCACCTTTTCGAAGGCGAGCCAGGGTGGGAGCGCGTCATGCGGCTGATGCGCCTCACCCGCCCGCTCCACCGCCCATCGATGCGTATCCCGCGCGTAGCAGTAGGTGCACCCGAACTCGCATCCGATATATGGATTGATGGACCAGAAGCCCATTCCCGTCGACTCCGGTCCGTTCAGCACCCGACGCGACTCGATCCGCACGTAGGAGGCGCCCCGCGCGTGGCGCGCGAGCTCCTGCCAGGGGGCAGGGGAGTCGAGGAGGGGGAGTTGGGTGGCCATGCTCGTTGTAACCCGCTCTTCGCTGCGTTACGCGCCCACGCGGCTGTGCATGCGCCTCACGCGCCCCCTCACCCGCATCTGCCCCATCCGCACTGCACGCACGCGATGCATCCCGATGACCGGACCACCGGCCCGGCGCACTCCGGGCACACCTTGATCAGCAGCAGCGTTTCCGGGTTGCGGTCGGTCTTGGCCGGTGGATAAGGGCGGGGGGCAGGGGCGTGCATGGCTCACTTCCTTCGGCTCATGTTCGGTACGATACCGAATATATACCGAAGATATGGCGCCCTGTCAAGATGCCGGTCCGATCGGGTCAGCCCGCTGTGGCGCGTCGGCGGGCCGCTTCGCATGCCCGGTGGCCTTACGTTCCCCAGCGATGGTCGACCACCTGACGAGGAGCGGATTTGCCGAAGTGCAGAGACCGAGGTGGGCTGGCAGGTCGGATCACGCTCTTGTGGTTGGCGCTCTCCACCATCACGTCCGGTGCCGTCCAGGCGCAGGGACCAGCGCCGGTGACGATCACCGGGTGTGTCCGCGACACGATGGTCAGTGCTCCGATCCGGCTCGCCACGGTCCGGGTGGTCGGCACCGGTCGCTCGACGTTGACCGACGACGCCGGCTGCTTCCGACTGCAGGCCGAGACCGTCCCGGTCGACATCGATATCCGCCAGATCGGCTATCGGCCTGCGACGATCCGCGTCGACTCCGCCAGCGCAGGCGTCCGACTGTCGGTGTACCTCCACCCGGTCGCGTTCTCATTGGCGCCGATCACGATCCGCGGCACCGACGATGCAGCGACCCGGATCATCCGCGCCGCGATCGCTCGCAAGCACGAGCTCGTCACCACCACCCACGACTACCAGTACCAGGCGTACGTCAAGTTCACCGTCCGCGACCTCGCCAAGTCGCAGGATTCGGCGGCGGCGGTGATGCTGATGACGGAGTCTCGGAGCCGCATCTACTGGCAGCGGCCGGATCACTACCAGGAAACGATCCTGGCCCGCCGCCAGACCGGCAACCTCCGCGCCAGCCAGAACCTCGTGACGGCTGGCGAGATCGCCAATTTCCAGCGGGAACGGATCGAGTTCCGGCAATTTTCGGTGGTGTCGCCGATCGCAGATGATGCGCTCGACAACTATCGCTACGATCTCCTCGATACCCTGACGGTCGACGGCCAGCGGGTCTTCCGCCTGGCGCTCACACCGCGCTCGGAGGCCACGCCGCTCTTCATCGGCACGGTCGACATCGCCGACTCCAGCTTCGACCTGGCGGGGATCGACGTCGGCTTCGACCGGGCGGTGCATTTCACCGCACTCCGGGACCTCCGCTACCGCCAGCTCCTGCGTCCGGGGGCCGCGGGCCGCTGGATGCCGTATCGCATCACCCTGAGCGGCGAGCTCCACCTCTCGATCCCGTTGCCGCGCTTCCCGCACGATCTCGCATTCGAGCATCTGGCGGAATTGAGCGACTTCGAGTTCGACCGCGGCAACGCCCCCGCCGACCTG
Source organism: Gemmatimonadales bacterium (assembly GCA_049680185.1). Taxonomy (GTDB): domain Bacteria; phylum Gemmatimonadota; class Gemmatimonadetes; order Gemmatimonadales; family GWC2-71-9; genus CAMLHU01. Next base: position 22,716 of record JBAUHI010000032.1, on the reverse strand, counting down.
GGCGAGGTGCGTATCGCCGTGGATCTCGCCGCCGACCGTCCCGACAGCACCCTCTGGGCCGCCACTGACTCGGCCTTTCCGCTCTCGCCGGCGGAGCGCGCCGCCTGGCTGCGGATCGACTCGATCGCGCGCCGCCCGCCAGATCTCCCGACCCGCGCCCGACGCGGCATCGCCACCTCGATCCGCCTGCTGACCGACCCCGCCTTTTTCCACTTCAATCGCGTCGAAGGCGCCTACCTCGGGATCGGTGCGGGATGGGACTCGCATCCCGGGCTCGGTGCCGATGGCAGCGTGGGGTATGCCACCGGGAGCGACGCAGGCGAGTTCTCAGTGTCCGGCCGAACGCGCCTCTCTGCCGACCAGCGGACGTGGCTGGGGCTCCAGTACCACGATCAGGTGGTGACCCGCCCGACGTTCGTCTCGGGATCGTACAATCCGACGGTGCGCGCGCTGCTCTTCGGGATCGATCCCCTCGATTACTACCGGGAACGGGGGACCACGCTCTCACTCACCACCAAAGTGGCCGATTTCACCGACCTGGAACTGCGCTACGATGACGAGGCGCAATCCACGCTGCCAGTGGTCACCGACTATTCGGTGTTCCGTTCCCGCCGACCGATCCGGCCCAACATCCCGATCACCGACGGCCAGCTCCGCACCCTGGGTGCGACCATTTCCTACGACTCGCGGCCGATGCGGCGCACCGGCACCCGCACCGATCGCCTGCCAGCGGCCACCTGGACGCGCGTGAGCCTCGGCGCCGAGCTCGCGGCGCCGACCATCATTCCGGACGACTTCACCTACCAGCGCTATTCGCTGCAGGTACAGCGGCGGCAGCGGACCCTGGGGCTGGGCGTCACCACCATCACTGCGGCGGCGGGGATCGGGTCGGGGACCATGCCGGCGCAACGGTATTTCACCGTCGACTTCGGGATGAAGGCGCTCACCTACCAGAGTGGCGGGTTCAATACCCTGGGCGACACGAACTACGCCGGCAACCGCGCGGCGATGATCACCGTGCAGCACGACTTCGACCGGCTGCTCTTTTCACGGAGTCACCTGCCGCTGATCGACCGGCTGCCGTTCACGCTGAGCGTGCAGGGGGGCGTGTTCTGGACCGACTTCGTGGACCACGCGCCCCAGCCCGCCGACCAGATGCTCCTCACCGCGCCACGCGGCTACGGCGAGGTCGGGTTCGGGTTGGGCAACCTGACGCCGTTCCTCTCACCCTTCAACCTGGCGGCGCATTTCACCTGGTCGCTCAATTCGCGCTACGCCGCCGACCGGCAGATGCACTTCGGGCTGAGCTTCTTCGGACGGTAGGGGCGGGACTGCAGATGCGCCCTCCTCGGGAGCGCTGAGCGGAACACCTGAGAGCCTCAATTTCGGGTTTGGTCGGGTGGTGACGCGAGCATCCGCTCGAGCGCCGCGAGTCGGAGCTGGATCTCCGCCAGGCTCGCGGTCCGGAAGCGGAGGAAGATGGCGATCGTCGTCAGGACAGCAATGAGGAGGCAGACCACACCGATGATCGTGACCAAGGGAAGGAGCATGGGCAACGCATCCAGCAGCGACCCGGCCCCCACCGCGCTTCTCTTGACCGCCCAGACGATGATCGTGCCGATCGCCACCGCGTACACAAGCACGACGGCGCATACGGCGCCCCACGCTGCGAAGTTCACCCGCCGGAGGAAACGGTCGCGGCGCTTCTCGGCATCGATCACTTCCCAGGTCGGTCCCGCGCTCGCGCTCTCGGTCTTCATGATGTTCCCCTTCGGTTGATGGTCTCCCGCAATCGCGCCTTGGCCTGGTGCAGCCGGGATTTGACGGTCCCGATCGAACAGCCGGCCACCAGCGCGATCTCCGCGTAGCTCAAGTCGTTCTGATATCGCAAAAGCAGGACCTCCCGGTGGATCGGCGAGAGCGCCGCCATCGTCTCCGCCAGCTCCAGGTCATCGGGGCCGAGGGTGGAGCCGTCGTCGATGGCCTCACCGTCGATCGTCTGCTCCGCCGCGGTCAGCTCGAGCAGTCGCTGTTCCCGCTTCCGGCGCCGCAGCAGGTCAAAGGCCCGGTGCCGGGTGGTCTGGAAGAGCCAGGTCCGGAAGGCTGCCGGATCGCTCAATCCACCGAGGCCGCGATATACCGCCAGCCAGAGCTCCTGCTGTGCATCCTCCGCCTCCTCATCGACCAACGCCCGCAGGTGTCGGAGGGTGCGCTCGCCGAACCACTCGAAGAGCTGGGCGAACGCTCGCTCGTCCCCCGCCTGGCACCGGAGCACCACCAGATGGAGCCGAAGCGTTTCCTCCCCCGACCGACCTCTTTCAGGCATCAACGCTCCATCCTGGGCACCGGGCGGAAGTTGTCATAGGGACGTCTCCCGGTCTGGAAATGTTCACGGTGGATGGAAAGCGACCGGCCGCCCCACGCGGGACGGCCGGTGCGCTGGATGCTGCCGCGACCACCGTCGGTCAGTTCTTGACCAGCTCCGCCGTCACGTAGAACTCCGGATCCACCCACACTTGAGCGCTGTCGCTCAAGGTCGAGGGCATCGTCTGCCAGTCGGCGGTCGGGGTCAGGCGGGTATAGGCGGTGCTGTCGGGGCCGAGCGCCACGCCGACCGGCATCGCGAAGCCGGGAATGACGTTGTTCCAGCGGTAGGAAAGCGTCGTCCCGTCGCTCTTGTACTGGAGCGCCGGGATCATCGTCGTTTCCTGGTACTGGACGAAGATCTTCTGGAGGTCGACGCCAGTATGGGCGCTCATGTAATCGCGAATATCCTTGGCCGTCACCGTCTGGTGCCAGAAGGTGGCGTTGAGGCCGCGCAGCGTCGCCAGCCACTTCGCGTCGTCATTCACTGCGGCGCGCAACGTCATCAGCATGTTGGCGCCCTTGAAGTACCGGTCCTGCGAACGGGGCGTGTCATTGACACCGTAGGTGCCGATGATCGGCTCGTCGTTCTTGATGTTCTTCCTGACGCCGACGAGGTAACGGTCCCCCGCGGCGTGGTCCTTGGTGCACTCGAGATAGAGCGCCTCGGCGTACATCGCGAAGCTCTCGTGGATCCACATGTCGGCGTGGTCCTTGGCGCTGATGTTGTTGCCGAACCATTCGTGGGCGCTTTCGTGCACCACGATGTAGTCCCATCCCAGCCCCTCGCCGGTGCCGGAGAGGTCGCGGCCGATGTACCCCGGGAGGTATCGGTTGCCGTACGCGATCCCGCTCTGGTGCTCCATCCCGAGGTAGGGAGCCTCGATCAGCTTGTAGCCGTCGGGATACCAGGGATAGGGTCCGAACCAATGTTCGAAGCAGCCCAGCATGGTCTTGACCTGGGGGATCAGCGCTTCGGCCTCGGCACGGTGCGCGGCCAGCGACCAGAACTCGATGGTGAGGGGTCCGTTGGTGCCGGTGAACGTATCGCGCACGGCGACATAGCCCGCGGTCGCGTTGATCGCCACGTCGTAGGTGTTGATCGGATCTGCGACGAACCATTCAAAGGTCGTGGTGCCATCGGGATTGTGAGTGGTGGAACGGAGCCGGCCGTTGGAGACGTCGATCATCGGATCGGGCACGGTGATGGCGATCCGCTGGCTGTCGGGCTCGTCCGCGGGGAGATCCTTGACCGGCCACCAGGTGCTCGCACCGGGGCCTTCGTCCGCCGTGGCGATCCACGGCCGACCGAGCGAGTCGGTGTTCCAGTGGAAGGGGCCGCCAAACCGGCGCCGGCCGGTGTCGGCCGCGGTGGGGCGCCAGCTGCCGTGGTAGTAGACCCACACCGTCTTGCGCTGGCCCGTTCGTTGCTTGGCCTTGAGCGATACGAAGAACGCGTTGCCATCGCGCCGGGACGCAAGGTGCCGCCCGTCCTGGATGATGCTGTCGATGTCGAGCGGCGGCTGGAGGTCGATCTGCATCACCTTTCCGGGGGAGAGCACCCGGTAGGTGATGCCGTTCGCGCCGATGATGCTGCTGTCGGCAGGATCTACCCGGACGTGGAGGTCGTAGAATGTGGCGTCCCACCAGGCGCGCTCGGGGGTATTGGAACCGCGCAGCGTGTCGGCGTGGGTAAAGACGCGGGTCTGGGCCGCAAGGCCCAGGGCGGGGGCGATGATGAGTGACGCGAGGAGAATGACGCGGCGCATGGAGATCCCGATGATCAGGTAAGGGGGTGTCACAACACTACGTCCATGGCGTGCGGAAGTGCCAGTCATGCCTCCCGAACCCGGACCGGCATCGTCACCATGGTCTTTCCCGCCCACTGCAGTCGCTTCTGGATGGCGAAGGCGGTCTCGTTGTGGAGGATGCCCTGATACCAGGTCTCCCGCTGGAAGATCATCTTCCCGGCAAAGAAGGTGCTCCGCGGAAAATCCTTCCCGACGTCGAGGCAGAGATGCTCCGCGGTCTCCACCACCTCGGTGCCGATGGCCATCCGAGACGCCGCAGCAACGCCAAGTCCCTGGGCCAGGCTCACATAGCGGGCCAGCATCTCGTCGGTGCGCGCCTTGAGCTCGTGGACGGCGTGTTCTCCCTTGAACTCCCCGGAGTCGACGACGCCAACGGAGATGAACACGACATTCTTGAAGTGGCCCGGGAAGGCGCGGAAGATGTTCAGCAGCGTGTGGATCCCGATCCCGCCGAATGAGGCCACGAGCATCACGGCGGTCGGCGCCTTCGGGTCCAGGACCGCGGGCGTGGCGCCGGGCTTGACGGTGGTGGGGAGGTCGCCCAGCTGGCGGTAGAGCTCTTCGACCGAGGCGCTGGACCTGCGGTAGTGGCGGCGGATCCAGAGACAGACGCCGATCAGCACCGCGGTGACCGTGATGGTGACCCAGCCGCCCTCGCTGAACTTCTCGACGAGCGTGATGCCGAGGATGGTGACGCACATCGCGAAGCCGGCAGCAAAGAGCGTCATCCGGCGACCGCGGTCGGCGCGTCCCTTGGCCGCGCGCCAATGCTTGAGCATCGCGAACATCGAGAGCGAGAAGGTGAGGAACACGTTGATGCTGTACATCACGATCAGGTGGCTCACCTGTCCCTGGGTGTAGAGCAGCGCCGCGAGCGCGGCGATGCCCATCAGGACGATCCCGTTCTGGGTGGTGAGCCGTTCGGAGAGTGCGGCAAAGCGGTGCGGGACCCACGAGTCGACCGCCATGTTGGCGAGCACTCGGGGGCCGTCGATGAAGCCCGCCTGGGCGGCCACGAGCAGCAGGGCCCCTTCCGAAAAGAGCGTCAGGATGAAGAAGAGATGGCCGAACGGCATCCCGCCGACCATCCGCTCCACCAGCACGGCGTTCATCGTCTTGCCCTCGACCGGCCCGATGCCCCAGAGCAGGTAGCAGACGATCAACCCGCCGGCGGTGAACGCCAATGAGGTCGCCATATAGAGCATCGTGCGCTTGCCGGTCCTGACCTTGGGGTCGCGCATGATGGGAAGACCGTTCGACACGGCCTCGATCCCGGTATAGGTGCCGCCGCCCAGGGAGTACGCCCGCACGAAGAGCAGGGTCATCCCCACGGCGCCGAGCATCGACATCCCGTTCGAGTACCCGGTGTGGACCTGCTGGACCACCTCGGGCACCCGGCCCAGGTGTGCCACGATCCCGCCGCCGATCACGATGATGTGGGTGATGACGAACAGGAGGAAGATCGGGAGCAGCGCGATGACCGATTCCCGTACGCCCCGGATGTTGAGCCCGGTGAGCATCACCAGCAGCACGCATTCGAGCGGGAGCTTGAGCGGCACCCACTGGGGGCCGAGCAGGCTGAAGAGCGCGTCGCCGGCCGCAGCGAGCGACGTCGTGATGGTCAGCACGTAGTCGACCAGCAGCGCGCTGCCGGAGATGACGCCGGCGCTCGGCCCCAGGAGCTTGGTGGCCACCACATACCCGCCGCCGCCGGTGGGGAACTCTTCGATCAGCCGGCTGTACGCCGCCGAGATGAGGAGGACGGTAAAGGCGGTGACGACCGCGAGGCCGAGCGCCAGGTAGGTGTGCTGTCCCAGCGCGCGGAACGCCTCTTCGGGGCCGTAGGAGGACGACGACAACCCGTCGGCGCCAAGTCCCACCCAGGCCAGGAAGGGGATGAGAGAGAGCCGGTGGAAAAGGCCGGTGTCGGTCAGGTCGCGGGGGCGGCCGAAGAGCGCGTGCTTGAGCCGGCGCAGCGTCGAGGGCTCGGCGGCGTCGGGTCCGGGGTCGTTCGGTTCCGGCGGCAAGGCGCCGGCTGGTTCGGATGTCATTGGCTCCACGGCAGAGACTGCCGGGGAACGAATATAGTGCCTGCGGGCCGGCGCGCTGAATGCGCTACGGAGTCACGATGATCACCCGGTCAGGCACCAGCCATGCGTGGTCGTGGCGGACGGGTACGGCCAGGCGGATGGGCGCATGGACGGATGGTCGGGTGGGGACGCGCCCGAGAGCATCCGCCCATCCGTCCATTCGTCCATCCGCCTCATACTCCAGCAGGTATCCTGTCCCCGCGTCCCCGGCGTTCCTGGCATGCTCGGCCACGAAGCGATTGAGTGCCACTGGCCAGTGTCCCGGGGCGTACTGCCGCAGGGAGCGGTTCCGGGCGTGGCGATCCAGTGCATCGATGACCGTGGTCCGGCTGGCGCCGAGCGCGCGGTAACGCCTGCGGATCTCGGCGCCGTCGATCTTGGCGTCCGGAGGGGCGGGACGGACGAGGTCGCAAGAGCAACCGCCGTGGAGCAGGGCGGCGACGGTCTGGGTCTCGGGGAGCAGGGTGCGCCAGGGGCGGAGTTCGGAGGCGTCGCGCAGGTCGGCGGTCATCCCGGCGGGAAGCATCGAGCGGATCTCGCTCAAGGTGAGCGGGCTCGCGAGACGGAGGAGGTAGCACATCAGCGGTCCAGGATCATCCGCGCCGCCTGTCCGGCGGCACCTTTCAATCGCGCGAGCGGCTCCAGCTCCTCACGGGTCTTGTCCTTGAGCATGGCCGCCAGGATCACCATCGCGGCCTGCTCGGCGGCTTCGTCCCGGGCCGCCGCCGCGAGCCGCACGCCCTTGAGGCCGAGGAGCCCGGCAAGGACGAGTGCGGCAAAGGCCAACGCGCCCGAAGCGGCCCCGACCGCGCGCGGTACGACCCCGCGGGCGCCAGCGACGGTCGGAACCAGCGCCAGGGCGGCCAGCACCACCATGAGCCACATGGCGGCGCGGTACTGGCGGGACGAGGGGGGTCGGGAGGCGGGCATCGAAGTCTGGGGACAGGAGGGGAAGAGGTGAGGAGGACTCAGCTCGACGAAACGTCATCCTGAGGCGCCGGAGGCGCCGAAGGATCGGCTAGGTGATGGGCCGATCCTTCGAACGCTGCGCGTCCTCAGGATGACGTGTCACGCGCAGATCGTCCGTCAGACAGGCATATCCTGTCGCACCAGCACCAGGATCGCCGCGAGGGGGACTACGAGATAGCGCTTTTCCTCGAAAGTGATCTCGACCGCGGCCTTGCGGAAGAAGATCGCGTGATCTCCGATCCGCGCCTGCATCGGACGAAAGCGTTGGTCCTTGGTGCCGAGCTTCCACGGTTCGGCGTCGAGGGCGGAGACGTCGTCGATCGGCTCGCCGGGGCCGGTGCCGATGACCGTGCCGCTCTGGACCTGTTGGGAGTCGAGGGCGGTGGCGGGGAGGTAGAGCCCGACGCGGGTGCGCTCTTCTCCCTCTTCGGGCGTGATGAGCACCCGATCGCCGACGACGAGGAGCTGTTTCTTGGGGAAGTCCACTACGCCTCCTTCGTGACCGCTTCCAGGCCCACGACCTTGAGCTGGCGGCGCATCGTGGGGAGGATGAGTTCCACTTGATCGCCCACCTTGCGGCCTTTGAGCGCTCGACCGAGCGGGGATGCGATGGTGATGTGACCTGAGTCCACATCGGCCATTTCGCCGAAGACCAGCACGAAAACTTCCTTCTCCTTGGTCTTGACGTCGAGCACGGTGACCGTCGACCCCAGGCCCACTTCGTTGGCGGGGGTCTCGATGGCCGAAAGCTGGTGGAGCTGGTTCAGGCGCTGATGGAGCTGGCCCAGTCGGGCCTGGACGAACTGCTGGCGCTCCAGGGCGGCCTTGTATTCCGAGTTCTCGCGCAGGTCGCCCATCGCGACCGCGGTGGCGATGGCCTGGGGGAGGGTCACGGTGAGCTCGTGGGAGAGGTCTTCGATCTCCTTGCCGAGCTTGTTTCGCATCTCACGGATCATGGGAATAGTCCGTTGACAGTAAAAGGAGACGATCCCGGGCATCTTCCCGCCCGGGACCGCTGATATCTCCTTCTATTATAACCCCGCCCGGTGGGTGCGATAGGGGGAGGAGTGGCGGGCGCCGGAAGCGGTCGAGGAATGGTCTGCTCTTGCTGTCCAGGATCGTGACTCGACAACAACCGCGGAACACGGAGGCACGGAGAATAACTGCCAAGGCACGGAGGACTGCTGGTGGTGTGGGTGGTCGGTCGAACTTCCAGGCCGGGATCGTGGGTTACGGTAGCGCGGTCACGCTGCCTCACGAACGGGCTTCCGCTGGCCACCCATGTTACCTGTAGTTCTCCGTGCCGCTCCGTGTTCCTCCGTGCCTCCGTGGTGTGTTGTGCTGCGCCACCCCGGGCGCAGCGAGGGATGGTTCAGGCAGTTGCTACGTCCGCGGCATCGACCGCAGAAGCGCCACCGCCCGGTCCACATCGGCCGGCGAGTTGTAGATGTGGCAGCAGTGTCGAACGCCGACCGGGCCCTCGCTGCGGACCCGGATCTTGCCGTGGTCCCAGAGGTAGTCCTGGATCGCGTCGCCGGTGACACCCTTCAGCCCGTAGACCGTCGACGCGCAGGTGAGGTCGGGATGGAGCGGCGAGGCGAAGGTGGCGCCCGGGACACCCTGGAGGGCGGTCCGGAGCCGGTCCGCCATACCGAGGATCCGGTCCTGGACGCGCTTCGGGCCGATCTGGAGGTGGAACTCGATCGCCTTCCCGAGCCCCTTGAGCAGGCTCAGGTTGCCGGTGCCGTATTGCATCAGGGCGAACATCCGGTCGTCCTGATCATCCCATGCGAACGAGGCGAGCGTCGCCCAGAGTCCCTTCTGGCGTTCGGGGCGGACGTAGAGGAACCCGGTGCCCTTGGGCGCCAGGATCCACTTGTGGGGAGAACCGAAGTACGCGTCGCAGCCCATCGCCTGCACGTCGACGGCGAGATGGCCGAGCGCCTGGGCGCCGTCCACAGCGGAGAAGATGCCGCGGTCGTGGGCCAGGGCGCAGAGCTTCTCCACCGGATAGCGGATGGCGCGGCCGGAGGAGATATGGGGGATGGCCCAGACCTTGGTCCTGGGTGTGGTGAGGGCCGTGAATCCGTCGATGAGCTGGTCGGGTGAGGCGACGGGGTCGGGGACCTTCACTTCCTTCACCACGATCCCTTCCCGCTTGGCGCGGAGGTCGAATCCTTTGCGGCCGCCGGGGTGGGCCTGGTCGGTGACGATCACCTCGTCACCGGCAGTGAGTTCGAGCCCGTTGGCGACGAAGTTCATCCCGAACGTGGCGTTCTGACAGAGGGCCACGTCCTTGCCGCTGCAGTTGAGCACCTGGCCCAGTTGGTCGCGAAAGCCGCGTTCGTTGAAGTAGCCGGTGAAGTACTGCTCGTGGTCGCCCTTGTAGTCCCAGTGGGCCACATCGCGGTCGACGTGGCGCATGTGATCGATGACCGTCTCCTGCACGATCCGGGGGCTCGATCCCATCGTGCCGGTATTGAAGAACACCTCGTCCTTGGGGATCGTGAACTCGCGTCGCAGCTCCTTCCAGAACTTCTCGTCGTCCCGGACGCCGATCTGATCGGGCATCCGGGGCCGGGGGTCGGTGACGTCCAGGATCGGGGACGCGGCGGGGTGGGCGGCGGGCACGCTGAGGGCGCGTGCGGCGGCCGGGGCGGCGAGGGCGGCGAGGAAGGTGCGGCGATCGGTCATTGGGGTATCCGGGAGAAATGGGTTCCCGATAATGCAGGCCGGAGCGGAGGGGCGCAATGCGGTGGGCGATCTTCGGGGCCTCCGTGCGCGATTTCGGTTATCGACATGCCGAAGCCGACCTTAGGATCGACGTCATCCTGAGCGAAGCGAAGGATCGGCCCGTCGCTCCGGCGCACGTCATCCTGACACCGAGCGCAGCGAGCGGGAAGGATCGGCCCGCCACCAAGGACTCTGTGTACTACGTCTACATCCTCGCCAATCGAAATCGGGTGTTGTACATCGGCTCGACGTCCGACCTGCGCAAGCGTGTCGCAGAGCACCGTCTGGGGCTGAGAGAGGGATTCACTCATCGGTACTCGGTCGATCGGCTGGTCTATTTCGAGTTGACGCCGTCTTCCCGGGCAATGGTCGAGCGGGAGCGGCAGCTCAAGGGTTGGCGGCGTCAACGGAAGGTCGATCTCATCGAGGCCACGAACCCTGAGTGGCGAGATCTTGGTGCAGACGAGTTGGGAGAACTTCGGTAGCGGGCCGATCCTTCGCTCTGCTCAGGATGACGAGGACCCCTGAAGGCCAGCCGATCCTTCGCTCTGCTCAGGATGACGAGGACCCCTGAAGGCCAGCCGATCGTTCGCTCTGCTCAGGATGACGAGGACCCCTGAAGGCCAGCCGATCTTTCGCTCTGCTCAGGATGACGTCCGGGGCGATCCGAGCCATATTCCCCCCATGCTCCCTCTCCTCCTGCTCCTCGCCGTCGCGCCGCAGTCCCCTGCCGACACCACGCCGCTTGTGGTCGATCAGCGCGTATTCGATTCACTGATGGTCGACGTTCGCACCCTCGATCCGACCATCACAGTCGACCTGCGCTACCGTACCGACTCCAACTTCACCGGTGCGCCTCTTCCCGGATACACCGCCGATCGCGCCTTCACTCGACGCGAGGCCGCTGCCGCACTGGTGCGGGTCGAGGCACGGCTCCGCCGGCAGGGCCTCGGACTCCTCATCTACGACAGCTACCGGCCCGCCCGCGCCACCGCCGAGATGGTGGCGTGGGCCTCGCGGGTAGGCCGACCGGAACTGGTGACCGGTGGCTACATCGCCAGCCGGAGCCGCCATAACTTGGGCCTGGCGATCGACCTGACCCTACGCGACTTGAAGTCCGGGCGTCCGCTCGAGATGGGGACGCCCTTCGACACCTTCTCACCCGAGGCCCACGAGGCCAACGCGACCGGACTGGCTCGCACGGACCGCGACCTGCTCCGCCATGCGATGGAAGCGGAAGGGTTCCAGCAGTACGACATGGAGTGGTGGCACTATTCGTATCCGGTCGAGCGCGAGGTACGGTTCGACGTGCCGATCGAGTAGCGCGCGAGGGGGAATCAAGAGAAAAGGCAGGAAGAGGGGAGGAGGCGAAGAGGCGAGCGGGAGGCTTTTCCGAGCACGTCATCCTGAGGCCCGAAGGGCCGAAGGATCGATCGGCAGATTGGCCGATCCTTCGGCCGCGCGGCTCTCGGTGTCAGGATGACGTCGCCGGCGACTCACGAGTCCACCATTGATTCCTTACCTCCTCCTCACGTCCATCGCCTCCTCTCCTCTCGTCTCCTCCTCCTACTTCCCCCGCCCGCGCCACGCTTCCAGGTTCCGCAGGATCTGTCCTTCGTGCCGCTCCTGATCGAGGTGCTTGGCGTAGATCGTGAGCCACTTTTCTGCCGAGAAGGGGCCTGACTCCGTATGGCGCCCGGTACGGGCCCACTGCCCGTCAGTGAGCGATTCGATGAGCGCGACGGTGTTGGCGCGGACCGCCTCGATGGTGGCGAGCGCCGGTGCGAGCGGGCGTCGGTGGTAGTCGAGTGCGACGGCCCAGCGGTCCTGGTCATAGGCGTGGATGACCGGATCGGCATCGGCCAGGAGTGCCCGGATCCTCGTGTGGGCCTGGACCTCGCTGTCGGCGCAGTGGATCACGATCTCATGGACCGACCATTTCCCCGGGCCCGGGCGCCACTGCAGTGCGTCGGCGGGGACCTGCGCGAGGGCCGCCTTGATCTTGGCGGGACCGGCGGCGTATTGGCGGATGAGTGCCTGGCGTTCAGCGGCGGTCATGGGAGGCTCGTTCCGGGTAGGTGGTGGCGGGTGGCCCGATCGATACGAACAACGTTGGAGTCGGGAACGAACAGCAGGCCTTGAAAGTTTCCGATCGATCGATTCGGATCCAGGTCTGGATGTCCCGATCTTCCTCGGGCTCCGGGCGCCTTCCGGCCGCCTCGTCCGTCGTCTTCATCTTCGTTTCAGGCCGTCTTCATTCTGATGATGAATTCCTTGACGTGGTGCATTGCGGCGGCTATTCTGCCTGCGTGTTTTCCACCGGCCCCTGGCCCGGTACCGCCCAAGGATGATCGCTTGATGCCTCGTTCCGCCGAACCGTCGTTCCGTTCCGGCCGTTGGTCACGCTGGCTGGCGCCGCTGTTGGCGCTGGTCGTGGCCGGCTGCGCCGAACACTATCCCCAGACCACATTGCTCCCCAAGGGCGACTTTGCCCGGATGGTGGATCACCTGCTGTTCACCACGGTGTGGTGGGCGACCGGCGTGTTCATCCTCGTCGAGGGCGCCCTGGTCTTTGCGATGATCAAGTTCCGGGAGCGTCCCGGCGATCCCGAGCCGAAGCAGACCCACGGCAATCTCGTCCTCGAGATCACCTGGACCATCATCCCGGCCATCATCCTGGCCATCATCGCGGTCCCCACCGTCAAGACGATCTTCAAGACGTCGGAACTGCCCGGCGGCAATTCGGTGCAGGTCGACGTGATCGGCCACCAATGGTGGTTCGAGTTCCGCTACCCGATGGGGAAGGACACGGTGGTCACGGCCGACGAGATGCACGTGCCGCTCGGCCGCACGGTGGACCTCCGCCTCACCTCGGCGGACGTGATCCACAGCTTCTGGGTTCCGCAGTTCGCCGGGAAGCGCGACATGATCCCGGGGCACACCAACCACTTCTGGTTCAAGGCCGACACCGTCGGCACCTACCCATCGCAATGCGCCGAGTTCTGCGGCGAGGAACACGGGCGGATGGGCTTCCGGATCGTGGTCCAGGACTCGGCGACGTTCGCCCAGTGGGAACAGGCGCAGTTGATGCCCTTCGCCGGCGATTCCACCGATTCGCTCTTCAAGGTCGGGAAGGCACTCTTCATCACGGCGGGATGCGTCGGCTGCCACGCGATGGCCGGGCAACCTACCGAGCACATCATGTCGATGATGGGCCCCAACCTGTCCCACGTGGCCAGTCGTGGGACCATCGTGGCGGGATTGTTCCCCGAGAGCGATTCGACCATGTCGATCTGGCTCCGGGACCCGCAGGCGGCAAAGCCGGGCGCGTTGATGAAGCTCCCTCGCCCGCTGACCGAACCCGAGATCGCTGCACTCGTCCACTACGTCCGCGCGCATCGTTGAGCGCGTCGACCCTCACGAGAGCCTGACAGATACGATGGCCACTGCCGCCCTTCCCCGCGACCACGCCGCCGGCGCCTCCCACGAGGCGACGGGCGTGTGGAGCTGGATCACCACCGTCGATCACAAGCGCATCGGCATCCTCTACGGTGCGACCGCGTTCCTCTTCTTCCTGATCGGTGGGCTCGAAGCGCTGCTGCTCCGCTGGCAGCTGGGGCGGCCGGACAACACGTTCCTGTCGCCCGAGGTGTACAACCAGGTCTTCACGATGCACGGCACCACGATGATCTTCCTCGCGGTGATGCCGTTGTCGGCGATGTTCTTCAATTTCATGATCCCGCTGCAGATCGGTGCCCGGGACGTGGCGTTCCCCCGGCTCAACGCCTTCAGCTACTGGGTGTTCCTGCTGGGCGGGCTGTTCATCAACTCGAGCTTCCTGTTCCACGCGGCGCCGAACGCCGGCTGGTTCGGATATGCCAACCTGACGAGCATCCAGTATTCGCCGGCCATCAACATCGACTTCTGGCTCCTCGGCCTCCAGATGCTGGGCATCGCCTCGCTGGCGGCGGCGGTCAATTTCGCCACGACGATCATCAACATGCGGGCGCCCGGGATGAAGCTCCTCCGGATGCCGATCTTCACGTGGATGAGCCTCATCACGCAGGTGCTGCTGCTGCTGGCGTTCCCGGTCATCACGGTCGCGCTGATCCTGCTGATGATGGACCGATTCTTCGGTACCAGCTTCTACGTGCCGACCGGTGGTGGCGATCCGGTCCTCTGGCAGCACCTGTTCTGGATCTTCGGACATCCCGAGGTGTACATCCTGATCCTGCCGGCCTTCGGGATCGTATCGGAAGTGCTCCCGGTCTTCTCGCGCAAGCCGATCTTCGGCTACACCGCGATGGTGTTCTCCGGCATCTTCATCGCGTTCCTCGGGTTCGGGGTGTGGAGCCACCACATGTTCGCCGTCGGGATGGGACCGATCGCGGACACGGTGTTCTCGCTCACCACGATGTTGATCGCGATCCCGACCGGCGTCAAGATCTTCAACTGGATCGCCACCATCTGGGGCGGCAGTCTCCGCTTCCGGGTGCCGATGATGTTCGCGCTCGGGTTCATCGCGATGTTCATCATCGGCGGCCTCTCCGGCGTGATGCACGCGGTGCCCCCGGCCGACCTGCAGCAGACCGACACCTACTTCGTCGTGGCGCACTTCCACTATGTGCTCTTCGGCGGGTCGATCTTCGCGCTGACGGCGGGCGCCTATTACTGGTTCCCCAAGATGTTCGGCCGGATGCTGGATGAGCGCTTGGGCAAGGTGCATTTCTGGCTCATGCTGATCGGGTTCAACCTGACGTTCTTCCCGATGCATTTCTTGGGACTCAACGGGATGCCACGCAGGGTCTACACTTACCCGACCGGACTCGGGTTCTCGTTCTGGAATGCGGTCGCCACCGCCGGGTCGCTCATCCTGGGCACCTCATTCCTGGTCTTCCTGATCAACATCATCAAGACCTGGCGCACCCGCCCGACGACACCGGTCCCGGCCGATCCGTGGGGCGGCGCCACCCTCGAGTGGTCCATTCCCTCGCCGCCGCCGCCGCACAACTTCGAGCAGATCCCGACGGTCGACGGACGCGATCCGCTCTGGGCGGCCAAGCGGAAGGCCGGCGGCACGTTGCCCGAGCCGGTCCGCGGATCGGGAGCGGGGATCCACATGCCCCCGTCGAGCTACTGGCCGTTCTTCGCGGCGTGGGGGATCCTGATCTTCCTCGTTGGCTTCCTGGTCGGGGTCAAGCTTCCGATCATCCTGGCGGGGGCGGCGTTGCTCCTCGTGTCTGTGTTCAACTGGGCGTTCGAACCGGTCGAATGACCCCTCGGAGATCGATGTGACCCACGACGCGCACGCATTGCACCCGCCGACCACGACCGGCCTCGACAGCCGAAAGCTGGCGATCTGGATCTTCATCGGGTCGGAGTGCCTCTTCTTTGCCTCCCTGATCTCGACCTACGTGATCTATCGGGGGCAGAGCAAGGTCGGCCCGTTCCCGAGCGACATCCTCGAGATCGGGCTGGTGACCATCGGCACCGCTCTCCTCCTGTTCAGCTCATTCTTCGTGGTGCTGGCCTTGAACGGCCTGCAGCACGGCAAGCGGGGGCAGTTCCTGAGCTTCCTGGGGCTCACCATCCTGTGCGGGCTCTTCTTCGTCGGGATGCAGGTCTACGAGTTCACGCATTTCGTCCAGAAGGGCCTGACCATCCATACCAACCTGTTCGGGGCGAGCTTCTTCACCCTGACCGGGTTCCACGGCACCCACGTGTCGGTGGGCGTGCTCTGGCTCATCACGCTCTTCATCCAGGGCCTCCGCGGCAAGCTGACGCCTGAGAAGGCGCTGAACCTGGAGATCGCGGCACTGTACTGGCATTTCGTCGACGTGGTGTGGATCGTGATCTTCCCTGTCGTCTACCTGATGAAGTGAGGGGTCCGACCGCCATGAATGCGCACGCTGCCGCCGCCGCCCCCGCCCCCGCCGAGGCCCGCGGCCACTCCGGGTGGAAGACCTACACCGCCATCGCGCTGATCCTGTTCGCGCTGACCGCGCTCGAGGTCGTGACCTACTCGATCCACGACGGCAGCATCAAGGGTGCCATCGCTTCGTTCGTCGACCCGAACTTCATCCTCCTGCTGGTGCTGCTCTCCGCGGCCAAGTTCGCCTTGGTGGCCGCGTTCTACATGCACCTGAAGAATGACAGCCGGATCTTCAGCGGCGCCTTCGTCTTCCCGATCATCATCGCCGTCGTGGTCATCGTCGCGCTGTTCACCCTCTTCACGTACAACCGGGGCCTGCAGCACTTGGTCAGCTGATGGAGATCGGCCGTAGCACATTAAGGGGCCCCGATATCCCATCGGAGCCCCTTGCTTGTGGCATCCTGACCGGCAGTGCTGCCTATGCTCCCGCCACGGCCGCGATGGTGGTCTCGGCACCGCCCGCCCGCACGATCAGCCGCTCTTCCTCTCGCTCGAACGCCGCCAGGTCGAACCGCTGCGGCGGGAGTGCGGTGTATTCGGGGAACTGGTGCTGGATGGGGCAGGCGTTGTCGATATCGCCCTCCGGTGTCCGCATCCCGAGTCCCATCATCCGGCAGACCGCCGGCCGGTGCGCATACACGAGGCACCCGCCATCGGCGCCCAGGAGCGGGCACGGTTCACTCGCCAGCGACTCGACCAGCTCGTCGAACCGATCCTCGCCGATGTCCTCGATATGCCAGGGCGGCCCCCATTCCGGTGCTGCCCGTTGCATCGCGGTCAAAAGCCGTCCGGCCCGCTCGCGCACACCGGCCCGCACTCCCGGCTCCAGCATCTGCAGCCCCTGACCCAGTAGCTCGGCATCGGCCGCGGAGATGTCGAACGGACCATGGCAGCATGCGGTACATCCGAGGCGGCAGGGGATGACCCCTGGATGCCGGGCATGCGCGTCGGCGGACCAGCGGTCGAGCTGGACCAGGAGGGTGCCGTACTCGGTCCCGCCGTCGGTCACGGTCGGCCGCGCCAGGCGCCGACTGCGAGGCAGAGCCACCCCGCCAGGAAGGCAAGTCCGCCGAGCGGCGTGACCGCGCCGAGCCAGCGCACGCCTGAGAGCGCCAAGGCGTAGAGGCTGCCGGAGAAGAGCAGGGTCCCGATGACGAAGAGCCAGCCTGCGGCATTCATCGCCCCGCCGGGCCATCGGGATGCTGCCCACGCCACGGCCAGGAGTGCCAGCGCGTGATACATCTGGTACCTCGCGCTCGTCTCGAAAACGGCCAGATCATCAGGGGAGAGGTGTCCCTTGAGCGCGTGGGCCCCGAAGGCGCCGGCCGCCACGGCGATCGCGGCGGACAGGGCGCCAAGTGCTGCGAATGTGCGATCCATGGGAGGGAAGATATCAGGCTGGCCCAGCCGTGCCGCAAGGTGCATCTTGATGAAGAGCCTCATGCGCACCCCTCTCGACTCCCTCGGCCGCCGACTCGCGCTCCGCCTCTGGCTCACCAGCACGCTCTGCTGGTGGGTGGTCGGGATCGCGTTCTCTGCGGTCTGGTGGCGTGTCAACGCCGACCAGCTCCGCTGGGTCGTCATCTGCTATGCCTGGGAAGTGCCGGTGGTCGGATGGCTCGGCGTGGTGCTCGGGACCTGGCTGCTCTGGCGTCGGATGGCCTGGCGCCACGAGTCCGGCCATTCCGGGGCCTCTCGCGACATCGCATTGTTGCCGCGCCGGGCCGGACTGCTCGCCCTCACGGTGAGCTCCGGCGGCTATGCCCTCGGCGCCATCCAGCTCCGGCTTTTCGCGGCGTTGCCGTACGTCGAAGCGGCCAAGGTGCTGGTGCAGGGAGTGGTGCTGGGCGTGATCCTCGGCGCGGCGGCCTACCTGCTGGCCGAAGCATCGATCCGCCGCTCGGCACTTCCCGTCGGCGGACTCACGGGGACCGGGCTCTACGGCAGGCTGATGGTGGTCGGTGCTGCCGTGGCGCTCGGCTTCGGGATGCCGGTCTTCCTCATCAGCCTCACCCAGGCACAGTCGCGCCTCGAGGCCATCCGCGGTCAAAGGCTCGGCGATATCCTTGCCGCCACCGCCGGGGACGCTGCGGCGTTGACCCAGGCGATGGGTGCCATCGGCGATCATACGACCGCGTTCGTCGTCGACCGCGGCACGGGCCGGATCGTCGCGGGCGCCGGGGCACCGATGCTGCTGGAGGATGCGGGCATCGACGATATCGGTCGGATCCTCACCGGCCCTGATGGCTGGTTCACCAGCCGTCAGGGGATCGATCAGGTGGTGGCCACACGGTCGCTTGTCGGTGCCCGGTCGCCAGGGCTGGTGTTGGTGGCGACTTCGCCATTCCGCGACTACGCTCGCGACCTGGAGCACACCGCACTGCTCGCGCTCGTCGCGCTGCTGGCGGCCATGGCGATCGGGTTCGCCGTCCTGCGCGCCCTGGCACTGAGCCTGGTACGCCCGTTGGGCAGGATCAGGGCCGCGGCCATCGAGATGGCGGCCGGCAGGGTCGATGTCGCCGCGGTGGGCTATCCCGGCACCGACGAGATCGCCGCCCTCGCCTCGGCCTTCGACCAGATGGCCGTCCGGGTCCGCGCCGACGGGCAGGAGCTTCGCACCGCATACCAGCGACTTATTGCCACTCAGGCGGAGCTGCTCCAGGAGGCCAAGCTCTCGTCTGTCGGCCGACTGGTGTCGGGCGTGGCGCACGAGCTCAACAACCCGCTCACGGCGATCCTGCACCTGACCGATGAAGTGGCGGCCATCCCGCACCTCGCCGCGGAAGATCGCGAGCTGCTGCTGGTGGTGCATCAGCAGGCCCAACGCGCCCGCGCGATCGTCAGGGATCTCCTGGCCGTTGTGCGGGGTCGCGATGTCCACCGGGAGCGGGTACCGGTCAAGTCGTTGGTGCTCGGCGTCGTGGCGGGACTCAAGCCCGTCGCGGAGCAGCTGAAGGTCCGACTCGTGACCCAGTTGCCCGACCACGTTCTCGACCTCGACGCCGATCCCACGGGCGTCCAGCAGGTGCTGGTCAACCTGATCCAGAATGGGCTGCAGTCGGCGGGTCCGGGCGGGACCGTCACGGTCGAGGCCCGCACGACGGGATCGGGGGTATCGCTCCTCGTCGACGACACCGGTCCCGGGATGGCGCCGGAGATCCTGCCACGCATCTTCGAGCCGTTCTTCACGACCAAACGCGAGGGCGCAGGCACCGGTCTTGGGCTATTCGTGACCCTCGGGATCGTCGAAGCGCATGGTGCCACCATTCACGCCGAGAACCTGCTGCCACCCGGCAGCGGGGCGCGCTTCACGACCGTGTTCCCGGCGATGGGGCCGGTGGTGACCGACCCGTCTCCGGCGGAGACCGTCCCGTTGGCGAAGGGTGCAGAGAGCGGAAGGGTCCTGGTCGTGGAGGACGAGTCGGCCATCCGGCTCGCCCTGCGCCGATGGTTCGCCCGACAGGGTTGGGAAGTGGTCGAGGCCTCCGATGGAGATGACGCATTGGCGCGATGCCTCGCGGCACCGATCGGTGGCTATGACCTCGTGCTTACCGACCTCAAGATGCCGGGGCTCTCAGGCGTCGAACTGGTCGGGCGATTGGCCATGGTGCGGCCCGACCTGCATGCCCGCGTGATCATCATGACCGGAGATGTCGCCTCACCGGACGTGGCGGCGCTGCTCGGCCGGACCGACCGTCCGGTCATCGAAAAGCCCTTCAGTTTCGAGGCGCTCGCCCAGGTGGTGGGGCAGGTGGTGGGGGCGGGGTAGGGGTCGAGGAACGAGAAGCGAGAAGGGTGTCTGCCGCTTCTCGTTTCTCGCTATCCGGTCCTCGCTACGGCGTCAGCTCGGATCGACGGCCATCCCCATCGAATGGAACCCGTTGTCGACGTACACCGTGGTGCCGGTGATCCCGCGGGCGAGGGGCGAGAGCAGGAAGGCGGCCGTATTGCCGACGTCGGTGGCCTCAAGTTCCCGGGGAATGGGCGAATTGACCTTGGCGTACTTGATCATCGTGTCGATGAACCCGATGGCGCTCGCCGCCCGTGAGGCCCAGGGGCCGGCGGAGATGGTGTTGACCCGGATCCCCCACTTTCGCCCCGCCTCGAAGGCCAGCGTCCGGGTATCGGCCTCGAGCGCCGCCTTGGCCGAGGACATCCCGCCGCCATACCCGGGGATGACCCGCTCGCCCGCCATGTAGGTGAGCGAGAGGCAGCTTGCGTCCGGTCGCATCAACGGCCCCAGCCGACGGATCAGGCCGATGTTGCTGTAGGCGCTCACGCTCACTGCGCCGAGATACCCGGCGCGAGAGGTCTCGAGCAACGGATTCTTCACTTCCGGCCCGTTGGCGAGTGAATGCACCATGATGTCGAGGCAGGGACTTCCGAAATCCGCCACGAGCCGGTCCGCGAGGCCCTTGATCGAAAAATCCCCGCGCTCGCGGTAGCGCTTGTTGTCGCGGACGTCCGCTGGGGCGTCCTCCAGCGTGTCGTAGCCGGCATCGAGCGGGTAGATCTTCTCGAACGCCATCTTCTGGCCCGAGGCCAGGGTCATCGATGCGTCCATCTTCCCGCGTTCCAGCAGGTTCTCGAAGATGTTCATCGCGGGCGGCCACGTCCCGACGCACACGGTGGCGCCGGCCTCGGCCAGCCCCTTGGCGATGGCGAATCCGAACCCGCCGTCGTCGGCGACACCGGCCACAAGGGCACGCTTGCCCGACAGGTCAATGGGGAGCATTCGGGATCCTCTGGGTCGGGGTTCGAGTCTCGGCTAAAGTAGCCCGCGCCGAGTGGCGCGCCAAGTGGCCATCACGTGTCAACGAACGCCAGCTGCTGTCATCCCGAGCGCAGCGAGGGACCTATCATCCTCGCCACCGATGCCCGCAGCGCTCTCCGATTCCATCAATGCAGGTCCCTCGCTGCGCTCGGGATGACAGACGGGGTGACACGAACTCGCCACCCGCCACGCGCCACCTAGTTCACTCCGCGCGCAGCACCTCGAGCGGTGTGTCCTGGAACACCTCCCGCCCCGTCCAGAGCCCCACGGCGGCGGCCAGTGCCGCGAGACCCGCCGCCACCGCCAGGAGCTCGCCCACCGGGACCACGAACGGCAACTGGAAGCGGGAGCGCATGAGCATCCAGGACGCGCCCAAGGCGAGCAAGGTGGCCGCGGCCGCTGACAGCACGCCCAGTGCCGCGTACTCGGCCAAGGCGATCCGGATCACCTGGCGTCGGGTGGCGCCCAGGGTCTTGAGGAGAACGCCTTCACGCAGTCGCTGCCGACGACTCGCCGCCACCGCGCCGATCAGGACCACCGCACCGGCCGCCAGGCAGAAGAGCGCCAGGAACCGCACCGCCAGGGTCACCCGAGCGATCAGGTCGCCCAGGTTCCGCGCCAGCAGCGAGGCATCGATGACGCTCACGTTGGGAAAGCGTTCGACGATGGCGCGCTGCAGCCGGGCACGCTGGTCGGGGTTCGAGGCCCGGGTGAGCGTCACCAGGCTCTGCGGCGCTCCAGCGAGCGGTCCGTCAGGAAAGACGACGAAGAAGTTGGGCTCGAAGCGCGCCCACTCGACGTGCCGCAGGTTGGCCACCCGCGTCGGGATCTCCACCCCCTGGACGTCCCACGTCATCGTGTCGCCCACGGCCAAGCCGAGGTCGTGGGCCAGGCCTTCCTCCACACTGATCGGGACCGGACGTTGAGTGCCGTCTCCCGGATGCCACCAGCGGCCGTCGGTGATCCGTTCCGATGTGGCCGCAGAATCGCGATAGGTCGACCGGTATTCGCGTCGGAGCGCCCAGCCCGGCGTACGCCGTTGCCGGGGGCGTGCCGAGTCTCGCGCGGTGTCGGCAATGATGGCCGAGATGGTGCGTCCCTTGAGTGCACTGATCCGCATCGGCACGATGGCCGTGAAAGTGCCGGCGGGTGCGCCACCTTCCCGCAGGACGTCCGCGATGCCGCTCCGTTGATCGGGTTGGACATCGAAGATCACGAGATCGGGGCGGTCGGGGCGCCCATCGATCGCAAAGCGGGCGAGGAGGCTTCGCTCCACCAGCATAAGGGTGATCAGGATGAACGCGCCGAATCCCAGTGCCAGGACGACAGCACCGGTCTGATTGGCGGGACGGTGGAGGTTGGCGATCCCCTGCCGCCACGGATATGGCAGCGATGCCGGCACTTTCCGAGCGATGCGGATCAGCACGAATGCCGCCAGCGCCAGCGCGCCCACCGCGACCCCGAGCCCCACGCTGAATCCCACGCCGGCAAGGACGCTCCGCACCTGCAAGGCGGCCAGCGATACCACGCTCGCCATGATGACGACCCAGGCGGCCCAGCGCCACGGATCCCGCGCCGCGGGCGCGACATCGGTGTCTCGACGGAGGGCGGCGAGCGGCGGCACCCGTCGCACCCCGAGGAGAGGGCCGAGGGCGAACGCGACCGTGACCCAGAGGCCGATCCCGACGCCCAGCGCGATCGTGGCGGGGTCGGGTGTCACCCTGACGTTCACCGGGACGAACCCGTGGAGCAGGTGAGGAATGGCCAGCTGGAGGAGGGTGCCCCCCGCCGCACCGACCGCACCGCCGACCATTCCGACACCCGCGGCCTGCAGCAGATAGGCCAGCAACATCACGTTGCCGGAGGCGCCCAGGCATCGCATCACGGCGATAGTGTCGATACGGCGGGTGATGAGTTCGTGCGATGCGCTCGCGACGCCGATCCCGCCGAGGAGGAGCGCCGCGAGCGCCACGAGACCGAGGTAGCGGGAGAGCGTCGTGAGCGTTTCGTTGAGGTCGCGTTCGTCGTCGGTGGCGGTCCGGA
>JBAUHI010000031.1:0-6427 GCA_049680185.1 Gemmatimonadales bacterium | reverse complement strand
CTTTTCCTTCGTGTCCGGAGCCTGTCCCGAGCGCAGCGAGGGATGGTCTGCTGTTGTTGTTCACCCACCATCCGCTCATCCGCCTACTACGGAGGGACACTCAGGCACGGAGCACAGCGCTTGTTGTGGTCTTGCGAGCTGAGCTCCGCGTGCGAGACCACACCACCTGCCGTTCTTCGTGTCTCGCTTTTCCTTCGTGTCCGGAGCCTGTCCCGAGCGCAGCGAGGGATGGTCTGTTGTAGTTGTTCAGCTGCTCGGGATGGTCCCGATGACACCTGCGATCCCTTCGCCTGGGGTGACCGCAGGCCACCCCCTACAAGTGCGATCTTACCCGCCGTCATTCGCCCGTCATACCCGTCAGATGCGACCTATGCGCCGTATGCGCCCATCCGCCTACTTATGCGCCTCATGCGTCTTATGCGTCTACTTGTGAAAATTCACCCCCGGCAGCCACTCCGCGATCCCATGATTGTTCCGGGCCCGGTTGAGGATCCCGATCTCGAGGCCGTGGAGTTCGTACACGTCGTTGAAGAGGGCGATGGCGAGCCCGTGCGCCGGTCCCTTGATCTGGTTCCATCCGGAAATACTGGCGCCGGACATCTCCCACGCCTCGGTCTTCCCGGCGGTGATGGCGATGCCGCGCATCTGGTCGAACACATTGGCGAGTCCGCTCACCGCGATCCCGCGGAACTGCCCATCGACCACCGTCGCGAGGCCGCTCATGCCGATGCCGGTGAAGGTCCCATTCACCACCGTGGCGAGCCCTCCGGCCAGGATGCCGTGCGCGTCCCCATCGGTCACCGTCGCCAGGCCGCTGGCCGCGAAGCCGTCGATCCCGCCGTTGGCCACGACTGCAAGGCCTCCAACGGAGATGCCGCGGACCGTCCCATCGCCGACGGTCGCCAGGCCGGAGAGGTTGATGCCGTTGAGTTGCCCATCGGCCACGGTCGCGAGCCCCGCCACGTTGAGGCCCGTCATCTTTCCGTCGGTCACGGTCGCGAGTCCGCTCAGGGTGACGCCGTAGGCATCGCCGTTGGAGCCCGTTGCGAGCCCGGCCATCTGGACGCCCCACATCTCGCTGTCTGCCACCGCACCCAGGACGCCGAGCGTGATGCCGTGAAGTCGTCCGGCGTAGGGGCCGAGACCTACCGAGAGGCCGTTGACGGTGGCGCTCTCGTTGTGCTTCGGTGGGCCGAGCGTCAGATTGACGCCGTTGATCGTGGCGTCGTCGTGGTCCGTCCAGTTGATCCTGATCCCGTTCCAGTGCTGGCTATTGCCGAAGCTCAACCCCGTATTGGCGACGCCCAGGTTCAGGGCCCCGTACGACGGCCGCTCATCGCGCCAATTGTGGTGGGCATCCTGGGCCCAGAGCAGGGCGGGGAAAAGGATCAGGGCCGCGAGGGCTCGGGCAAGGCGGGACACAGGAACTCCTATATATAGGAACGGGTGACGCGTTCCACTACGAAACACCGGCGCGGCGGTTTCAGGGGCCCTGCGTTGGGCGGGCAATTCCCTCGGTGGAGTTCATCCGATGACCGGCTCTGGTGCGGTACCGTATCCCCGCGATCGCGAGGTCGCCTCGATCGTCGCGCTGGTCCTCGCCAATGCGCTGCCGCTGATCGGGGTCCTCTGGTTCCACTGGCAGGTCTTCCCGATCCTGCTGGTGTATTGGTTGGAGAACGTCGTCATCGGTGGCTTCAACGTCCTCAAGATGCTCACCGCCGATCCCGCGGAGCCGGTCGAGTGGATCGGGAAACTCTTCATCATCCCCTTCTTCTGCGTCCACTTCGGGTTGTTCACCTTCGTGCATGGGACGCTGGTCTTCTCCTTCTTCGGGAAAGGCGTCCCCGCGCTGGCCGCCTTCCGCTATGGCTTCCTCACTCCGACCGAGGTCGTGGCCGCCATCCACGCCACCCACGTCGAGTACGCCTGGCTGGCGCTCCTCCTCAGCCACGGATTCTCCTTCGTATGGAACTACCTCCTCGGTGGGGAGTACAAGCACGCCAGCCTGCAGCAGCTGATGCGGGAGCCCTATTCCCGCGTGATCACCCTGCACCTGGTGGTCCTCTTCGGCGCGGCCGTCGCCGGTGCACTCGGCTCCCCCACGCCGGCGCTCGTGCTCCTCGTGGCGCTCAAGATCGGTATTGACGTCAACGCCCACCGGCGGGAGCGGGCCAAGTTCGCCGCATCCGCATCTGCTCCCCCTCTCCACGAACGTGGAGAGGGGGTCGGGGGGTGAGGAAAAGCGCGGGCGAAGGTCGGCTGTGGCCAAGCACGGGAGCAACGGTCGGGGGATGAGGAAGAGCGTGGGCACCGATCGGCGTCTGCGTGAGGACGGCGCGAGCAATGGTCGGGGGGTGAGGAGAAGCGGGGGCAAAGGTCGGCGGTGGCCACGCACGGGAGCCGTGGTCGGGAGGTGGGGGCGTGAAAAAAGGGCCCCGGTCAGCGCCGGAGCCCTTTCTCGCTTCCCGCTCGACTACGCGCTCTTCCTCTTCGCCGCCACCTTCACCTTGGGCGACCGCTTCCGCGCCTTCTTCCGCTCCATCGCCGGCTGGAAGAGGTACTCCGGGTCGTGGATCCGGGTCACCTTCTCGTCCGGTTCCGGCTGCCGGTAGGTGTACCGGTCGCCGCGGAAGTTCCGCATCACCACCTCGTCCTCGTTGATGCTCTCCACGTACTCCGGGAGGAGCGGGATCTTGCCGCCGCCGCCGGGGGCGTCGATCACGAAGTGCGGCACCGCGAGCCCGCTGGTCCAGCCTCGGAGCGCCTTGATGATCTTGAGGCCGGTCTCCACCGTGGTGCGGAAGTGCTCCGCCCCCGCCACCTGGTCGGCCATGTAGATGTAGTAGGGCCGGACCCGGGCGATCATCAGCTTCTGCATCAGCTCCATCATCACCGCAGGGTCGTCGTTGACCCCCTTCAAGAGCACGGTCTGGCAGCCGAGCGGGATCCCCGCGTCCGCCAGCATGCCGAGTCCGGCGATGGCGGCGGGGGTGAGCTCGTCGGGGTGGTTGAAGTGGGTGTTGATCCAGAGCGGATGGAACTGCTTGAGCGTGGCGCAGAGCTCCGGCGTGATCCGTTCTGGCAGGTGGCAGGGCACCCGGCTCCCGATCCGGATGATCTGGATGTGCTTGATGCTCCGGAGCCGGGTCAGGATCATCTCGAGGCGCCGGTCGTTGAGCAGCAGCGGATCGCCGCCGGACATGATGACGTCGCGGATCTCGGTGTGTTCCTCGAGGTACTTGAACGCCGACTCGAACTGACTCATCGGGATCTTCTCGGGGTCGCCCACCTTGCGCCGCCGGGTGCAGAAGCGGCAATAGGTGGCGCACACCGGCGAGACCAGGAAGAGCGCCCGGTCGGGGTAACGGTGCGTGATGTTCGGCACCGGGCTGTCGGCGTCCTCGTTGAGCGAGTCGACGATCCCGTCCTTGACGTCGAGTTCCTGTACCGAGGGGATGTACTGCCGCCAGATCGGGTCGTTCGGTTCCTTGATCAGGTCGACCATCGCCGGCGAGATGCGGAATTCGAAATTCTCCGCCGCCAGCTTGAGCTTGTCGAGTTCGGGGAAGTGCTCCGCACCGAAGCGCTCCGCCAGCTGTTCCAGCGAGCGGATCGAACGGTCCTTGAGCACTTCCTGCCAGGTGGACGACATGACGAACCTCTCCCTTACGCGCGGGATGGTGAAGTGAGCATCTTGACGAACACGACCTGGGCATCGCCCGGGGCGTAGAAATCGGGGATCGTGGCGGCCACGTGGTATCCACGGGCCAGGTAGAAGGCGCGGGTGCCGTCATAGGCCGGCCGCCCCCCCGTTTCCACCACGATCAGTCGCGCGCGGCCCGCGAGCCGCTGCTCCATGGCCTCCACCAGCGCCGTCCCCACCCCTGCGCCATGCAGCGTCGGGTCGACGGCCAGCCAGTAGAGGTCCCAGGTCCCTTCGGTGCAGGGGGTCAGCCCCCAGCAGATCCACCCGGCGAGCCGCCCATCCACCTCGGCCCCCTGGGTCTCATAGTCGGTCTGGCCCGGTCGGAGCGAGGCGTCGAACACCTCGAGCGCCACCGGCACCTCATACGGCTGGAACACACCTACGTCCCGCGTCATCGCCTCGATCGCGTCGCGATCCCCGGCTCGGAGTGCGCGGAGCACCGGTGCGGTGAGCGTGCGGGTCACTGATTGACCGCGTGCGCCAAGGCGTGTGCGGCGGAGGTCCGTGCCGCCCGGGCCAGCGCCTCATCCACGATCCGCTGCAGCAGCTCGCCGTAATCCCAGCCGTTGGCGCGCGCCATCCGGGCCAGGCCGGCATCATCGGACAGGTCAGGATTCGGATTGACCTCGAGCACCCACGGCATCCCCCGCGCGTCGAGCCGCATGTCCACCCTGCCGTACCCCTCGCCGCCCGCCAGGAGCTCCCACGCCTGCCGCGCCGCCGCCACGATCCGCTTGGCGACATCGGCCGGGAGGTCGGCAGGGCACACCGGCACCGAGCCCAGATCCTCGGCGCTCCCCTCGTCCCACTTGGCAGAATAAGTGAGCACCGGCCAGCTCCCCTCCGGCATCCCGTCGAAGCAGATCTCCGAGAGCGGGAGCGCCTGGTGTCCCACGAACCCGACGTTGAACTCCCGCCCCGCCACATACTCTTGCACCAGCACCTCATCCCACTGCTCCAGCTGCTCGGCCAGCCGCTTGCGGAGCCCCTTCTTGGAGGTGCAGACGGCACCGCTGTCGATGCCGAGGCTCGCATCCTCCGCCGCCGGCTTGACGATCGACGGAAGCGGGAACTCCTGCGGCAACTTGTTCCCCTGCGCCAGCCAGAACTTGGGGATCGGCACCCCGGCGGCCTGCATCAGCGTGTTGGCGATGTGCTTGCGGTGGCAGACGGTGACGGGCCAGGGACGGCACCCCGTGTACGGCACGCCCATGAGCTCGAGCGTCCCGACGACGTAGTCCTCGTACTTCGAATGCCCGTCGAGCCCCTCGCAGAGGTTGAAGATCACATCCACCTTGCGCGCCTTGGCGATCCAGCTGAAGTCGCCGAGGTGGATCGGGATGAGCGAGACGTGGATCCCGCGGGTGCGCAGGTTGGCCTGGATCTCCTCGGCGTTCTCCGCCACCTGGGCCACGTCCTTCTTGTCCCAGTGCTTGCCGCCGGGATCGTACAGGATGGCGCCCTTCATTGGACCACCTCCGCCAGGAGCGACCTGCCGCTGATCCGACGCCAGGCGATGTCGGCCACCGCCTGGATCAGGGCGTCATAGTCCATTCCTGCGGCCCGTGCCGCCTTGGGGAAGCAGGAGTTGTCACGGGGATCGGGCAGGACACCAGGCAACGGGTTGAGTTCCACCACCATCGGCTGGCCGGCGCCATCGCACCGGACATCCACCCGACACCAGTCCCGGCAATCGAGCGCCCGGTACGCCGCCAGCGCAGCGCCCCGCACCGCGTCAGCCTGGACCTCAGGGACGTCGGCGGGACACTGGAAGATCTCCAGCGGCGACTGGACCGTGTCCCAGATCCACTTGGCCTCATAGCCGTAGATCGGCGGCGCGCCCGCCGGGAGGGTGTCGAACCGGAAGCCGACGATCGGCAGGCAGCGCGCCTCGGCGCCGTTGCCGATGATGGCCACGGTGAACTCGGGGCCCGGGAGCCAGGTCTCGATCAGGACCGGCTGGTGGTAGGTCTCCAGCAGGTGCTCCACCTGCGCCACCAGCTCGCCTCTATGGTGGCAGAGCGACTTGACGCTGACCCCCTTGCCCGACCCCTCGAACGCCGGCTTGGCAAAGAGCGGGAAGGGGAGGGAGACGTTCCGGGCGTCGGCGGCGGTCTCGGCCAGGATGAACGGCGCCGTCGGCACCCCCCGCTGCGCGAGGATCTCCTTGGTCCTTCCCTTATGGAGGGCGATGGCCAGGGTAAGGGGATCGGAGGCGTGGCAGGGGATCCCGTAGAACTCGCAAATGGCGGGGACGTGCCCCTCGCGGTTCACGCCGTAGAGCCCCTCGGCGATGTTGAAGACGAAGTCGGGGCGGGCGGCGTGGAGCTTCCGCGGGAAGTCGGCGTCGGCCTCGAGGCGGATCACCTCGCCCAGGGCGGAGAGCGCATGCACCACCGCGTCGATCGTGGCGGGCTCATCCCATTCAGCGTAGAGGTCGGGTTGCGGCAGGTCGGAACGAAGGGCGCGGAATGAACTGCTTGGGTCGGTGGGGGAGTCGGAAGTCGCCCCGGCCTCGGCGGCCGGTGCATCGGGTTTCTGGTTGTAGGCGAGTCCGATCCGAATCGCCAAACGGTTCCTCGACTCAGTGGTGGAACTCAAAAATTCTTCCGGCGGTCCGACAGGTGAGTCCAGCGACACAACTAAAGTAAGAAATAGTTGTGAAACGCACAATAGTTTTCGGGGAGAATTTTCCGGAGGAGGCCGTCCTCACCCCCC
>JBAUHI010000030.1:0-35428 GCA_049680185.1 Gemmatimonadales bacterium | reverse complement strand
GCGATGCAAAAGGCGCTCCGGAACATCGTGGTGCTTGAGGAGCGCTATTACGCCGACCACGGGACCTACACCACCGACCAGGCGGCGCTCGGGGCACCGATGCCTAAGACGCACGCTGAGGCGGTGGTGCAGGGATACGGCGTGGCGATCGTGCAGGCCGGAGGGCGGGGGTGGTGGGGGCAGGCCAAGCTGTCGGATGATACGTCGACCGGCTGCGTCACTTTTGTGGGCGAGATGAAGTACTTCGGCGTGACACCAACGACCCCGGCCGGGACCCCGGCGGCCCAGGATGGCGAGGGGACGGTCAAGTGCGACGGGATCTGATGTCGTCCTAGCCCTGGACCTTTTCCCGTGATGCCTCAAGGAGGGTGATCAGCTCGCGCAGCTTGTCCGGTCCGAGGTGGGAGAGCTGCGCGAGGTGCATCGTCGCGATCGGTGCGTCGAGTTGATCCACCAGCTCCCGGCCCTCATCGGTGAGGCGGATCATCACCGCGCGGCGGTCGTCGGGGTCACGGGTCCGAGCCACCAGGTGACGTGCTTCCAGACGGTCGATGAGCCGGGTCACGTCGGGGTCGCGGGTGAGCATGCGCTCGGAGATCGCGGTGCAGGTATGGCCCCGCTCCCCGGCGCCACGCAGTATCCGGAGCGCGTTGTACTGCGTGGGAGTGAGTCCCCAGGGCTTGAGGATGCTGGAGACGTTCCGGTCGAACGCGTCGGCGGTCCGCACGATGTTGAGCGCCGCCTCCTCCTCGATGTTGGGGAAGGGGCGGTGTTGGGCGATCTCTTCGCCAAGCTTCCCGGTCATCGGTCCCTACCCTTCTCCTGCCTCACGCGCCGGCAGGTGCCGAAGCACGTCCCTGAGGCTCCGCTCGAAATCTACTCCTTTCTTCACGATCCCGAGCGCTTCCCGCCCCAGCGCCGCCGCCTGGTCGGGCGCGAGTGTCTGAGTCACGATCACGACCGGGATGTGGGCGTACATCGGGTTCTTCCGCAGGGTGTCGAGGAACGTGGCCCCGTCCATGACCGGCAGGGCCAGGTCGAGCAGGATCAGGTCGGGCACTCGGCGCTCGATCCGCTGGAACGCCTCCAGTCCGTGGCGCGCGGTCTCGACCTCGTAGCCGGCGGACGCCATCATCGTGCGCAGCAGGCGCTGCTGGCTGACATCGTCCTCGACGATCAGCACCCAGTTCCCGGTGGTGCCGAGGATCCGGCGGACCGTCGACACCAGCAGGTCACGGTCCACCGGTTTGGGGAGGAGGTCCATCACGCCGAGGAGGCGCCCTTCCTGTTCCGCCGCGACCACGCTCACCACCACCACCGGGATCGTGGCCAGCTCCGGATCGGCCTTGAGCGCCCCCATCACCTCCCATCCCGACATCTCGGGCATCATCAGGTCGAGGGTGATCGCCGCCGGTCGGTGGGATCGTGCCAACGCCAGCCCTTCGGCCCCGCTCCCGGCGGCCACCACCGCGTAGCCCGCGTGCCCCAGATACTGCTGCATCAGCAGGCGGGCGTCAGCGTCATCATCGATCACCAGCACCAGGGGCCGATCACCGCGGTCAAGTGCCGCATCGACAAGGATGGGCAGCGTCACCGCCGGTGCGGTCGCGGGGGGGAATTCGACCGCGAAGGTGGAACCCTTGCCGGGCTCACTGGAGACCGTGAGCGCCGCGCCCATCATCTCCGCGAGTGAACGGGAGATGGTCAGGCCGAGGCCGGTGCCGCCATACTTGCGCTCAGTGGTGTTGTCCGCCTGCTGGAACGCTTCGAAGATGGCGCGCTGCTTTTCCGGTGCGATGCCGACCCCTGTGTCCTGTACCTCCAGTCGTGCCGCCCGGCGCGAGCCGGCCTGCAGGACGAGCCGCACGATCACGGTGCCACGCTCGGTGAACTTGAGCGCGTTGGAGATCAGGTTGATGAGCACCTGACGCAGGCGGGCTGGGTCGGTCGAGATCAGGTCGACGGTCTCGGGCAGCTCGGTACGGAGCTCGACCGCGGAGTTGCGGGATTGTCCGCTGACCTGCGCCAGCGTGTCCTGCACCAGGCCGATGAGGTCGGTCGGCGTGAGCTGCAGTTCCACCTTGCCGGCCTCGATCTTCGACAGGTCAAGGATGTCGTTGATCAGGTCGAGGAGGTGGATCCCGTTCTGCTCGATGCGCGACAGGAATTGCAGGTCCTGCGCCGACTTCGTCCCTTGCCGGTCGGTCTGCAGCAGGCGGGCAAAGCCGATGACCGAGTTGAGCGGCGTGCGGAGCTCGTGGCTCATCGTGGCGAGGAACCGGCTCTTGGCTTGGTTGGCCGCCTCGGCGGCGTCTCGGCTCTGTCTCAGCTCCGCCAGCAAGAGCTGGTTGGCCTCGAAGCCGGCCGCATTGGTGAAGGCGGCGGAGAGGAGGCCGGCCATGATCCGGGCGCCGCGCATTTCGTCGTCCCCGAAGGCGTCGGGCCGGCGGGAGACGACATTCAGGACCCCGATGATGCTTGCGCCCCTGGAGAGCGGGAGTGCGATGGCGGACCGGATGTCGGTGTCCCCGATGAGCACGCCCTTCCCCTGGGCCTCGGTGGTGGCATCGTGCACCAGGGCCGGTTCGCCGGACGCGTACACCCGCCCCACCAGGCTTCCGGCGATCGGCATTCGGAGGCCCGAGAACGGTTCGAGCATCCCAACGAGCATCCGGTACGCCACGTCGTCCCCATCGCGCAGGGCTATGCCCGCACCGTCAGCCCCGAAGAGGTGCATCACCTGGTTGGCGATGAGCCGCATGAGCTCTTCGGAGGCGGCCGGTGCGGTGGCCACCGCCTGTTGCACGTCGATGATCACCGCCTGGCGTTCGGCCTCCACGGCCAGCCTATCCTGGATCCGGCGGCGTTCCATCACCTCGCTCCAGCTGGCCTGCGCTCCGGCAAGCATCAGCAGCACACCCAGCAACCCGCCGACCACGACGACCATGATCGCGGTGCGGCCGCTGGTCTCGGCCTCGTCCTCCCGAAGGTCGACGAGGTCGCGTTCGTCATTCGAGATCGCGGCGATCCGCGTCTCGATCGAATCCATCAGCACCACCCCCCGCCCGGTGTTGAACAGCTTGCGGGTCGAGTCTGCGCTGATGGGTTGGCGCGCCATCTGGTCGTTGAACTCGAACTTGGCGCGTACGAGCGGGGTGATCTCATCGAGTCGGGCGAGTTGGTCCCGACTGTCGGCGGAGAGGAGGATCAGCTGGCCGAGTGCGGCGGTGGTCTGGCTGCGGGCGAGTTCGAAGTTCGCGCGGAGGGTGCGTTTCCCGGACAGGGCGTAGCCGCGAGAGCTTGACTCGGCGGTCCGGACCGCGGTCCGGAACCGCGACGCGGCATCGAGCACCTCGTAGGTGTGCCGCTCCAGGAGGACCGCGTTGGAGAACTGGTCGAGGCTGCGGAACGTGACGACCCCGGTCACCGCCAGGAGCACGATGCCGGTGGAGAACCAGACCAGGCTGTTGCGACGGACCTCACGGTCCGCCATCAGGCGTCCCCGGTCCGGCCGGCGATCAGTCGCTCGATGGCGTGGTACAGGAGGGTCTCGTCGATGATCGGCTTCGCCACATATCCATCGAAGCCCATTCCCAGGAAGCGCTCGCGGTCCCCGCTCATTGCGTGGGCGGTCAGTGCGATGACCGGGATCGATCGCAGGGTCTCGTCGGCACGGAGACGACGGAGGACCTCGCCGCCGTCCATCCCTGGGAGGGAGATATCGAGCAGGATGACGCTCGGCGGCCGGGCTGCGCACCCGGCAAGTGCAGCCGGGCCGCTCTCATATTCATCGACGACATATCGATCGGCCAGGAGCGCCTGCAACAGCAGTCGGTTATCGGGGTTGTCCTCGACCACGACGATGCGGGGGAGATCGCTCATGGGTCGCTCCG
Source organism: Gemmatimonadales bacterium (assembly GCA_049680185.1). Classification (GTDB taxonomy): domain Bacteria; phylum Gemmatimonadota; class Gemmatimonadetes; order Gemmatimonadales; family GWC2-71-9; genus CAMLHU01. The sequence goes on along the minus strand of JBAUHI010000030.1, from coordinate 31,535 downwards.
GATGTGATCGAGCGCGGCGAGTGCAGAGTCGAATGCGGCGCACCACGCCGGAAGCCGGGCCAGAACGGCGTCGATGTCTCCCGCGCTTGCGAGTCGCTCGACCTCGCGGGATACGGCGGACAGATCCGTGGCGCCGAGCTGGCCGGCACTCGAGATGAGGCCATGGGCCACCGCCGCCACCGTCGCCGTGTCACCCGAACCGGCCGCCGCTTCCGCGAGGTCCATCCGGGCCGGCGCGTAAGACATGAACGTGTCGATGAACCGGGTGAGCAGCGCCGGGCCGCCGATCTTTCGCAGCTTGGCGAGCATGACGGGGTCGAGGAGCGGTGCGTCGACGGGATCGGGCATCTAGCGGGAGACTACCATCCCACCCGGGCCTCGGCAAGCACCGGTCCCCGCAAGTTCCGGGTTGGCGCGGTGATTATCCTCCTTGCTATGCGACCCACCACTCCCGCCTGGCGGATCACGCTCGCGTTCGCCACGGTGTACCTCGTTTGGGGCTCCACCTACCTTGCCATCCGGTTTGCGATCGGGTCGATCCCGCCCTTCCTCATGGCGGGCGTCCGGCTCCTCACCGCCGGCGGTCTCCTCTACCTCTGGGCCCGCTCCCGGGGGGCGCCATCGCCGGCCTGGAAGGAGTGGCGTGCCGCAGGGATCTCCGGCGTGCTGATGCTGGTCTGCGGCAACGGTGCCGTCGTGTGGTCGGAGCAGGTGGTGCCGTCGGGGCTCACGGCACTCCTTGTGGCCCTGGTGCCGGCATGGACGGTCGTCGTCGAGTGGGTGCTGCCGGGTGGGGTGGGACCCGGCCCGATCACCGTCATCGGCCTCATTGCCGGATTCGCCGGGATGGCGCTCCTGGGCGGTCCCGGTTCGGTGACCGGTGGCGCCAGTCCTTGGGCGGTGGGCGCCCTGGCGGCCGGTTCGCTGGCCTGGTCGATCGGCACGATCTATCAGCATCGCGATGCCCCGCGCCCTGCTTCGTCCTCGATGGCCACCGGCATCCAGATGCTGGTCGGTGGAGCGGGGCTCTTCCTTTTGTTCCTGGTCCTGCCGGGCGCCAGCAGCTTCCACCTGGGCGCGGTCACCCCGCGTTCGCTGATCGCGCTCGTCTATCTCATCGTTTTCGGGTCCATCATCACGTTCAGTGCGTTCGTCTGGCTGATCCAGGTCAGCACGCCCGCCAAGGTGTCGACCTACGCGTATATCAATCCGGTGGTGGCGCTGCTGCTCGGCTGGGCGGTGGCGGGTGAGGCGCTCGACCTGCGGAGCATCTGGGCCTCCGCGCTCATCGTTGCAGCGGTCGGCATCATCACCTGGGACCGGTCCCGCCGCCCGGCTTGAGCTGGAACGGAATGCGGGGGCCCGACTCGGGCCCCCGCATCCGTCGATATGTCAGGACGTCGTGCTCGGCGCTCAGGGGAGCTTCTTCAGCTCCACCCGCCGGTTCTGGGCACGCCCATCGGCGGTGGTATTGCTGGCCACCGGACTCGCCGGTCCGTAGCCCTTGGCGGACAGCTGCGACGCCGAAACACCCTTCTGGATGAGGTACGTGGCCACGGCATTCGCCCGCGCACGCGAGAGTGTGATGTTGCGGATGCGTGATCCGGTGTTGTCGGTGTAGCCACCGATCTCCACCCGGACGGTCGGATTGGCCGCGAGGGAGGCGGCCACGCCATTGAGGATGAACTTCGCGTTCGGGGTCAGGATGGCCCGGCCACTCAGGAACGACACCCCCTGGAGCGTGACCGTGGCCTTTCCGGCCTCGAAGAGCACCGGGCATCCGACGGCATCGACCTTCTGGCCGGCGATCGTGCCGGGGCACTTGTCGAGATTGTCCGGCACGCCGTCGGCATCGGAGTCGACCGGCAGCGGGCAGCCACGGGCATCCACCTTCTGTCCCAGCGGTGTGCCGGGGCAGGCGTCCTTGTCGTCGGTCACCCCGTCACCGTCGGAGTCGATCGGGAGCGGGCAGCCCCGCGCGTCCACCTTCTGGCCCGCAGGGGTCCCGGGACACGCGTCCTTGTCGTCAGTCACACCATCCCCGTCGGAATCGATCGGGATGGGGCAACCGCGCGCGTCGACCTTCATCCCTGCGGGGGTCCCGGGGCAGGCATCCACATTGTCCGGCACGCCGTCGTGGTCGGAGTCGATCGGGAGCGGGCACCCCTTCGCGTCCACCTTCACGCCGGCGGGGGTGCCGGGGCAGGCATCACGATCATCGGTCACGCCATCATGATCGCTGTCCTTCGGGAGCGGGCAGCCCTTGGCATCAACGGCGGTGCCCACCGGCGTGCCGGGGCAGACGTCCATCTTGTCGGGGACGCCGTCGTGATCGCTGTCCTTCGGCCCCTGGTGGGCTGCGAAGCGGAAGTTGAGGCCCGCCTGCAGGGAGTAGTTGATGTTGGTCGGCTTGGACGTCGACGTCGCGTTGGCACCCGTCGAGTAGTAATCGAGCACGCCGTCGAGCCGGAGCCCGACCACATTGCCGAACTGGTGCTGATACCCGATGGCACCGCTGAATCCATCAGTGCTCCCGTCGAGGCCGGTCGAGAGCGGGCTCACCTTGTAGTGGGCATACCCGGCACCGAGGATGAACTGGTCCGCGGCGCCCCAGTGCTTTTCCAGCCGAACGTGGATCGGCGTCGTGGTGACGCTGGCACTGGAGTTCTTGTTCGTGGTGGAGTTCGTCGAGAAGTCGCCGGCGATCGCCCAGCCGTTGGAGACATACAGGCCCAGGCGGCCACCGACGCCGAAGCCGGTCTTCTCGGTCAGGCTCTTGTCGTAGTCGACGCCGCGACCGAATACGCCGAGGTCGATCGAGCCACCGGCCTGGGCGGCCACGGCGGGTACGATCCCCGCAATGAGTCCGAGGCAGAGGATGAGGGACCTGCGCATAGTTGCTCCTGATGGGGAAGGGTCAGGCGTCCAGGGCCTGTAACGTCGGTCCCGGGCCCCGGAGGGCAGCCGGACAACGCATCGGGTCACAATCTATAGTGGTAGGGGCAGGATATCGCCTCCCCAGTCGGGTCTCGGTGAGGAGCGTCACCTCTGGGCCCACCGAAGCGGCAATCGGTCAGGAAATGCATGATGTTACAACTATCGTTATAACGATGATATCTTTCCGGTCCGATCACTCGGTCAGCGTGGGCGGATCCGGCTCATCGCCACGGCTCAGCCGGTCGAACCGCGCACCGATCCGCTCCCGCTCCCTGCCAGTCTCGTCATACTGCTTGGCCGCGTTGGCGAGATGCATCCCGACCTTGTCATATGCGGTCCAGAACTTGTCGAGCTGCTGGCGAAGTCCGCCGAGCTCGGCGACGATCTCCCGGGAGCGCTCGTCGATCCGAAGGCCCTTGAGCCCGTGCAACACCGCCGAGAGGTAGGCATAGAACGTGTGGGGTGACACAGGGATGACCCGCCGCTCCATGGCGTAGCCGAGCACGCTGCGGCCATCGTCGAGCACCTCGCCTCGGACCACGCTCTCGTAGTAGACCGCCTCGGACGGGAGGTACATCAGCGCGAACTCGAACGTCCCCTCGTCGGGGCGGATGTACTTGTCGGCGATCTCGTCGATCCGGGCCTTGAGGGAGCGCCGGAAGGCGCGGCGCTCCCGTTCGGCGGCGTCGCTCTCTGCGTCCAGCATCCGCTGGAACGCCTCCAGCGGGAACTTGGCGTCGACCGGCACCAGGCCGCCGCCGATCCGGAGCACCGCGTCGACGCGTTCGCCGGAGCGGAAGGTGTGCTGCATCTCGAACTGTCCCGCGGGGAACACCTGCCGCAGCAGCTCCTCGAGCCAGACCTCGCCGAGGATGCCGCGCAGTTTGGGCACGCGCAACAGGTCCTGCACCTCGGCCACCTGACGGCCAACGCCTTCGAGCCGGGTGGTCGCGTCGGTCAGTCGGCCGATCCGGTCACGCAGGTCGGTGACGGCGGCGGCAGACTCCCCCAGCTGGCGGGAGACTGTGTCGGTGAGCGTGGCGACCGTGCCCGGCACCGACTGCTGGGCTCCGGCCATCGCCTCGAGCCGGGCGCGGAGGTCCGCCAGCTCGCGGGCGAGCCCGAGGTCGGGCTGGCCGCTCCGGCGGAGGAGGAGTACCGACAGCACTGCGATCACGACGCAGAGCGCCACTCCGAGCCACTCAGGCATGCGCCACTCCCCTCAAGGTGTCCCGAATAGTATCGCAGTGGTGTGTCGGTCAGCCGTCCAGTCGCGTAGATTGGTCGGAGTTCCTTCCTCCCCGAGGCGAACGATGCGCTGGTACCTGGCCTCAGTCATTCCATTGCTCACCGTGATGCCGTCGCCTGTGCACGCCCAGGATCCTGCGGCGCTGTCGTCGCGACTTGCCGCGATGACCGCCGTCTCGGGATTCGAACGCCCGGTGGCGGACACGCTGCTCACGCTCCTGCCCCGCGCAGTACGGGATCGTGCCGGCAACGTGGTCGAAGTGCTGGGTACGGGGCAGGGTGGGCTTCTTGTCACGTGCCCGCTCGACGAGGTCGGGTATGTGGTCGGCGAGATCCGAGCGGACGGGTGGGTCACCCTGCGGCGGGTCGGGTCGGGCGTCGACGCCGGTTTTGACCGGTGGTTGCAGGGCGAGCGGGTGACGCTTTGGGGTCGGCGCGGCGCGCGTGCCGGCGTCGTCGCGGTCCGGTCGGTCCATCTCATGCGGGGACGTGATCGCGGTGCGCCACCCTTCACGGTGGATGATGCGCTGGTCGATGTCGGGGCTCGAAGCGCGGAAGACGCGCGAGCGCTCGGCATCGATGTGCTGACACCGGTGGCACGTGAGAAGGTTCCGCTCCGCTACGGCGATGGGCGCCTGGCCGGACCCTGGGTCGGGAGGCGATCGGCCTGTGCGGCGCTGGTGGGCGCCGCCCGAGCCGCGCATCCGACGGGGCGGGTCGTGATCGCGTTCGTGATCGAGCAGCAACTCGGTGGCCGAGGACTCTTGACCGTGATGAATACGTTGGGCGCGTTCGATCGGACCATCCTGGTGGACGGAAAGCCCGGTGAGTTCGGGGCCCTGATCGTCGCGGCGGACTCGGGGCTCAGTGCGCGAGATCGGGGACTCGGCTCCGTCAGCCGGCTTGACCTGCCCATCAAGTATGCCGGGACGCCGGTGGAGACCGTGTCACTGGCGGATGTGCGCGCACTGACCGACCGGCTGGTCGATCGGATCGGGGGTGCGCAGTGACGCGCGTGTGGGGAGTGCTTGCCACGCTGGCAGTCGTAGCGGCACCGGTCGCGGCGCAGGCAGGTCCGACGACCGTGGCCGATGCCCAGGCCGTCCTGGCGCCGTTGGTCGAGACGTACGCACCGTCGGGCATGGAAGCGCCGATGCGAGCCATGGTGGCGCGGGGGCTGCCGGCGTGGGCCCACCCCTCCGTGGACTCTGCGGGAAATGTCTGGCTCACCGTCGGTCGTGGCGCGCCACGCGTCGTGTTCGTGGCCCATATGGACGAGATCGGATTCAGTGTCACCAACATCGGCGACGATGGCATGCTCGAGCTACGGCCGCTGGGTGGCTTCCTGCCCTTCCTCTTCGAGGCGGAGCCGGCATTGGTCCACACCGGGTCCGCCGACGTGCCCGGGGTCTTCACGCCCGCTGATTCGACGGTCGATCGTGCACGCGGATGGCGCTATCGGGTCGACCTCGGCGTATCGACCCGGGCCGCGGCGGAATCACTCGGCGTCCGGGTCGGCAGCACCGTGACGATGCCCAAGCGCTATGCGCGATTGGCCGGCACGCGGGCCACCGGGCGTTCTTTTGATGATCGCGTCGGGGTGGCGGCGCTCTTGCTGGCGGTCAAGCACCTTGACCGCGCCAAGCTGCACCACGCTGTGACGTTCATCTGGAGCGTGCGGGAGGAGACCGGCCTGGACGGCGCTCGGGTGGTCGCCGAGTCGCTGGGAACGTCCGTCGCACGGGTGCACGCGATCGACACCTTCGTGTCCGCCGACTCGCCGCTGGAACCGCAGAACTTTGCCGTGGCGCCGCTGGGGCTCGGGCCGGTGGCCCGTGCGGTGGACCAGAGCTCGGTGACGCCTCCTGCGTACGTCGACTCGCTGGTCGCGCTGGCACGGGCGCATCGTATCCCGCTCCAGGTCGGCGCCACCAACGGCGGCAATGACGGATCGGCGTTCGCGCCGTGGGGCGTCGTCGACGTGCCGATCGGCTGGCCCCTGCGCTACGCGCATTCGCCGGTGGAGGTGATCGACCTGAAGGATGTGGCGCGCCTGGCCGACCTCATCCGGGCCGTCAGCGAAGACTGGTAGGCGGCGGGCGGTCGGTCCGACCAGCGCCCGCCCTCTTGCGCGCGCACCACACAGTGCATATTTATGCAATATGCAGAAACGCCTCATCGCCCTCGCCTTCTCCGGCGGGTTGGACACATCGTGGTGCGTTCCCCATCTCACAGACCTCGGCTGGACGGTGCACACCGTCTTCGTCGACACCGGTGGCACGACCGCCGAGGATCGCGCGGGAGTGCGGGCCCAGGCGATGGCGGTGGGTGCGGCCCGGCATCACGAGGTCGACGCCCGGACACAGGTCTATACCCGGTTCGTGCGATACCTCATTCAAGGCAACGTCCTCCGTGGTGAGGTGTATCCGCTGAGCGTGGCGGCGGAGCGCACCCAGCAGGCCATCGCGGTCGTGGACGCGGCGCGTTCGATCGGGGCCGCGGCAGTGGCGCACGGGTCCACTGGCGCGGGCAACGACCAGATCCGCTTTGATGTGGCGTTCCGCGTCCTGGCGCCGGACCTGGAGATCGTGACACCGATCCGCGATCGGAACGTCCAGCGGGCCGAGTCGATCGCCGATCTCGAGCGTCGGGGGCTTCCGGTGCCTCGCCAGGCAGGAGCGTACTCGATCAATCGTGGCCTCTGGGGCACCACCTGGGGTGGTGGCTGGACCCACGATCCATGGGCGGGTCCCCCGGCAGAGCTGCTGGACCCGCCGGCCGACGCGCCGCCCCCTCGGGAGATCGTGCTGACCTGGCAGGGCGGGCTACCGGTGGCACTCGACGGCGTGGCCGCTGAAGGCGCCGAGCTGGTGGATCGGGTCAACCTGCTGGCGCGCGCATACGGATTCGGGCGGGACGTCCACGTGGGTGAGACCACCATCGGCATCAAGGGTCGTGTGGGTTTCGAGGCGGGCGCCGCCCTCCTCCTCATTCGCGCCCATCGCGAGCTCGAAAAGCTGGTGCTCACCAAGTGGCAGGCGTTCTGGAAAGACCAGCTCGCCAAGTTCTACGGCGACCGCCTGCACGAAGGGCAGTACTTCGACCCGGCGCTCCGCGACATCGAGGCGCTCCTCACCAGCTCGCAGGCGCGGGTCGAGGGCGACACCCGCGTACGCCTGGCACCTGGCCGTTTCCAGGTGGTGGGGGCGCGCAGCCGGTATTCGATGATGGATCCGGCCGTCGCGACGTACGGCGAGGACAATCGACTCTGGACCGGAGAGGAGGCGCGGGGGTTCGCCCGCGTCGCCGCGATCCCATCGCTCATCGCCCGCCGGGCGGGAGAGGACTGAGATGGTCGTCACGACGCGCGTACGCCTCGACCGCATCGCTTCGTCCACCAAGAACGCCCGGCTCGGTGCCGACGTCATCGTCGGCAACGACATCGTCGCGGCCGAAGGGTACGTGCTGGCGGTGCGGATCCTGGAGGACAAGCCGACCTACAACACACTGGAAGACCTGTCCGGCCGGATGGTCTCGCTCCGCGCGGGCGATGTCCTGGCCGGGACCCTCGGCGTGCGCCGTGCCTTGCGGGGCTACGCCGGCGAGGTGCCGAGCCACATTGCCGTGGGAGATGCGATCAACGTGCTCAACCTGGGCGGGATCCTGGGACGATGCACGTCGGTCAACCCGGACATCGGCCAGCCGTTCAAGGCCGAAGTGCTCGGCGCGATCCTCGCCTTTCCCGATCTCGGCGACCGGGTGGGACGGCCCGCCCACATCCGGGATGGCGCCGTGCCCTTGGCCGACCGCCTCGAGCTCGAGGTGCCGGTGGTGTACGTCGCAGGCACCTGCATGAACGCTGGCAAGACCGTCGCCGCCACCGAACTCGTGCGCGGGCTCTCCCGCGCGGGCCTCAGGGTCGCGGCGGCCAAGCTCACCGGCGTTTCCCTGATGCGCGATTCCCTCTCGATGCGCGATGCCGGCGCGGTGGCGGCACTCACGTTCAACGACGCCGGGGCCGCCAGCACCCACGCCGGCATGACCGTGGGTGTGGCCAAGGGGATCTTCAACCGCCTGGCCGGCGAACGGCCCGACGTGATCGTGGCCGAACTCGGCGACGGGATCCTGGGCGAATACGGCGTGCAGGACATCCTGCTCGACAAGGAGCTTGCGGCGGCCGGCGCCGCCTTCGTGATGGCAGCACCCGATCCGGTGGGATGCTGGGGAGCGGTGGAACTGATGCGGGAACGGTTCGGCCTGACCGTGGCGGTGCTCACCGGCCCTGCGACCGACAACGAGGTCGGCCGAGATTATATCCGCGCGTCGCTGGGCGTCCCGGCGTTCAACGCACGGCGCGATGCCGAAGGCTTGGTCGAGGTGGTTCAGGGGTCGCTGGCGAGATGGTCGGCGCCGGTCGTGCCCAGGATGTCGGCGTGAAGGTCGCTGTGATCGGTGCCGCCGGTTACGCCGGCGGGGAGCTGCTACGTCTGCTCCTGCAGCATCCAGAGGTGAGTGATGTCGTTGCCACCAGCCGGAGTCAGGCCGGGAAGTTGCTGGCGGAGGTGCATCCGCAGCTCGCGACCTTGACCGACAGGGCATTCCTGGCATCGTCGCCGGCGGACTCGGCCCAGGGTCGCGATGTGGTGTTTCTGGCGCTGGAGCACGGCGAATCGTCCAAGGTGACGGGAGAGGTCCTCGCCGCCACGTCGGGGCTGGTGATCGACCTGGCCGCCGATTTTCGCACCAGAGACCCCGAGCTCTACCAGAAGTTCTACGGCCCGCACACCGCCCCAGAGCTCCTGCCGACATTCACTTACGCGTTGGCGGATGTGGCGGGTGTGGCGCTCAAGGGAGTGCGTGCGATGGCGGCGCCGGGATGCTTTGCCACTGCGGCGCAACTGGCACTCTATCCGCTTCGTGATGCGGGGGTCTCAGCGTCGCTCTTTGCGATCACCGGTTCGAGCGGCGCGGGTGCCACGCCAAAGCCCACTACCCATCACCCCGCCCGGGCGAACAACGTCTTTGCCTACAGCGTGCTTGGGCACCGTCACGAATCGGAGATCCTCGAGCGCTGGCGCCAGTGGGGCGGTCGGGGTCCGGAGCCGCGGATGCTGGTCCACTCGGGTCCTTTCGTTCGCGGGATCTACCTCACGCTCCACGCGCGATCGGAGCGGGGCGGCCTTTCGGCGGAGCTGTTCACCAAGGCCTACGCGGGACGTCCGTTCGTCCGGATGCTTGGCCGGCCGCCGGAGCTCACGCATTGTGTGGGGACCAACTACGCGCTGATCCATGCTGCGGCGAGTCCTGATGGCCGCGAGATCCAGGTGATGGTGGCACTCGACAACCTGGTGAAGGGCGCGGGTGGTCAGGCGGTGCAGGCGATGAACCTGTCGCTCGGGCTTCCCGAGACGGCGGGACTTGAATTCGGGGGGATCTTCCCGTGCTGAAAGCGGCGGACGGTCGGATGGTCGGTCAGCCGGGTGGGGGCTCTGCGCTCCTGGCGACGTACGCCCAGATGCCGGTGCGCCCGGTGCGGGGGGAGGGGAGCTGGCTCATCGAGGCCGATGGCACGCGGTGGCTCGACGCCTACGGTGGGCACGCGGTGGCGTCGACCGGGCATTGCCATCCCCACGTCGTGCGCGCGGTCCAGGAGCAGGCCGCGGATCTCCTCTTCTACTCGATGGCGGTGCCGTTGCCGCAGCGGGAGGCGTTGGCCGAGGCGCTCGTGGCCCGGATGCCCTCGCCGCTGGGGAAGGTGTTCTTTTGCAATTCGGGTGCGGAGGCCAACGAGAATGCCTTGCATTTGGTGCGGAAGTGGTCGGGTCGCTCGAAGATCGTGTCGGTGGCGGGCGGCTGGCATGGCCGCACCGTGGCCACGCTGGCGGTGACCGATGGCGAGCACTACCAGGCCATTGCCAGGCGCGCAGGGATCCCGCTCTCGAACAAGGTCCCCTTCGACGATATCGCCGCGATGCACGCCGCAGTGGACGGCGAGACCGCGGCGGTGATCCTCGAGCCGGTGCAGGGGATGAGCGGTGCGCGGGATGCGTCGGTCGAGTTCCTTCGGGCCGCCCGGGAAGCGTGCGACCGCCACGGCGCGGCGCTCATCTTCGACGAAGTGCAGTGCGGTGTCGGGCGGTCGGGGACGTTCACCGCCGCGGAAGCAGTGGGCGTCGTGCCCGACGTGCTCACCATCGCCAAGGGGCTGGCCTCGGGGATCCCGATCGGCGCCACGATCGCGACCCTGCGGATCACTGCCGCCATCGGCGCCGGCGACCTCGGCAGCACCTTCGGCGGCGGCCCGGTGCCCTGTGCCGCGGCGCTCGCCACCCTAGAGGTCATCGACCGGGAAGGCCTCCTCGCCAATGTGCGCGCGGTGAGTGAACAGCTGCGGCGTGGCGCCAGTGCTCTCGGTGTTCCCAAGATCACGGGTCGAGGGCTCCTGCTCGGCCTCTGGCTCGATAGGCCGGCCAAGCCGGTGCAGGAGGCGCTCTGGGAACATCGCGTACTGGTGGGCACCGCCGGCGAACGGGTCATCCGGCTCCTGCCACCGCTGTCCCTCTCGAGCGCTGAAGCGGACCAGTTGCTCGGTGCGCTCGGTCTGGTGCTCCGATGAAGCGCGATTTCCTGTCCATGGAATCGTGGGGCGCCGAGGAGATCGACGGGTTGCTGGCATTGGCGGCACGGGTCAAGGGCGGCGAGTTCCCCGGCGGCCTCGAGAAGAAGGTGCTGGCGGCGGTGTTCATGGACCCGAGCCTTCGGACCCGCGCGAGTTTCGAGACCGCGATGTTCCTGCACGGCGGGCATGCGGTGATCCTGGAGCCGGGGAAGGGGAGCTGGAGCCTCGAGACCGAACTCGACGCCGTGATGGACGGCACTTCGGTCGAGCACATCATCGAGGCGGCGCGGGTGCTGGGGCGCTACGCGGACGCACTTGCCGTCAGGAGCTTTCCTCGCGGGACCGAGTGGGCCAAGGCGCGGCGGGACGAGGTGATCGCCAACTTTGCGCGGTACTGCGAAAAGCCGGTCATCAACATGGAATCGGCGCGTCGGCACCCCTGTCAGGGCCTGGCCGATGCCTTCACGCTCCGGGAACACCTCGGCGAGACCCGCGGCAAGCGCTTCGTCCTCTCGTGGGCCTGGCATCCCAAGGCGCTGCCCACGGCGGTGCCCGCGAGTGCCGCGATCGCCGCCGCGCAGATGGGGATGGAGGTGGTGATCGCCCGCCCCTCCGGCTACGACCTCGATCCCGATGACATGACCGCCATCACGTCGCTCGCACACGATCGTGGCGGGTCGGTGCGGGTCACCGACGATCTCGATGGTGCACTCGACGGGGCTCACGCGGTGTACCCCAAGTCGTGGGGCGCGCTCGGTCTCTTCGGCAAGCCGGAGGAGGAGTCTGCGTTCCGGTCGGGGCTCCGGAGCTGGCGCATCTCGCAGGAGCGGCTCCGGCGCACGGCGGGAGGGAAGGGGATCGTGCTGCACTGCCTACCGGTCCGCCGCAACGTGGAGCTCGACGGCGCCGTGCTCGATGGTCCCAATTCTGTGGTCGTCGACCAGGCGGAGAACCGGCTGCATGTGCAGCGAGCACTCTTGCTGGAGCTCATAGGTCAACGGTAAAGGGGCAACGGTGAACGGGCGCTGCCGTCGACCGCTCCCTTCCCGTTCACCAGATGCCCCCGGCCAGAGTCCTGTTCACCCTTCACCGTTGACCGTTCACTGCGTGTCACCGAGGAGGCAGTTTGTCGATCGACAGTTCGCAGGGCATTGCCGGCCTCAAGGGCGCATTGCGTTACGTGCGCGCCTACCGCGACCACGTCTTCGTCGTGAAGCTCGGCGGCGATGTACTGCGCGACCCGGCCGTACTCGACCAGGTCGCGGCCCAGTTGGCACTGCTCTCCTCGCTCAGCATCCGCCTCGTGGTGGTCCACGGCGGTGGCCCGCAGGCCAACGACCTCACCCGACGCCTGGGCGGCGAGCCGAAGATGGTGGCGGGACGCCGCGTGACTGACGACCTGTCACTAGACGTCATCAAGATGGTGTACGCCGGTCAGCTCAACATCGACCTGCTCGCGGCGTTGCGGGAACACGAGATCCAGGCGGTGGGGCTCTCCGGCGTCGACGCCGACCTCATCACCGCCCGGCGGCGCCCGCCGGTCAAGGTCGTCGATGATGACGGGCGGGAAGCGACCGTCGATTTCGGCCATGTCGGCGATGTCACCGCGGTCGACCCACGGGTCCTCACGACTCTCCTCGATCAGCGCTTCGTGCCGGTAGTCGCGAGCCTCGCCGGTGACAACGAGGGCCACATCTTCAACGTCAACGCCGACACCGTGGCCGAATCACTGGCCGTGTCGCTCAAGGCGGAGAAGCTTGTGTTCCTGACCGGGGCCCCCGGCGTGCTCCGCGACCGGACCGACCCCTCGACGCTGGTGGCGTTCGCCGATCCGGACGACCTGGCCGAGCTGATGGCGAGCGGCGCCCTGGCCGGCGGGATGCGTCCCAAGGTGGAGGCGTGCATTCGGGCCGCGACCGGCGGGGTCGAGCGGACCCACATCATCGACGGTCGAGCGCCCGATGCCCTCCTCCTCGAAGTGTTCACCGGTGCCGGATGCGGCACGATGATCGTGGGCCGAAAGGAGAAGGCGACCTACCTTGGCGTCGACCTCGCAGGCTGAGCTCGATCTGCTCCACACGTTGGTCGGGACCTCCTCGGTGAGCGGCACCGAGGAGGCGCTGGGCCGCTGGGTGGAGACGGAGCTGCGGACCTGGGGGCTCGACGTCTCGCGGGATGAGACCGGTGTCCTGGTCGAGGTCCGTGGCAAGCGCGCGGGTCCGACGCTCGCGTTCGCGTCCCACCTCGACACCGTCCCGCCCGGCGAAGGGTGGACGCGGGATCCATTCACCCCGGTGGTCCTGGATGGGAAGCTGTATGGCCGCGGATCGGGGGATGCCAAGGCGAGCGTGTCGGCGATGCTCACGGCCGCACGCGATGTCGCCGAGCAGGGTGGGCCGGCCACCGGTCGGCTGGTGGTGCTCCTGGGTTACGGCGAGGAGACGCGTCACACGTCGATGCCGGCGCTGGTGGAGCGTGCAGGGCAGGTGGACGCCGCCGTGGTGGGAGAACCGACCAATCTCGATGTCGCCGTCGCGCAGCGGGGCCTGATGATGGTGGACCTCGTCGCCCGCGGCGACCAGCGCCATGCGGGATACGCCGCCGACGGAAAGTTCACCAACGCGGTCACCGTGCTTGCCGCCGATATCTTGGCGCTCGGCTCGGTCGCGCAGGATCGTCCGCACCTGCTGCTGGGCCAGCCCACGATCACCGCCACGATGCTTGAGGCAGGTGTGAGCCGGAACGTGACGCCGCCCACGGCCAAGGCGGTGCTCGATGTGCGCAGCACACCCGCCTGGTCGCACGCCGACCTGGCCGCCGAACTCAAGCGGCGGCTCACGTCGGAGGTCATTGTGACGAGCGATCGCCTGGTGCCGTGCGAGACCCGCCGTGATTCCGCGCTCCTCGGCGCGGTCCTGCGCGCTCGTCCCACCGCGCGCACCTTCGGCAGCCCGACCTGTTCCGACTGGGTGTTCCTCCGGGGGTCGGATACGGTCAAGTGCGGTCCGGGGACGAGCCGCCGGTCGCACACCGCTGATGAATGCGTCGAGCTCGATGAGGTCACCGCTGCGCGGGCCTTCTACGCCCGGGCGGCAAAGGAGTATCTCGGATGAGACCTGCGCGGCGGCGCGTAAAGGCGGAAACACTCTGGTCCCGATCCGGCACAGTCGACAGACGGATGCTCGCCTACACGGTGGGTGATGACCGGGTGTGGGACGCCCGACTCCTTCCCTGGGACATCTACGGCAGCCTGGGGCACCTCGAGGGACTCCGGGCGGCGGGGCTCGTATCGACGTCCGACCACCGAGCCCTGCGCCAGGCGCTCCGAGCGGCGCTCAGTGCGGTCGAGCGTGGGCGCCTCGGGATCGGCGCGGAACACGAGGACGCCCACTCTGCGGTGGAATCGTGGCTCACGCGGCGGCTCGGCCCTGCCGGCGAGCGGATACACACCGGCCGCTCCCGCAACGACCAGGTCGCGACGGACCTTCGGCTCCTCCTCAAGGACCGACTCCTCGTCATCCACCGCGCAGGGTGTGCGACGGCGGATGCACTCACGCGCTTTGCGGGGCGTCATCGCGCCGCACTCTGGCCGGGCTACACCCACACCCGTCGGGCCATGCCCTCATCGGCGGCGCTCTGGGCCGCGGCCTATGCCGAGGGGATCGTCGACACGTTGGAGGGTCTGTCAGCCGTCTGGCGTCGACTGGATCGTTCGCCACTCGGCAGCGCCGCTGGATACGGCGTGCCGCTCAAGATCCGTCGGGAGGTGGCGTCACGCGCCCTCGGGTTCCGAGGTGTCGAGCCGAATGTTGCCGCGGTGCAGAATGGACGTGGCAAGCTGGAGGCTGCGGTGCTCTTCTGGTGTACCCAGCTGGGGCACGATCTGGCCAAGCTCTCCGCTGACGTGATCCTCTATTCCGGGGAGGAGTTCGGCCTGCTCAAGCTCCCGGCCTCGCTCGCGACCGGGTCGAGCATCATGCCGCACAAGCGGAATCCCGATCTCTTCGAGCTCACCCGCGCCCGAGCGGCGGCCGTCGAAGGCGACCTCTTTGCCACGATGGCGATCGGCGGCCGCCTCCCCGGCGGGTACCACCGTGACTTCCAGCTCCTCAAGGAACCGTTGTTGCGCGGGCTGGACCGCACCGAAGCGATGCTCGGCATGATCGCACACGCGGTCGATGGGCTCGCGGTCGACCGCGCGCGCGGACTCGAGCTGTTGGAGGGTGGTGCACTTGCCACCGATGAGGTGATGCGCCGCGTCGAGTCGGGCGTGCCGTTCCGGCGGGCGTATCGTGCGGTCGCGGCGGCGCTCAAGAAGGGTGAGAGGTTTCCGCCTCCGCGCGCCGCCGCCATCCTCGCCCGGCGACGGGCGACCGGTGGTGTGGGCAACGTCGGGCTTCCCGCACTTCGGGCCCGCATCCGCGCTGCGGCGCGGTGGGCGCACGTTGAAGAGCGCCGATTCCACAGGACGCTCGGGCGGCTCGACGGGAGTGGCCAATGACCTCCGACCGGCGCAAGCGTCATCTCAAGATCCTCGAGCTCATCAGCGCCCGGCGCGTCGGGACCCAGGAAGAGCTGGCCGAGGGACTGAATGCCGAGGGGTGGGAAGTGACCCAGTCCTCGGTGAGCCGGGACATCGCTGCCCTGAGGCTGGTGAAGGTGGATGGCGTCTATCAGCGGGCGCGTCGGGTGCAGCAGCTCCGGCTCGATCCCGACGAGCAGCGGATCGCCGAGGGGCTGCTGGCCGTCGACCCGGCCGGTGAGGCGCTCGTGGTGATCCACACACCGGCGGGTGAGGCCAATCGTGTCGCGGTGGCGCTGGACCGGTTGGCGTGGCCCGAATTCATGGGTACTATTGCCGGGGACGACACGATATTCGTGGCGGTGCGGGATGCGCGAGCGCAGCGGGGGTTCATCCGGCGCTTGAAGCGCCTTGCCGACCCCACGGGCTGACGCCGGAGCGCTACGATGCCACGGATCGAGATCATCATGCACGCCGGCAAACGAGTGGCATCGCTCGATTTTTCGGGCATTTCGGGAGAAGCGCCGGGGCTTGCCGCCATCGCCGACGCGGCGGCGCTGGTGCAGGCCCAGCCACCCAATTCGATCTACACGCTCACCAACGTGACCGGCGCGCGGTACAATGCGGCGACGCTGGCCGCGATGAAGTCGCTTGCGATCGACAACGCGCCCCACGTCCGAGCCGGCGCGGTGTTCGGGATGGGCGCCCTGATGAAGGCCGGATACCTGACCGTGATGTACTTTTCCCGCCGTCAGATCCCCGCGTTCGACACCCGGGAGGAGGCGCTGGCCTGGATCGAAGCGCAGGAGTGAGCGGAGAGGCGTAAAAAGTAAAAAAGTGAAAAGTGAACGGGGGGTCCCGATGTCTCGAGATCCCCCGTTCACCGTTGACCGTTCACCCTCGACCGTTCACTGCTTTCTGGGATTCAACGTCAGGTCGATCCGGGCCAGTGCATCCTGCAGGTGGAGCCGGGTCTCATTGTCCTTGACCCGGGGCAGGTCGGACCGGATCTGGCGTTGGATCTCCACCAGTTCGCCCCGGACCAGCGGACGGATGTCGGACTGGGATATGGTCACGTCGGTACCGGTGAAGTATTGCCGGAACCTCGGCGGGATCGGGTCCAATTCCTGGGTCATCAGATAATTCATCCGGTCGAGATATCCGCGCTGCAGGTTCCGGCGGTAAGGGTCGATCGCCGCGCCCGATCCCAGCTCGGACCAGACCGCCTGGCGGACATCTCCCAGCATCTCGGGAAGCGAATAAGCACCGTTCCCCAGCACCGTGGACGCCTCGATCAGGCGCTGCATCCGGCGCGGGTCGAGGACGTTGTTGAGCACGGCCACTTGCCGGGTCCGCAACCGCTCGACGATGCCGGCGTGCTCGATCCGCCGCAGGATGGTCGTGTCGATCATCCAGCTCGGCGTCGCGAAGGCCTGGGCGGCGAGGAACTGCAGCGCGGCCTCCTGGCGTGCCTTTGGGAGCACCGTGTAGACCGGTCCCGGTTGGTCATCGGCCTTGCGGGTCTGATCCACCCCGCCGACGATCGTGGTCACATGCCCCATGTAGCGGGCCCACTGGAGGATGACCTGTTCGTAGAGTTCCCGCAGTTGGTCGTAATTGGCCCCCGGCGCCATCGTCCAGTCGCGCAGGTGCGGGAGGATGCGCTTCAAGTTGGCGATCCCGTAGGTGCTCGCCTTCACGCCATCGTCACCCAGGTCCTCTGTCTGGGAGCCGGGATCGATGGAACTCGGATCGCCGAAGCGGTACATCGGGTCGCCGGCGTGGGCCAGGATCCACGAATCCAGCGTCGGCTTCTCGGCGTCGGGCGTCTTGGCATCGAGGATCGGCCGATAGCCCCACGCGATGGAGTACTTGTCGTACACTCCGATGCCGGGCATGAGGTAGACACCGGTGTCACCCGGCTGGGCCACGTAGTTGAAGCGCGCGTAGTCCATGATGGAGGGCGCGGTGTGCATCCGCTTGGTGAAGCTGGCCGAGCGGAGCGAGTCCACCGGGTAGGAGGAGCTCGCCTTCATGTTGTGCGGCAGGCCAAGGGTATGACCGACCTCGTGGGAGGAGACGAAGCGGATGAGCTCGCCCATCACGCTGTCGGGGAGCTCGAGCCCCCGTGCCGCGGGGTTCACCGCGGCGGTCTGGACCAGGAACCAGTCGCGCAGGAGGTTCTGCACGTTATGGTACCAGCCGATGTCGGTCTGGAGGATCTCACCCGAGCGGGGGTCGCTCACATGGGGACCGTAGGCGTTCTCCACCGGCGAGGCGAAGTAGCGGATGGCCGAGTAGCGCGCGTCCTCGAGCGAGAACTTCGGGTCTTCGGCGGCGGTCGGTGGGTCCTTGGCGATGATCGCGTTCTTGAACCCCGCCGCCTCGAACGCCGTGTTCCAGTCTTCGATCCCCTGCTTGAGGTAGCTCCGCCATTTGACCGGGGTCGCCGGATCGATATAGAAGACGATCGGCTTGACCGGCTCGGTGAGCTCGCCCCGACGGAAGGCGGCGGTGTCCTTGGGCTCCAGCCGCCAGCGCGTGATGTACTTGCGGATGACCGACCGCTGCTCGGGGCGGGAGTAATCGGTCTGCTGCACGGTGAAGAAGCCGACCCGCTCGTCGAAGACGCGGGGCTGCATCGGTGTTTCCGGGAGGAGCACCATCGAGTGGTTCATCTCGACCGATACCGTCCCGGTCTCGCTCGACGCGGGCGCCTCGGTGGCGGCATAGGTCTGCACCACCCGGACCTCGATGTTGGTCGGGAAGACGTGCATCCACTTGATGAAGGTCCGTGATTCGTCCAGCCGGGTGATCTTGTACTGGTCACGGGTCCCCTTGGAGAGTCCGAGGAACGGGACGTCCTTGGAGTAGAGCCCGGTCACGTCGATGACGGCGTTGCTCGAATCCTTGTTCCACGCCGCGATCTCGAAGGCCGCCACGATCGGGGCGTAGTTCGAGTTGCGCACCGCCAGCGCCATCGGCATCGAGTCGGAGGCCACGTTGTCATAGCTCTGCACCCGCATGAGGATGCGGTCGCCCACCCGTTCCCAGGTGAGCGCGTCGTCGTTCACATCCTCGCCACCGTAGCCGATGTTCTCGGCCGCCTGCGCCTGGCGGGTCACCAGCAGCATCTCCCGCCCGAGCAGCTTGACCGGGATCTCGAAATACCACTTGTCCTTCACCTGGTGCACGATGAACAAGCCGCTGTCGGACGTGGCCTCGGCGGTGATCACCTTGGCATAGGGCTTGGGTCCGCTCGATTCGGCGCCTGACTTCCCGCCGGCACCGCCGGCGTTGGCGCCGCCCGGCGCGGGGACCGGGGCCGGTCCGGTGGATGGGTGGCTGCCGCCGGCGCACGCAGAGCCGACGCATGCCGCACCCAGAAGGGTCGCGAACAGACGAAGCCTGGACATCATGGGTCCTTGGAGTGAGAGGGTGACCGTTCGACGAAGCTATTATGGTAGGGTGCGATCACGTCCGGGGGAAGTCGCCCCCGGGTTGCACTGCGGAACACCACGACCGAACCATGGAGCTGTTATGGCACTGAAAGACGCGCTGTTGCCGGAATTCGACCTCGAGATGGCGTCCACCCGCAAGATGCTCGAGCGGACCCCCGAGGATGCATTCGACTGGAAGCCCCACGTCAAGTCGATGACGTTGGGTCGTCTGGCCACCCACCTGGCGCAGATCCCCGCCTGGGGGAACCGCGCCCTCACCACCGAATCATTCGATTTTGCCCCGCCGGGAGCCAAGCCGCCGGCCGCGGCGCCGGTCACATCCCGCGCCGCGATCCTCGCCCTCTTCGACGAGAACGTCGCGAGCACCCGGGCGGCCATTTCCCAGGCCTCTGACACCGATCTCGGAAAGCCGTGGTCGCTGTTGGGGGGCGGGAAAGTGGTGTTCACGATGCCGCGGGCGGCGGTGCTCCGGACGTTGCTCTTCAGCCACATCATCCATCACCGCGGGCAGTTCAGCGTGTATCTCCGGCTCCGGGACGTGCCGGTGCCCGGGATGTACGGGCCGAGCGCGGACGAGAAGTAGGCGGGTGAGACGGGTGATAAAGCGCGGGTGAAGCGGGTGACAGCCAGGTCGTAACGCATGCGCTGTCATCCCGAGCGAAGTGAAGGAGCTGTTCTGTGGTGACCGGACGCCGGTGGCCGGCGCACGGTCCCTCGGGCAAGGTCCCTCGCGTTGCTCGGGATGACAGTTCTCTTGCGAGTCAAACTCCTCGAGCCGAGCTTCCACCCGCTCCACCCGCTCCACCCGCTCCACCCGCTCCACCCGCTCCACCCGCTCCACCCGCTCCACCCGCTCCACCCGCTCCACCCGCTCCACCCGCTCAAGCTCGCAGCACCCGATCCACTTCCTGCCGCCCGGCGAGCTCGGCGTTGATCTCTTCGCCGACGCGCTTGGCGTCCTCGAGTGCAGCGGTGAGCTGATCGGGCCGACCCACGCCGGCGCGGGCACGTAGCAGGTCGAGCCGCAGGTTCTCCAATGCCATCACCGCGGTCCGCAACCGCTGCTCCGCCATCCCTCTCGCCGTCTCGAGTTCCCGCACCAGTTCGGCGCGCCGTCCCGAGTCGCCCGCCTCCCCCGCTTCGGCGATGGTCCTCGCCAGTTCATCCCGCCGGCCTCGAAGGACCTGGGCGGCCCGCTCCAATCCCCGGATGACCTCGGGGATCTCCGTCATCCGTACGCGGTCGGCCTTGGGAAGTGCCGTGAAGAGTTCATTCGCGGCGTGTCCGAGGAGCACCTCGGTGGGCGCCGTCTCGATCACGGGTGCCGGCTTGGGGGCGCGGACGGTGAATCGGGCAAGCCGGAAGGCCAGGCGCATCAGCGGGTTGTCGTACAGCCATCGGGCCATCCTCTGGCGCTGGCGCAGGACCGGATTGGTCCCGGATGCGAGGTCGGCGTCGAGCCAGCGTCCGATGGGCCCGGTCTTGAGCGCGGCACCCAGGTAGACGATCGCGGTCCCGAGGGCGAGAATTGCCGCGGGTATGATCTCGAAGCCGTCATCGCCGGCCCGGGGTCGCACAATGCGGGACCCGGCATGTATCGCAAAGCCGAGCGCCCCGATTCCCACCAGGCCGCAGATGATCCGCCCGATCGGGCTCCGCACCCACCGCCGAAGTCGATAGACCTCCCGGCCGGAGATCTCGAGCGTGGCGTCCGAGACGGCGGCTTGGGAAGCGAAGATGTTCGCGATCTCCTTCGGATTTAGTCCCGCCCGGACGCACTCCCGGGCTGCGTAGAACGGATTCATCAGGCCGAGGATCGCGAAAGCGAGCGCGATCCATCCGACCACCGCCGCCGAGTCTGGTGCAAAGACACTGGTCATGAACCAAGCGCCCAGCGGGAAGTAGAGCAGGGTGAACGACACGTTGACCGCATCCCGCAGGTGCATGGCCGATGGCGGTATCGGGTTGTTCGCGGGCACCGAGTCACCCAAGGCATCCGCCAGCGCCTCCGCGGAAGGGAATCGTGCGTCCGGTGCCTTAGCCAGGCATCGATCCACGGCCTCCGCGACCTTGGCGGGGATCGTCGGACGTACCGAAGTGATCGGCGGTGCCGGCTCGGTGAGGTGCATGGCGAGGAGTGCGGTGGCGTTCTCGGAATCGAAAGGGAGCCGGCCGGTGAGGGCATAGAATGCGGTGACGCCCAAGGCGTAGAGGTCGCTCCGGCCGTCGAGCGTGGCGCTCGGATCAACCTGCTCGGGGCTCATGTACTGGAGCGTCCCGACGATCTCCCCCTGTTGGCTCAGCGTCGAACGGGAGACCACGCGGGCGATCCCGAAGTCGGTGACCATCGCCCGGCCGCTCCCGCGCTCGAGCAGGATGTTGTCGGGCTTGATATCACGATGGATCACTCCACGGCCGTGTGCGTACGCCAGCGCCCACGCCACCTCTCGGGTGACCCGGACCGCTTCGTGCACGGGGAGCGGCCCCTGCCGCCGGACCCGATCTCCCAGCGACTCCCCTTCGACATACCCCATCACGAACCAGACCGCGGCGTCATTCGCCTCGACCAAGTAGATCGGCACGACATTCGGATGAGAGAGTCCTGCGGCGGTGCGCGCTTCCCGGAGGAAGCGCTCGCGGGAGTCAGGGAGTGCGGCGAGGTGGCTGGGGAGCAGCTTGATGGCGACAGGTCGGTCGAGCGCCACGTCCCGGGCCAAGTAGACAACGCCCATTCCGCCGCGACCGAGCTCCCGGTCGAGGGAAAAACGTCCGGCAACGGCCGCCTGAAGGGCGGTAAAATCGTTCGAGGGTGTGGTCATGGGTGAGCCGGATAGCCTCGGAGAATCTCGCACCCGCGGAAAGAAGCGCAATGGCGCGCCGGTACTAATGCCGAAGCAGTCCCCCGTGCCCGATCTCTGCCAGCGTTTCAGCGGTGATCGCTTCGCCGGTGAGCAACCGCGGCAGGATCAGGTCGGCGGCGGTCCTGGCGTCGAACGTGCGGCAATGCGGCGCGCCGAGGATCCGGCTGCCGGAGAGCTCCGCCAGCCAGAGCATCGAACCGGGGCGGGCCGGCACGCCGCGCCGCAGGAGCTGTCCCCCCAATCCCTCAAGGGCGGCAAAGAACGGCGACAACACATCGCTGGCGGAGACGCCTGCCACGAGCACCACGGGCAGTCGCCGCTGCAGGACGAGATACTCGAGTGCACTTCGGCTCTTGGCCTCCGCCTCCGCTGGCGATCTCGCGGCCGCCGTTGCCACGCCGTCGAGCCGTGCGCCGAGCGCAGTGACCTTCTTGCGGATCGTGGTCTCGAACTGCGCCAGGACCGGTGGTGAGACCTCTTCCACCACGAGGGCACCGACGTCGAGCGGCAAATACGGCGCCACCCGCACCAGTCGGGTGTTCCCGGTGGCGAACGCCTCTCCCTTCTTGATCAGTGAAGCCGGTACCACGTGCGGCGCCACCTTGACCGACGCCACCACCTCTCCCGCCTTGACCGCACTGCCATGATACAAGGTGCAGACCTCGATCGGCTCGATGCGGTTGAGTCGCGAGAGCGGTTCCACGTTCACGTGGAGCACTCCGGCCCGCTCGGCGCTCAAGTCGACCCGGCTCTGGTGCGGTACGCCGACGATGACGCCTTGGCCGCCGACGGCGCGGGCCAGCCGCCACGCCGCCTCGTCCTCGTGCAGGTCATCGGCATCGAGCCACGCCAACGATACCGGCCCTGTCAGTTGATCCGCGGCTGCCTTGAGCGCATCGGCCTGCGTCGGGTCGAGCCGAAGTCCCTTCTCCAGCGGACCTGACGGGAGCTCGATCGACGCGAGCAGTACGGCACCGATCAGGTCAGTGCCGGACAGGCGGCCGAGCGCCGCTGGGGTGAGTCGTTCTGCTCGCATGGTCCGGGCCTCAGGCCTCGGCCCGCTTGGCGAAACCGCTCCAGAACTCTTCGCTCAGCCGCCGCAACGTCCCTTCCAGGCCGGGACCCACCATTCCCGCCAGCTTGCCGGCCGCGTCTCCCTCGGCGGTCCAATCCAGCCGCACTCCGGATGCAGCGGGCGCGATCGTGAACGTCGTGCGGGCGTTGACGGTGGTCCCCATCGCCTCGCCGCTCGCCACGAGGGTGCCACTATGCGGCTCGACCAGGTCGGTCATCTGGACGTCGATCGGGGTGCGCAGCTTGAAGAACCCGATGCCAACGGCGATCTGCACCTTGAAATGGCGTGGCGCCACTTCCTCCATCGACTCGATGGCGCTGGAGGCGCCGGTGAGCGCGCGCAGGTCCATCAATTGTGCCCACACCTGCGCTGCGGGGGCCGAGATCGTCTGGGAGCCGCTGAGCGAGAGTTGGGTCATTCGGAGTCCAGTTGTGCGAGGTCGTCGGGGGTGTCGATGTCTGGATTGACCCCGTCGATCTCGATGGTGGTGACAAGCTTGGGATGCTGCGCCATCACTTCGGCGATACCGGCATCGCCGCTGAGTGCCTCGACCACCGGCCACGAGCCCCGGTCGATGATGACCGGGTGATCCGGCCCTCGGCCGTCACGATACGCCGGGCCCACCATCGGACCGGCGCCGCCACGCCACGCCTCGATCAGACGTCCGATGGTGGCTGGCGGCACGCGAGGCTGGTCGCCAAGGATCAGGAGTGCCGCGGTCGGTGGCGGCAGGAGTTCGAGTGTACCGAGTGCCCCAAGGCCGAGCTGCAATGTATGGGAGATCCCCTGATCCGGGTCGGCGTTCAGTACCACCCGCAGGCCGCGGTCACGGGAAAGCTGGCGGAGGACGGTATTCCGGGCGGGGATCACGGCGACACCGCCCTGGATCAGCCCGTCGGCGCGGGCGCGACCGATCGTGTCCAACGCGTAGGCCACCAGGGGCCGTCCACGATGAGGCCGCAGCAACTTCGGAGCGCCAAAGCGGCGTCCCTCGCCGGCGGCCAGGAATAGCGCATAGAGCGCGGGTTCGTCGGGCACCGGGGAAAGTAAGCGGGTGGAGCGGGTTAAAAGCGGGTGATGGCGTGCGCACTGTCATCTCGAGCAAAGCGAGGGATCTTGCCCGTTGGGCTGGGGACCCGCCACCAGTTCCCGATCGTCGCGGAAAAGATCCCTCGCTCTGCTCGGGATGACAGTTCTCTTGAGCGCGAAACTCCACTTGCCGAGCTTCGACCCGCTCCACCCGCTCCACCCGCTCCACCCGCTCCACCCGCTCCACCCGCTCCACCCCCCGGGACTCGCGGGAATGTGCCCCGCTTCGATACCTTTGGGGCCATGCGGATCGCCATTTTTTCTGAAGTTTACTGGCCGATGGTGAGCGGCGTAGGGGTCGTCCTCCCGCGCCTGGCCGACGCGCTCACGGCCCGCGGGCACGCGGTCCGGGTCTACACCGCGAGCTACGCGGTGCCGGATGACCTCTGCCCCCGACCGGAGATCCACCAGTCGCCCAGTGCGCCGTTCTTCCTTTACCCAGACGTGCAGTGGGCCTTCCCCCGCCCGGGCGAGGTCGCCGCCGACCTGCGCGCGTTCTCTCCTGACCTGGTCCACGTGGCCACCGAGTTCGCGATGGGGCTCACCGGTGTCCGGGCGGCGCAGCAACTCCGGGTGCCGGTCGTGGCATCGGCGCACACCGACTATGAGCGGTACGCTGCGAGGTACGGGATGGGGTGGGTGGTGGACTGGGGGTGGCCCTACATGCGCTGGTTCTACCGTCAGACGCGACGGGTGCTGGCCCCGTCCCGGTTCTACGAGGCGCACTTGAACCAGCGTGGGATCTCAAACACGGGGATCTGGACCCGGGGCGTGGATCGTACGGCCTTCTCGCCGGTGCACCGCAGCGATGAATGGCGCCGACGCTTCGGTGTCGGTCCTGATGACGTGATGGTGACGTACGTCGGGCGCCTGGCGACGGAGAAGAACATCGGGCTTCTGCTGGATGCGTGGGCAGCGCTCCGCTCGCGGCGGCGTGGCGCCCAACTGGTGCTCACGGGGCGCGGCCCGATGGAGACCGAGATCCTCGAGCGCCAGCTCCCCGGTGTCCACCTGACCGGTCTCCTGCGAGGCGAGGCGCTTTCTGCCGCCTACGGGTCGGGGGACGTCTTCGTGTTCCCGTCGACCACCGAGACTTTCGGCAACTCCCTCCTCGAGGCGATGTCGGCGGGGCAGGCGTGCATCACCGCGGGTGCGGGGGGGATGCTGGAATTCGCCGAGCATGGGGTCAACAGCTGGGTCGCGGAGCCGGAGAGCGTCGGCGCCACCGCCGATGCGATCGCCAGGCTCATCGAGGATCAGCAGCTGCGGCGCACACTCGCCGTCGGCGGTCGGGCGACTGCGCTCGACCGCGGCTGGGATCAGATCTTCGACCGGCTGGTGGACGAGGAATACCTGCCACTGGTGCGCGAGCGAGGGGCCACACGGGCGGCGTGATGGCGGTGAACTGTAAAGGGTGAACAGTGAACGGGGTTGTCGGGTCGTCATCCTGAGCGAGTCCAGCCGTCATCCTGAGCGAGTCCAGCCGTCATCCTGAGCGAAGCGAAGGATCGCTCCGATCGTCAGGACGTGATCGCCCGGCTCACCGTTGACCCTTACCCCTTCAATAGCTCCAGCAACTGCGCGGGCCGCTCCAGCCAATGGTCCGGCGCGGTGCGTAGCAGGTCCTTCCGCGTGAACGGTCCCCACAACACAGCCGCCGTCTGCACTCCCGCCGCTCGGCCCGATTCCATATCGTGGGTGCTGTCTCCGATATAGATCGTGGACTCCGCCGTCGCCCCGATCAACGTCATCGCCTTGAGCACCGGCTCCGGGTGCGGTTTGGCATTCACCACCTCGTCAGAACCGACGATCACCGGGAACGCTCCGTCGAGCCCGACGACGCGGAGTCCGCGCTCTGCGCCCGAGCGGTTCTTGCTGGTGACGAGCCCCAGCCGGATACCTCGGGCGACGAGTCCGTGCACCGCCTCCACCACACCGGGATACGCGGTGATCTGGGCGTCGTGGTGGCTCAGGTTGTACTCCCGGTAGCTCGCGATGAGCTCCGCCATCCGCTCGGCTGTATCAGCGTAGGGCGCGAACTGCGCGCTGAGCGGCGTGCCGAGCCCGACGAGCCATTCAGCGTCGGTGCGGGCGGGGAGGCCGTGCTTCGTGGTGGTGTAGTGGTAGCTGTCGAGGATCAGGCGCACGGAATCGATGAGCGTGCCGTCCAGGTCGAACAGGAATGTGGTGAGGGGCATGGGGGGAACGATAGGCGGACGGGCGCATGGGCGCAGGAGGCGCTACCCCCTCGGCCTGTCATCCCGAGGGAGCGGAGCGACCGAGGGACCTGCTTCGCGCATTCCCAGCGTTCGCTGGAAAGGTCCCTCGCTCCGCTCGGGATGACAGTGCGTTTGCGCTCCACCCATCCGCCCGTCCGCCTATCCGACCATCCCCTCACTTTCCCGCACGAACAGCACCATTCCTGCCACCTTCAGCACGATCGGCTCGTGCGGTCGGACGTCGTCCTGGAGGGTGGCGAGCGTGCGCAGCAGCACCGGCTTCGATGCGGTAGCGATCTCCTTGATCAGTATCAGCTCCCCAGCGGTGTGTCCCCGGGTCGCGAATACGGTCCCGGCCTCGATGAGCGCCAGCTCCCGTGAGTTCCGTCGACGGGCCGCGTCGGTCGCGTCCCGGGACAGTCGTCGGAGGAACACCCGCACGTCGGGATGCAGGTCGGCCGAAGACCACCGGCGGTCGTTCCCGTGCCGCACCAGTCGACGAGCGTGGGGTACAGCCCGATCCAGCCAGCCGCGCCAGGTCTCCGGGGTGACAGACCCCGGAGTCGCGTCGCGTGCCGCATCGATCGCTGCCGCGATGGCGCTCGGATCATCGACCCAGTCGCCCGACTCGTTCACGATCCCCAGAGTCGACCCCACGCGCTCACCCCCGGCATGGAGTTCGAACGAGATGAGGAGTTCAGGTCGTGGGCCGATCGCCACGGCACAACTTCCGGCCGGTGCCGACTCACGTCCCTCGGCCTCCCGTGCGAGGTCGTGTCGCCACCGCCAGAGTTCGGGGGCTCGCTCGGAAAGCCCGGCCAGCGCCGGCATCCGGGCCTTGGTCCGAAGTCGAAAGGCCCGATGTTCCTTGCGGTCGAGCCAGTCCGGCGGAAGGAACCAGACTATGTCGACCTCCGGCCTTAGCGCTCCCATCCTGGCAACGCGACCCTCCCGCTGACGAATACGCATCGGCGTCCAGGGCAGGTCGAAGTGCACCACCCTCACGGCACGTTGCAGGTCCAACCCCTCGGCGGCGATGTCGGTGGTGATGAGCACCGATGGGCCTATTCCCTGAGGCGCAAAGCCGCCGAGTATCGAGTCTCGCGTCGCGTGAAGATGCCCGATGCCGGCGGCTCCGCCAGTGCACCATGCGGCGTTCGGTAGGCGTTGTCTCAAGTACCGCACTGTATCGACCGATACCGTGAATACGATCGTGGGCCGGCCATCCGCGAGCAACGCGCACAGCGCCTCGAGTTTGGGGTCGGGGGACGCCATCTGCTGCCCCAGTTGGTCTCGAGCGACACGCGCACGTACTCGGTCTTCGGGGTCGAGGTCGCCGACATCGCCTGCGGGAGAAATGAGCTCCCACATCGTGAGTTGGCCGCCCAACGGGCCGGTGAACGCTCTCAGATCTTCGCGTCCGAGCTCACGCCCAGCAGCACGGGCGTCGGCGGCGTGCTCGAGGAGCGTCGCGTATCGTGTGATGCAACCGTCGAGCGCTGCGAGACTCGATCCGGCCGCGGTCCACAGCACGCTTCGGATCAACTCGGCGACCCCGGGGATCGACGACAATTGAAGCGACTCGATCGTCGTGGACCACGCTGGAGCCGCCTGCTCGCCGGACCAGCGGATGACCTGATGGCAGCGGCCCGGGAGGGATCCCGCCGGCGGCTCCCGCGCGACCACGAGGTCACCGAGCGCGGGGTGCCCGCGCCCGCCCGCGAGGAGGGCCGGCAAAGAGGGGACACCCAGCGGAGCGAGCGCATCGTGTCGCACCGCGAGCAGCAGTTGGTGGGCGAGGTCGACAGGGTCGTTGACGATGGGGGTGGCAGTGACGAATAGCGCATCGCGGCCAGCCAGCCACGGTGCGAGGAAGCGGTAGCGCTTGGTCCCGGGATGCCGAAAGCGATGGCTCTCGTCGATGATCGCGAGCCGCGTCGCTGGAGCAGGCACCCGTCCACGGCTCACGTCTTCATGACTGATGACTTCGAGCGCCACGCCCATGGTCGCGGCGCGTGTGGCCCATTGGCGCGTGAGGGTGGCCGGCACCACCGCGGCCACGGTTCCAGAGGGATAGGCACCGGCAACGGCGAGTGCGACGAATGTCTTGCCGGTACCGGTCGCGTCCGCCAGCAGTGCCCCATGATGCCGATGGATGACGGGGAGCAAAGTTGCGAACGCAGCCCGTTGTTCCGGGCGCAGCCAGGCGGGTGCAGTGATCGCGGTCGGCGGCGTGACCGCGGATCTCGCGATCGCGTTTGCGGTCGAGGCCGGGGCACTGATCGGACCGGTCCTCAGCCACAGGGCCAGCGGGTCGGTGACCGACAGCAGCGCTTCAGCGACGATGGTGGGCACCTGCGGCCAACAGCGCGCGCTGGTCGCGGGCATCGAGGCCGAGTAGTTCGGCGACCCGAGCGTCAAGTGTCGCAGTCGTGTCTTCACCGTGGGATCCTCGTTCGGCCGATCGGATGAGTGTTGGGTCCTCGATGGCCGCCTCCGGCCAAGGAAGTCGGCCGACGCTTCGCGCGTTGAACCGGAAATAGCCATTCATCGCGACGTCGGCGCCCAGCGCCGCGATGGCCCGGATCGGTCGAGCGTTGAGCCATCCGGTGAGGGCGCGCGCCTGCTGTGCAGTTGCGGTCGCGGCCACATAGCAGCTGTTGAGGGGAATGACGGCAGGGACGTCGAGGAGCGCCGCACCCGTCAACTGCCGTGCGACGTCCGGCCATACGACTCGAAAGCGGGCCAGCGTCGGGCGCACACGGAAGAGCTGCCACCAGGGACCGGTTCGGCGATCGACCCGTCGCTCGAGTCGTGCGCGGCACGGCACCAGGTGGTCCGCGATCGAAGGTGGCAACGCGTTGAGAGGCCGCCCGTCCACACCGTGGGTCCAGAGCAGGCGATGCTCAGGATGAATGGCGAATGGATCGATCTCCCGCCCGCGAAGAGCGGTGCGGACATACTCCGGCGCGATCTCATGGGGCGGGTCGAGGAACGCCTGATTGTCGCCGGTCTTGACGCCCAGTTGCGGAGGGGCGTGGTCTGCGAGCACGCCACATCGGAGCTGGATCGCGCGGAGGATCGTGTCGACCCGCGCGCCGGTGATGATCCATGGGCCGGTGACGGCGAGTGTCGATGCAGGGACCGCGCGGCCTTTCGGAGTGAGTGAAGTGAAGACCTCGTCGGGGTCGGCGGGTCGTCGCTTGGTGACGACCAACGCCAGCGGGTATGCGGTGGCGTCGAATGTGGCGTCGATGTCGCGTCCAAGGTCGGCCACGACTTGAATGGCGAATTGGCTGCGGAGTGCGGCCCGCGCCCGGGCGGCGTAGGCGGAGGTGGCCAGCTTGGCCGGCAGGAGCAGGCTGACGGTACCTCCCGGTGCCGTCAGCTCGATCGCCCGCTCCAAGAACGCGATAGACAGGTCGCCCTGATGCGAAAATCCAGGCCCACCAGTGCCTCCCCACCATCGATACCGCCGCGTGAGCTCCTGTCGGATCCGTGGCGCCAGCGATTCGGCCCTGACCCAAGGCGGATTCCCGACGACCAGGTCGAATCCGCCTCGCGCGAACACATCGCCGAAGCGCGCCTGATAGTGGAACCACGGCAACTCGCCGTGGCGATGGAGGCGCCGTCGGGCGTCACGCGTCAGCGCTCGCTCTTCACGCAGCGCCCCGAGCCGAAGTCGGAGCTCGCGATCAAGCCCTCGTTGGTTGTCGAACAAGGTCGGCGATCGGGCATCGGTGAGGCACTCTTCGATCTGGCGGTCCAGCTCCGATTCAGTCACGGCCATGATCTCGGTCGCGGCGGAACGTTCCGCCGAACGGAGCGCTGCCGTCGCAGCCCCCTTGTCGGGACCGGAGGCCGATATTGCGGCGACCCGGGCAGCACCCACGGACGCGACGTCGACGACTGCTCTTGATGCTCGAGGCAGCGGGTCACGGAGCGAGTCGCCTTGCCGGATGGTGCAATCGAGGTTCGGGAGCGGCTCCACATGGTCGCCAGCGCCGGCAGGGTCATCCCGCACCACTGCAAGCCACAAGCGCAGCTCGGCCAGCCGTACCGCGGTGGCACTGAGGTCCACCCCGAACAGATTCCGCCGCAGGATCGCTCGACGGATGCTGGTCAGTGCCGCCCCTCGGTGAACGCCCGGCCGTTCGGTCAGCGCGGAACGGCTCAATCGCTCGAGTGAGCCCAGGAGGAATGCCCCGGAGCCGACCGCTGGGTCGAGGATCGTGATGTCGCGCAGAAGTTGGCGGGCGGCCTCGTCAGGATCGGCGAGGAGTTGGTACGCCCGTGGCTTGGAGACAAGGAGCCGAGCATGGATGACGGCCGCCAGGCCGGCATCGACCAACCGCGCCACGAGCTTGGGCGGAGTGTAGAAGGTGCCCGATGCCCGTCGGGCCTCCGGGGCCATCAATCCCTCGAAGACACGCCCCAGCATATCGGGCGCAATGCCCGAGGAGTCATCCTCTCCGACAGTGAAGTGAAATCGTTCGAACAGCTCATCGAATGTCTGGCGCCACACTGGTGACGGGATGGCCACCCGCCAGCGGCGCTCGCTGGCGTGTGGTTCGAACAGCCCGCCGTTCAGGAAGGGGATCCTCCCGAAGCGCCGGGTCGAGGCGCCGCGCTCTTGAGCAGGTCGATTGAGGATGCCAAAGAAAAGCGGGTGCAGCAGCTGCTGCTGGGGCCGAAGTCCGCGACGCAGGCAATCCTCGAGCGCCTGCGCCAGGAAATCATCGCGCCCGTCGAGCCAGCCCTTGGCTTGGACGAAATAGAGGAAGAGGAGGCGCGTGAGCTGGAGCAATGCCAGCTCATCCCGCACGGCCGCGTTCGGCCCACGGATCGCACTGGCAAGGCGATCGCGGCTCCGTCTGAACGCATCGAAGAACGCTCGATCGACCCGCCGATTCGCGAGTGCGTCGGCCACGTGCAACGATTGCTCGAGGGGCCCCGGCCGGGGCATCGCAGCGGCCCGCCGCAGTGTCGCGAGCGCAAAGCGGTCCGGTGCATCGAGCGGAACATTCAACGAGGGTGCGGGGTCAGCGCTCACCGAGACCGCGATCGACCGGCGCGCGCGGTCCCACGCGATCAGTCCCCCGTGCCTGCCTCGGCGCCCCATCCACCGACCGGCGCGCTCCGCGGTTCGTTCGGCGTCGGCACACTCCAGGGCATACCAATTCCACCGCCCTGTACGACCGACCAGTGCCAGGCGCCGCACGTCAGTGTGCCAGCGGGTGCCGGCGAACCACTGCGCCGGGGGCATCTCCTCCCACAGCGGTTCGTGCCCCCACGCTGCGATGACCGCGGGGATATCGGCGAGCGATTCAACGGCGCCGAGCGCAGTGACAAGGTCCATGGGCCCACAGCGTAGCTGCCGAGGGTCCGGGGGTCGTCATCGAACTTGTGCGCAGGGGTGCGGTTTTGTGCGGGTGGGTGGCCGTCGGGCGTTCCCCCTCTCCTCGTATGAGGAGAGGGGGACAGGGGGTGAGGTGACGCGAAGG
>JBAUHI010000029.1:0-13246 GCA_049680185.1 Gemmatimonadales bacterium | reverse complement strand
CGATGGCAACGAGGAGTGCGAGTCGACGGTGCAGGCGCATAGGTCTTTAAAGCTATCAGCTATCAGCTATCGGCTATCGGCTATCGGCTATCAGGGAAGCGGGCGGAGCCGTGTTGGGTGGCATCCGCGTGGGGCCTGACCCCGGCGCCGTTGGCTGATAGCTGATAGCCGATAGCCGATAGCCGATAGCTGATAGCTGATAGCTTTAAAGACCTATGCGCCTGCACCGTCGACTCGCACTCCTCGTTGCCATCGCCGCGATATACACCATCGCGGGGAAACTCGGCCTGCGCCTCGGCCTCGTCAACCCGAGCGCCTCCCCCGTGTGGGCCCCGACCGGGATCGCGCTGGCGGCGTGCATCCTCTTCGGCGCCGAGGTCTGGCCGGCGATCTTGGTCGGGGCGGTGGTCGTCAACCTGACCACGACCGGGCTCCTCCTTCCCTCCCTCTGCATCGCCCTCGGGAACACCCTGGAGGCGGTGGTCGGGGCCACCCTGGTGAGGCGCTGGGCCAACGGCGCCGCCGCCTTCGATTCCGGCGAGACGGCGATCCGCTACGCCATCCTCGCCGCCCTCGGCGCCACCGTCATCGCCGCGACGATCGGCGTGGCGTCGCTCGCGCTGGCGGGACTCGCACGGGCGGCCACCTTCCGTGACGTCTGGTTCACCTGGTGGCTTGGCGACCTGGCGGGCGCACTGATCGTGGCACCCCCCCTCATCCTCTGGGGCACCAACCGCCGCACCTCATGGACCCGCGCCCATTGGGTCGAGGCACTGGCAGCCGCGGGGGTCACCATCTTCGTCGCCGTTGCCGCCTTCGGCGGGGTGACGCTCGACGTGACCGGGGGCCACACCCTCGGCTTCCTGGCGGTCCCCCCGCTTATCTGGATCGCGGTCCGGTTCGGCCCCCGTGAGGCCGCCAGCGCCGTGGTAGTCGTGGCCGGGATCGCGATCTGGGC
Source organism: Gemmatimonadales bacterium (assembly GCA_049680185.1). Classification (GTDB taxonomy): domain Bacteria; phylum Gemmatimonadota; class Gemmatimonadetes; order Gemmatimonadales; family GWC2-71-9; genus CAMLHU01. The sequence goes on along the minus strand of JBAUHI010000029.1, from coordinate 12,288 downwards.
GGCGATCCGCGATGCCAGCCCCCGCAACGACTCGCTCCTGGTCCTGCAGTCATTCATGGCGGTGACCGACGTGACGATCCTGGTCCTGGCCGCCGAGGTGGCGGAGCGGCGGCGCGGGGCGGCGCAACTGCGGGAGCTCGCGATCACCGACCCCCTTACCCGGCTGGCCAACTATCGGCAGCTCATCACCGCCACCGAGACCGAGCTCCAGCGTTCCGGGCGTTCGGAACGCCCCTTCGCCATACTGCTCTTCGACCTCGACCGGCTCAAGAAGGTGAACGACCACTATGGGCACCTGGTCGGGAGCCGAGCCCTCTGCCGGCTCGCGGAGTCTATGCGGAAGAGCTGTCGCAGCATCGACACGCCGGCGCGGCTCGGCGGGGACGAGTTCGCCCTGATCCTGCCGGAAACAAGTGTCGACAACGCCCGACAGGTCGCCGAACGCATCTGCCACCGCCTGGCCACCGACGGCGAAGAACCTCCCGTGAGCGCCAGTTCGGGCGTCGCGATGTATCCGGAAGATGGGACCACCATCGAGGCACTCCTCGGTGCCGCCGATCGGGCGCTTTATGTCATGAAAGAGAGTACGTCCTAGCCAGGTAGCTGTACTTGCCCCTGCAACCGTAGCTGCAACCCGCCACCTCTAAGCCCTAAGCCCCAAGCCCTAAGCGCTACCCCGCAAGCCCTCAGCTCTTCTCCCCCGCCACTGCCCGCTCGATCCGTCGATCCGGTATCAGCCACATCAACGCCACGGCGACATAGCACGCCGCCGAGATCCAGACGCTCACGAAGGCGGCGGGAATGGCGATGAGATAGATGACCGGCGAGGCCTTGCCTTTGAAATCATTGCCCACCGCGCGCGCCAGGAGGGAGTTGGGCCCTTCGCTGGCGAGGATCTGGCGCTGCAGGATCCAATACGCTATCGCCGCCATCAGGAGATCGAACCCGTAGAGCGCCATCGGCACCGGGGCAAAGTGGTTCACACCGATCCAGGCGGTGACGAACGGAGTGAGAGAAAGCCAAAAGAGCAGATGCAGGTTGGCCCAGAGGACGCCGCCGGTCACCTTGTGCACCACGTGCAGCAAATGATGGTGGTTGTTCCAGTAGATCCCGATATAAATGAAGCTCAGTACATAGCTCACGAACACCGGCCAGAGGGCACCCAGGTCCGCCAGCTCGGCCGAGTGTGGGGCGCGCAGCTCCAGCACCATGATCGTGATGATGATGGCGATGACACCGTCACTGAAGGCTTCGAGGCGGGAGGTGCCCATGGTGGTGGCGGGTTATGAGTGGCGGGTGGCGGGTGGGATGGCCACCCCAGCGTCATCCTGAGGGACCCCGAGCAAGGCGAGGGGGACCGAAGGATCGGCCCGACCAGCGCGGCGCTTCAAAATGAATCAGACATCACATGGAATAATGCAGAATGGCTAAATGGGGACATTCATTATGCCATCTTCGTCAAAGATGTACGGCCCAATCTGCTCAAAGTATCCATTCACCAATTTGGAAATGCGCTGATTACCGAATTCAACCAGTCGCTGGTAGTTGAGTGTGGTGGCGTTAAGCTCCGACTCAAATACCGGCCTTGCCTCCGGTGACTCTGCCGCCAACATCTCCCACGTCATCAGCCTCTTGAGATCTTCCGATGTATAGCGTCGTACATGAACATGAGATCCTCGTTCGTCAAGCACGGGCTTCAAGTCAATTTCAACGGCCTGCTTCGCGCGCCCGGCAGCTGCGACTGCCGCCCGACCGCCTGAACGTCCCTTGCGAAGGCGAGCAATCGTCGTCGCGTACGACAGGAGGCGCTCGCGAAGCAAATACACTTCGCCCCAATAGTTCTCAATGTGGTAGGAAAGGTAGCGCGTTCGAGTGATGCGGCTTCCGTCATAGTGGAAGGAAGCGATATACACCGCTATATCCTTCAGGGCATCGAGGGAAGCTCTGATTTCCATGAAACCATAAAACACGGCTCGAAGCACCGTGGCCGAGCGATCCGCTGGATCGGAGTCGTTTAGGATTTTCGGCCCATCCTTTTGAAACAAGTGATTGCGCATTACCTCATCAAATTCCTTGCGATGGGCCTGAAAGTATGGCCAGAATTCCCTTTTTGCATAACCCATCACAAACTCTGCGTAGCGCTCGAACATGGATCTACTCCTAACGGAACAGGCCACAAAGGCCACTGCGCTCCACCTCCTCACTCACCGAATGCATCTGTTCACCTATATGCTCCAGCACCCAGGAGAGCCTATTGGCTCGAATCCCTTTGCCGACCTATGAGACCCGCTTTGTGTAACCGCTGTAGATGACGGCTCAGCGATTGAATCTGCCGGTTTGTCGCCCAGTTTTCGATCGGTACTGTTAGGTGCCCATCCGGCAGCAGCGAGAGCGGAACGGGGCACTGTGCGTCATAACGCGAGGCCCCTAAGTACCAGTACACTCCGCCAAATAGCATTGAATAGACGTGATGGCTGCCAATCTTGGCGTGTCCCGGCGTCTGAAGAATGTCATCCTTGAAAGTCGCGGTGACCGGGTCTCTCAAAGCAATTCCGGCGATTGGGAAGTCAGTGCTCGGGCCCGGATCCATTGATAGAAGTTGCTTCCGGACATCTTCTTCTCGAGAACCCAATGAAACTGGTCGAAAGACATTTAGGCGTGAGACACTGGCGCGCCAGATGATCGATAGGAAGAGGAGCTTAGTTCGAGAATAGTCGAGCTCTAGAGTCAGAATACCTTCGGCAGGCAGCCTCGTAGGCCTAATGGCCCCACCAAACCAAGCAGCCGCAAAGTAGCTCTCCCATCGCCCCAAACGATCCTCGCAGGCCTGGCACAAGATGTACTCCCAGAAACCCCTCCTGCGTTCGCTTTGCGTCTCGCTTTCAGCGTCAAAGTAGAGCGCCCTATGTTCCACGTCGTATGCTGGTTTGTAAACGAATTCGGGGAGGATATGAGAACGAACCAACGGGCCATCGCCCAAGCACAGCGCACAGCAATCACGCGGGTGTGACAGATCACCAACGGAAAAAACTGGGCCGTGCCTAGACCTCAATCGCCCGTTCCTTGATCTCCCCGACCACCCGCGCCCCAAACTCCTCCACTCCCACGACCTCCTGCTTCTTCCCTTCCTCTCCCCGCACCCTGACCGCCACCGTATTCCCGTCCGCTTCCCGCTGCCCCACCACCGCCATATACGGCACCTTGGCCACTTCGCCGGCGCGGATCCGGTAGTTCAGCGTCTCGTGTCCGGCATCGAGGTGCGCGCGGATGCCGAGTGCGCGGAAGCGCTCGGTGATCTTGCGGGCAGCATCGGCCTGGGCATCTGAGATCGGGAGCACTCGCACCTGTTCCGGCGCCAGCCAGACCGGGAACGCTCCGGCGTAGTGCTCGATCAGGATCGCGATGAACCGCTCGAATGACCCGCTCACCGCCCGGTGGATGACGACCGGGCGGTGGTCGTGGTTGTCCTCACCGGTGTACTGCAGGTCGAAGCGCTCCGGCGCGTTGTAGTCGAGCTGGATGGTGCCCAACTGCCATCCCCGCCCGATGGAGTCGAAGACCTCGAAATCGACCTTTGGTCCGTAAAAGGCGCCGTCTCCCGGCTTGACCTCGTACGGCAGTCCGGTCGCCTCAAGCGCTGCCTTGAGCGCGCCTTCAGCGCGATCCCACAGCGCGTCATCGCCGATCCGCACTTCCGGCCTGGTCGCGAACTTGAGCTTCGCCTCGAGCCCGAAGGTCTTGTAGTACTTGAGGATGAACCGCGCCATCTGGCGCACTTCGTCGGGGATCTGGCTCTCCATCAGGTAGACGTGACAGTCGTCCTGCTGGAACTGCCGCACCCGCGTGAGTCCCGAGAGCGCGCCACTCACCTCGTTGCGGTGCAGCACGTCGAAGGTGGTGAACCGGACCGGGAGCTCCCGATACGAATGCTTCTTCGCCGCGTAGAAGAGGTGGTGCGAGGGACAGTTCATCGGCTTCAGCGAGTAGTCGTGCTCCCCGGTCTCGTTGTCGAGGACCAGGAACATGTTCTCCTTGTACTTCCCCCAGTGCCCCGAGATCTCCCACAACCCCTTGTTGTACAACAGGGGCGTCTTGATCTCTTGGAAGCCGTCGCGCTGGAGCTCGCGCATGTACTCGTTGACGGTGTTGTAGATGGTGGTGCCCCGGTCGGTCCAGAAGACGCCACCGGGCGCGAAGGGATGCAGCAGGAAGAGATCGAGATCCTTCCCCAGCTTCCGGTGATCGCGCTTCCTGGCCTCCTCCAACCGATGCAGGTACGCCTTGAGCTCGGCCTCCTTGAACCACGCCGTCCCGTAGATCCGCTGCAGCATCTGGCGTCGAGAGTCGCCCCGCCAATACGCCCCCGCCCCGTGCAGCAGCTTGAAGAACTTGAGCCGCCCGGTGCTCGGCACATGCGGCCCCCGACAGAGGTCCTGGAAAGGGCCGTCGGTGTAGACGCTGATGACCTCGTTGTCGGCGAGCTCACTGATGCGTTCGAGCTTGAGCGGGTCATCGGCAAAGCGCTTGTTGGCCTCGACCCGGTCCACCACTTCGCGCACGAAGGGGAAGTCGCGCTGGGCGACCTCCTTCATCTTCTCCTCGATCTTTTCGAGGTCTTCCGGCGTGAACGGACGCTCGACCCCGAAGTCGTAGTAGAAGCCGTCCTCGATGGGCGGGCCGAAGCCGATCGCCGCGGCGGGATAGAGCTCCCGTACCGCCGTGGCCAGGATATGCGCCGCGGAATGGCGCAGCATCTCGAGCGCGTCGGGGTCCTTGTCGGTCAGGATCGAGAGGGTCACATCGCCATCGAGCGGACGGCCCAGGTCCCAGATCTTCCCGTTGACCCGCGCGGCGAGCGCCGCCTTGGCGAGCCCCGGCCCGACGACCTTGGCCACGTCGAGGCTGTTCGACCCGGCGGGCACCTCCTTCACGGTGCCGTCGGGGAGCGTCACCTTGATCATTTCGCTCATTGCCCTGCCACCATGCCCATCGCCGACCCGGAGGCGTGATACATAAGGAAGAGGACGATGCCCAGCACGACCACTGCGACCGGCAGGAGCCAGCGCAGAAGGTCGAAAAAGGTGACGTGGGTGCGTTCGTCGGTCATCGGATCACTCGCGCGTGGGGTGCTCGAGGCAGCATCGCCGGAGTGGTTGCGGGTCACCCCCTGCGATCGGTGGATGGGTGTTAACTTAATCATCCATCACGAGTTCCGATATCGACGAAGCTATCAGCTATCGGCTACCCACGACCCGCGACCCATGACTCACGACCCACGACCCGCATGACCGACCTCCCGGCCCAGTACTCCCCCGAAGGGATCGAAGCTCGGCTCTACGGCCAGTGGACCGACGCGGGGATCTTCGCGCCCACCCGCCACCCGGCACCCGCCACTCGCCCCTTCGTGGTCATGATGCCGCCGCCCAACGTCACCGCCCAGCTCCATATGGGTCACGGCCTCAACAACACCATCCAGGACGTGCTGGTCCGCACGGCACGGATGCAGGGCCGGGAGACCCTCTGGCTTCCCGGCACCGACCACGCCGGCATCGCCACCCAGAACGTGGTGGAACGCCTGATCGCCAAGGAGAGCGGGCAGACCCGCTTCGACGTGGGACGGGAGGCGTTCGTCCGGCGGGTGTGGAGCTACGTGAACGAGACCGGGGCCACGATCCTCGACCAGTTGAAGGCCATCGGCGCGAGCTGCGACTGGGGCCGGACCTACTTCACGCTCGACGAGGACCTCTCGCACGCGGTGCGCGAGGTCTTCGTGCGGCTGTACGAGAAGGGGCTGGTCTATCGCGGGCATTACATCATCAACTGGTGCCCTCGCTGCCTGACGGCCCTCTCCAACGAAGAGGCCGAGAAGCACGACGTCGATGGGAAGATCTGGCACCTGCGGTATCCGCTGGTCGGCGGGAAGCCGGGCGACGCGAGCCTGGCACCGACCCAGGCCATCCGTGCGGTGCGAGCGAGCAGTGCCACGGTGATCATCGCTGCGGGCGAGGTCGCCTCGGGCGATCCGCCGGCGGGCGCCATGGAGTCGATCGTCGTGGCCACCACCCGCCCCGAGACGATGCTGGGCGACACCGCCGTGGCGGTCCATCCCTCCGACGAGCGGTATCGGCACCTGATCGGCCGCATGATCCGGCTGCCGCTCACCGATCGCGAGATCCCCATCATCGGCGACGAGGCCGTGGATCCGGCGTTCGGCAGTGGTGCAGTCAAGGTGACCCCTGCCCACGACCCCGCCGACTTCGAGATCGGGAAGCGCCACGACCTGCCGGTCCTCGACGTGATGACCCCCGACGCCCGAATGAACGACGAGGTGCCGGCGCGTTTCCGCGGCCTGTTCCGCTTCGACGCGCGCCGACAGGTGGTGGCCGAGTTCGAGCGACTGGGCCTGCTGGTGAAGGTCGAGGACCACCGCCACGCCGTGGGTCACTGTTACCGCTGCGACACGGTGGTGGAGCCGAGGGTGAGCGATCAGTGGTTCGTGAAGATGGCGCCGCTCGCCAAGCCTGCGCTCAAGGCGTATCGCGACGGCACCCTCAAGTTCATTCCGGAGCGTCGCGGAGAGGAATATGCCCAGTGGATGGAGAACATCCGCGACTGGTGCATCTCCCGACAGCTCTGGTGGGGTCACCGGATCCCGGTCTGGTACTGCGACGGCTGCGGCGAGATGTCCGTGAGCCGGAGCGACCTTGCCGCGTGTCCCAAGTGTCGAGGACCGGTGCGCCAGGACGAGGACGTACTCGACACCTGGTTCTCCAGCTGGCTCGTCCCCTTCACCTCCCTCGGCTGGCCCGAGAAGACCGAGGACCTCAAGCGGTATTACCCCGGCACCGCGCTCGTCACCGCACCGGAGATCCTCTTCTTCTGGGTGGCGCGGATGGTGATGGCCGGCCTCGAGTTCATGGGCCAGGTGCCATTCACCACCGTGTATCTCCACGGGACCGTGCGCGACACCCAGCACCGGAAGATGTCCAAGTCACTCGGCAACGGGATCGATCCGCTCGACGTCGTCCGCACCTACGGCGCCGACGCCCTCCGCTACACCGTCGTGTCGGGGATGGCCGTGGGCACCGACCTGATCCTCGACCCCGCCGATCTGGAGCTGTCGTTCGCTGCGGGGCGGAACTTCGCCAACAAGCTCTGGAACGCGGGGCGCTTCCTCCTGTCGAACCTCGACGGCATCCCCCGCCCCATCGCGGGCAAGCATCGCAACGTGGTCCGGAAGGATGAGTTCACCCTCGCCGACCGGTGGATCATCGCACGCTGCGAGGAGGCCGTCGTCGCCGCCACCGACGCGATCGGGAAATATCGACTCAACGATGCTGCCGCCGCCGTCTACCATTTCCTCTGGAGCGATTTCGCCGACTGGTACGTGGAGCTCGTCAAGCCGCGCCTCTACGGCGATCGCCCCGGCGGCGACGTGGCGCGCGCGGCGGCATACCGGGTGTTTGACACGGCCCTCCGGCTCCTCCATCCGGTGATGCCGTTCATCACCGAAGAGCTCTGGCAGACGCTTCCGGGGCGGAAGTCCGGCGAATGGCTCGCCACGGCGGCGTGGCCGATCTCCGATCCGCGTGCCCGTGATGTCACGGCGCTGCGCCAGTTCGCATTGGTGCAGGAAGCGGTCGGCGCCATCCGGCAGATCCGTGCCGAGTACGGGATCGAACCCGGCAAGCAGATCACCGCCGTCATCACGCCCGCGACGCCGGACGCGCGCACCGCGATGGCGGCCGAGTCGGGGACCATCACCCGACTGGCCAAGCTCGCCGCCCTCGAGCTCGGCGTACGCGAGCAGGGTGTCGGTGCCCACGCGGTGCTGTCCGACGGCACACCGGTCTTCGTGCCGCTGGGAAGCGCCATCGACCTGGCGCGGGAGTGTGCCCGCTTGCTGGAAGAACAGACCCGGCTGCGGCAGCTCGTGGGGTCCCAGGAGAAGAAGCTCGCCAACGAGCAGTTCGTGGGTCGAGCGCCGGCCAACGTGGTCGAGAATGAACGCGCCAAGCTTGCCGACTGGAGCAAGCAGGTCGCGGTGCTCGATGAGAAGAGGAAGCGGCTGGGGTGCGGGTGAAGGCGGCGGGTGGAGCGGGCGCAGCGGGTGGAGCGGGTGGAGCGGCCGGGACCCGACCCGCCTCACCCGCTCTACCCGCTTTGCTCGCCCTGCTTCTCGCGCTCGCCGCCTGCGCCCGCATCGGCCCGCCTCCCGGTGGGCCTCCGGACTTCAAGCCCCCGGTGGTCGTGGCCACGGTGCCCGAGTCGATGGCGGTCGTCCCCAACTTCTCCGGCAACGTCGAGTTCATCTTCGACGAAACGGTCTCCGAAGGCACCTCCCCCGACTTCGGCCTTGGCACCGGCTCGCTCGAAAAGCTGGTGCTCCTCTCCCCCACCTCGAAACAGCCGGTGGTGCGCTGGCACCGTGGCCGGATCTCGGTGCGGCCCAAGGAGGGGTGGAAGCCGGACCGGGTGTACCGGGCCGAACTCCTGCCGGGCATCGCGGACCTGCGGCGGAACGTCATGAAGGTGGGCAACGTCATCACCTTCACCACCGGCGCACCGCTCCCCACGGTCACGCTCTCCGGGACCACCATTGACTGGACCGCCGGGCACGCGGCCCCGATCGCGATCATCGAAGCGGTCCTCGCGCCTGACAGCCTGGTCTACCGCTCGGCCAGCGACTCCACCGGCCGCTTCTCGTTCGGACCGCTCCCCAAGGGCCGCTACGTCCTCTATGCATACGTCGACGAGAACCACGACCTCAAGCGCCAGTACCGCGAATCATGGGACAGCGTGGGCGTCACCGCCGACCACGACAGCGTGCACGTCCCGCCCTTCTGGATGGCGGCCCGCGACACCACCCCGCTCCGCCTTGCCCAACCGCAGGTGACCGACAGCCAGACCGTGACCCTCACGTTCAGCGGGCCGCTCGATCCGTACTTACGGTTCGATTCCGTGAGCGTGCGCCTGCTGGCCCTCCCGGATTCCACGGCGGTACCGGTGCTGTCGTTCCTCCCCAAGCGGCTCGACGACTCGCTCCGCGCCCACGAAAAGGCGCACGCCGATTCGCTGCGCGCCGATTCGGTCGCTCGGGCGCACCCGGACACGGGCAAGAAGAAGGCGGCCGCACCCCCGGCGCCAACGGCGCCTCCCACGATCGCATCCACCCTGGCCGGGCTGCGCGGCCGTCCACGGGTCGACAGCGCGATGATCAAGCTCATCGCCACCCGCCCGCCACTCAGCGATCAGGTGGTGCTCCGTACCGCCGCCCCACTCCCGCCGCTCGGCAACTACGTCATCGTGATCACCGGGCTCCGGAACGTGAATCACGTCGGCGGCCGGGTCTCGGGAGGCCTGGTGATCCCGAAGCCGCCACCGCCACCCAAGCGACCGGCGGTCGATTCGACCAGGGCCGATTCGACCAAGCGCGGTCCATCCAAGGCCGACTCGACCGCCAAGCCGGTGACCGACACCACGGCGCTCGACTCACTGAAGTCCCGCCGCCGGCTCGAGATCCATCGGCCGGTCAAGGATTCGACCAAGCCGTGACCGACCCGCGCCGCGATTTGCCCAGCGTCGGCAAGCTCCTCGAGGACCCGCAGATCACGGCCCTCCTCGAGGCGGCGCCCCGAAGTGCCGTGGTCGCGGCGATCCGCGAGGTGCTCGCGGGTGCGCGCAAGCGTGCCGGCGCGCCGGACGACTGGGTGGCGGCGGTCCGCGAGCGACTCCTCGAGCGCTCTGCCCCGTCGCTCAACCCGGTGCTCAACGCCACCGGCGTCGTGCTCCACACCAACCTGGGCCGGGCCCCGCTCGCCGAGGCGGCGCAGTCGGCCGTCGCCGCGATCGCTGGCGGATATTCGACCCTCGAGTACGATCTCCACGCCGGCATCCGCGGTCACCGCGCCGACCACAGCCGTGGCCTCCTGGCCGAACTCACCGGTGCGGAGGACGCACTGGTAGTGAACAACGCCGCCGGCGCCCTGGTGCTGGCGCTGCAAGCGCTCTCCCGCGGGCGCGAGGTCATCATCTCGCGCGGCGAGCTCATCGAGATCGGTGGCTCGTTCCGGATCCCCGAGATCCTGGAGACGAGCGGCGCCACTCTCCGCGAGATCGGCACCACCAATCGCACCCACCTCCAGGATTACGAGGCCGCCATCGGCCCCACGACCGGTGCCATCCTCATCGTGCATCGCTCCAACTTTGCGCAGCGGGGCTTCGTGACCTCTCCGGAGCCCGCCGAGGTGGCGGCGCTGGCGTCGGCGCGGGGGATCCCCTGCATCTACGACGTCGGCAGCGGACTCCTGGCCGACCTTTCCGATCGCGGGCTCACCTCCGAGCCGCAGGTCGTGCAGGCGGTCGCCTCGGGCGCGGGCCTTGTCATCTTCAGTGGCGACAAGCTCCTCGGCGGTCCCCAGGCCGGGTGCCTGGTCGGGTCCGCCGACCTCATCCGCCGGTGTCGAGAGCATCCGCTGGCCCGGGCGCTCCGGGCCGACAAGCTCACCCTCTCCGCCCTCGACGCGACGCTTCGACTCTACCAGGACCCGGATCGCGCCCGACGCGAGATCCCGGTGCTCGCGATGCTCACCATCGAGCCGAAGGAGCTGGAGCGGAGGGCGGAGCGCCTCCGGGCCCTCGTGCCGGCCGCGCTCCGGCCGCGACTGATCTCCGGCGCTTCGAGCGTGGGCGGCGGCAGTTTCCCGGACGCGGAGCTCCCGACCACGCTCGTTGCGCTCGACCCAGGTCCGCTCGGCGCCGACGGGCTGGCGCTCCGCCTCCGACTCGGTCGACCTCCGGTGATCGCCCGGGTCAAGGACGGCCAGGTGCTGCTCGACCCGCGGACCCTGCCGGAAGCGGGGCTCGCCGATGTAGGTGCGGCCCTCCGGCGCGCCCTCGAGACGGACGCATAGGACCACCGATGCCGACCGACCATCTGTCGACCCGACGACCCGCCGTATTCTTCGATCGCGACGGCACGCTCATCGATGACGTCGGCTATCTGAACGATCCGGCGCAGGTGCGTCTCCTGGACGGCGCGGTGGAGGCAGTGGCCCACGTCAACGCCGCGGGATTCCTTGCCATCATCGCCACCAATCAATCAGGGATCGCCCGCGGGATCATCTCCCCCGAGGAGTATCGGGCCGTGGAAGCGCGGACCGCCGAACTTCTGTCGGCAGGCGGCGGCCGGATCGATGCTCAGTTCTTCTGTCCCCACGCCCCCGAGATCGGCGACCCCTGCGACTGCCGGAAGCCGGGTGTCAAGCTCTATCGTGACGCCGACGCGCGGTTCGGTATCGACTTTGCCCGCAGCGTATGGATCGGCGACCGGCTCCGAGACGTCCAGCCGGCCCGCACCCTCGGCGGCATCGGGATCCTGGTGCGGACCGGCCAGGGTGAGCTGGACGCGAGCGCGGCGCTGGCGGACGGATTCAAGGTGGTGGTGGACGTGGGAACCGCGGTTCGTTCTGTGATCAGCGACCGGTCCGCCTGACCACGCCTCCTCTCCTCATGCCCCCGGTACATGTTCGTGGTCAGGGGAAAGGACGTGAGAACTGCAAGTCGTTCAGTGGTCAGCGATCGGTCGGCCTGACAACTCCTCCTCACCCCCTGCCCTCTCTCCACGTTCGTGGAGAGGGGGAATGGACGGATCACCATGCCGCAGTCCGAACTCGCCACATTCGCCGGCGGCTGCTTCTGGTGCTTGGAAGCGGTCTTCGAGCGTTTGCGCGGAGTGAAGAGGGTCGTCTCCGGCTACACCGGTGGGGCGCGCCCCCACCCGACGTACGAACAGGTGTGCAGCGGTGCCACGGGACACGCCGAGTCGGTGCAACTGACGTTCGATCCATCGGTGATCTCGTATCGGGACCTGGTGGCCCTGTTCTTTGCATTCCACGATCCGACGACCCGCGACCGTCAGGGGCCGGATATCGGGACGCAGTACCGCTCCGCGATCTTCACCGCCTCGGACGCACAGGCCGAGACCGCGAGGTCGGTCATGGGAGAGTTGGAACGCGAGGGTGTGTTCAGCCGCCCGATCGTGACCGAGGTGGTGCCGCTCTCTGTCTTCTATCCCGGTGAGCTGGGCCACCAGCAGTACTACCAACGCAATCCCGACAGGGCGTACTGCCAGGCGATGATCGCACCCAAGGTGGCGAAACTGCGGGCGAAGTTCGCGGAACTGCTTAAAGGCGGTGAAGGGTGAACGGTCAACGGTGAACGGGACGTCGCGCACCCGTGTGCTGTCATCCTGAGCACCCTTTCATCTGTCATCCCGAGCGCAGCGAG
>JBAUHI010000028.1:0-12710 GCA_049680185.1 Gemmatimonadales bacterium | reverse complement strand
GAGGGGCGGAGGGGCGGAGGGGCGGAGGGGCGGAGGGGCGGAGGGGCGGAGGGGCGGAGGGGCGGAGGGGCGGAGCCGAAGATGCGCGTGCGGGGCTCCCCGCGCCACCGGTGTCATCCCGAGCAGAGCGAGGGATCTTCCCCGCCCTGATCGGATCGCGGTGACCGCCCCCCGCTGGACGCTGGCAAGATCTCTCGGTCGCTCCGCTCCCTCGGGATGACCTGTCCGAGTGGCAAGCCGCCACCCCTTCGGCTCGGCAGTTTATGCGTCTAATGCGCCTCATGCGTCTTATACGCCTACCCTCGACCCACGACCCCCATGCAGACGATCCGCGTTGCCCATTCTCCTGATTCCGACGATGCGTTCATGTTCTACGCGCTCGCGGAAGGGAAGATCGACACTGGTGACCTTCGCTATGTGCACGAACTGCAGGACATCCAGTCACTGAACGTGCGGGCGCTGAAAGCGGAGCTCGAGGTGACGGCGGTATCGGTGCATGCGTATGCGTATCTCGCCGATCGGTACGCTTTCCTCTCGAGCGGCTCGTCGATGGGCGATGGCTACGGCCCCCGCCTGGTGGCGCTCACTCCCAAGCCGGCCGATCCGCGCACCGCGCTCAAGGGCCTGCGCGTCGCGATCCCCGGAAAGCTCACCACGGCCTACCTGGCCCTCCAGCTCTACCAACCGGAGGTCACGGTGGTGGTGGTCCCCTTCGACCAGGTCCAGGACGCCGTGCGGCGAGGCGAGGCCGACGTGGCGCTCGTGATCCACGAGGGGCAGATCACGTTCGCCGACGAAGGGTTCCACCTCTGGGAAGACATGGGGGCGTGGTGGCTCCGCGACACCGGCCTGCCGCTGCCGCTGGGAGGCAACGTCGTCCGTCGAGACCTGGGACCGACGGTGATGGCGCAGGTCGCACGAGACCTCAAGGCCAGCATCGTGTATGCGTTGGCGCATCGGCGCCCCGCACTCGAGCATGCGAAGCGCTTCAACCGCGGCATCGGCGACGCCAAGACCGACGAGTTCGTGGGGATGTACGTCAACGACTGGACCGTGGACTATGGCCCCCGCGGACGTCAGGCGGTGCAACTCCTGCTCGACCGGGCGTTCGAGGCGCGGATCATCCCGAGCCGGGTGGCGGTCGATTTCATCGGGTGACGGGCGTGCCCCTTCGGATTGACGCATCCCGCGGGCACCGGTAGCTTCGCACAAGGCCATCCTTCGGAGGTCTTCGTGGCCGATCCAGCAGCACACATCGCCGTCCTCATCGTGGATGATGAAGAAGGCATCCGCAACGCGCTCCGCAAGTTCCTGACACAACAGGGCTACGAAGTGGCGGTCGCCGGCACTGCGGCAGAGGCACTGGCCGTGGCCAAGCGTCAGCGCTTGACAGCGGTGTTGCTCGACATGCGCCTCCCGGACCGGAGCGGGATGGATCTTCTTCCCGACCTGCTCGAGATCGACGGCGATCTGGCGATCCTGATGCTCACCGCCGTGAACGACGCCACCACCGCCGCGCTTTGCATCCAGCGGGGCGCCACCGACTACCTCACCAAACCCCTCGATCTCGCGGACCTCGACAGTGCCCTGCGGCACGCGCTGCGGCGCCGCGGCACCCGCATCGAAGAGCAGAGCCTGCATCACTGGCTCACCGAGGAGGTCGCGGCCCGGAGCGCCGAGCTCAGGCGCGAGCGCGCCAAGCTCGAACAGGTCACCACCGCTACCCTGGAGGCGCTGGTCAACGCGCTCGAGGCCAAGGACGAGTATCTCCGCGGGCATTCTGCGCGCGTCGCCGACCTGGCAGCGTTGGTCGCCGCCGAGATGGGCCTCGACGACGAACAGGTCGAGCAGCTCCGCCGCGCGGGCCGGCTCCACGACATCGGGAAGATCGGGATCAGCGAACAGATCCTCCAGAAGCATGGACCGCTCACGCCGGAGGAGTTCACCCACGTCAAGGAACACGTGACGATCGGCTCCCAGATCCTCGCACCGCTCACCCACCTGGGCGACATCATCTCCTTCGTGCGTCACCACCACGAACACTGGGACGGCGGCGGCTACCCCGATGGCCTCAAGGCAGAACAGATCCCGCTCGGCGCCCGGGTCCTCGCGGTGGTGGAGATCTACGACGCGCTCACCACTGCGCGGCCGTATCAGGAGCGGATGGACCCCGACGCAGCGGTGGCCCGGATGAAGGGGCTGTCGGGTCGCATCATCGACGCCACGGTGTACGACGCCTTGCTGCGCGCCGTCGAGCGGCGACAGAACCTCGTGTTCCTCGACGATCCGCGGCACTGACCACTGACCGACCGCGCCGACCTGCGGATACTCGTCGTCGACGATGACCCGGCCATGCCCAAGGTCATCGGCGCGGTGCTTTCGGCCGCCGGGTTCTCCGCCCCAGCGCACGTCTCCACCGGCGCCGCCGCCCTCACCGCCGACCGCGTCGACCTGATCCTGCTGGACCTCCAGCTCCCCGACATGTCCGGCCTCGACGTCCTGTCGGCCCTGCGCAGCCGACCCTCCCCGCCCGCCGTGGTGGTCGTCACCGCACATGGCAGCGAGGCCGCGGCGGTACAAGCCCTTCGCCTGGGCGCCGATGACTACCTCATCAAGGACGGGGCGCTCCGGGACCTGCTGCCGCAGGTAGTGGAACGTCAGCGACGGAACCTGGCCCTGCGCGGTGCGCTCGCCGCGGCCGAGCGGGATCTCGTTGCCGCCGAACGGCTCGCCGCGATCGGCCAGATCACGGTGTCACTGCACCACGCCCTCAACAATCCCCTGATGGCGGCCAGCACCGAGGTCGAACTCCTGCTCCGGGGCGATGGCCTGTCGAGCGACCAGCGCGAGGCGCTCGAGAGCGTGCGGACTTCCCTGACGCGGATCACTGAGCAGGTACGCCGCGCCGCCGCGCTCCAGGCGGCGCCCGTCGTGGAATACCTGGAAGGGGCGGTGGAGATGGTGGACCTCGCGGCCGCACCCACAGCCATCCGTCAGGCGCGTCGCGGCAGCGCGCTGGTCAGTGCGTCCGATCCGGGACTGGGCCGGATCCTTGGCCACCTGCTCGGCCACGCGGGGTTTGCCGTCGAGACCTGCACCCCGAACGACCTGAAGGCTCGCCTTCGCCCGGATCGGCCGAGGGTGAACGCCGTGATCGTGCAGGCGGGTGCGGTCGCGCCGGCTGTGTTGCCGGCCATTGCAGTCGGGCTCCCGCTGCTCGTGGCCGTGGGAGCGCCCGCTGCTCTCGTGCCGTTCGAGGGAAGGGTGGCCTTCACGGTGGCGATCCCATTCGACCCCGGCGTCATGGTCCAGGAGATCATCGCTCGGCTGGAGCGCGGGGGCCCCTGATCACGGGGACCGCTCATCCCGCCGTGCAAGCCGCGGCAGCGAGGGATCCGCGTCGTGCACCGGAGAAAAGGCCCGGGTGACCTGCGCTGGCAGCAGGTGCCGGATCGAGTTGGCGTAGAATTCGAGCAGGGGCCGCTCGCCCGGCAGGATCACCCAGTGCTCGCCCTGCCGCACCACCAGCCGCCGCAGTCGGAACATCCGCCACGCCCGGTCCCACAATTCGGCGACCTGCCGTTCGCCCCGCACCAGCTTGGCGTTGGTCGCCCCCAGCACATCCCGGAACTCGTCGATCCGCTCCAGCAGGCGGTCGTGCCGAACGACGTCGGTCCCGAATGACAGGAGCGCTGCGGCCGCGAGCGGTACGGGTGTCACGGGAATGACCGCCCCGATCTCCTGCATCAGTCGATCACCCAGGCGACCGATGTGCGGGAGCCGCTCCTCCCGCGGGAGATCGAGCATGCCCGCCGGCTGACCCGCCAACCACTGTCGGGCGGAGAACGGGGTGCCGAACGTCACCGCGACGCGGCCGTACCGTCGGAGTCGGCCCACCATGATCCGTCCCCCGTTCGCGGCGAGGTACGTCACGACAGAGACCGCCTGGGACAGTCGACCGGGGACCGCGGCACCGACGATCCGTTCACGGATCAGGACCCGATCCTCCAGCACGCGGTCGTAGTTGATCCCCACGGGAACGAACCAGATGTCCCGTTCGCCGTCGGTATCGCGGAGCGTGCGGACGATATGATCGAGCAGGCCGAGTCGAGGGGACTGGAGGGCGCCGTCGCGACTCAACCCGCCTTCGGGGAAGATCCCCTGGGTCACCCCGTTCCTGGTGATGAGTTGTACGTACCGCTCGAGCACCGTGTGGTAGAGCGGATCCTTGAACCGTCGGCGGACGAAGTAACTCCCGAAGCTCTTGAACACCCACTCCAGCGGCCAGGTGCGCGCCCACTCGCCCACGGCGTAACTGATGCTCACCACCCGGGCGAGGACGTAGGCCACCACCACATAGTCCGCGTTGGACCGGTGGTTCATGAGATACACCACCACGTCCTTCCGCGGGATCCGGTCGAGCGCGGGGGAGTCCACGTACCCGACCTCCACCCGGTAGAGCCCCCACAGGATCGAGCGCGAGAGGTTGTATCCGAGGCCGTAATACGACAGCACGCTGAAGAACGGCACGATCTCGTCGATGTACTGCCGTACCTGGCGCCGGACCGCCGGCCCATCAGCGCCCGACTGCGCCATGTGTCGTGCGATGGCGGCGTCGACCTCCGGGTCGTGGAGCAGCGCCTGACGGATGCGGGAGCGGGAGACGAGCTTGTAGCGGTCGAGGCGGGTGCGGAAGCGGAGGACGGTGTTGCGGGCGGAGCGTTCGAACCAGGCGCGGATGGCCAGGCGGGTGGTGCGGACCAACCAGAGTGTGAGGGCGGCGGACACCACGGCCGCTCCCGCGACCGCGAGCCACGCCGCGGGCGTCACGCGGCGCCGGCCCCGGCGTCGGGGAGCGGCACCCCGTCGCGTTTCATCTGCTGGTATCCCATTCCCCGGAGCCGAGCGATCCGCACCCGCGTCGGCGGATGGGACCCCAGGAAGTCCGCGGCGGCGCCCTCTCGGTCATTGAGCGCGCTTCCCGCCGGGTCCACGATACAGAGGTGCGCCGCACCGTTCGTGATGAGCTTCGTCGGGGTCGCTGCCGCATCGAGTTTTTCCAGCGCCGAGGCGAGCGCCAGCGGATTGCGGGTGAACTGCGCTCCCGTGGCGTCAGCCAGGAACTCGCGCTTGCGACTCACGGCCATGGCCAGCAGGCGGGTCACGAGCGGCGCCAGGATGAGCGACACGACCCACACCACGAGCACCACCAGCGCCAGCGGGCCGGCGCCTTTGCCCTCGTTGTCCCGGCCGCGACCACCGATACCGAGCCACCGCCCCGTGCCCTGGGACATAAGGGCCACCGCCCCGACGATCGCGGCCAACAGGGTCATCAGCCGCACGTCGAGGTTCCGTATATGCGCCATCTCGTGTGCCACCACCGCCTGCAACTCATCCCGGTCGAGCGTGTCCAGCAGTCCCTGCGTCACGGCGATGCTGGCGCTGGCCGGATCATTCCCGGTGGCGAAGGCGTTGGGATCAGGATCCGGCACGATCCAGATGCGGGGTCGAGGAATGCTGGCCGCGATGGCCATCTCCTCCACCACGTTGACCAGCACTTTCTCCTTGTCGGTGACGGGGTCGGTCACTTCCCGCGCACCGGTGGCCCAGAGCACACGCGACGCGCCATCGTGCCAGGCGTACCAGCAGAGCCCCACCCCGACCAGCGTCATCACGATGCCGAACCACGGGAATCCGTGATGATATTGTCCGACGGGAAGATCCCGGGTGTACAGGTAATACGCCCAGTCGCCGCCGAAACCCAGCCAGGCGAAGAACGCGATGAACCCCGCCACCAGCCACACCGACTTGCGCCGGTTGTCCTCCTGCTGGGCCCACAGGTTCTCGTCGGCCACCCGGCCTACTTGCCCATCGACAAGTCGACGTCGGGAACCGCGCGTTCGCCGGCGTCCTCGATCTCCCACAATTCTGCCGGCACCGCCTTCGCAAATCCCGCCACGAGACTGGTGGGGAATTGCTGCTGGGCGGTGTTGTACCCCGTGGCCAGATCGTTGTAGGCCTGGCGGGCAAAGCTGATCTTGTTCTCGGTGCTCGCCAGCTCCTCCTGCAACTGCGCCACGTTCCCGGTCGCCTTGAGGTCGGGATACGCCTCGGAGACCGCGAAGAGCCGCCCCAGCGCCTGGGTCAGCTCCCCTTCGGCCTTGGCGGTCTCCTTGACCCCGGAGGCGCCCAGCGCGCGGGTCCGCGCCGATGTGACGGCCTCCAGGGTCTCCTTCTCGAAGTTCATCGCACCCTTGACCGTGTTGACCAGGTTCGGGATCAGGTCGTGGCGTCGCTTCAGCTGCACGTCGATCTGCTTCCAGGCGTTCACGACGTTGTTCTTCAGGGCAATGAGCCGGTTGTACGCCGCGACGAACCAGAGTCCGGCCACGACGAGGATGACGAGCAGGAGGATCGCACCCATCGGACGCTCCGTGGTTATGGGGGTGATGCGACAAATCTAGCGGTGGGGGGCCCCAAGTCGGGGGCGAGAACGGTCAGCCAGCGGCGTCCTGCTCCAGACGATCCAGCACGGCCCGGAGTGCCTGCGCCAGCGCCGCCTCGGCATCCGGCTGGCGGAGCGCCGGATGCGATGCACTGACCAGCAGGTCGACACCCGGGACCACCGGGATCCGCCGCAAGGTGCCGGGCGCGGAGTCCGCACCGATCGCGCCGCTCACCTTGGCCGTCATCCGCCCCGACCGGCCTCGCGCGCTCGATCTCCACCCCAGGAGCTCCGGCGGCGCCAACGCCGATCCGAGGGTGGACGCCACGCGACGCTCGATGGCGTCGCCGGTCTGGTCGCGACCTTCCTGGATGATGGCGGCGAGCGTCATTCCTTCCATCTGGCGCAGCTTGATGGACAGCACTTGCAGGAGGTGCCGATAGCCATAGACGGCGGCGGTGCCGCGACCCTCGGGGCCATCCACCAGGTGGCGGCTCAGGTAGAATCGGATGGTCCGGACCGACGGGCGGGCTTGGGCGGCGCCGGAGAGCGGCACCACGCCGGACGCTTCAAGGATGGCCCCGGCCAGCGCAGCCAGGTCCTGGAGCCCCCAGGGGGCGAGCGTGCGGTAACTGCGGAGGGTGGCCAGCGGGTCGGCCGGAGGGATGCCCGCGCTCACGCCGTGTCGCGGCTCTCGTTCGCGAACTGCCGGTCGATCTCCCCGAGGACGGCGAGCAGCTGGTCGACGGTGAACGGCTTGCCAAGGAAGTGACAGCTGCCAAGTTCGGCGGGGAGCCCGCCTTCGAGGTCGAGCGGCGCGCCCGACATCAGCACGACGCGCCCCTTGAGGCGCGGCCACCGGTGGATCAGGACGAGGTAGAGCGCCTCGCCGGAGAGCTTGGGCATCCGACGGTCGAGCAGAACCGCGTCCACCATCTCATCAGCGAGCAGGCGGAGCGCCGTGTCCGGCCCGGCCGCGGCCAGCACTTCGTGCCCGACGCGCACCAGCAGTCGCTGGATCACGCCCCGGATCACTGGCTCGTCGTCAATGATGAGCACCCGCATCGATCACCCCACCAGACGTTCGTGGATACCGACCAACCGTTCCGACAACAGCGCCATCGCATCCTCGGGGCTCAGCGACAACCGCGCTTCCCCGGCGGTCCGGCCAAAAACAGAGCGCAACTGCAGCTGCAGCGACCTGGCCCGGGCATAGCCCAGCTTTCGGGCGACATCCTCCACCGTGAATCCGGGGTCGAGGAGGAGTCGGTGCGCATACAGCAACCGGGCCATCTGCAGCAACTTGCTCGGCGCCGGCAACTGCAGTCGAGCGAAGAGCCGTTCACAGGTGCGGCGACCCAACTGTGCCCGCCGGGCCAGGTCCTCGACCCCCGTCTCCCCTGGCGTCTGGATCGCCGCCTCCAGCGCCCACCGCACCCGCTCCGGCAACCGCTCGGCCAGTGGCCGCAACGCCACCAGCACCTGATGCGGGGCCGTCAGCGCCCACTCTTCCCGCAGCACTCGGCGGAGCTGCGCCGGATCATCGTCGAAGCGGGCGAACACCGCCCGCCGCACCCCGATCCTGCCGAGGTCGAGGAGGACCGCCGCCGTGGCCGGTGACAACGACGTGTAGGCCACCACCGGCAGGGACGGGAAGAATGCCCGGACCCGCTCGATCTCCCGCACCCGCGGCGCACCCTCGAGGAGGGGGTCGACCA
Organism: Gemmatimonadales bacterium; assembly: GCA_049680185.1. Taxonomy (GTDB): domain Bacteria; phylum Gemmatimonadota; class Gemmatimonadetes; order Gemmatimonadales; family GWC2-71-9; genus CAMLHU01. The sequence goes on along the minus strand of JBAUHI010000028.1, from coordinate 4,547 downwards.
CCGCGAGCCCCACCGGCCGACTGCGGATGACCCGCACCGCCTGGGCCCAGGTGTGCGCCGCCTCGAAGGCGAATCCGTCAGGGTCCGCGGCCCGCAGGCGGGCCATTCGCTCCGCCGGGACCGCCGCCAGCATCAGGAGCGGCTGTCGCAAAATGGGCCCAGATTGACGCAAAACCTGCCTACTGCCGACTGCGCGGGGGCGCGACCTTACGGGCACCTTGAGACGCCCATCTCCATCCGCGAGGGTCACCCCAATGTCAGTCAACAAGCGCATCTACGCCGTGCTCGCTCTCTCCGCGTTGGTCTTTGCCGCCGGCGCCTGCGCCGACTCCACTGCACCGACGTCGTCCGCCAGCAAGTCTGCCACGATCCAGCACGATGGCGCGTCTCCGTGCGAACAGCCAGGATCCACCATCAAAGTGTGCTGAGCCTCAGCTCACTCAAGGTTCACCGACGAGGGCCTCCGCGTAATGGCGCAGGCCCTTTTCAATTTCGTCCACGGTGGGCTCATGCCCTGTCGCCAACGAGGGCACTGAACGATCAACTTCCAGAGCGGTCTCAATCGGTTGCATCGCCTCCGCCTGAACAATGCGGAAGTACCATTCGTTCAGATTGTTCCGCTCGGCTAGCTCGCGGGCGTCCTTGAACCACCTCGCCGCCGAATTACGCCTGTCAAACTTCGCAAGACCATGAGCCGCCTGAAAACGGTAGTCCACGCCCAGTGACGGAGCCATTGCACTCGCGTGTTCACCGGCTGCACGCCAGAAGCGCACAAACATCACTTCATCGTTCAAGTCGGCGCCCAATCCCATCAACTCCACTTTCGCATTACTGGTCAGGTACGAGTTGGTCGTGGATCGCAGGACCGATTCAAGCGCTGTCTTCGCCGCACCAAACGCACCCACCGCACGCAAGGACACTCCCAAGCTGCTCAATACCCGCGCCCTATCTTGTGAGTCTCGGAGGTGCTGGAACGCGAAATAGTTCGCTCGCAAGCCATCCCATGGTAGATCCTGTCGCTCCAAGACAACGGCCAAATCCGCGTAGCCCCACGCGCGTGCCTCCGCGAGATCCTTCCCGTCCGCCTCCGCAATGATCGCCTCGATCTGGCGCCGGGATTCGGGCAGGTTGCCCCGTCCCAGCACTACCTTGGCCCGGCCCAGCCGAGCCAGCAGCATCCCCCGCCGATCGTGCCGCACCTCGGCAGACTCGTACCCCAGCTGATAGGCGCTGTCGGCCTGGTCCCAATGAGCCAGCGTCCGGTGGAAGCGCCCCGCCGTCATCCCCAGGTTGGTGAGCTCATCCGGGCCCGATTCCCGGTAGAACGGCTCGGAGAGCCCCAGGACGTCGAGAGCCTCTTCGAGGTGCCCTGCCTGCTCCAGATGCCAGCTGTACGCCAGGAGGCCGATCCGGAGCCTCCGTTCTCCGTCCTTATCGAACACCCCGAGGACCTTGGCGAGTCCGGCCAAGTGGTTGGCCTCGACATGCTCGACCTTGGGCAGGTCCTCGATGAACCTGGTGACGCTCGCCAGTTGGAATCGAAGTCCGTCGCGATCCTCCGGCGTGTCAACACGCTGCAGTCCGACGATCCGGTCGATGACCCGCAGGAGCAGATAGGCGCCGAGCGCCTGACGGGCCTCGATCTCATCGCCTGCGAGATGGGCGGCAGCGGAGCGGTCCAGCATCGCCGAGTGCGGCTCGATGGCAGCCGCGCCCGGCGGGGCAGTATCAAAGAGGGTGCTGGGTCGATTCACACGTTGCTATCTGGCAAGGGTCGGGCCATTCGGGGGACTTGGGAGAGTATGGCCTCCGGTGACCGGGATGGCAAGGGAGCCGCGTTCGCGGGACCAGCGGTGCGGCCTGGGGATGACGGACCGTGGCGCCCTGACACATACCCTTGCAGCATGCGAGACGGCTTCACGCTCCCTGAATTGGTGGTGGCCATCGCGCTGGTGGCCATTCTGACCGGGATCACGGTGCCGGCCTTGGTCACCGCCACCGATCGGAGCGCCATCCGGATGGGGCTGGCACAGTTGCGCGGCGCCCACGAGGAGGCACGCCTTGCCGCGGTCCTCGCCGACCGGACGGCCGTACTCACCGTCACCCGGGACTCGCTCACCCTCCGGACCATCCTCGGCGCCGATACCGTGGTCAACTGGAAACGGGTCGGCCCCGCTGGCTGGGGGGTCGAGCTGATCGGAGCGGGGCGATCGTTCCGCTTCTCACCCCTCGGCTACTCGATCGGGGTATCGAATGCGACGCTCCGGCTCAAGAAGGGGAGCGCCAGCGGATCCCTGACCATCTCACGCCTGGGACGCGTGCGAGTGGCCATGCAATGAGGCAGGGACCGACCCCGCGATCAGGGGTGGGTGGTGTCCGAAGCCGGAGCAGGCAGGGGATCTGGCGGCAACGGGCCGAAGGTCACATCGAGATGGACCTCGATCCCCGGATGCATCTTGAGGAGCCCGAGCATCTTGGAGAGACCCTTGATCGCAAAGTCATCGAGGTCGAGCGATGTTTCACCCGCCACCTCCTCGGCGCCGCCGCTGAACACCAGCGTCCCGGAGATCTCCGTCGGCCGGCGTACCCCGTGGATGATGAATGCACCACGGAGCGTGACGTCGACGGTGTCGCCACGGACGTCACGCGTCGCGACGCCTGACAGCTCGTACCGGATGACCGGGAACCGGTCCGATTCCATCGATCCATTGAGATCCCGGTCGCGCTTGCCGTTCCCGGTCACGAGGCTTCGGACCGGTGCCTCGACCCAGCCGGTGACGCGGTTGATCGACGTGGCTCCGTGGACTGCGCCGCGCACGGCCGAGGTGGTCCCGGTGAAGTCGCCGAGGGTGGCGTGACCGTCGAAGCTCAGGACACCGGCCACGACCACACCCGACGGGATCGGCATCGGCACCTGTCCGACGGCGCCCCGCGACCCGGCCACCATCATCACCACGAGCGCCGGCACGGACCCGCGGACACGCGACCACCAAGTGGTGCTGGACATACACTCCTTACGGCGCGAGGCCCTCGTTCGGATCTCCAACGGCGCGGCCGATCCCGTCGAGTCTGTACCGGCGCACCTTGGCGAGCAGTGTCGAGCGGGCAATGCCGAGCAGTTGGGCGGCCTGGCGCTTGTTGCCTTGGGTGTGCCGCAGCATCGCCAGTATGTGCCGTCGCTCAGCGACCTCCAGCGTGCTCGGGGCCATCGCCGGGTCGGTGAGCACCAAGTCAGCATCGGCCTCGGGAACATCGGATCCGGGCGCGGCGATGACCACCTCGCACCCGGCGGCTTGGAACGCTGCCGCCAGCGGCGAGAGGCGCTCGCGATCGTCAGTGAGCAGCACTACGCGAAGCACCTCGAGATCACCCTCCTTCCGTGCTGCGAAACCTACGTCGTTCGCGCGTAAAGCGGTGTCTGGGTGACGCTCGGGGGCCGAAGGGGCGCACCAGGCGAACGCAGGACCCACGACCGGCCGCGAGCGGGTAGCTTTTCGACGGGCCTTTTCACTTCCCCACAGGACGGGACACCGATGGGATCTCCAGACCTGCCACACCTCGGCCTCGGCGAACGGGTCCAGGACGCGCTCCTCGTCCGCGAGGTGGATCAGCGCACCTATCAGGGCGACAAGACGATGACCACCCTGACCCTCGGCAATGCGTCGGGGACCATCGGCTCCGCCCCGTTCTGGGAGCAGGACCAGCACCTGGTGGCCGGCGTCAAGGCGGGCGATGTGGTGCAGGTCATCGGCGAGGTCGGTGCCTACAAGGACCGGCGCCAGCTTCAGGTCACCTCGTTGCGGGTGCTGCCGCGCGGCAAGGTCGATTGGAGCGCATTGCTCCCTTCGGCGGGTGACGTGAGCAGGTATTGGGAGACGATCGACAAGTGGCGGGCGGAGATCACGGGACCTCGGTTGCGGGCGGTGATCGAGCTCTTCTATGACGACGAGGATTTCCGCGCGCGGTACGGCCAGTGTCCCGCCAGCACCGTGGGTCACCACGCCGAGCTCGGCGGACTCATCAAGCACACCGTGGAGGTGGCGAGCATCGGCAGGCACATCGCCAAGGTGGCCAAGGCAGATGTGGACCTGGTCACGGCGGGGGTGCTTCTGCACGACATCGGGAAGTTGGAGGCGTACCGGTGGGACGGGCTCTTTGCTCCGACCGACAAGAACGCGCTCTACGGCCACGTGGTGCTCGGAGCATTGATGCTCGATGACGCCGTCCGGAGCGCCGAGCCGATGCCGTGCTCGGAACAGGAGCTCGACATCCTCATGCACCTGGTGCTGGCGCATCACGGGAAGCTCGAGTTCGGAGCGCCAGTGGAACCGAAGACCCTCGAGGCCGAGATCGTCCACTACGCCGACAACGCGAGCGCCAAGACCGCGAGCTTTACCGATGCACTGGCGGATCCATCGAATTTCAGCGGGGATGAACTGGTGAGCACCCGGGGGATCTGGTCGCTCGACAAGCGGCGGGCGTATCGGGGGACGAGTGACTGGGGGGCACCTGGGGACCGGTGAAGCGGCTTTTCCTCACCCCCTACC
>JBAUHI010000027.1:0-172732 GCA_049680185.1 Gemmatimonadales bacterium | reverse complement strand
GGCCACCCCGATGGCGCCGCCTCACGTGCCGCCGGCTCCCGCTGCCGCGCCGCGGGCCGCCGCGGTCCCGCCTGCTCGCTCGGCCAATCCGTTCATGTCCCAGGACCCGTCCCAGAAGGCCCGGCGGCTGGCGCGGGCCCTCGTCTCGGACCTCGTGGTGTACGGCACCGCGCGTCGGGATGAAGCGCTCAAGAACGGCACGCTCAAGGAGTCCTTTGGCGAGGAGATCAAGAAGAGCTGGGAGGAGTTCGTCGACCAGGTCGGCAAGGAGATGGCGGAGTCCACCACCTATTTCAACGACGCCCTCAACGACATCCTCGCCGGCGGCCAGAAGATCTTCTGACACGGCCTTCGGTCAAGGAGCGGGATCCCGGGGTGCGCTCCGGGGTCCCGCTTCGCTTGACGGCCACGCTCCCGGTCGGAGCATGCCGCCGGGTATATTCCCCATCACACTTGCACTCGGACGCCCATGTCTGCGCTGGATGAACGCCTCGATACGCTGCACGGCCGCCTGGATGATCTCGGGAGGTTCCTTTGACGTGGCCGGCAAGGTCCGTCGGGTGGCCGAGCTGGAAGCGCGCCAGGCCGACCCGGGTTTCTGGTCGGATCAGGCGCGTGCCCGGGTGGTGGTCCAGGAGCTCAAGCAACTGCGGACCTGGACTGCGCGCCATCGCGACCTGAAAGATCGGGCGGAGTCGGTGCGAGGGATGGCGGAGATGCTGCGGGCCGAGCCCGACGAGGCGATGTCGGCGGAGCTGGTCTCCGAGGCGGGAGCGATCGAACAGTCGCTGGAATCGTTCGAGGTCGAGGCCATGCTGCAGGGTCCCGATGACGGCGGGGATGCACTCCTCACGATCCATCCGGGCGCGGGCGGCACTGAGAGCCAGGACTGGGCCGAGATGTTGATGCGGATGTACACGCGTTGGGCCGAACGCCGGGGCTACCAGGTCACCATCCTCGACCTGCTCGCCGGGGAGGAGGCCGGGATCAAGTCGGTCACGCTCGAGATCAAAGGCCAGTATGCCTACGGCTTCCTCAAGGCCGAAAAGGGCGTGCACCGTCTGGTGCGGATCTCCCCGTTCGACTCCCAGTCGCGGCGCCATACGTCGTTCGCGTCGGTGTTCGTCTACCCGGACGTCGACGACTCCATCGAGGTGGACCTGCGCGATGAGGACATCAAGATGGACGTCTTCCGCGCCTCCGGGGCCGGTGGCCAGCACGTCAACAAGACCAGCTCGGCCGTGCGGCTGACGCACACGCCGACCGGCCTGGTCGTGTCCTGCCAGCAGGAGCGGAGCCAGGGGAAGAACAAGGCCACCGCGATGAAGATGCTGCGGGCCGCCATCTACCAGAAGAAGCTCGAGGAACAGCAGGCGGCCAAGGCGCTGGTCGAGGCCACCAAGACCGACAACTCCTGGGGCAACCAGATCCGCAGCTACGTGTTCCAGCCGTACACCATGGTCAACGACCACCGGACCGAGCTCAAGGTGGGTGACGTCCAGCGCGTGATGGACGGCGACATCGACGCGTTCATCGAGGCGTACCTCAAGCAGGTCGGAGGCCACGCCGCATGAGCGACGAACGCACCTTCGTGGAAGAGGCCCGCCGCCGCAACCTGGAGGCGCTCGTCGCACTGGGCGTTCCGGCGTTCGCATATGCCTTTGCCCGCAGCGACACCGCGACCCAGGCGATCGCACGATACGATGACACGATGGGCGAGGACGGCCCGGAGGTGGCCGTGGCGGGACGCCTGGTGGCGCTCCGCGGCCAGGGGAAGACGACCTTCGGCCATCTGGAGGACGTAAGCGGGCGGATCCAGTTCTACGGTCGCCAGGATCAGCTGGGCGCCGGGTACGACCTCCTCAAGCTGCTCGACCTCGGGGATCACGTGGGCGTGCGCGGTCGGCTCTTTCGGACCCGGGCCGGCGAGGTCACGGTCCGCGCCACCATGCTTGAGCTGCTGGCCAAGTCGCTCCGCCCCTTGCCCATGGGCAAGCGGAAGGAAGGGGAGGACGGCGGCACCTTCGGCGGACTCAACGACCCGGAGGTCCGGTACCGGCAGCGGTATGCCGACCTAGCCGTGCATCCGGAGGTGCGCGAGATCTTCCGGGTCCGGGCCCGGGCCATCTCCTACCTCCGCCGGGCCCTCGACGAGCGCGGATTCCTCGAGGTCGAGACCCCCGTGCTCCAGCCGCTCTACGGCGGCGCGTCGGCGCGTCCGTTCACCACACACCATAACGCGCTGGGGATGCCTCTCTACCTGCGCATCGCCGATGAGCTCTATCTCAAGCGGCTCATCGTGGGAGGCCTCGAGCGCGTCTACGAGATCGGACACGACTTCCGGAACGAGGGGATGGACCGGAGCCACAATCCGGAGTTCACGATGCTCGAGTGCTACCAGGCCTATGCCGATTACCGGGACATGATGGCGCTCACGGAGGAACTGGTGAGTGGCGTGGTGCGCGAGTGCACCGGCGGCCTCACGCTGGAGCGGGACGGCGTCACACTCGACTTCACGCCGCCGTGGCCCCGGGTCCGGTTCCTGGATGGGGTCGCCAGGACGGCCGGCATCGACCTGCGATCCGCCACCGAGCCGGAGCTCCGTGCCGCGGTGGTCCGCGGCGGGACGCCGCCGGACGCCGCCGCCGCACTTAACGGGGGACGACTGTTCGATGAGGTATTCAAGGTCTTCCTGGAACCGACGCTCATCCAGCCGACCTTCGTCATCGACTATCCGAAGCCGCTCTCCCCGTTGGCCAAGGTCCATCGGGACGCGCCCGACCTTACGGAACGCTTCGAGTTGTTCATCCAGGGCCGAGAGATCGCGAACGCGTTCAGCGAGCTCAACGATCCCGACGATCAGCGCGCCCGCTTCGAGGATCAGGCGCGCCAGCGCTCCGCCGGTGACGACGAGGCCCAGCAGTTCGATGCCGACTACATCCGGGCCCTCGAGTATGGCATGCCACCCACCGGCGGCCTCGGCCTCGGCATCGACCGGCTCATGATGGTGCTCACCGGTCAACGCTCGATCCGGGACGTGATCCTGTTCCCGGCAATGCGTCCCGAGCAGCGCGCCGACGGGGAGGCGGAGTGACCGCCCCGGTGGTGCGGCACGGATGCTGAAGGGCCTTGGCGATCTGCTCCGGTGGCCCACTCCGCTCGAGCGCCGGATCGCTCGACGTTACCTGCAGGGCCGCCGCCGCCGTCGCGGTGCCTCACTCCAGACGGTCATCGCCACCGGCGGCGTCACGGTCGGGGTCATGGCGCTGGTCGTCGTGCTTGGCGTGATGAACGGCCTCCGGGACGAGCTCCGTGATCGTATCCTGGTCGCGTCCCCCCATCTGCGCATCCTGACCTACGGCAACGGCCTCCGGATCGACGATTGGCGCCACGTCCTCGACGTGGTCCGGCGGGACCCCGCCGTGGTGGCCGCCGCACCGGAAGTGCTGAGCGAATCGATCATCACCGCGGGTGCGGACTACGTGGCGACGGTCCACGTGGTCGGGCTGCAGCCCGACTCGGGCGCGGTGGCGGTCAACCGGCTGCCCGAGGCGATGGTCACCGGGGACCTGCGCTTCCACCCCGACGTCTCGGGCGTCGATGGCGGGATCGTGCTGGGGCAGCGGCTCGCCACCCGGCTCAATGTGGGCCTGGGCGACAAGGTCCGGCTCATCCCCCCCGGCGCCGCGAAGGTCAACCGGGCGCTGGGGGTCGTGATCCCACGCTTGTGGAACTTCGAGGTCACCGGAGTCTTCGACACCGGGATGTACCAGTATGACGATGGTTTCGTGGTGATGTCGTTGCCGGTGGCCCAGCAGTTCACCGGGCTCGGCGAGGCGGTCTCCGCCGTGGACCTCCGGCTCGTCGATCCGTGGCAGGCGCCCGCCGTCGGCGCGCGGTTGGTCGATTCGCTCGGCTATCCCTTCCGCAGCCTCGACTGGCAGGCCCAGAATGCCAACCTGTTCGGCGCGCTTCAGCTCGAGAAGTTGGCGATGGGCCTCGTGATCTTCTTCATCATGATCGTGGCGGCATTCAACATCGTCGGCACGTTCACGATGGTCGTCACCGACAAGACCCGGGAGATCGGTATTCTCCAGGCGATGGGGCTCGCTCCGGGTGCGATCGGCCGCATATTCCTGGCGCAAGGCGCCGGTGTCGGGGCCATCGGGGTGGTCACGGGGCTGGCCGGCGGTCTGCTGGTGGCGCTCGCGGTCGACCGATGGCGCCTCATCCACATCAACCCGGCCGTGTACTTCATCGACCATCTCCCCATCCGCATCGAGCCGCTCGATGTGCTCGTGGTGGTCGTCGTCAGCATGGCGCTCGCCATCGCCGCGACCATCTATCCGGCCCGCGCGGCGGCGCGCCTGACCCCGGTCGACGCGATCCGGCACGAATGACCGTCCCGACCCTGGAAGCACGCGGCCTCCGCAAGAGCTACCCGGAAGGGGACGGCGGCGCCGTCCACGTACTCGATGGCGCCGACCTGGCGGTGCAGGGCGGCGAATTCGTCGCCATCATCGGGTCGAGCGGGGCCGGCAAGAGCACGCTGTTGCACCTGCTGGGGGCGCTCGATCGGCCGACCGGAGGCGAGGTCCTGCTGGAAGGTCGATCGTTCACCGGAGCATCCGCGGCGGCGCTGGCCGAGATCCGGAACCGGAAGATCGGGTTCGTCTTCCAGTTCCATCACCTCCTCCGGGAGTTCAGCGCGCTCGAGAATACGATGTTCCCGCTCCTGATCGCGGGAGCGCCCGAAGCGGTCGCGGCGGGGCAGGCCACCGAATTGCTGGTGGCGGTCGGTCTGGGCGATCGGCTGACCCACCGGCCCGCCGCGCTCTCGGGCGGGGAGCAGCAGCGGGTGGCGGTGGCGCGCGCGTTGATCGCGCGGCCGGCCCTCATCCTGGCCGATGAGCCATCCGGCAACCTCGACGCCCACAACGGTGAGTTGCTGCACGGGATCTTTGCCAGTCTGACCCGGCAGGCGGGCACGGCGGTCGTGGTGGTGACCCACAACCCGGCACTCGCGGCGCGCGCCGACCGGGTGCTCACCCTGCACGGCGGTCAGCTCGCCGCGGCGGCGGAGCACCGCTGATGCAGTGCGAGCAGTGTGGCACCCGCGAGGCGGTGGTCCACCTGACCCAGATCGCGGAGGATCAGGTCACCGTTGTGCACCTGTGCGAGAAGTGCGCCGCCGACCGTGGATTCGACACCGGCGTCGCGGCCAGCCAGACGCCACTCGGCGGATTCCTCGCCACGCTGTCGAGCATGGGCGACCTGGGTCCCGCGGAGGAGGCCTCCGAGCCATGTCCCGGGTGCGGCGCCGGATTCGACGACTTCCGGAAGACCGGGCGTCTCGGGTGCGCGGTCTGCTACTCCACGTTCAGTGGACCGCTGCGCGAGTTGATGCGGCGGCTCCATGGCGCCACCGCCCATTCGGGGGAGCGATATCGGATCGGCTTGAGCGGCGTGTCAGAAAACGAGGTCACGGGATCTATAGAGTCGTTGCAGGTGCAACTACGTGAGGCGATCGCAGCCGAGGACTTCGAGCTGGCCGCCCGACTGCGGGATGCACTGCGCGGTGCGCGTGATTGACCTGCGTCTCATCCCTGACGGAGGACCGGGTTGGCTCGATGCGAGCGGCCCCGAGAGCCAGCTGGTGCTCTGCACCCGGGTCCGGCTGGCCCGGAATCTGGACGGCCTTCCGTTCGGCACCCGGAACTCGCCGGACGAACGGGAGCGCCTGCTGGACGACGTGGTGCGCGCCGCGCAGCAGACGACCGGCCTGGCGGGCGCCACGACCTGGCGGCTCGATCGCCTGGACCTGACCGACCGGCATCTCCTGCACGAGCGCCATCTCGTGAGCAGCGAGCTCGCTGGCCTTGACCCGGCCCGGAGCGTAGTGAGCGGGGCGGCATGCCTCTGGCAGGGCGGTGTGGGCGTGATGGTGAACGAGGAAGACCATCTCCGGCTGCAGGGGTTCCGCTCCGGGCTCGATCTCGACGCGGTCTACCGTGCGACCGACCTGCTGGACGATGAACTGGGACAACGACTTCCCTTCGCCTTCCATCCCGAGTTCGGTTATCTTACGACCTGTCCCACCAACGTGGGCACGGGGTTGCGGGCATCGGTGTTGATCCACCTGCCCGCGCTCGTCCTCACCAAGGAGATCGCAAAGGTCCTGCAGGGGCTCGCACAGGTCGGCCTGACGTTCCGCGGATGGTACGGCGAGGGCAGTGAGGTCGTCGGCAACTTCTTCCAGCTGTCGAATCAGACCACCCTCGGCAAGTCGGAACGTGACCTGCTCGACCATCTCGGGATGATGGTGCGGCAGGTCATCGCATATGAGCAACAGGCTCGGCAGGTGCTGATGCGGGAGGCGCCTGCGGTGGTCGAGGACAAGGTCTGGCGGGCGTACGGATTGCTGCGCTATGCGCGGACCTTGTCCTTCGACGAGACGATGAACCTGTTGAGCGGGGTCCGGCTGGGCGTCGGCCTCGGGGTGATCGAGCCGGTCGGTCTGTATGCACTCAACAAGCTGCTGATCTACTCCCAGCCGGCGCACCTCGCGGCCCTCGAGGGGGTGCCCCTGGACGATCCTGAACTTGCCGTGCGGCGGGCAAGCTACGTGCGGTCAGTGCTGGATGCGGAAGCGGATCGCCATCGCGGCGGCCCGTCGGCCCGGATGGAAGGCAACGGGTGATGCCATGAACGGATACAATTTCACCGATCGCGTGCGGAAGGTCCTGCAGATGGCCCGCGAAGAGGCGGCCCGCCTGCACCACGAATACGTGGGGACCGAGCACATCCTCCTCGGCCTGATCCGGGAAGGGGAGGGCGTCGCCGCGGCGGTGCTGCAGAACCTGAACGTGGACCTGGAAGAGATCCAGCAGAAGATCGAGGAGACGGTCAAGAAGGGAAAGGCGGCGGCCGCCACCGGCCCCGACCTCCCCTACACGTCGCGCGCCAAGAAGGTACTGGAGCTCGCGATGACCGAGGCGCGCGAGCTCAATCACTCCTACGTCGGCACCGAGCACCTGCTGCTCGGCCTGTTGCGTGAGGAGAAGGGCATCGCCGCCCAGGTGCTCACCGACGCTGGCGTGAACCTGGAGCAGAGCCGCGCCGAGACGTTGCGGCTCCTCGGCAGCGACATGCCACCGGCGCCTGCCGTCGCCGGTCCGACACCACCCGCCGCCGCGCCCAAGACCGAGAAGAAGTCGAAGACCCCGGCGCTGGACCACTTCTGCCGTGACCTGACGCAGCTTGCCGCGGAAGGCCAGCTCGACCCGACGATCGGTCGGGCCAACGAGATCCAGCGGGTGATGGAGATCCTGGCTCGGCGCAAGAAGAACAATCCCGTCCTCATCGGCGAGCCGGGGGTCGGCAAGACGGCGATCGTGGAAGGCTTGGCGTTGATGATCGCCAATGCGCTCTGTCCCGACGTCCTGCGCGATCACCGGGTGCTCTCGCTCGACATGGCGGCGGTCATTGCCGGGACCAAGTATCGCGGCCAGTTCGAGGAGCGCCTGAAGGCGGTGATGAACGAGATCGCCCAGAACAAGCAGGTGATCCTCTTCATCGACGAACTCCATACGCTGGTGGGTGCCGGGGCCGCCGAAGGCGCCATCGACGCCTCCAACATGCTGAAGCCCGCGCTGGCGCGGGGCGAGCTGCAGTGCGTGGGCGCCTCGACCCTCAACGAATACCGGAAGTACATCGAGAAGGACGGCGCCCTTGAGCGCCGCTTCCAGACGGTGATGGTCGAACCGCCGACCATCGACGAGACGGTCGAGATCCTCAAGGGCCTCCGCAAGAAGTACGAGGACCATCATCGCGTCTCCATTCCGGATGAAACGCTCGCGGCCGCCGCCAAGCTCTCCGAGCGGTACATCACCGACCGGTTCCTGCCGGACAAGGCCATCGACGTGATCGACGAGGCGGGGGCGCGGGCGCGCCTGGCCTCCCAGGTGCCGCCCGCCGAGGTTTCGAGCCTCAAGTCGGCGCTGGAGAAGGTCAACGTCGACAAGGAGAATGCCGTCCGGGACCAGAATTTCGAGAAGGCGGCGGCGCTGCGCGACCAGGAACGTGACCTGCAGCAGCAGATCCGGACCCAGCAGGAGGAGTGGGAGCGGGAGCGGCAGACCCGCCGGCCGGTCATCGACGAGGAGGCGGTCGCGTTCATCGTCTCGCGGTGGACCGGGATCCCGGTCACCCGGCTACAGGAGGCCGAGGCGCAGCGGCTGCTCCGGATGGAGGACGAGCTGCACACCTCCGTGGTGGGCCAGGACGAGGCCATCAAGGCCATCTCGCGGGCCATCCGCCGGTCGCGCGCCGGCCTGAAGGACCCGAACCACCCCATCGGCTCGTTCATCTTCAGCGGCCCCACCGGGGTCGGGAAGACCGAACTGGCACGGGCGCTCGCCAAGTTCCTCTTCGCCGACCCGTCGGCGCTGGTCCGGGTCGACATGTCGGAGTACATGGAGAAGTTCTCGGTGTCCCGCCTCATCGGGGCACCGCCGGGCTACGTCGGCTACGAGGATTCCGGTGCGCTCACCAAGGCCGTCCGGCGCAAGCCCTATTCGGTCATCCTGCTCGACGAGATCGAGAAGGCGCATCCCGACATCTTCAACATCCTCCTGCAGGTGCTCGACGAGGGGCACCTCACCGACAATTACGGGCGCGTGATCGATTTCAAGAACACCGTCGTGATCATGACATCGAACGTCGGCGCCCGCGACATCACGCAGGGGAAGTCGCTGGGGTTCCACGACAAGAGCGGCACCACCTCCTACGCCGACATGGCCCAGAAGGTGAAGGACGAGATCACCAAGGTCTTCAACCCGGAGTTCCTCAACCGGCTGGACGATGTCATCGTGTTCCACCCGCTCGATCGGGAACACATCGCGCAGATCGTGGGCATCCTGCTCCGCGAGGTGCAGCGCCGCCTGGGCGATGAGGTCCGGCTCACGCCGGCCGCCAGCGCATTCCTGGTCGAGCGTGGCTATGACCAGCAGTATGGCGCGCGACCGCTCAAGCGGGCCATCCAGCGCTACGTCGAGGACCCGCTGAGCGAGCGGATCCTGACCGGCGACTTCGGCCGCGGCGACGAGATCGAGGTGGATATCGCGCCTGAGGGCGATCGCCTCGTGTTCCGCGTCCTGACCGGCTCCAAGGCCTGACCCCGAGATCGCGACCGTCCACCTGGACGGCCGCGATCATCGCTCCCCCCGCCGATGACCTTGCGCATCCTCCGATCTACGTGCGGCGCCGTGCTGTCCTTGATCCTGGCGACCGCCGTCCAGGCCCAGCGACCCGCCGACGCCCAGGCACCTCCGCCGGTCGACAGTGTCATCGTCCGCGGCAACGCGCGTCTCACCTCCGCCCAGGTCCTCGGCACGGCTGGTATCGTGATCGGGCAGACCGCGAATTATCGGGACATCCAGCGGGCCATCGGCAACCTGTTCCGGACCGGGCAGTTCGATGACGTGCAGGTGGACCAGCTCGAGGGCGCGGGCGGCAAGTTGGTGCTCCGATTCACCGTGAAGGAGCGTCCGATGCTGCGGCATTGGGCCATCCGCGGGGTCGAGAAGGTCGGGGAGCGCGCCGTCAAGGACCGCATCACGCTCCCGACCGGTCGCCCGATCGATCGCGAGGCGGTGGCGCGGTCGCTGGCGTCCATCGATTCACTCTACCGGGAGCGCGGATATTACGGCGCCTCGGTACGCGCGCTGGAGCTGCCGCAACCCAACGGCGACCTGCGGATGGTCTTCGACGTCCAGGAAGGCAACCGGGTCGCCATCAGCGAAGTGGCGGTCGAGGGCAATACGGCGTTCACCGATCGGGAAGTCGTCAAGCAGATGGACACCAAGCCGGAAGGGTTCTGGTGGTTCCGCACCGGCGCGTACGATGACGACAAGCTCGACTCCGACCTCCGGGAGCGGCTGCCGGCGTGGTATGCTGCTCATGGACACATCGACTTCCGGGTCACCGGGGATACGCTGATCGTCGACAGCACGGCCGGCAAGGCGGCACTCCAACTCAAGGTCGACGAAGGGCCCAAGTACGTCGTGGGGCGGTTCGACCTGACCGGCAACCGCCGGTTCTCCACCGAGGAGCTGCTGGACTTCTACCCCTTCCGCGCGCCGGCGGACAGCGCCGCCACGCCGGAGCCCCCGAAGCCGTTCGACCAGTCGGCGTGGGACGCCGCGACGCAGGCGGTCAAGACCTTGTACGCCAACAATGGCTACATCTACGCCAACGTCCTGCCCACGATGGATCGACGGACCGGTCCCGATGGCACCCATACGGTCGACCTGGGGTGGCAGATCGTCGAGGGCCAGCCGGCCACCATCAATCGGATCGACATCATCGGCAACGACGTGACCCATGAGCGGGTCATCCGCGAGGCGATCGTCCTCCTCCCTGGCGAACTGTTCAGCCAGGAGAAGTTCATCCGCTCCTACCAGAACGTGTCCAACCTCGGATTCTTCCAGCAGCCGATGCCGGAGCCGCAGGTGGAACCGGTGGACGGGAGCCCCGACGTCAACCTGGTCTTCAAGGTCGAGGAGAAGCGCACCGGCAACGTCAACTTCGGTGCCTCGCTGGGGCAGGGGACCGGGGTCGGCGGATTCATCGGCCTCCAGGAACCGAACCTCTTCGGGCAGGGAAAGCGCGGCAGCTTCCAGTGGCAGTTCGGCGCCAATGTGAACGATTTCACCCTGAGCTACACCGATCCCGCCATCCATGACTCCCGCATCTCGGGGACGGTCTCGATATTCGACTCCCGCTTGCGCTACACCGTCGGCGACCTCGGCCAGCGCCGCCAGACCGGCGGGAGCGTCCAGGTCGGGTTCCCGCTCTTCGGGTCCCGGTACAGCCGCCTGTTCACGACGTACACCCTCTCCCGCAATACCTTCGAGGGCGGCTCGACCGACCTGCAGGCCACCTTCCAATGCAACGAGTGCACCCGCTCGTCCTTCGGCGTGAGCGCGGTGCGCGATACCCGCGTCGGGTTGCCGTTCCCGACCGGCGGGGCATACAGCAGTGTGGGCGTGGAGCAGGACGGCGGCGTGCTGGGCGGTACTGGCGACTACCAGAAGATCGACCTCGAGGGGCGGTGGTACACGCCGCTGGGCAGCTCCGGGAGCAAGGGTCGGCTCGGTGCCGGCATCCAGTACGTGCTGGGCCTCACCGCCAAGTCCGGGTTCATTTTCGGTGATGCCTCCGCGTTCCCGACCGATCTCTATTCAATGGGCGGCGTCCAGTTCGGGATCCCGCTCCGCGGCTACGATGAGTTCTCGATCACCCCCAATGGGTTCGACCCGACCGCCGGTGGCGCTGCCGCCAGCGCCAACTCGTTCGGGAAATCCTATGCGGCATTCACGGTCGAGGCCGGCGCCCGGTTGAGCCAGATGGTCTACGTGGACGCGTTCTTCGACGCCGGGAACCTCTACCGGACCGCCCGCGAGTACGATCCGACCCGGCTCTTCCGCGGCGCCGGCATTGGTGCGGCGCTGATCTCGCCCCTTGGACCGATCGGCGTCGACCTGGCGTATGGGTTCGACCGGACGGACATCAACGGTGCGCCGGCCCCGGGGTGGAAAGTCCATTTCAAGCTCGGCAACTTCTTCTGACCCTCGACACCCGTTCCTTCGGAGCAGCGATGCGCGTGAGTTCCCTCGTCCAGGCGGTGGTGGTGAGCACCGCCGTCCTCATTCCCGGCGGGTTGGCGGCCCAGCAGCACCCGGCCGCGCCGGCACCGGCCCATAAGGCCGCGACCCCCATCCCCAGCAGTGGCGCCACCCGGCTGGGATACGTCAACTCCCGCGCCATCCTGGCCGTGACGCCGGGGTACGCGCAGGCGGAATCGACGTTCACGCGCGAGTTCGACATGGCCAAGACGCAGGTCGCGCAGCTGCAGGCCCAGCTCGATTCGGCCGCGACCGACTTCCAGAACTCCTCGGTGCTGCTCTCGCCCACGGCGCGGCAGCAGAAGCAGCAGGGGCTGGTCCAGCAGCAGCAGGACATCGAGCAGAAGACCCAGGAGCTGCAGACCCGGATGCAGGGCCGGGAACGCGAGCTCATCGAGCCCATCCAGTCCCGGGTCCAGGCCGTGATCGAAGGGATCCGCGCCGAGGGCAATTACGCGATGATCTTCGACGTGTCGGCGATGGGCGGTGCCGTGGTGGCCGCCGACCGCTCCCTCGACCTCACGCAAGTGGTCATCGACCGGCTGAAGGGTTCGAAGTAGATGGTAGAGGGCCGGGCCCCGCTCACCGTCACGGCGATCGCCGAACTGGTCGGCGGGCGCCTGGTGGGCGATGGCGCGCTGGCGGTCACGGCCATCGGCCCGCTCGATCGGGCCGGCCCGGATGTGCTGTCGTTCCTCGCGAGTGCCAAGTACCTGACAGCGTTCCAGGCCTCGGGGGCCGGTGTGGTCCTGCTGGCGGAGCAGTTCGCCGATGTTGCAGGCGGGCCGGCCCGGCGGATCGTGGTCACCGATCCGTACCGTGCGGTACAGGCCGTGGCGTTGGTCCTGTATCCCGTTGCGCTCCCCGACCGTGGGACCCACCCCACGGTGGTCGTCGGACCGGGCGCGTCGATCGGCGTGGATCCGTCCATCGGCCCGTATGCGGTGGTGGGACGGGACGCCCAGCTGGGCGCCCGGGTGACGCTCGGCGCCCATGTCACCATCGGGGGCGGGGTCGTGGTCGGTGACGACACCGTGATCGATCCCGGTGTCACCATCTATCCCGGGACCGTGATCGGCGCCCGGGTCGTGATCAAGGCCGGTGCGGTCGTGGGCTCGCCCGGGTTCGGATTCATGGAAGGCGGCGCGGTGCCCGACCGCCGGCTGCACATCGGGCGCTGCCTCATCAGTGACGACGTCGAGATCGGGGCCAATGCCACCGTCGACCGGGGCAGCCTCGACGACACCGTCATCGGGGAAGGCACCAAGCTCGACAACCTGGTGCACGTGGGCCACAACGTCCGGCTTGGACGCGGATGCCTGGTGGCCGCACAGTGCGGGTTCGCCGGAAGCGCGCGCCTCGGCGACGGCGTCCTGCTGGGCGGTCACGTGGCGATCAACGGCCACACGACGGTCGGGACGGGGGCACGGATCGCCGGAGCGAGTGTCGTCTACGGTGACGTGCCGGCCGGGGAGACCTGGGGCGGCCACCCGGCCCGACCGCACCGGGAAACGTTGCGCCAGCAGGCGGCGCTCGGACGGCTGGCAGGGATCAGCGCCAAGCTGGAGCGGCTGGTCGAGCGCGTCGGTCCCGATGCCTAGGCGGACGCTGGCGCGTCCGGTCGATTTCCGCGGGATGGCGTTGCATACAGGTGTCGCGACATCGATGACCGTCCGGCCCGCCGCCCCCGGCACCGGGATCGAGTTCGTCCGGTCCGATCTGCCGGGAACGCCGCGAGTGGCCGCCCGATTGTCAGAGGTCGAAGCGACCGAACGCCGCACCGCCATCGGTCGTCCTCCGGCCACGATCCACACGGTCGAGCACCTGCTCGCGGCGCTGCACGCGCTTGCGATCGACGATGTCCTCATCGAACTCGAGGGTCCAGAACCGCCGATCCTGGATGGATCCTTCGCACCGTACGTCGACGCATTCCTGGAAGCCGGTAATGTGGAGTCGGCCGGCGAGCCGGCGCGGTGGCGGGTGGCCACCCCGTTCGAAGTGACCGCGGGGGATTCGCACTATCGGGTCGAGCCGGCCGAGCGACTCCGGATCAGCGTGGTGGTGGAGTGGGACCACCCGGCGATCGGGCGGCAGGCGGGAAGCTGGGATGTGACCCCGGAGGTGTTCCGCCGGGAACTGGCCGGGGCTCGTACCTTTGGCCTGGTGCGTGAGGTCGAGATGCTGCAGGCCCGTGGGCTCGCGCTCGGGGCCTCGTACGCCAATGCGATCGGATTGGACGACCACGGTGTGGTAGGTACCGTTCTTCGCTGGCCTGACGAGTTCGTCCGGCACAAGGCCGGCGACCTGGTGGGCGACCTGGCGCTCCTCGGCGGCCGCATCCGTGCGCACGTGCACGCGGAGCGTCCCAGTCACCAGGGCAACGTCATCCTGGCACGCGCGATCGCGGCTGCCGCCAAGGAGGTCGACACGTGATGGACATCGGCAAGATCCTCAATGTGATGCCACACCGCTATCCGTTCCTCCTGGTGGACCGGATCCTCGAAGTGGAGGAGGGGAAGCGGATCGTCGGGCTGAAGAACGTGACCATCAACGAGCCGTTCTTCGCCGGGCATTTCCCCGGACACCCCATCATGCCTGGCGTGCTCATCATCGAGGCGATGGCGCAGGTCGGCGGGATGCTGCTGCTCGGGTTCTTCCCCGAAGAGGAGCACGCCCAGAAGGTCGTGTACTTCATGTCGCTCGACAACGTGAAGTTCCGCCGCCCGGTCCTCCCCGGCGACCAGCTGCGTTGCGAACTTGAAATGGTCCAGTTCCGCGGCAAGACCTGTCGCATGAAGGGCGTGGCGCTGGTCGACGGCAACGTGGTGTGCGAAGCGGAGATGATGGCCCGGGTGGTGGATCGGTGAGCAGCGCCATCCACCCGACGGCACTGGTGGACCCCGGGGCCCGCCTGGGCGCCGACGTCGAGATCGGACCGTTCGCGATCATCGAGGGATCTGTCGAGATCGGTGATCGGTGCCGGATCGGCGCCCGCGCCACGCTGCACCGGTTCACCCGCCTGGCCCACGACGTCACCATCGGCGACGGCACCATCCTCGCCAACCTGCCGCAGGACCACAAATTCAAGGACGAAGAGACCTGGGTGGAGATCGGCGCCCATTCGACCGTGCGCGAGTACAGCACCATCAACCGTGGCACCACCCAGAGTCACAGGACC
Organism: Gemmatimonadales bacterium; assembly: GCA_049680185.1. Lineage (GTDB taxonomy): Bacteria > Gemmatimonadota > Gemmatimonadetes > Gemmatimonadales > GWC2-71-9 > CAMLHU01. The sequence goes on along the minus strand of JBAUHI010000027.1, from coordinate 157,867 downwards.
ACGGTGGGGGAACGCTGCTACCTGATGAGTTACGTCCACCTCGGGCACGACTGCCACCTCGGGAACGGCGTCACCATCGCCAACGGCACCCAGCTCTCCGGTCACGTGACGGTGCACGATCGTGCCAACATCAGCGGGCTCGTGGCGGTGCACCAGTTCGTCACCATCGGCAGCTTCTGCTTCGTGGGCGGATGCACCCGGGTCAACCAGGACATTCCCCCGTATGTGAAGGCGGTCGGGAATCCGATGGAGCTCTACGGACTCAACACGATCGGGCTGCAGCGGGCGGGATTCCCGGCCGACACGATCACAGCGCTCAAGCGCGGCTATCGCCTGTTCTTCAATTCCGACCTCAACCTGTCGCAGGCGGTCGAACGCGCCCGGGCCGACCTGCCGCAAACGGCGGAAGTCCAGCGGTTCATCGCCTTCATCGAGTCATCCGAGCGAGGCGTGCCGGCGTGACCGCCCGCATTCCCGTCGGGGTGATCGGCGTGGGCGCCCTCGGACGGCACCACGCCCGCCACCTGTCCATCCATCCGGGCGTGCAGTTGGTCGGTGTCTACGACGCCTCGCCAGAGCGTGCCGCCGAGATCGCCGCCCAAGTCGACACCAAGGCGTTCAGTGATCTGGACGCGCTGCTGCGCCTCGTGAAGGGTGTCTCCATCGCGGCCCCGACCTCCTTCCACCACGCGCTCGGCGTGCAGGTGCTCGATCGTGGCGTCGGCGTCCTGATGGAAAAGCCGGTCACGGTCACCGTGGCCGAGGCCGACGACCTGATCGCCCGCGCGGCCCGTGCAGGAGTCCCGTTGCAGGTGGGCCAGATCGAGCGGTTCAACCGGGCCGTCCGGGCGGCGCTGCCGGTGGTGCACCGGCCGCGATTCATCGAGTGCGAGCGCTTGGCCCCGTTCAGCCTGCGTGGGTCGGACGTGTCGGTGGTGCTCGACCTCATGGTGCATGACCTCGACCTGGTCCTGCATCTCACCGGAGGAGCCACCGTGTCCGACGTGCGCGCCAACGGCGGTGCGCTGCTCTCGACCTCGATCGACCTTGCCAACGCCAGGATCGAGTGCGCGGACGGTACGGTGGCGTCAGTCACCGCCTCCCGGCTCTCCCGCAGCCGGGTGCGCCGGACCCGGATCTATCAGGACAATGGCTACCTGAGCCTCGACCTGTCGACCGGGACCGCGGAATACACCCGCCTGCGCGGTGGGTGGCGTCCGGGTCAACCGGCGCAGGCGGTCGAGGATGTGGTGGAGCGCGTCTCGCTGACGGCCCCGGAGGCGGATGCATTGGGCCTCGAGGTCGGCCTTTTCGTCGATGCGTTGTCCGGCCGACCGAGCGGGGGAGTGTCCGGCACAGAGGGCCGCGCGGCACTCGCCTTGGCCCGGCGGATCGAGGACGAGGTCGCGCGGGCTCCGTTCGTCCCAGCGGCGCATTGAGTGACAGAGCGGCGGCCGGTCCGGATCTTCCTGTCGGCGGGTGAACCCTCGGGAGACGTCCACGGCGCCCGATTGGTCGAGGCACTCCGTACCCGGCTCCCGGATGCGGTCATCGACGCGTTCGGCGGCCCCCGGATGGCGAGTGCCGGTGCCCGGGTGCTCTACCCGATGGAGTCGTACACGGCCTTCGGCCTGGCCGAGGTCGTGGGGAAGATCCCGGCCCACCTGCGTCTGCTCCGCCAGATCGAGGCCCAGTTCGCGGGCCGGATGTACGACCTCGTCATCCCCATTGATTATCCGGGATTCAACCTGCGCCTCGCCACCGCGGCGCATCGCAACGCGGTGCGGGTCCTGTATTACATCGTACCCCAACTCTGGGCGTGGCATCGATCGCGGATCAAGGTCCTGCGCCGTGTGGTCGATCGCCTGGCGGTGATCCTCCCCTTCGAGGAGCGGTTCTACCGGGATCTGGGACTGGACGCCACGTATGTCGGGAATCCGCTCCTGGACCGCCACTGGCCTTCGCAGGCCGAGGCTCGCTCCGAGCTGGGCATCCCCCCCGATGGGCGGGTCTTGGGTATCTTCCCGGGCAGCCGTGGGCAGGAGGTCCGGGCGCTATGGCCAGCGTTCCGGGATACCGCCCGTCGGATGCTTCAGGAAGGCCGCTGCAGCCACGCAGTGGTGGCGGCCACCCCGGCTGGAGAGTATCCCGACCCCGGCCCCCTGATCCTCCGTCGCAACGATCCGGTCCCGGTCTTCGCGGCGGCCGATGCGGCGCTGGCCAAGTCCGGAACGACCACGCTCGAGTGCGCCATCGCCGATGTCCCGATGGCGATGGCATACCGGGTCCATCCGCTGACCTGGATCATCGGCCGCCGACTCACCGACGTGCGCTGGTTCAGCCTGGTCAACCTGATCGCCGAGCGAGAGGTCGTCCCGGAGGTCCTGCAGGCTCGGGTGACCGTCGAGGCGCTCTCGGCCGAGATCGCCCCCCTCCTCGAGGCGGGATCGGCTGCTCGCGAGGCCCAACGCGCCGGATTCACCGAGGTGCGGCGACGTCTTGGCGGACCCGGCGCTGCGGCCCGGGTGGCGGACCTGGCCGCTCGGCTACTCGACCGATGAGGATCAAGGTCTCGCCCCGGGTCGGCGCGGTACTGGGCCCGGCCCTGGTCCGGACGCTGGGCTCGAGCTGGCGGATGCGTCCCGAAGGGACCGGGTGGTGGGAGGAGGCCAGGGGATCGGGGCGGCCGATCGTGATGATGTGCTGGCACGAGTCGCTCCTGCCGCTGGTGTGGCATCACCGCGGGCAGGGTATCACCCTCGTCGTGAGCGAGGCGCGCGACGGCGGATATCTGGCGGATCTGGGTTCGGCGCTGGGCTACCGACTGGTCCGCGGCAGCAGCACGAGAGGCGGTACCCGGGCGCTGCTCGGCGCGGTGCGGGAATTGGAGTCCGGGCATACGGTAGCGTTCACGCCGGATGGTCCGCGCGGTCCCCGTCGAGAGATGAAGCCCGGCGTTGCCGCGGCCGCACAACGGAGTGGTGCGTTGGTCGTGGCACTCCATGCGGTGCCCGAGCGGGCGTGGCGATTCCGTTCCTGGGACCGCTTCCGGTTGCCGAAGCCGTTCACCCGGATCGGAGTGCGATATGCCGAGCCATTCCTGGTGGCGGCGGGACCGGAGGGGCTGGCGGAGGGGATGCGGCGTGCGACCAGCGCGTTGGAAGCGCTCACAAGGGACGATCCATGACCGCGCGACGGGGCGATGCACACCGGATCATCCGCTGGCTCTGGACGAGCCGACGGATCGATGCGCGGATGGTCCGCCTGGCGCTGCTCCCCTTCTCGTTCATGTATCGTGTCGTGATGGTGGTCCGGGCATCCGGTTATCGCCGGGGCTGGTGGGCGCGCCACGAACTGCCGCTGCCTTCGGTGGCGGTCGGGAACCTCACCGTCGGCGGGTCTGGCAAGACGCCGGTGGCCATTTGGATCGCCCGGCATTACACATCCCGGGGCCTGATCCCGGGGATCCTGTTACGCGGATACGGCAGCGGTGACGAAACGCTGGTCCATGCGCGGGCCGTGCCCTCAGGTGTGGTGGTCGCCGATCCGGATCGGGTCGCCGGCGCGGAGCTCGCACTGGCCAAGGGCGCACAGGTGCTCGTGCTCGACGACGCCTTCCAGCGACTGGACGTCATCCGTGACCTCAATGTGCTCGTGGTGAGCGCCGAGGCGACCCGCGCGGTACCGTGGACCCTGCCGGCGGGACCGTGGCGCGAAGGGTGGGAGGCGCTGGACCGGGCCGACGCCGTGGTGGTCACCCGGAAGCGTGCGACTGCTGAGGCTGCAGCGGAGCTGGCCACGGCGTTGGAGCGGCGGGTGTCCGGGCCGGTCGCGGTGGCGCACTTGGGGCTCACGGCGCTCGAAGGGCTCGTGAGCGGTCGCCGCTGGCCGGCAGACACGATCCGTGGCAAGCGGGTGGTGGCAGCTTCCGCCATCGGAGATCCGGATGCGTTCGTCGGGCAGGTGAAACTCGCCGGTGCTGCGGTCCAGGTGGCCACGTGGAGGGATCATCATATGTACCGTGATGAGGACGTCGCGTGGCTCGCTGGCGCCGCCGGCAAGGCTGATCACGTCGTGATCACCGAGAAAGATGCCGTGAAGTTGCGTGGCCGGTGGCCCTCCGGGGCCCCGGAACCGTTGGTCGCCATCCTCGATCTCGCGTGGGAGCGGGGCGGGGAGGCGTTCATTGCGGGACTCGACGCCGTCGTGACGCCCGCGCAAGCAATGTCCCTTTGACCGCGCCAGGAGAGCTCCGCCTACCCGTATGACCACCGCAAGTCCTCGTCCGACCCAGACCGTGATGCGCCCCGAGAAGGACACTTTCCTCCATGAGGGGAACCCCTTCGAAGCGATGATGTCACGTTTCGACTTCGCCGCCCAGAAATTGAGCCTGGACAAGGGGCTCTACCGGGTCCTTCGCAACCCTGAAAAGCAGATCATCGTCTCCGTGCCGGTGCTGCGGGACAACGGGGACGTCGAGGTCTACACCGGATATCGGGTGCTGTACAACACCTCGCGGGGCCCGGCCAAGGGCGGCATCCGGTTCGACATGAACGTGACGCTCGATGAGGTGAAGGCCCTCGCCGCCTGGATGACCTGGAAGTGCGCCGTCGTCAACGTGCCGTTCGGCGGTTCCAAGGGTGGCGTCATCTGCGATCCGGCCACGATGTCGAACACCGAGCTCGAGCGCCTGACCCGCCGCTACACCTCTGCCATCATCGACACCCTCGGCCCCGACTCCGACGTGCCAGCCCCGGACGTCAACACCAACGAGCGGGTGATGGCGTGGATCATGGATACTTACTCGATGCACAAGCGCCACACCGTCACGGCCGTGGTGACCGGGAAGCCGATCGAGATGGGCGGCTCGCTCGGTCGACGAGAGGCCACCGGCCGGGGCGTCATGTTCGTCACCCGTGAGGCCCTGAAGCGGTTGAAGATCCCGCTCGAGGGCGCCCGGGTGGTGGTCCAGGGGTTCGGGAATGTCGGGTCGATCAGCGCCAAGCTCCTGCGGGAGCGGGGTGCCTCGATCGTGGCCGTGAGCGACAAGCAGGGCGGCATCCACAACCCCAAGGGCCTCGATATCCCAGAGGTGCTCGCCTGGGTGCGGGACCATCGTTTCCTGCAGGGATATCCGAAGGCGGAAGCGGTGTCCAACGCCGATCTCCTCGGCCTCGATTGTGAGGTCCTCGTCCCGGCGGCGCTCGAGAACGTCGTCACCAGCGAGAATGCCCGCGCCGTCCGGGCCAAGGTCATCTGTGAAGGCGCCAACGGCCCGACCACCGCGGCGGCGGACACGATCCTGGAAGAGAAGGGGATCTTCGTGGTCCCCGACATCCTGGCCAACGCGGGCGGGGTCACGGTCAGCTATTTCGAGTGGGTCCAGGACCGCGGCGGCTACTTCTGGGAAGAGGACCTCGTGAACGAGCGCCTCGAGCGGATCATGGTACGGTCCTTCGACGAGGTCGTCGGGATGGCCGACCGCCAGAAGGTCAACAATCGCATCGCGGCCTACATGCTGTCGATCGAACGGGTGGCGGCGGTCCACCGGCTCCGCGGACTGTACGCCTGATGCGCATCACGCTCGTGGCGGTCGGGGCCCTGCGCGGCCCCGGCTTCCGCGCGGCGTGCGATGAGTACCTCACCCGGCTCCGCCGCTACGCCCAGGTCACGGAACGCGAGGTGAAGGAGGCAGGACGGGTCAAGGACGTCGTGTCCCGTCAGGCCGCCGAGGCGGAGCGACTCTGGGATGCGGTGCCGGACGGGGCCACGGTCGTGGCGTTGGCGCGCGAAGGTGCCGAGTGGTCGAGCCGGGACCTGGCCGGCCGGATCGAGCGATGGCGGCTGGAGGCGCGCCCCGTCGCGTTGGTGATCGGAGGGTCCACTGGCCTGGCGCCTTCGCTCCTCGCGCGCGCATCCGGTCGGTGGTCCCTTGGCCCGCTCACGTTCCCGCACGAACTGGCCCGGATCATCGTGCTGGAGCAACTGTATCGTGGGTGCACCATCCTGCAGGGCGAGCCGTATCACAAGGGCCGGTAAATGACCGAGTGGTTCGAGGAATGGTTCGGCGAGGAGTACCTGCGCCTGTACCCGCATCGCGATGATGCGGACGCCGACCGACTGGTGGCATTGCTGCAGCGCACGCTACCGTGGCAGGTCGGTTGGCGGGTCCTCGACTTCGGATGTGGTGCCGGCCGGCACGCGCGCGCTCTCGCCGCCGCGGGCGCGCGGCCGATCGGCCTCGATCTCTCGTGGAGCCTGCTCCGACGCGCCCGGCAGGTGACGGGCGCCCCCCTCATCCGTGGCGACTTGCGCCATCCGCCCATCCGCCCGCGGTCCGTCGATCTCGGCGTCAATCTCTTTACCAGTTTCGGCTATTTTGACTCCGAGGCCGAGCATACCGATGCGCTCAAAGCGATGGCCGGCACTGTGCGGCCCGGCGGTTGGTTCGTGCTGGATTTCCTGGAGGCGAACACGGTCAGGGGATCGCTGGTGCCGCACGAGATCCACGGGGTCGATGAACGCATCGCGAAGGTCGGCCGGGCCCTCTCTCCGGACGGACGGATCGTGACGAAGACCATCCTGACCCATGACGGGCGAAGCTTCGTGGAGCGAGTGCGGCTTTTCACGCCCGAGGAACTTGCAACCCTGCTGGCCGCCGCCGGGGTCGAGGTCGTCCATCGTTTCGGCGACTACGACGGCGGCCCGCCCCGACCGGGCGCACCGCGCGCCATCTTTGCGGGGCGATGTCGGTGACCCTGCGCTTCCTCGACACCCCGATCGCACGTCCGGACTGGCCCGCGTTGCGGCCTGGCGGCGTGGCGGCCGGCCTCACCGAGGCGTTCCTGGCCGTCCGGGGGGCCATCCCGCGGATCGAGGACCTTCGCTCCCCCGACGTGCTGGTCGTCACCACCGGACAGCAGCCGGGGCTCTTCACCGGTCCCGCCTACACCATCCATAAGGCGCTTTCCGCTCGTGCGCTGGCGGCCCGGCTCCAGGCGCGCTGGCAGCGGCCGGTGGTCCCGGTCTTCTGGCTCGCCGGGGATGACCATGATCTCATCGAGGCCAGCCACGCGGCCTGGCCCGCGCCTGATGGCACGTTGCGCCACGTCCGGATGCCCGACCGTCCCCCGGGGTCCCCGCTCACGCCGATGTATCGGGAGCCGCTCGCGATCGAGGCGACCGATTCGCTGACGCAACTCGACCACGACCTCGAAGGGACGGAGTTCCGCGCTGAGACCATCGGATGGCTCGCCGGCCACTACCGGAACGGTGCCACGGTGGCCGGTGCGTATGCCGGCGCGCTCGCGGAGTTGCTGGCCCCGCTCGGCATCGTGTGTTTCGATCCGACCCATATCGTCGCCCGCCGCACCATGGCGCCACTCCTGGTGCGTGCCGCCTCCGATTCCCGTTCCATCGATGCGGCGCTCGCCCGGCGCGCCATCGAGCTGCGCGGGATGGACCGGGACCCCGGCGTCGTCGTCGGTGAAGGTGCCACGCTCGTCATGCTCGAGGCACAGGAGGGCCGTGATCGCCTCATCGTCGCTCCCGGTGGCTATGTGACCCGGCGGAGCGGGGAAGCGGTCTCCGAACAGCAGTTGGGACTGATCGCCGCTGAACAGCCCGAGCGCCTCTCCCCCAACGTCCTGCTTCGGCCGGTGGTCGAGTCCGCCCTGCTCCCGACGGTGGCGTACGTCGGCGGACCGGGCGAACTCCGATACCTGGCGTTGACGGAGCCGATCTATGCGGCGCTCGGTATCCATCGGCAGCGGCCGGTACCGCGCTGGTCGGGGATCGTGATCGAGCCGTTCGTGGATCGCCTCCTGCCCAAGCTGGCGCTGTCGGTGGATGACATCCTCACGAATGGCGCCACCGTCGAGACGCTGCTTGCTCGACGCCAGTTCCCGCCGGAGGTGCTGGACACGCTGAAGGCGTTGCGAGACAATGTCGATTCCGCATATGAGGTGCTCGCGCGCCTCGCGCCGGCGGTGGATCCGACGTTGGTGCGGGCCATGCAGGGCCTGCGCGGCCGGAGTGTCTTCGCGGCCGAGCAGGCGGAGCGAAAGCTGATCCGCGCGTTCAAGCGGAAGGGGTCCGATGAACTCCGACAACTTCGGCGGTTGCGCGTGGCGCTCCATCCCGACGACGCACCCCAGGAACGGGTGCTCACGGTTGCGCCGTGGCTGGCTCGCTACGGCCCAGGGTTCCTGCCGGCCTTGGCGGATGCGGTCGACCGATGGTATGACACTGCCCTTGAACCCGCTCCGAGCGCCCGGTAGACTCCCGCATGATCTACCTCGGTGTCGCGCTGTTGGCGGTGTTGATCATCCCCGTGCTGGCGATCCTCTTCGAGTCGCCCATCGGTCGGGCATTCGCTCGCCGGATGGCGGGACCAGAGCCGGTCCCCGGCGTGCTGTCCGACCTGGCCAAGAAGGTCGAACTCCTCGAAGGGGAGGTCGATGACCTCCATCGCTCCGTCGAGCTGCTCCAGGAGGAGAACCAGTTCCTCCAGCGCTTGATCGAAGACCCGCCCCGCCCGAATGCCCTTCCGCCCCGGTCCGCCGACTGACCTCCGAACGCAACGTCCGCCGCGGCGCGTTTCTTGTCGCGCTGGGGATCCTGGCCAGCCGCCTGATGGGCCTGGTGCGGGTCAAGGTGGTGGCCCACTTCCTCGGCGCCGATGCCGCGGCCGATGCATGGCAGGCGGCCTTCAAGATCCCGAACTTCCTCCAGAACCTCTTCGGCGAAGGCGCCCTCTCGGCGTCCTTCATCCCGGTGTACGCCGGATTGCTGGCCCAAGATGATCCGAAAGAGGCCGACCGGGTGGCCGGGGCGGTCGGCGGGTTGCTGGCGCTTGGCGTCTCGGTGCTGGTGTTGCTCGGGGTCCTTGCGACGCCGCTGATGATCGACCTGATCGTGCCGGGCTTCACGGGTGAGAAGCGTGTCCTGACGATCCAGCTCGTCCGCATCGTCTTCCCGGGGACCGGGCTGCTCGTGCTCTCGGCGTGGTGCCTTGGAATTCTCAACAGCCACCGACGATTCTTCCTGTCGTACGCGGCCCCGGTCCTCTGGAACCTGGCCATCATCGGCACGTTGTTCCTCTTCGGCGGGCGCACCGACCAGTCCGGCCTCGCCGTCGCGGCGGCCTGGGGCTCGGTGGCAGGAAGCGCACTTCAGGTCCTGGTCCAAGTGCCCCGAGTGGTGCGCCTCCTCACTGCCTTCCGCCCCTCGCTGGACCACACATCGGCCCACGTGCGTGAGGTGGTCCGCAACTTCATCCCTGCGTTCGTGAGCCGGGGCGTGGTGCAGATCAGCGCGTACGTGGACGTCGTGCTCGCGAGCCCGCTGCCGACCGGCGCCGTGGCCCATCTGGCGTACGCCCAGACCCTCTACACCCTTCCAGTGAGTTTGTTCGGGATGTCCGTGTCGGCGGCAGAGCTCCCGACGATGTCGAGCGCCGTGGGAAGCCAGGAGGAGATCGCCCACCAGCTCCGAGGACGCCTGGATTCCGGCATCCGGCGCATTGCCTTCTTCGTGGTCCCCTCGGCGGCAGGCTTCTTTGGCCTCGGCGCCGTGATGGCGCGGATCATCTTCCAGTCGGGCCGATTTTCCGTCGATGACAGCACGACCGTTTGGGCCATCCTCGCCGGCGCGTCGGTCGGCCTGCTCGCCACCACCCAGGCACGACTCTACTCCTCGGCGTTCTACGCCCTGCGCGACACCCGGACGCCGCTCAAGTTCGGGGTCATCCGCGTGGCGTTGGTGACGGCACTCGGCTACTCCGCCGCGTTCCCGTTGCGGGAGGCCTTGGGCATCGATGGGCGCTGGGGGCCTGCTGGCCTCACGATCGCCGCTGGTATCGCTGGTTGGGTGGAGTTCCTCCTCCTGCAGCGCGCGATGGACCGTCGGATCGGACGGACCGGCCTGCACTCGGGCGAGCTGGTGCGCCTCTGGGGAGCTGCCGTCATCGCCGCTGGCATCGCGTGGATCGCGCTCGGAGTGCTGGGCACGCATCAGGGGCTGCTGGCCAGCACGTTCGTGTTGGTCGTGTTCGGGGTCGGGTACATCGCGTGCGCACGGCTCTTCCGCATCCCCGAGGCCGTGGCGGTCATGCAACGGCTGCGTCGCGCCACGCCCTGACGGGGCTACGTTACGGGTGTGACCGACCCTGCCGACGCGCTCCAGCGTAAGCTCGACACACTCCCCGATGGGCCTGGCGTGTACCTGTGGAAGGATTCCACCGGGCAGATCATCTACATCGGGAAGGCCAAGCGCCTGCGGAGTCGGGTCCGCAGCTATCTCGGTGCGCCCGACCTGGCCGATGCCCCCAAGCACCGGATGCTGGTCCGGGCCATCGCCGATCTTGAGACCATCGTTACGCCCAACGAGGCCGAGTCCCTCCTCCTCGAGAACAACCTCATCAAGGAGTACCAGCCGCGCTTCAACGTCCGGCTGAAGGACGACAAGACCTACCCGTCGATCGTGGTCACTGTCAAAGAGCCATTCCCCCGAGTGCTCGTCACCAGGCGGCGGGACATCCCGGGCGCACGGTACTACGGCCCGTACACCGACGTGGCGCTGATGCGCCGCACGCTGGCGCTGGTCCGACGGATCTTCACGGTCCGCTCCTGTCCGGACGACCTGCCGCGGGAGCGCCGGGAGCGCCCCTGCCTCGATTATCACATCGGGCGGTGCAAGGCACCCTGCGTGGGGTGGCAGTCCGCGGATGACTACGGCGCGATGATCGCCGACGTGATCGGGTTCCTGGATGGTGACACCGTGGACGTGCGTGGTCGGGTGCGTGCGCTGATGCTGGCGGCGAGCGAACGGGAAGATTTCGAACGGGCGCGAGAGTTACGCGACACGCTCAAGTGGCTTGAACAGGTCGACACACCGACCACCACCGAGACCGTCGGTACCGGCGATGCCGATGCGATCGGATACGCCCGCGACGGCGACGACGCGGTCGTGACCTGCATCCGGGTCAGGGACGGACGGGTGGTCGCCCGGGATCATCGCTTCCTGGAGAATGTCGAAGCGGCCGCCGATCCGGACATCCTGAGCGCGTACCTCGTGCAATACCACCGCCTGGTCGAAGGGCGCGCGGCGCGGCTCATCCTCCCCTTCCCACCGGCGGATGCCGAGGAATTGGCGTTGGTGCTCCCCGGCTCCACCTGGACCGTCCCCCAGCGGGGCACGGCGTACCGTTGGCTGGAACTGGCCGACGCCAACGCCCGCCACCTGCTGGAGAGCCTGCGGATCGAGAGCTTCGAGACCGACGAGCGAGCGGAAGACCCGGTCTACGCCCTCGGTCGCGACCTCGGACTCAACATCGTGCCGCGTTCGTTCATCTGTGTCGACATCTCCACCAACCAGGGGCGGGACACCGTCGGTTCTCTGGTCTGGTTCGAGGCCGGCCGCCCTCGCAAGGCCGAGTATCGCAAATTCAAGATCAAGGGACCCGGCCAGCAGGACGATTTCGCCGCTCTCCACGAGGTGCTCACGCGCTACCTTACCCGCCGGCGGGACGAGGCCAAGCCGATCCCGGACCTCATCGTCATTGATGGCGGACGGGGCCAACTCAGCTCCGCACGGCACGCCGCCACGGCGCTTGGATTCGATGCTGTGCCGATGGTGAGCCTGGCCAAACGGGAAGAGGAGATCTATTTCCCGGATCGGGCAGAGCCGCTGCGCCTGCCACGTCGGAGCCCCTCGCTCAGGCTGCTCCAGCGGGCACGGGATGAGGCCCACCGGTTCGGCGTCACTTACAATCGGACCCGCCGCACTGCCCGGACCATCACCTCGGAGTTGCTGACGATCCCCGGGGTCGGCCCCTCCCGCCGCCGCGCGCTGCTGGAGAGGTTCGGGTCGCTCGCGGGGGTCCGTGGAGCGACCAGCGCTGAACTGGCGACGGTGCCGGGGATCTCGACGACGATAGCCGAACGGATACTCGCATCCCTGACCCGGAACTGACGATCGAGGCCGGGCGTCACCTGTAACGTCCCACGGATCCGCCCATGGATTGGATGTTGTCCTGCGCCGCCTGCGGCGCCACCGAATTGCCCGAGGGCCTCAAGACGGTCTGTGGCTGCGGTCAGCCTTGGCTGGTCCGTTATCCCGACCGGGACTGGCCCCGCCAGTCGCCATCAACGCTCGGCGCCGGTCCCGGCATGTGGAGGTATCGTGCCTTTCTGCCCCTCACGGCGGCGGAGGCGCCAGTGTCCCTGGGCGAAGGGATGACGCCCCTCCTGTCCATCCCGCGAGCTGCTGCCGACCTCGGGGTCACCGACCTGTGGATCAAGGATGAAGGGGTGAACCCCACCGGGTCGTTCAAGGCCCGGGGCCTGGCGGCCGCGATCACCCGGGCCGCGTTGGCTGGCGCGTCCCGATTCACGCTTCCCACCGCCGGCAACGCTGGTGTCGCGGCGTCTGCGTACGCTGCCCGGGCCGGCCTCAAGGTCCGCGTCTTTGCTCCGGACTCCACGCCACCCACCATCCTGGCGCAGATCCGCTGGTTCGGGGGCGACTTGGTCCTGTTGCCGGGCCACATCGGCGATTGCGGCAAGGCCTCCCGTCAGTTCGCCGCGGAGACCGGCGCCGTCGATCTCTCGACCCTGCGCGAGCCCTATCGCATCGAGGGGAAGAAGACGCTGGGCCTGGAGATCGCCGAAGGGTTCGGCTGGACGGTCCCGGACGTGATCCTGTATCCGACCGGAGGGGGCACCGGCCTGATCGGGATGTGGAAAGCGTTCGGGGAGCTCATCGAAGCCGGGTGGGTCACCGGGCCGATGCCGCGCTTCTACTCGGTCCAGTCGGATGGATGCGCGCCGGTGGTCCGGGCGTTCGAGGCCGGGCAGACGAGTGCCCAACCGTGGTCCGATCCCCGCACCGTGGCCAGCGGACTCCGAGTTCCGGGACCGCTCGGCGATCGCCTGATGTTGACGGCCCTGCGCGAGAGCCAAGGTGGAGCGGTCGCCGTGCCGGACGGGGCGTTGGCCGATGCGGCGGTCCGGTATTCGACGCTGGAGGGGCTCGATCTGTCACCCGAGGGCGGTGCAACGTTCGCGGCGCTCAAGCGTCTCCTCGATGCTGGCACGATCTCGCGCGATGAACGGATCGTCCTGTTCAACACAGGTGCCGGTTGGCTCTACCGGAACTCCTGAATTGCCCGCCGCCGCCGGCGTGGCGATATTTCCACCATGCGGATAGCGATCCTCGACCCAGCCGCCGGCATCAGCGGCGACATGCTCCTGGGCGCCCTCGTCGATGCTGGCGCTCCCGTGGAGCGGCTGCAAGACCTCCCGGAGCGACTCGGGCTGGCCGGTCAGGTCACGGTCGATGTCGAGCGAGTGCTGCGGGGCGGGGTATCGGCTGCCAAAGTGAATGTGCGTCTGGCCGATGGTTCGATGGAGTCACCGAGCCGACCCGTCGCGGCCGCAGGCCGCGCCCATTCACACCCGCATGACGAGCACGATGGTCCGGCGTCGGCCCACTCGCACGAGCCACACCATCCCGACCACGACCACCATCACGGCGCCCATCGGCACGTGGGGGATCTGATGCAGATCGTGGAGCGAGCCAACATCTCGCCGTGGGTCCGTGCCAAGGCGCTCGAGGCGTTCCGGGCCCTGGGTGAGGCGGAGGGCGCGGTCCACGGCGTGGCCTGGGATCGGGTGCAACTGCACGAGGTCGGTGCGCTGGACGCCCTGGTCGATATCGTGGGTGGCATCGAGGGGTTTGAACTCCTCGGAGTGGAGCGCATCTTTTCCCGCCCGGTGGCGATCGGCAATGGCTGGGTCCGGGCGGCCCACGGAGTCCTGCCGGTCCCGGCACCTGCGACGCTGGCGTTACTGGCCGGGATCGATATCGGCCCCGATGGCCCGGTGTCCGGCGAGGCGACCACGCCGACAGGGGCGGTCCTCCTCAAGGTCTTGAGCGCTGGCCCACCACCAGCCCGGTGGCGTGCCACACGGACCGGCTGGGGCGCTGGCGGGAGGGATCCCCACGAGTATTCCAACACGCTCCGGGTGGTCATCGCCGAGGGAGCTGCCGAGGCGGCCGAGGTCGCGGTGCTGGCGGCCGACATCGACGACCTGAGCCCCGAGTATCTGGAGCCGCTGCGGGACGCGCTGGCGGCCGCGGGTGCACTTGACGTGCAGACGTGGACCACGCAGATGAAGAAGGGCCGGATCGGATTCCGGCTGGAGATCATCACCGCGCCGGCCGATGCTGCCCGTGTCACCGAGGCCATCTTCCGTCACAGTTCGACCGCTGGTGTGCGCCAGGTCACCGCCGAACGCATCACCCTTGGACGACGCGAGCTGACTGTCCCCGGCACGGATCATGCCCCGGTACGGGTGAAGATCCTCGACGGCCCGGGCGGCCCGACGGTCAAGCCGGAATACGATGATGTCCGCGCAGCGGCACGCCAGTCGGGGCGTCCGGCGCACGAAGTGGCGCGTGAGGTGGCCGAACGGGCCCGCGCCGCGATCCACCGGGCCCGCGACCACGGCCCGACCACGAACCAGGAGCGGTGATGACTCGGATGCTTCGCATGGTGGCCCTCGGTTTGCTGCTCGCCGCGCCGGTCGTCGCGCAACAGGACCCGGTGATCGCCGCCCGGATGTCCGGGACCAAGGGCGATGGCTCGCCGATCGAGGGGGTGTGCAAGCGCACGCTGAGCCCCGGGCACTATCTCGTGAGCAGCGGAGGGACCTACCTCCAGACCGCCATGAAGACGTCGCAGCCCGATAACCGGAGCCGAGCCCTGCACGATGGGCTCCGCGTCCTTCTGCAGTCCATCACCCAGAGCGCCCAGGCCAACAATCCGGCGGCCTGGTACTATCTCGGGAAGACCGACCTCATGCTGGGCGATGTGGCCGGTGCCGATTCCTCGCTGACCAAGGCCGCGGCGCTTCTCCCCGCTTGTGGCGCCGATATCGAGCTGGTGCGCGGGGACGCCGTGCGGTCGCTGGCCATCCCTGCGAATGATTTCCAGACGGCCGGGAAGCCCGACTCCGCGATGTACCTGTACCGCGCCGCACATAGGATCGATCCGACCAAGGCCTTCGTGAACTACCAGATGGCCGAGATCTTCAAGACCCGGGACCAGGCCGATAGCGCCATCGCCTTTTATGAGCAGGCCATCAGTGCCGCCACGGACAGCTCGGCCAACTCGCGGCAGATCCGGGGCAATGCCGGGTACACCGCGGGATCGCTCTACTACAACGCCCAGCGGTATGCCGATGCCGTGCGGGCGTTCCGGGTGGCGGTGGAGGCGAACCCGAAGGATGAGGACGCGGCCAAGAACCTCGCCATCGCGTTCCGCGCTGCGGGGATGCCCGATAGCGCCAACGCGCTCAACGACAAGATCCTCAAGGCGGCCCAGGCCGCGGGCACCGTCACCCCTGATCAGCTCTTTGACCTGGGCGTGGCCCAGTTCACCGACAAGAAGTACGCCGACGCCGCCGTGAGCTTCCGGAAGGTCCTCGCGGCCGATCCGATGCGTCACGATGCGCTGGAGAACCTGGCCAACTCGTATTTCGCACTGGATTCGAACACGGCGATGATCGCGGCGGCTGAGCAACTGGTGGCGCTCGAACCCCTGAACTACAAGGGCATGAAGTTGCTCGCCAACGGCTACAAGGAGGCCGAGGACAAGCAGAAGCAGAAGCCGAAGACCTTTGAGGCGTTCAACCGCCTTCTCGGGATGACGGTAAGCCTCGAATCCGTGGCGTTCACCGCGACGGACTCGAGCGCCACCCTCAAGCTCGCCGCCAGCGGCCGCCCCGGGGCAGATGTCCGCGGAAATCCGCTCAAGCCGGCCGGCGCCTCGATCGTGGTCGAGTTCCTGGATGGGTCGGGCTCGGTCGTGGCGAGCCAGCCGGTGACCGTTCCGGCGCTCGCCCCCGATGCCCCGTCGCAGCAGGTCACAGCGACCGCGAGCGGAAAGGGGATCAAGGGGTGGCGCTACCGGAAGGCCTAGCGTTGACCATGCTTGACTTGGGGTGGAACTGCCGGCAAGTTCCACCCCGTTCGCGGGAGTAGCTCAGTTGGTAGAGCATCAGCTTCCCAAGCTGAGGGTCGCGGGTTCGAACCCCGTCTCCCGCTCTGACCAGGATTCATGGCACGGGGCCCCACACTGGGGCCCCGTGCTCGTTTTGACGCCTGGTAGGGCCTGGCGTTGGAAGTTCAAGTAACACTTGAACTTGGAGCGTTTCCCCGCCATCTTGTGTGGCTCCCGGACGGTCGTGCGGACCGTCCGGAGATCATTGCAGCTCAGGGCGGTACGGATGGTCAAGGTCACGGCGGTGGCACCTGATTCGCTGGGCGCGGAGCTTGGTCTGCGCCCAGGGACCGAGCTGCTCACCATCGACGGGCGTGAGCTGCACGATTTCCTCGATTGGGAGTTCCTCGCCGCCGCTGACGAGTTCCTCCTGCACGTCCGGCATCCCGACGGGGAAGAGATCGAGTTCGACATCGAGCGTCCCGTCGACCTTCCGCTCGGCGTCGTGCTGGAGGCATCCCGGATCCGCCGCTGTGCCAATCGGTGTGATTTCTGCTTCGTGGAGGGCCTGCCGGAGGGGCTCCGCGAGGTGCTCTACATCAGGGACGACGACTATCGCCTTTCGTTCCGCTACGGGAACTTCGCGACGCTCACCAACCTCAAGCCGTGGGATGTCGCCCGGATCAAGGAGTACCGGCTGTCACCGCTGTACGTTTCGGTCCACGCGACCGAGCCGGCGATGCGCCGCCGCCTGCTTCGGAATCCGGCCGCACCCGACATCCTGCCCCAGCTTCGCGACCTGCAGCAAGCAGGTCTCCAGTTCCACACCCAGATCGTGGTCCAGCCCGGTGTGAACGACCGGGATGTGCTCACCGCGTCCCTCAGCGATCTCTGGGACTTCGGGCCCGACATCCTGAGCGTCTCGGTCGTCCCCGTGGGGCTCACCGAGTTCAGCGGCCACCACAAAGTCCGCGAATCGACCGGCGAGGAATGCCGCACGATGGTCGGGATCGTGGACCGGTTCGGCGAACGGGCCCGCGCCGAACGCGGCGACACCTGGTGCTACGGCGCCGATGAACTCTACCTGCGCGCCGGCCTTCCGCTTCCGCCGCCGGAGATCTACGGGAGCTTCGACCAGGTGGAGAATGGGGTCGGTGCCGTCCGGTGGCTGCAGCGTCAGATCGCGGACGGCACCGCCCTCCTCGGCGGCAGCGGATGGCAGGGAAAGCACATCGCGGTGTGCACCGGCACCTCGATGGGGGCGCTCATGCCCCAAGTCATCGGACCTCTTGCAGCCGCCACCGGCGCCCACTTCGAGCTCGTGATCCTGACCAACTCCCTCTTCGGCAACACGGTCACCACAGCCGGGCTCCTCCCCGGGGCGGCATTCCAACAGGCCCTCAAGGACCGGCAGGATCTCGATCTGGTGCTCATCCCGGGCGAGTCCTTGAACGACGACGGCCGCTTCATGGATGACATGCCCTTCGACGTACTGCAGGCCGGCGTGCCCTCTGAGGTGCGTCCGTCCAAGACGTTCGTGGACGCGCTCGAGACGGTGGAGGCGGCATGAGCCAGCCCACCGTTGCCATCGTCGGGCGCCCCAACGTCGGCAAGTCCACCCTCTTCAATCGGCTGGTGGGAGGCCGGAAAGCCATCGTCTCCGAGGTCCCTGGCACCACCCGTGACAGGCACTTCGGCGTGGTCGATTGGGGCGGACGGTCGTTCTGGTTGGTCGACACCGGGGGATTGGTCCCCGATTCCGACGACGCGATGGACAAGGCCATCCGCCGACAGGTCGATTTCGCCATCGACGAGGCGGACCTCATCATCCTGGTCGTCGACGGGAAGGGCGGCCCCCACCCCATCGACGCCGCCATTGCCGATCGGCTCCGGTCGGTGGGACGGCCACTCCTCCTGGCGGTCAACAAGCTGGACGATCAACAGCGCCACGGCAATGACCACCTCAGCTTCTATGAGCTCGGTGTGGGCGACCCGCTCCCGGTCTCCGCCGCGGTCGGCAGCCAGACCGGCGACCTCCTCGACCGGGTGGTCGAAGGGCTGCCGGCCCAGGCCGGGCCGGAGGGCGATCCCATGATCGACGTTGCGATCATCGGGCGCCCCAATGTGGGAAAGTCCTCCCTCGCCAACCGCCTCCTTGGCAACGACCGGCTCGTCGTGTCGGCAGTCGCAGGGACCACCAGGGATGCCATCGACACCCCCTTGCGCTACCACGACCAGACGCTCAACTTCATAGATACTGCGGGGTTACGACGCAGGGCTAAAGTAGAAGATGATATCGAGTTCTACTCCACCCTGCGGACCGAACGGGCCATTGAACGGGCACAGGTCTGCCTCCTGGTCATCGACGCTGCGGCCGGGATGCACAATCAGGATCTCCGGATCGCGACTGAGGCGTGGGATCGAGGCGCCGGGCTGATCGTGGTGGTCAACAAGTGGGATCTCATCGAGGAGAAGGACGCCAACACCGCCCATCGAGGGGAGTTGGAACTGGCGGAGAAGGCTCCATTCCTGGCCGATGTCCCGTTCGTCTATGTCTCATCCCTCACCGGCCAGAGGGTCCGGACGCTGCTCGATCAGGTCCTGACGGTGGCGGAGGCGCGGACCCGCCGGATCGGGACGGCCGAAGTGAACAAGGTGCTCGCCGAGCTGATCCAGCACGCGGCGCCCCCGCAGAAGCAGGGCGATGAGGTCAAGCTGCTCTACGCTTCACAGATCGGGACGGCACCACCAGCGTTCGCGATCGTGTCGAATCGCCCTGACGACGTCGCAGAGTCGTACACCCGGTACCTGCTGCGTGGGTTCCGGAAGGCGTGGGACTTTGCAGGGTGTCCGATCCGCCTCAAGTACACCGCCCGAGGCGCTCGACAGCACATCAAGGCACGGGGCGACGGGAGACGCTGATGCCGCACGTGGTGATCGCGCTCATAAGTTCGTATCTCATCGGCGCCATCCCCACCAGTTTCCTCGTGGGGCGGCTCTTCCGCGGCATCGACCTGCGCGAGCACGGCAGCAGGAACCTCGGCGCCACCAACCTCTATCGCGTCCTCGGATGGCACTACGCTGTCCCGACGGGTCTGTTCGACGTGGCCAAGGGCGCACTGCCGGTGCTCCTCCTCGGTCCGCTCGGCCCGTCGGGCGGCCTTTTTCCACTCATGTGCGGGATGACCGCGGTACTGGGGCATGTCTTCTCGGTATTCGTCGGGTTTCGCGGGGGCAAGGGCGTGGCCACCGGCGCAGGGGTAGTGCTGGCCGTGGCCCCATGGGCCGTCGCGGTGGCATTCGGGGTGTGGGCGGTCCTGGTGTACATCACCGGATACGTATCCGTGGGCTCCATCGTCGGAGCAGCGGTGTACCCTGGCGCCGTGTATGTGCTCCATCCCGACCAGCGCCCCTACCTCTGGGTCCACCTGTGCCTGGCCACCGCGATCGTCTGGTTCCATCGTGCCAACATCAAGCGCCTCTTGAACGGGACCGAGAATCGGTTTCGGCGAGGGGCATCTGATGGCGCCAGCTCATGACGATCGCGGCAGTGATCGGGGCAGGGAATTGGGGGACGGCGCTCGCCGACCTCTTGGCCCGTAACGGGCACACGGTCCGCCTCTGGGCGTTCGAACCGGACGTGGTGGCGACCATCAACGCGCGCCACGAGAATCCGCTCTACCTGAGCGGCCTTCCCCTGGCACCAACGATCACCGCCACCGGTGAGGCACCGCCCGCCGCTCGGGACGCCGACATCGTCGTGGTCGCGGTACCGAGCCACGTGTTCCGGACCGTGGTGACCGGGTTGGCCCCGGCCGTCGGGCCCGGGGCATCGATCGTGATCGCGACCAAGGGACTGGAGCCCGGCACCCTGGCGCTCCTTTCGGATGTGGCGGCCGAGATCCTTCCGCGCAACCCGGTCGTCGTGCTGTCGGGGCCGAGCTTCGCGGAAGAGGTCTACCGGCGCCAACCCACCGCCGTAGTGGCCGCCAGTACGGACGCAGCGGCGGCCATGCGGGTGCAGGGTGCATTCTCGACCCGTGAGTTCCGGGTGTATGTCCGCCACGACGTCGTAGGGGTGCAGCTGGGCGGTGCCCTCAAGAACGTCATTGCGATCGCGGCCGGGATGCTCGAAGGATTGAGTCTCGGGTACAACGCCCGCGCGGCGCTCATCACCCGAGGCCTTGCCGAGATCGCGCGATTGGGCCAAGCGATGGGCGCCGACCCGCTGACGTTCGCGGGTTTGGCCGGGATGGGTGACCTGGTGCTCACCGCGACCGGGGCCTTGAGTCGGAATCGGGCATTGGGAATGGCGATAGCGGAGGGAAAGACGCTCGACGAGTGGCGGGCCGGACACCGGACCGTGGCAGAGGGTGCGGAGACCGCGCGGGTGGCGGTTGCACTTGCCGCGCGGCACGAGGTCGACCTGCCGATCTGCTCCCAGGTCCACCGGATCTTGTATGAAGGCCAGGACGCGAAGCAGGCGGCGGTGGAACTGATGGAACGCTCGCTCAAGTCGGAGGGATGGCAGTGACGGCTCCACGGCCGGTGCAGGAGTTCTTCTCGATCGGCGAGGTTTGTGCCCTCTCCGACCTGAAGCCCCACGTGCTGCGGTACTGGGAGAGCCAGTTCCGGTTCCTCAACCCGGCCAAGAACCGGTCGGGGAACCGGGTGTACAAGAGCCGGGAGGTCGAACTGATCATGCTGGTCAAGCACCTCCTGTACACAGAGAAGTACACCATCGAGGGCGCACGCCAGCGGATCGACCATTATCGACGCAGCGGTGAGCTCCGAGGCGCAGCACGGAAGGCCATCGCCGCGGAGACCGTGATCGACCTGCGCATCACGCTCGAAGAGTTGCTCGCCGTGCTCGACGGCCGCAAGCCGGCCTCGCGTCCGGCGCCGCCCGAGGGCTGAGCGCGCCACTTCGGATTACCGGCGCGGGTCATGGCCGGGTATGTTCCTCCCATGCACATCCTCGTGACCAATGATGACGGCATCCTGGCCCCCGGGCTCGGGCTGCTGGCGGATGCCTGTCGCTCCGTTGCCCAGGTGACCGTCGTGGCGCCGGACCGCGAACAGTCGGGCACTTCCCATTCGCTCACGCTCCACCGACCGGTGCGACCGGCTCGACGCCCCGACGGCGCCTTCCAGGTCGATGGGACCCCGACGGATTGCGTCCTTCTGGCCCTCGGCGCGCTCATGCCTGATCGGCCGACGTTCGTCTTCTCCGGCGTGAATCACGGCCCCAACATGGGCGAGGACGTCCTCTATTCCGGGACCGTCGCCGCGGCGATGGAGGCGGTCAGCCTCGGCGTCCCCGGCGTGGCCATCTCGTTCGCCGGACACGATCTCGGCGCAATGCAGTCGTATGGCCCGCTCCTGACCCGGCTGGTCAAGCAGATCGTCGCGGTCAAGGACTATCCAGCAAGCACCCTGCTCAACGTCAACCTCCCACCGATCGCAGCGACCGAGGTCCGTGGGTTCCGAGTCACCCAGCTTGGCAGTCGCTACTTCTCCGAATCGCTCACCCGGATGCAGGATCCGTGGGGCCGGGAGATCTTCTGGATCGGGGGCGGGACCATCACCTGGACCGGCGGGGTCGAGTCCGACCACGAGGCCGTCCGAGACGGGTACATCTCCATCACGCCGCTGCAGATGGACCTCACTAATTACAAGCTCATCGATACCGTGCGCGCATGGTCGTTCGAGGGGTAGGGGAGGGCGACAGCTTCGGCGGCTACCGCGCCAGGCTCGTCGAGACCCTCCGGGCCAAGGGGATCGAGGACCTGGCCGTCCTGCGTGCGGTGGCCCACGCGCCACGCCACCGGTTCGTGCCGGAGAGCTTGCGCCACCGCGCATACGAGGACGAGGCGCTCCCCATCGGCGGCGGGCAGACCATCTCGCAGCCGTGGGTGCAGGCGCGGTCGCTCGAGCTGGCCCGGTTCACCGGGCGGGAGCGGGTCCTCGAGGTCGGGACCGGGAGCGGCTACCAGGCAGCGCTCCTGTCATTCGTGGCCGATGCGGTGCTGAGCATCGAACGCATCACGGCACTCGCCACGAAGGCCCGCAGTGCCCTCGCGGCAGCCGGCGTCCGGAACGTGACCGTCGTGGTCGGGGATGGCACCATCGGCTGGCGCCCGTTGGCGCCATTCGACGTGATCATCGTCGCCGCGGCGAGCCCAGTCGTGCCAGCTCCCCTGCTCGAACAACTCGCTCCCGGCGGCCGGCTGGTGATCCCCGTCGGCGGCCGGGATACTCAGATCCTGACCCTGCTGACACGCGGGATCGACGGGATCTTGACGACCACCACTACCGACGTGCGGTTCGTCCCGCTCCTCGGCCAGCACGGTTTCCAGGAGTAGGTCGCCGATGATCGCCCACCTGGTGCAGACATTGCTGGATGGACTATCTCGTCTCGGGTACCCGGGGATCTTTGTGCTGATGGCGCTCGAGTCGTCGGTGGTGCCGGTGCCCAGCGAGTTGGTGATGGCCCCCGCCGGATATCTCGCCGCCAAGGGTCAGCTCGACCCCGTGTGGGTCGTCGCGGTGGGCACCCTCGGAGGACTGGTCGGTGCGCTGGCCAACTACTGGATCGCGGCGTGGATCGGCGAGCCAATGTTGCGCAAGTACGGCAAGTACCTGCTGATCTCCGAGCGCCACCTCGATCAGAGCGAACGGTTCTTCCTCCGCCATGGTGAGATCGGCACCTTCCTCGGTCGGTTCGTGCCGGTGGTCCGGCACTTGATCTCGATCCCGGCCGGTGTGGCCCGGATGCGCCTGGGACGCTTTGCCCTCTTCACGGCACTGGGCGCAGGTGCCTGGGGCGCCATCCTTACCTGGATCGGCTGGGTGGTCGGCCAGCATTCGGGCGAGCTCTCCGCGGCGGTGGACCAAGCGTTCACCGATCAGGCGCACTATTGGCTGCTGTACAGGGTCCTACCGGGGATCGCGCTCGTCCTGGTCGGATACCTCGTCTGGCTGCGTCGCCGAGAGCGTCGTAACGCATCGGGGCAGGGGACGCCCTGAGGTGACGACCGCGTTCCAGTTCCGGATCCGGGGGACGGTGCAGGGGGTCGGCTTTCGCTGGTTCGTTGCGCGCCACGCCACCCCCCTCGGTCTGGTCGGCTACGCCCGGAACCTGCCAGATGGCAGCGTGGAAGTCGTGGCGTCCGGAGACGCGGGGGCTATCGAGCGCTTGGCGCTGGAACTTGCGCGCGGACCGGAGTTCGCTCGGGTCGACGCTGTGGAAAAGGCCGAGATATCACTTGAGCTAGATAGTATTAAGTCATTTGATATCAGATAGTTATGCTGTAAGAGATGCTGATGCTCCGGTCGAATGCTGGTGCGGCCATTCGCCAGATCCGAACTCTGGACGATCCCAGCCCGCGGGTTGACGCGAGTTGCCTAAGCTCATTACTCTTCATCGTTTAGCCCCCGTAGCTCAGTTGGATAGAGCGGCAGTTTCCTAAACTGTAGGCCGCGCGTTCGAATCGCGCCGGGGGCACCACCGGGACCGCCGGCCCCGCACGCCAACCCTTGACCGAAGTGCACCCCATGGCGCAGAGTTTTCCGAGTTTCAGTGAGGATCCGGCGGACTGGTTCCGCCGCCACCAGCAGCGAGTGACCCAAGTCGGGATCGGCGTCGTGGCGGTCGGAGCGGTGGTGTGGTTCGGGTGGAGTTGGCAGGCCAGGAAGACTGCCGCTGCGAATGCCGCGCTTGACCTGGCGCGCAGCACGGCGGAGGCGAACAACCTCTCCGCGGCCGCGGGCCAGTTCCAGCAGATCATCGAGCGGTACAAGGGGACCGCCGCCGCCGGGGAGGCGGTGATAGCCCTCAATCAGGTTCGGATGATCAACGGGCAATTCGCGCTGGCGGCGGTCAACCTGCAGGGCTTCCTGGCGACGAACCCCAGCGCCCAGTTCGCGGTGCCGGCGAATGGGTTGCTGGGCGCGGCCCTGGAGAGCGCCGGACGCGCGGCCGATGCCGGTGCTGCGTACGCCGAGGCGAGCCGACTCTCCGACCTACCGTACCTCAAGGCAGACTATCTGCTGCAGGCCGGCAAGGCATACATCCTCGCGGGCAAGGCGGATCTGGCGTCCGCGGCCTTGGATACCGTCATCGTCAAGTACAAGGACACGCCGGTCTACACCGAAGCCGTGATCCGGCTGGCGGAGTTCACCAAAGGTGCAGCGCCCAAGGGCTCTGACGCGGTGGCACGCTTGCCGCAGACGACGTACTGACGCACCGCTCTCAATTGCAGGGATCCGCCCCGTGAGCTCGATGGCCGATCCTCACGGGGCGTTTCCGTCTCGTCGGGCTGTCCCGTCACTGGCGTGTCTCGGTCAGGCTCGACCCGGGGAAGCCGGACCCGCTCACCGACCCGGTCATCCGGTGGAACGGAGGATGTTTGTAGTGTCGTATAATAGACATTATGTTAAGTTATGACCTGCGTTACTGTGGACAACACAGCGGGTCCACCCCAACCTGCAAGCTGGCAACGATTTAGATCGGCCAAACATCCCCCGGATCAGGGCGGCCCGACATGCGGAGCCCTTCAAGCTCAGGTCAACCCACAGCGCTGCCGGCCTCGCCCAGAACGCCACGAAAGACCAGCCGCCCCTCCCCTGCCAACCAGACGTCCGAGATCGTCGTCCCGGCCCGCCCGAAACGCACTGACAGCGGGTAACCCCCACGGCTCAGGATCTCGACCGGCGGCGCCATTCGCCCGAGGCTGGCCAGGACGGCGGCGCATCCCACCGCACCAGTGCCACAGGCGAGGGTCTCACCTTCGACACCTCGCTCATAGGTCCGCATCGGCCAGCGCCCTCCGGACGTCGGCGTCGGCGCGCTCACGAAATTGATGTTGGCGCCCCCGGGTGCGAATGCGGGGTGATATCGGAGTTCGCGGCCACGGGTGGCCACATCCACCGCCTCCAGGTCCGCCACGATCACGACGGCGTGGGGAGGCCCGCCGGATTCCCCGAACCAGACCGACTCTTCGCCCGGGGCGAGCGCCACCTCGGCGATCTGGCGAGGTGCGCTGAAATCGGCAAGGTGGATCTCGGCCCGTTCACCGGGCCCGTCGAGCGATCGCGACGGGAGGTGGCCCGCGTCGGTGACCAGGACCATTTCTGTGGGCGCGAGTCCCAGACGCGATGACAGGCGGGTGCAGCAGAGCGAGGCGTTCCCGCACATCGGGGCCCGGGATCCGTCCGCATTGAAGAAGTGCATCCGGACGGCCCCGGCCCCGGGCTCGTGGGTGAGGATGACGAATCCGTCGGCCCCGACCCCGTGGCGGCGGTCACAGACGGCCTGGATGCGATCTGCGGTCCATTCCGAGAGCGAGGTGTGGCGTCCATCGAGGACCACGAAGTCATTCCCCGAACCGGTCATCTTATAGAAGACGGTCCCGCTCACAGGCGCCCCACCAGCGCCGCGAAGCGGAGCCACGGGACCATCCGGATGGCCTCCCGGACGATGCGCTTGCTCATCTTGCTCTGGCCCTCGACCCGATCGACGAAGACGATCGGGATCTCTTTCAGTCGGAATCCCTTCCGCCAGGCCCGAAAGCTCATCTCGATCTGGAAGGCATAGCCATTCGACCGCACGTCGGCGAGGTCGATGGCCTCGAGCACCTCCCGCCGGAAGCACTTGAATCCACCGGTCGAGTCGGTGAGCGGCAGTCCTGCTACCCAGCGCACGTACTTGTTGGCGGCCCAGGAAAGCAGGAGCCGACTCATCGGCCAATTCACCACGTTGACGCCGCCGGAGTAGCGTGAGCCGAGGACGACATCGGCCTCGGTGATCGCGGTCAGGAAGGCGGGCAGGTATTTCGGGTCGTGGGAAAAGTCAGCGTCCATCTCGAAAATGAGCGCATACTCCCGCGCCAGTGCCCACTCGAAGCCGGCCAGATAGGCCCGGCCGAGCCCGGCCTTGGCGGTCCGATGGAGAACGTGGACCCGCGGATCGGCGGCACCTAAGCGGTCGGCGATGGCGCCGGTGCCGTCAGGCGAGTTGTCGTCCACGACCAGGATGTCGAACCGAGCATCCTGGGCCAGGACCGCCGGCACGATCTGCGGCAGGTTGGCCGCCTCGTTGTAGGTCGGGATGACGACCAGCGCACGATCAGACACGGGCGCTCCGGCGACGTCGCAGCGCACCGACCCCGGCGCCGATGGACACCAGCAGTACGAAGAGCCAAGTGGATGCGCTCGCGGTCTCGGAGTGGTCCAGGATCGGCGAACGATAGCGGAAGACCAGGTGATGGGTGCCGCCGGTCGAGAGCGGCACACCGATGAAGGCGTAGTCGGCGCGGAGGACCGTTCCCGGGGCGCCGTCGACGGTCACGGTCCAGTACGGGTGCCAGGTGCGGCTCAGGATGGCGACGGTGGGCCCGGCGGCGGTGACGGTGGCAGCGACGGTGTCGGTCGACTCGCTGGTGATCTCGAAGGTGCCGTTCGTGCCACCGGCGGCCAGGGCCGGGATCGGTTCCATACTGAGCACCACGCTCGAAGGGTCGAAGCTCGGGTCCCAGAGTGCTGAGATCTCGGTGGTGGTATCGGGCTCCACGATGACCCGTCCTGCGGCGGCACCGCCGGGCAGCGCCTCGGAGTTCCGATAGATGCTGAACGACTTGTCGCCGGCGATCTTGGTCCAGCCGGTGATCTTGATGTCGGTGGCGGGCAGGATCGCGATCCGCATGCTGAGCAGGCGGCCCAGGCCGCTGGTCATCAGCTGCAGGAGATAGCCGTAGTACACCTTCTGGTCGCCAGGATAGCCGGCATCACGGATGTCGCGCCGGGTCACGACGTCATACCAGCGCGGTTCA
Organism: Gemmatimonadales bacterium; assembly: GCA_049680185.1. Classification (GTDB taxonomy): domain Bacteria; phylum Gemmatimonadota; class Gemmatimonadetes; order Gemmatimonadales; family GWC2-71-9; genus CAMLHU01. The sequence goes on along the minus strand of JBAUHI010000027.1, from coordinate 131,029 downwards.
TTCCCATGGTAGCCGAACACCTCCGGCACCCCGTAAGTGGCCAGGCGCCCCTGCTGCTCCACGAAGTCGGATGGCAGTGCCCGCTCGCCTGGCCCCAACTGTCCCTTGAGCCAATCCATCGACGGGTCGACCGGGAAGAAATTGGCATAAGGCACCGCCTGCACGAACGGGCCATCGACCCGGAGCAGCTCGAAGGACGTCACGGCAAGGAACGTCAGCAGCAGACCCCGGACCGGGAAGGTCCCCCTGCCCTCTCCCCGCAGTGCGAACCAGAGCATGCCGCACGCGAGGGCGGAGATCCAGGCACCGAGGATCATCGCATTCACGTTATTCCCGAGGATCGCGATACGGTTGGGGTCGAGTGGACCGAAGATGCCGGCCACGCCGGAGGCGCCGCCGGTCTGCACCACGATCGCGATGAGGAGCGAGAGCCCGGCGCCGATCAGGAGCGCCCGTCCAGCGATCCGGCGGGGGTATTCCGCGTCCGGGCCGCCGCGGGCGATGCGATCGAGCAGCAGGGCCGCCAGCAGCACCGCCGGGATGAAGAACAGGAACATCGACAGGCTGGGTGCCCGGAAGTTCCGTATCGGGGGGACGAGGTCATACACCAGTCGGAAGAACGGCGTGTCGGCGCCCATGGCGTAGAGCCAGGCGATGAACGCAGTGCCCCCCAGGGCCCAGCGTCGTCGATCGCCCTTGAGCCCGAACACGGCCGCGAGGCCCAGGACCACCACCAGCGTCCCGCCGAACTCCAGGTTCCCCTTGAGCGGATTGGGACCCCAGTACGTCGGGGACTCCCCGGTGTCACTGCCGGCGAAGTTGGCCACCAGCAGTCCGACGGTCTCGGGCCAGTGCATCGCGTAGTTGGCCGCATACTCGAAGGGGCGACCCGCGCCGGACCGAGGCGAATAATTCCGCAGATAGTGATACATCGGGAAGAGGATCACCGCCGCGATGCCGAGTGCCACCCCGAGTGAGAGCACGCCACCGCCCAGGCGGGCCAGGAACGCACGGGCACCATCGCTCCGCCGGACCCAGATCATGCCGAGTCCCCACGCCCCGAAGGTGATCCAGGCGTAGAAGGCCAGGTTGGGGTGTCCGATGAGGAGCAGGCCGCTCAGCAACCCGAACCAGACGAAGTGGGCGAACGACTTCCGTTCGATGGCCCGGACGAGCAGGCCGAGCGCCAGCGGGAAGAGGGCGGCACAGTAGAGCTTGGTGTCCTGACCGCCGTACACCTGGCTCAGGATCTGTGCCGACAGCATGTGGACGCCGCCCGCCACGTACGCCACCCAACGCGTCATACCGAAGACCCGGGCGCAGTAGTACATCGCGAGCCCGGCCACGAACACATGGATGATGAGCTTCCAGGCCAGCGCCTGGGGCATCGACAGGAAGAAGTGGAGGATCGACGTCGGGTAGAGGGTGTCTCCGCCGCCCGCCTCGACGTACGGCAATCCCGACTGGAGGTAGGGATTCCACTGGGGGATGTGTCCCAGCGCCTTGACGGCGTGGACGAAGAACGAGCGCAGCATCACGCCGGCGGCGATCGTGTCGCTCCCGTACAGCATGCTCCCCGCCGGCGCGAACAGGTAGCTGCGGAACGCGAGCAGGGTGAAGAGCGCGTAAGTGACCGCGGGGAGCCAACGCGGCAGGCGGTCCAGCGGATGCTGCTCGATGGGATCGGTCATCGGCCAGGGTCGGTGGGTGAAGAAGGCCCGCGGCGGCGCCGCAGCACCACGAACGGCAGGGCGATGCCGATCTCGACGAGGGTCAGGAGGATCCGGCTCGCGATGGCCAAGGCGGCTGCCACCTTGAGCCCGGCGGCCGGCGCCAGCAAGGCCGTAAATATAGTCTCACGGAGGCCCAGCCCCGCCGGGACGAAGAGCGCCAGCAATCCCACCAGGTACGACACCGTGTACGCGCTGGTCGCATCGCCGAGGGCCGGCGGTGGCGATGCGAAGAGGCCCCGCGCCAGCAGCACCATCACCAGTCCGTACCCGAGCCACGCCAGGGTGTTCCCCACCAATCCGATCAGCAGCGAGCGGGCGCCTGCGGCCCGGATCGGAGGCACGCCAGAGGGGAGCAGCGACCGGACCCGGTCGAGCGCCCGCTGCGAATGGAGGATCCCCGACCCGGCGATGGCCGACACACCAATGACCACCGCACCCCAGCTGTACAGGGGACCAAGGCCGCGCAGCGCGTCGGCAGCGAGGAGCCCGCTCAGGGCGACCCCGGTGACGAGCGAGAGCGCCTGCATGATCACCGCCGAAGTGACCGCGGCCGGGGCGTTGATCCCTTCGTTCTGGGCCAGCATCGCCATCCCGGCGACGATGCCGAAGGACCCGAAGTACTTGCCGAAGTTGGAGAGGATCCAGACCCGCAACGCCGACCGGAAGGAGGTCGGCTGACCGTATCCGTGAAGGGTGCGACGCCAACTCTCGACCAGGACGAGGTACGTCAGCACGGCGATCGTGGTGGCGATCACAAGCCAGCCGGGCCGGAATTCCCATCGCACCGGCTGGGTGGCCGCCTGGCGCCAGGCTCCGACCAGGGCCCGGATGGCAAGTACCGCCACGGCCAGCGCTACCGCGACCCCGAACGGGCGCAGCCATCGTCGCAGGTTCATCGCTGCCCCGCCGCGGCGCTCAGGATGCCGAGGACCTTCGCGAACGCGGGCGCTCGGGCGAACCGCTCAGTGACCCACGCGCGACCGGCGGCGGCGAGACGCTCCCGGAGTGCTTCATCCAGCAGCAGTCGGGATATCTGCTCGGCCAGGTGCGTCGCGTCGTCATCGCGTGCGATGAGGCCGGTGATGCCGTCGATCACGATCTCCGGCACGCCACCCGCCGGAGTGGAGACAACAGCACTGCCCGACATCATGGCCTCCACCAGGCTGATCGGCAGGCCTTCTCCGCGAGGGCCTCGGCTGGCCAGCACGGTGATCGTGGCTGCCGCGAATTCCGCCGGCATGGCCTCGTGGGGCCTGGTGCCGGCCCATTCCACGTCCGCGGTGATGCCCAGGCGCTGCGCCAACGCCCGGAATTCAGGATGGTCCGCTCCATCGCCGATCAGTCGAAGCGTTGCGGTGATGCCGCGTTGCCGCACTTGGGCGAACGCCTTCAGGATCAGATCCACCCCCTTGGCCCTGATCCAATTGCCGGCAAAGAGGATGCGCGGCGGCGAGACCTGCTGGCCGGCGCGGGGGTGGAACTGCGCCTCGTCCACGGCGGACGGTGTCACCTGTACCTCCGGGATCCGGGCCCAGCGGCGCAGGTCCTCCGCCATCACGCCGGACACTGCAGTGACGGATACAGCACGGCGGAGGACCCGATGGGCCAGCGCCCGGAGCACGGCGGAGCGTCCGAGCAGGCGGACATCGCTGCCATGGGCAGTGACCACCAACGGCACCCCCTGCCCTACCGCGGCGAGCGCACCCGGGATCCACCAATGGGCGTGGATCACGTCGGGATGGAATTCGCGGACCAACGAGCGCACCGCGGCGCGAAATCGCCAGAGGTACCACGGAAGCATCGCGAGCGCGATCGGCGACCCGGCGCTCTTCCGCACTGCACCCTGGTAGCCGATCCGCTCCAATGCATCGGGACCATAACGGAACCGGCGCACCTCCACTCCGCCCAACACCTCGCGCAGGGTACAGCTCCGTACATGGGGGGCCACCACGAGAACGGTATGCCCGGCCTCCTGCGCCGCGACCGCGAGCCGCCACACCTGCGCGCCGGCCCGATCTCCGGGGGCGCGCAGGTAGGTGTGGGTGACGAAGAGGATCTTCATGTCGTCGCCTCGACCTTCTCGCGCGCGGCCCCGTGCGCGTCCTCAAGCCGGAGGGCACCCGTCGGCGAATTCCCCTGTGCGATCACCATCCCACCGCCATCCACCCGGATGACGCGGACGCTGCGGCGGGCCCGTCGCCACGCCACGACCTCGGCCGCGGGGGCGATCCACGGATCGTCGAGTGCCCGTAATCCTTCCACCAAGGCTCGATACGCCTCAAGCCCGCCGGGAAACCCAAGCGCCGGGACGAGGTTCGGATGCCAGATGCCGCACCAGACGCCATCGACCTGCCGGCATGCGCGCGCCAGCTCCAGGCCGTCCTCGATCCACGCCGTCGGATCTTCCACGCCCTGATACTTGCTCAGCGCGCGATCCATCCAGCAGAACGGCAGGAGGTCGAAGTCCGCCTGACCGGGCAGTGGCATCACGTCGGCCAGGCCAAGCCGGAAACCGTTGCGGTCAGCGAAGCCGAAGGTCGAGTCGTAGCGGAACCCGGCGTCCATCATCGCATGCTGGGTCGTCACCGGACGCATCCGGAGGAAGTGCTGTCGCACGCCGATCGGGGGCCGGCCGATGAGAGTGGCGAGCCGATGCCGTTGCTCTGCGAATGCCGCCGGTCGATCCATGGTCTCGAAGCTGCCGTGCAGGCCCAGCTCGTGTCCCCCGGCCCGGATCCGCTCCAGGATCCCGCGCGCACGGCGAGATTCGGGTCGGTACGTCAAGTCGCCGTGGCGCCAAGTTCGGAGCGTCGGTGTGCCGGAGAGGATGAACCAGCTGCTCCGGACCCCGAGCGCCGCTTCGACGGCCAGCAGGCCGGCGATGCCGTGGGTGACCGGATCGCGGCCAGCGATCGCCGCTGCGCCGAGCACTCGCGTGGCGCGGCCGAACTCTCCCTTGCGAAGGAGTTCAAGGAGTCGGAGCGCCGTGAAGAGCGGCCACCCCGCGACGACATCCAGATCGTGGGAGAGCACCGCCGCCCACCGGTGCCCATCGGGCCACGGGGCCACCGCGCGGAACGGGCGATCGCCCGACGCCCGAACGACGGCCTCCCGGAATGCGACCGCCAGTTGTGAGAGCACCGGCTCCCGCTCAGACCCGTTGATCACGAAGGGATTGACCGACGAGGGGACCCGCCCGAAGCGGTCGCGTTGCACGGACTCCTGCTCGACCGCCGCGCTGGCAAGCCGGCCCACCTGCTCCAGGGTGTTCCGGGAGACCCGCACGATGCCGGGGGCCGTCTCGATGGGGCCGCCGGTGCGCAGCAGGTCGCTCGCGGGCTCGTTGTGCAGCTCCAGCACGGTCACACCGGTGACGGCCTCGTCGACCGGGACCACGCGGGAGGCATCAACGAGCAGACGGAGCCCCAACTCCGCCTCGGACGAGCGCTCGGAGGCCTCGGGAAGGCGGATCACGCCGCGCCAGACCTCGAACGCAGCGCTTGACGCGAAGCGGCCGCGCGGACTACCCTTGGGCTGCCCGTTGGCGCCTGCCTTCCCACCATCCTCCGCGCGCTCGAACGCGTCCCCATGCCCAGCTCCTTGATCCCCCAGCACCGCATTCCGTGGCGGCACCTGGTGTTGTTCGGTTGGATGCCGGGCCCCCTCAAGGTCCTGGCCTACCGCGTGCTGCGCGGTTACCGCATCGGCAAGGGGGTCAAGCTCTCACTTTTTTCCGCGGTCGTGGGTGACGATGTCCAGCTCGATGATCACGTGGAGATCGGGGTGCTGGCGGTGGTGCAAGGTCGCCGGATCCGGATCGGGCGCCATTCGAGCATCGGCACGATGAGCTACCTCTCCTGCCCTGTCATCGAGATTGGAGAGGATGCCCGGATCCGCGAGCAGGTCTTCGTGGGCGGGCCCCAGTTGCCCGAATCACGGTTCAGCCTCGGCAGCCGCACCATCATCCTGCAATCGACCAACATCAATCCCACCAAGCCGGTGACCATCGGTGACGACACCGGGATCGGCGGCCACTGCCTCATCTTTACCCACGGCGCGTGGCTCAACGTGCTGGACGGCTATCCGGCCACCTATGAACCCGTGACGATCGGCGCGAGCGTCTGGCTGCCGTGGCGGGTGTTCCTCATGCCTGGCGCCAACATCGGCGATGGCAGCGTGATCGGCGCCAACTCCCTCGTGAGCGGGACCATTCCGCCTCGGAGCCTGGCGGTCGGAACGCCGGCCAAGGTGATCCGGTCGGCTCCGCAGTTCCCCCCCGCGATGGACGCCGCGGCCCGCGCGGCGAAGGTGGCCGAGATCATGGTGGAGTTCGACCGGTACGTGATCGATTGCGGCACCAGGATCGACCCGGGCACACCCCGGACCTACCACCGGGATCGCCGCTCGTTCCGGCTGCACTGGCGTCACACCGGAATGCCGCTCGGCCACGTGAGCACGGGAGAAACACTCCTGTCGGAAGAAGCGCTCCGCCCCGACGAGGTCACGGCGCTTCGGAAGGCCGGTGCGCATTGGCTCGATCTGGCGGGCCGGACCCGAAGCGTGAGCGGATCCCTGCTCACCGAGGAGTTGGCAACGTTCATCGGGCGGTATGGGATCCGGCTTCCGAGAGATGGTCGAACATCGCCCGACTGAGCTCGGCCGACGCTGATCATTCGCCCTGCTGACGCCGCCGCAACTCCCGCACATCCTCCCGCACCCCCGCCACCATCTCGCCGACGAACCCGCCTGCGAACAGCACCGTGCCGGTGATGACCATCGTCTCGACCAGGTTGAGGAGCGGCCGGAACCCGACCCCGTAGCCGAACCGGAGCACCAGCGCCACCAACCCCGCCAGGAATCCCACCGCGAACAGGATGGCCCCAGCCACTCCGAAGAAGAGCATGGGCTTACGCCCGAAGCGGAGCTGGAACCAGACCGACAGCAGGTCGAGCACACCGACCGGGATCCGCTTCCACCCGAATTTCGACACGCCGGCGTGACGTGGATGGAGCGGCACAGGCACCGACATCAGGCGGAAGCCCTCGGCCGCCGCAATGACCACCATGAACCGATGCCAGTCAGGGCGGAACGGCACGTTGGCCATCACCTCGGGGCGCCATGCCTTGACGGAGTTGAGGTCGGTCACGCGCACCCCGAACAGCCAGCGGCAGAGCGCGTTGTACACCGCCGAGACGAACGCCTTCTCGTACTTCCCCTGCTTGGTGCCGGTGACGATGTCGGCCTGACCTTCCAGCACGGGCGCCACCAGGGCGGGCACATCGGCCGGGAGGTACTGCAGGTCGGCAGGATAGAAGACGTGGACCCGGCCGCGGGCCACCTCGCCTGCGGACCGCAGCGCCTCGGCGATCCCGCGTTGCCGCCGATGGGTCACGGTCCGGAGGAACGGATGAGCGGCTTCAAGCTCCTTGAGCACCGCAGTGGTGCCATCGGTCGAGCCGTCGTTGACGACGATCACCTCGAATGTGGACCCGTGCCGTCCCAGTTCAGCGCCGCACTGGCGAATGAACTCGGGGAGATTCTCGGCCTCGTCCTTGGCCGGCACCAACAGGCTCACATCGATGGTCGAGGTGGTCATACACGCTTCCTCATCCGCGCGGGTAGGATGCCGAGCTGGTCGCGATACTTTGCCACCGTGCGGCGAGCGATCTGGACGCCCTGCTCCTGGAACTGGTGCACGACCTGCTGGTCGGTGAGCGGATCGCCGGTGTCCTCCTCGGCCACCATCTTCTGCAATTTGGCGCGGATGGCCCGGGCACTGGCGTCCTCACCCGTGGTGGTGCCGAGGCCGCTCGAGAAGAAGTACTTGAGCGGGAAGACCCCTCGGGGGGTCTGGGCGTACTTGTCGTTGGTCACGCGGCTCACCGTCGACTCGTGCATGTCGATCACGTCGGCCACTTCCCGCAGGGTCAGCGGCTTCAGTTGTTCCACGCCCTTCTCGAAGAACTCGCGCTGCCGGTCGACGATGAAGTTCATCACCTTGAGCATCGTCTGGCGGCGCTGCTCGATGGCCTGGATCATCCATTGGGCGCTGTTGAGCTTGGTCGAGATGAACTCCTTCTGCTCCGCGTCCATCCCCTTCTTGTCCCGCGCGACCTCCTGGTAGGCGCGGCTCAGCCGCAGGCGGGGTACGCCGGAGTCATTGAGCGTCACCCGGTAGTGCCCGTCCACTTTGTCGACGATCAGGTCGGGGATCACATAGCCGTCGGGCTGCGCGGAATACCGCAGCCCCGGCTTCGGATCCAACTTGGCCAGCTGGTCGGCCGCCGCCTGGACGGCCGCCGGCTCGACCTCGAAGCGGCGCGCAAGGTCGGTCCACTTGTGCGCCGCGACATCCGCGAATGCCTCGGCCACCAGCCGATAGGAGAGGGAGTCCTTGAGGCCCCGATCGGCCAGTTGCAGGAGGATGCACTCGCGCAGGTCGCGGGCGCCGACACCGGGTGGGTCGAGCCGCTGGAAGATGGCGAGCATCTCTTCGCCCTCCGCCAGCGTGAACGACGGCACGTCCGCCACCGCGCGACCGGCATCCTCGACCACCGCCGTCCGTTCGGTCAGCAGTTCGTTGGCGCTCGCCACCGATTCTTCCACGGTCCCGTGCACATATCCGTCATCACCGAGGGCGCCGAGGAACTCTTCCGCCAGGAGGCGCTGCCGCGGCGTGAGCTCGAGCAGGTCGAGTTGATCGCGGAGGTGGTCGTCGAGGTCGCGTTGGTCCACCGACACCGGCTCGGTGTATTCCCGCTGCTCGTAGGCGGAGGACTGGGCGCCGCCGACGTCGAATCCGTTGAGGAGGATCTCCTCCCAGTCCATTTCGTCCTCCTTCTGCGCTTCTTCCTTCTGCTCCGCCTGGGTCTCCTCGGGGCGCTCCTCGTCCTCGGGTTCGAGCAGTTCGAGGAACGGGTTGGCCATCAGTTCCTGCTTCAGGTGCTGTTGCAGGTCCATCATCGGCATGTACAGGAGATCCATCGCCTGGTAGAGGCGGGGATTGATCCGGAGATCCTGCCGGAGGCTCGCGTGCTGGGAGAGCCCGCCCTTCATCCGGTCCGCTCCGCCAGGCGGGCGCGCAGACGACCGGTGAGCGTCGGACCGAAGTAGAGCTGGGCCACCCGGTCGTCGAAGACCAGGTCTCGCACGGAGCCCTCGACCTGGACCTTTCCTTCGAACATGATGTATGCCCGATCGACGATATCGAGCGTCTGCTCCACGTTATGATCGGTGATCAGCACGCCGATGCCCCGATGCCGGAGGCCGGCCACGATGGTCTGGATGTCGTGCACCGCGATCGGGTCGACACCCGCGAACGGCTCGTCGAGCAGCATGAACTTGGGGCCGGTCACGAGCGCGCGGGTGATCTCCAACCGGCGCCGTTCGCCGCCGGAGAGGGAGTAGGCCTTGCTGTGCCGCAGGTGCTTGATCGACAGCTCGTCCAGCATCGTCTCGAGGCGGCGCTGGCGCTCGGCCAGTGGCAGCGGCAGCGTCTCGAGCACCGCCATCACGTTGTCCTCGACCGAGAGGCGCCGGAAGATCGACGGCTCCTGCGCCAGGTACCCGATGCCCGCACGGGCCCGCTCGTACATCGGCGCCCGTGAGATGTCCCGTCCATCGAGCGTCACCTGCCCGCCATCCGCCAAGATGAGGCCGGTGAGCAGGTAGAACGTCGTGGTCTTCCCGGCGCCGTTGGGACCGAGCAGGCCCACGATCTCTCCCTGGCCGACCTCGATGTTCACGTCATTGACCACGGCGCGGCGCTTGAACGACTTCATGAGCCCTCGACCGCACAGCACGCTCGGCCGCTCCAGCACCACCGGCCCGTGCCCGCTGTCGCGCCGGAATCCGCTTCGTGCCGTCGTGCGAAGCTGCGATGCAGCGGACTCCCGGTCCGCGGCCGCCGCCGGCCACCACCGGGACGTCGCGGACGCGACCTGGTGCCCGGGATCCCACGCGATCCATTCCGCATCGACCAGCCGGGGGAGGATCGACCGGATGAGGGTATCGCGGATCTGGTCGCCGCTCAGGTCGACCTGACCGACCCCACCTTCGGGGTCCACCGCGGCATAGCCCTCCCGGAACGCGGCCACCAACGCCGTGAGGTCTACCTGGCCCTCGGCACTGCCCACGCGGACGAGCGCTTCGAGCGCCACCGCGAGCGCGGGGTCGGCACCGGCCAGTCCGTCCGGCAACAGGTCGATCATGACTTCCGCCGCGGTGTGGCTCGCGCCGAATCGGCCCGGAGCGAGTCGGCATGGGTCGAATCCGGAGGTGCACAGACCGGCTCGATCTGCACGCCGTCGACTTTGTCGTGCACCACGACCCGGTCCAGGTCGTTCTCGTCGGCGCGGAAGAACAGCACGATCTGGCCGCCGCGGATGTAGCTCACCGGAGATCCGGGGCACGTACCCGTCGACGCGAGCAGGTGGTAGGAACGGGCGTTGTGTCGCGCCTCGACACGGGAGAGCACCGACTGCTTCTTGCCGGCGGAGTCGCGCGACACGAAATCGGCGACGACCGTGTCGCCCCAGAGCTGGTCGCGCTGGTGGGTCACGGAATCGACGGCGCCGCCGATCCAGGCCGACCCGAAGGCTCGGGCCTGGGTAAGGACCTGGTCCGGCGTATCGATCGCGAGGGAGTCGGCGATAATGTCCCGACCGGGTGAGACGGCGCGGGGTCGCAGGCTGTCTCCCCAAGCGAACGTGGCCACCAGGTGTTGATCCTTCAGGTGCAGGTCGATGGTATCCGCCACCAGATCCCAATCCGGATCGACCGCGTGGGCGCGCCCGGTCGAGCGGATCCCGGTCAGTTCATTCTTGGTGAGCGACAGATCGATCCGCTTGCCGGTGAGGGTGAAGTTCGAGGACCCCTTCCCGTCGATCTCCGCGCCGCTCGTCGTGCGCGCATACAACCCACCGTCCTGCCCTGGCCCGGTGTCGAGCCGGAGCGAGTCCCCCTTGGCGGAGAGGTCGGAGCGATCCACCGTCACCGACCCGCCACCGAACACCTGGTCGTTGCCGCGGAACCGCACCCGATCAGCGTAGATGACGTAAGGCTCCTGGCGCTTGCCGCTGGAGTCGGTCGGGACGTATTCCACCCGGGGGCGGCCGGTCGCATACATCTCCGCGGTGTCGCGGATGCCGGCGATGGCCCGCATGTAGTCGAGCGAGGGGCCCCGCAACGTCGATCCGTTCCCGGTGTTGCGGGTGACCACGTTGCCGCGCGCCTCCCACCGCTCGCCGTCCTTCAGGTAGGTGCCGTTGTCGGCCGTCATCGCGATGCTGGAGTCGTCGTACCGGACGTGGCCCAGGAAGTAGGTCACCTTGAGGTCGTTGAATGCCGCCACGCTGTCCGCTGCCATCCGGACGTCGGTGCCCTGACAGCTCAATCGCACATCGCCGCCCAGGAAATAGTTGGACGTCCCGTCCGGATTCGGGATCTGGTGGGTGGCCCGGGAGACGTGGTCGATCGACAGCAGGCAGTGGCCGTCGGCCGGCGCGGGCCCCTGCCCGGCGAGCGGAGCCGCCACCAACGCGCCGCAGGCGAGCACCACGACGGCCCTGGTCATTGCCCGGGCGGGATGAAGCCGCCGTCGCGCTGGAGTCCCCGGCCCTGCTGGATGATCACGTCACGGAAATCGGGGTCGGAGACGAATCCGTTGCCCGACCCGCGGGCGGTGGGACCGTCGAAGGTGAACGCGATGTCGGTCGAGAGTTTGTTGGTCGCCTGATCGTAGCGCAGCTTCTCGCTCCGGAGCGTTCGGCCGTCGGTCGACACCACTACCACGTTCCCGCGCGCCTCCATGTTCTGGTTCTGCATATAGTAGGTGCCTTCCCGTGACGTCAGCACCGACGTCGGCGCGCCGGTGCTGGTATAGAAGGTCACTTTCACGCCCTTCAATTCGAAGCGACGTGCCGCTTCGTAGTAGTACGCCGTATCGGCCTCGACCAGCGACTGCCGCACTCCCGCCTTGGTGATGTAGTGTTGCAGGTGTTCCAGCACCTGGTCGGCGGTGTCTGCGGCGGTCACGACGGTCGTGTTCCGGAGCTCGTTGTGGTTGCACGCCGCGAGCACCGACACGACGGCCAGCGCCAGGAATGCCGGCGACCTCCCGCTCACACCGCCCCCGCACGCAGCAGGTCGTGCAGATGCACCACACCCACGAGCCGTCCACCATCGAGCACCGGGAGCGCCATGATGCCGAACTGCTCCATCCGCCCCACCGCGGCGGCCGCGAGCTCATCGACCTCCGCGGTCCGGGGCGTCCGGGTCATGACCGACGCGACCGGGACACCCAGGAAGTCCGCCTGGCGCTCGGCCAGTCGGGTCAGGTCCCCGGTCGTGACGACCCCGTGGAGCGCCGCGGCATCGGCCACCACGGCGAGTCCGCGCTGCCGTGCCAGTGCCACCACCGCGTCCCGCATCGTGGCGTCGGGCGCCAGCGGTGCGATATCCGCCACCATCACGTCGCGGATCCGCAGGTGCAGTCGGCGCCCGAGACTGCCGCCCGGATGGAGCGCTGCAAAGTCGGATGACTGGAATCCCGTAAGGCCGAGCAACGCCACGGCCAATGCGTCGCCGAGGGCGAGGGCCACGGTGGTGCTGGTGGTGGGCGCGAGCCCGTGGGGACACGCTTCCTCGCGCACGCTGGCATCCAGCACCTCGACCCCCGCCTTGGCCAGCACCGAATCCGGGCCACCGGTCAGAGCGATGATCGGCACGTTCATCCGCTGCAAGGCGGCAACGAGGCCGAACAGATCCTCGGTGTTGCCGCTCTTGCTCAGGAGGATGGCGACGTCGTCCGGCCCGACGATGCCCAGGTCGCCGTGCAGGCTGTCGACCGGATGGAGATAGGCGGCGGGCGTCCCCGTCGAGGTCAGGGTCGCGGCGATCTTCCGTGCGATCAGCCCCGACTTCCCGACCCCGGACACAATGACCCGGCCCTTGGCCCCGTGGATGAGGCGGACGGCACGCGCGAATCCGGGGCCGACTCGCGACGCGGCGGCGCGGAGTTCAGCGGCCTCGAGTTCGATCACCCGGCGCGCCTCGGCGATCATCGCATCATCCGGCATCCTGGTCCCCCCGCTCGTCGAGGTACTTCCGCACCAGGCCGTCCCACTCCCCGCGCGCACGGAGGAATGCCTCCACGACCTCGCGCACCGCGCCGTGCCCGCCGGCGAGCCCGCTCGTCCACGCGGCCTGCGCCTTCACTTCGGCCACGGCGTTGTCCACCGCGATCGGGAGCCCCGCGCGGCGGAGCACCGGAATGTCCGCCAGGTCGTCCCCGACAAAGGCGAACTGGCGCCAGGTGAGGCCCTTCCGCTGCAGCAGATCCTTCACCGCGGGGAGCTTGAAGCCCCGGCCGGCGTCCTGGATGACCTCGGTGACGTTGAGCTCCCTGGCGCGCTCGGTGGTGGCCGGAGAGGTGCGTCCGCTGACCCACGCCACATCGATCCCGGCCTGCCGCAGGAGGTCGAACGCCACGCCATCGCGTGCATCGTAGCGCTTGGTCTCCACGCGATGGCCCGCCTCCACCGCGACGTACAGGCCGTTGTCGGTCAGCACGCCGTCGACGTCGAACCCGAAGAGGCGGATCTCCCGGGCGCGGGCCGGATCAAGCACCGCGGGACTCCCGGGCGCGGGACTGCAGCTCGAGGGTCCGCGTGAGCAGCCATTCGAGGCGATCCAGGGGCCACTGGGTGGCGGCATCGCTCGGGGCACGCGCCGGATCCGGATGGGTCTCGAGGAAGAACCCGTCCGCGCCAGCGACCGCCGCGGCCGCGAGGAGGTCGGGAATGAATTCCCGGAGCCCGCCGCTGGTACCGCCTTCACCCTGCCCCGGCTGCTGCACCGAGTGGGTGGCATCGAAGATCACGGGCGTGCCGGTCGCCGCGCGCATCCGGGCGAAGTTCCTGAAGTCCACCACGAGATCGCCGTACCCGAAGAAGGTGCCGCGCTCCGTCACCGCGATCTCGGTGGACCCGCCCTGGCGCACTTTCTCCACGGCGCCCGCCATCCCCGCGGCGGACATCCATTGTCCCTTTTTCACGTTGACCGGTCGGCCGGTCTGTCCGGCGGCCAGGAGCAGATCGGTCTGGCGGCAGAGGAATGCCGGGATCTGCAGGACATCGACCACCGCCGCGGCCGCGGACGCCTGTCCCGGTTCATGGATGTCCGTCAGGACCGGCAGCCCCGACTCGCGACGGACCCGCTCGAGCACACGGAGCCCCTCATCGAGTCCGGGACCACGGGCGCCGGCGGCGCGTGATCGATTGGCCTTGTCGAAGCTCGCCTTGAAACAGATCGGCAGGTGCAGCTGCTCCCGCAGGCGGGCCAGCTCACCGGCGACGCGCGGCAGCACATCGCCCGCTTCGATGACGCAGGGGCCGGCGAGGATGAACGGGCCGGCGCCGAAGGTCCAGCTGCTCACCGACCTGCTCCGCTCAACTTGCCGGCGGGCTGCCCGATCGATCCCGGTGTGCGCCCGTGGTGAGCCTTGGCCGCGCCGATGAACGCCGCGAAAAGGGGGTGCGGACGGGTGGGCCGGGACTTGAGCTCCGGATGGAATTGGCAGCCCAGGAACCAGGGATGATCGGGGAGTTCGATCACCTCGACCAACCCGCCGTCCGGCGACTGTCCCGACAGCCGGAGTCCGAACTCGGCCAGCACGTCCCGGTAGGCATTGTTGACCTCCCAGCGGTGGCGGTGGCGCTCGCTGATCTCGAGCGTGCCGTATGCCTGGGCCGCGCGCGAGCCGGGCCGGAGCTTGGCCGCGTAGGCGCCGAGCCGCATCGTGCCGCCCAGGTCCTTGACGTCCCGCTGGCTCTGCATCAGCGCGATGACCGGCGATTCGCACTCCGGCTCGAATTCGGTGCTGCTGGGGCTGGCCAGGCCGCAGACGGTGCGGGCGAATTCGATGATCGCCACCTGGAGGCCGAGGCAGATGCCGAAGAATGGCAGCTCGTGCTCTCGGGCCCATCGGACGGCCTCGATCATCCCGTCAACGCCCCGCACGCCGAACCCGCCCGGCACCAGGAGACCATCCACGCCGTCCAGCAACGCGCCGGCCGCGGCCTGGTCGGTAAAGGAATCGCTCGAAAGCCATTCGATGCTCGCCCCCACGTCATGCGGAATGCCGCCGTGGATCAGCGCCTCATGGACCGACTTGTAAGCATCGTGCAGGTCGGTGTACTTGCCGACCACCGCGATCCGCACCTTGGACGCCGGCCGCAGGACCTTTTCCGTCAGTGCGCGCCACGGCGCCAGGTCCGGGGCCTTGGTGTCGAGCCGCAGCCGCTCGCAGACCACCTCGTCGAACCCCTGCTCGCTGAACTTCAGGGGGATCTCGTAGATCGACTTCACGTCGGGGCTCTCGATCACGCAACCGAAATCGACGTTGCAGAACAACGCGATCTTGCGCTTGATGTCGGCGGCGAGGGGCCGCTCACTGCGGCAGATGAGGATGTCGGGCTGGATCCCGATCTGCATCAGCTCGCGGACCGAGTGCTGGGTGGGCTTCGTCTTCACCTCGCCCGCCGCGGCGATGTACGGTACCAGCGTCAGGTGGACGAACAGCGCGTTGTCGCGACCGATCTCCTGGCGGAACTGCCGGATGGCCTCGAGGAACGGGAGCGACTCGATATCGCCCACGGTCCCGCCGACCTCGGTGATGACCACGTCCACACCGGGGGCGGAGCGACGGATGGCATTCTTGATCTCGTCGGTGATGTGCGGGATCACCTGCACGGTGGATCCCAGGTATTCCCCGCGCCGCTCCCGACCGATGACGGTCTGATAGATCCGGCCAGTGGTGACGTTGTTCTGCTGGCTGAGCGACCGGTCGATGAACCGTTCGTAGTGGCCAAGATCGAGATCCGTCTCGGCCCCATCATCGGTCACGAACACCTCGCCGTGCTGGAACGGCGACATCGTGCCCGGATCGACGTTGATGTACGGGTCGAACTTCTGCATCGTGACCGTGAGGCCGCGCTCGACCAACAGGCGACCGAGGGAGGCCGCCGCGATGCCCTTCCCGAGAGAGGACACCACACCGCCGGTCACGAAAATGTACTTGGTGGTCTGGGAACCAGTCATCGCTTCAGCCTCGTTGTGAACGCCAGATGGTCTCCGCGCGCCGAAGATCCTCCGGCGTGTCGATCCCGGGAAGTGCCGGCTCGCGGAGCCGGGTCACGCCTATCGTCAGTCCGTTCTCCAGCGCCCGCAGCTGTTCGAGCTTCTCGGCCGCTTCCGCCCGCGTGGGCGGGAACGCGACCCACCGCTCGAGCGCAGCACGCGACCAGGCGTACAACCCGATGTGCTGCCAGTAGAGGCCCTCGGCGCTGCTGTCGAGGTCGCGCCGGAACGGGATGGGAGCCCTCGAGAAGTAGAGTGCTCGCCCCCGCACATCGGTCACCACCTTTACCCGTCCCGGCTCACCCGCCTGGCTCGGGTCCAGCGGCGCTGCAGCGGTGCCGATGTCATCGCCGGCCCGGACCCGTTCGACCGCACCCGCGAGTGCTTCCGCGCTCAGGAACGGCTCATCGCCCTGCAGGTTCACGATGACGTCATAGCCGCGGTACGCCGGGAGTGCTGCGACCTCCGCCACCCGATCGGATCCAGAGGGATGGTCGGCGCGGGTCAGCACCACTGGGGTGTCGGTCCGTGCCACCACTTCCACGACCATCGGCGAATCAGTGGCGACTACCAGCTCCTCGACGATCCCCAGCTGGCGGATACGCGAAATGACCCGGGTCACCAGGGGTTCGCCGGCCAGAAGCTGAAGCGGTTTGTTGGGGAGTCGGGTCGAGCCGAGTCGGGCCGGGATGACACCCAGGAGGCGCATCGCCAAGTATACGATGCCGGGGGCGCCCTGTCAAAAGTCGTGCCGCGGGCGATCCGACCTGCGGGAATGGTGCTAAGAGCTTGACCTGACGGGATTTGGCACCGAACGACCACTGCCAGCGGCGATGCCCGCCAACGCCAGGAAATTGGCAAGGATCCGGCGCCCATGATCGGTCCCGACCGACTCGGGATGGAACTGGACTCCCCAGACCCGATGGCGCCTGTGCTGAAGCGCCATGATCTCCGCCCCGCGTGCCCGGTCCGCTGACCAGGCGGTGACCTCGAGGTCGGGGGGCAACCCCGTGGGTGACACGATCAGTGAGTGATAGCGCATCACCGTGACCGGCGATGGCACCCCGTCGAACAGTGCCGATCCGTCGTGGGAGATGGACGTGGTCTTGCCGTGCATCATCCGGTCGGCCCGAACGACCTGGGCGCCGAATGCGGCTCCGATGGCCTGCAGGCCCAGGCACACGCCGAGGATCGGCACCTGTCCGGCGGCGCGTTGAATGAGCGGGATCGAGATCCCCGCGGACCCTGGTGCGCCAGGACCCGGCGAGATCAGGATGGCGTCGGGTGCGAGCGCGAGCGCCTCGTCCACGTTCAGGGAATCGTTCCGACGCACGTCGGACTCAAGCCCAAGCTCGCCGACGTACTGGACCAGGTTCCAGGTGAAGCTGTCGTAGTTGTCGATGACGAGGATCATGACGGGAAGCTTGGTCGGAGACACCCGGCAATGGAATGCCTTGATGGTGCGGGGCGCCGTCCCACTTGGCGGGGGACGGACGGCCCGATCACGGCCTGGAGGTGGCCTTCGGCCTGGCTTTCGGCGGAGGGCTGGGGGCCACCGGGGGGTCGGGGCGGGTCGGGCGATAGACGGTACCGGTCGATCCGTTGCCGTACCGGGCACGCATCGCACGACCGATGCTGTCCCCGGTCCGTTGGGCAGCGGCGCCGATCGACTCCGCCACCGCACCCAGGCTATCGACGTTCGGGGTCCCGTCGTTGTGGTAGGCGCCCTGAAGATCGTTGATGTCCTGGTCGGTCAGCAACAGCGGACGTACCGATGCGTTGTCATCCGAGCTGTCGCCCAGCTGAAGCGTCCCGTACGGACGCATCCCCGGCGGGATCGAATCAAGGCAGACGAACACCGAGTTCACGTTGACGTGGGTCGGATCCTGGAGGGTGAAGTAGCAGTCGTCGAACTGGTCGGCATCCACGGAATCATCCAGTCGGGCGACCACCGTGAACCCGCTCACGTGCTTGGGGGTATCCCGATGGATCTCCACCTGCCGGATGTCACCGAGGCGCACGTTCCCGATCGACAGCGGGATGATGCCGAGGAGCGGGATCGTGACATCGCCGCTCCCGTTCACCAGGCCGTGGATCCGCTGGTGAATGCTCCGGAACGCATGGATCACCAGCAGGCCGATCACGAAGATCGTGAGCGCTCCCGCGGCGATCTTGAGCCAGTAGCTACGCATATTCCCCCGCTCGTCGGTTCGGCATGTTGCAATCAGTGACGGAACCGCCGGACAAATGTTTCAAGGTGCCGACCGGCCCAGCGCGTCATATGGCCGCGAGCGTGGCCACGACCAGACTTCCTCCTGCGGGGACCTGGGCCACGGCCATCCCTCCCCTACCGCTGCGGCGGACCGGCTTGACCTCCGTTCCGGCATTTCCCCCGAACGACAGTACCCACGCGGTGTTGGCGGCCGTTACGACCTCGACCAAATTCTGCGCGGGATCCTGTCGGACCGCCATCCGTGCAGCGGAGGCGACGTGCGCACTCAGCACGGTCGCGGTCAGCCCCACCGAGAGGGAGCAGCCGTTGGGACCACTGCAGCTCTGCTGGGCGGCCAACGGGGCGCTCAAGCCAGCCAGCGCGAGCACGATCGCGAGTCGGACGTAGGACGGGTGGCGCATCTATCCTCCAGCGGAGTGAGTTCAATCACGCTGGTGTAATGCAGAAGCTGTGCCGAGATGTGAGATTCTTAAGTCATTGTAGTCAAAGCACTTATAATATCATATAGTGTATTAATATTAGTCAGTGTCGACTAATTCTTTGACAGTACATCACTCCGTGATCAGAATCTCGGTAAGCCGACCCTCATGGTGCCCGATATGATCGATGAGGAACTGGAGCGTCCCCGCCACATCGAGCCACCCGGCCAGTGGGTGCCGAAACACGAGTCCGTCGCCCCAAAGGTCCCCTTTGTGGGAAACGGCCTGCCAGAGCTGCCCCTGGGCTTCCTGCCACCGCTTAGTGAGGACCGGGAGCGGGACCGGATCGGCTGAGGGCAGTACCCGCGCGGTCGGGGCTCGGACCCGGATCCGGCTGTGCAGGACTGCGCTCATCAGGAACGGCCTCCACCAGCTCGATCGTCGCCCCCCGGGCAAGACCGGGCCGGTCCCTTTCAGGACCGCCGCGCTGCCCTCGTGCACCAGGACGAGGTGCTCCACGATGGCCAATGGCCCCCAGCGCCCCGATGCATCCGGCTGCAGCGCCCCTGGACCTATTACTGCCACCTGCCCCACGACGCCAGCGATCGCATCGTCCAGCGCCCCGAGGCGCACCGCGAACCCAGCCCGCATCGACCTCCCCCGGTCGCAGACCGCGACCAATCAGCACCATGTCCCGTGACCATCGGACCTGACGCCGCCCCCTCCGGAAGCGATGTCACCGATTCCCCGGGACCGGGCAGAAGCGGCCCGCGAATCAGAGATTCGGCTGGGACGAGCACTGCATGCCCCTGAAAATGCAGTCCATCGACTCGCGACCGTGATGGGACGCAACGACCTGACGTTCGTGCTCGGGTTCAGACTGGGTCGATGTGCGGTCTGCGGCCGCTGGCCGGTGGCGTGCTCGAGGTGGGGGCACGCGCCATTTTTCACCCCTGGTGCGGCTCCTCAATGCTGCGTCGTATCGTGTCCCGGCGCTAGCCCTTCATGGTCCCGATCGCGTCCACCACGATGACCTCGGGAACGGACCGGTCATCCGCGGGGGTGGTATTGCCGGTGCACCGACCGCAGATACTCACGGTCGACGTGGGTGTAGATCTGGGTCGTGGAGAGGTCGGCATGGCCCAGCATCTCCTGGACGGCCCGGAGGTCGGCGCCACCTTCGAGGAGGTGAGTGGCGAAACAATGCCGCAGGGTGTGGGGGGTGACCCGCTTCCTGATGCCAGCACGTGTGGCCGCCTTCTTCACGATCCCCCAGGCTCCCACCCGCGACAGCGGCCGACCGCGGGCGTTGAGCAGCAGCCGGTTCCCTGACCCGCCGTGGTCCAACTCGGGCCGCAGCTGGCGCAGGTAGACGGCCACCGCACCGATGACGGTGCGCCCGATCGGCACGATCCGTTCCTTGCTCCCCTTGCCGAAGACCCGCACCACTTGGTCGTCGAGCCAGAGATCGGCCAGGGTGAGCCCGCAGAGCTCGGAGACCCGGAGGCCCGCGCCGTATGCGAGTTCCAGCAGCGCGCGATCGCGCCACGCGAGCGGATCCTCCAGTGGCGGCGCCTCGAGCATCGAGGTCACGTCCGCCTGGGAGAGGGTGTCGGGGAGTTTCCGGCCGCGCTTGGGCGCCTCCAGGCGATCGCTTGGATCGACATGGACCAGGCCCTCGCCCACGGCGAACCGGAAATAGGTCCGCACCGCCGACACGTGACGCCGGATGGTGGCGGGGCCGAGGCCCATGTCCTTCAGGCTGAACACGAATTCACGCAACCCTCGGGCGGTGAGGCCCGCCGGCGAGTCTACTCCGATGGTAGGCGCAAAGTCGATGAGATGGCGGACGTCCCGCAGGTAGCTCTCGACGGTATTGGCCGCAGCACCGGCCTCGAGGGCAAGATGATCCCGGAATCCCTCCAGGAAGAAGGCACGTTCCGATCCTTCCCGGGTCACGACGCACCGCCCCGGGGCCGCACTCGCTCGAGCACGGCGTCGACCACCTCGCCGACGACCGGTTGCTGGCGCCGTCCGCGACGCCCTCTCGCTCGCACGATGAGCCATCCCAGCACCGCGAGACCGACCACCGCACCGAGCCAGGCGAGCGATCGGTTCACGGCACCGAGCAGGCGGGCCATCGTGTCCCACTCAGCACCCACCGCCACGCCGGCCACGGTGACGAATCCATACCAGATGGCCGAGGCGGCGGCGATCGGCAACAGGGCCCGCCGTGGCGAGAGACCGATGATCCCGGTGAACGGAGGTACGATGGCGCGAATACCGGGCAGCAGACGGCAGAGGAAGATCGCGGGTAGGCCCCAGCGGACGTACTTCCGATCGATCGTGGCGAGCGTTTGTGGCGGAAGGAGCCGGCGCCCAAGGGAGGTGCCAGCGAACCGCGGACCGAAGCGCCGGGCCAGCCAATAGACCAGTGCGGCGCTGGCCGTGTTGGCGACGATGGCGACCCCGAACACCCGCCAAGGCGAAGTGACGCCGCGATGCGACAAAAACGCCCCGAGGGCCACGGCAGAGTCGGCGGGGATCGGGGGAAAGATGTTCTCGAGCGCGGCGAGGAGGGCAAGGACGAGGTAGACCGCGCCGGCCGGAAGCCCGGAGAGCCAGGCGAGGAGCCCGTGGATCAGCGGACGGCCTCCACCGTGGCGACCGCCATCACCGCGATCCCTTCTCCTCGGCCGACCCAGCCCATCCCCTCATTCGTCTTGGCCTTGAGCCCGATCGCATCCGAGGACACACCGAGGACGCCCGCCAGGTGTGTGGCCATCGCCAGCAGGTGCACCGCGAGCTTGGGATGCTCGCAGATGATCGTGACGTCACCCTGCACGAAGTGCCAACCTTTGGCCCGCACCACCTCGTGGGCCGCCTGGAGCAGCCTGAGGGAATCGGCGCCCCGCCACTGGGGATCGGAGTCGGGGAAGAGCCGGCCGATGTCGCCGGCGGCCGCAGCGCCAAGGATCGCATCCGTGAGCGCATGGGCGACCGCGTCCGCATCGGAGTGCCCGGCCAGACCGCGGTCCGCAGGGATCGTCACGCCGCCCAGGATCAGCGGTCGGCCCGTCTCGAATCGATGGGAGTCGTACCCGACCCCGATCCGGCTCACGCTGCCGCCACGGCATCGATGATGGAGTAGTCCTGGCGGCGCTGCCGGGGCGCATACCCGGCGTCGCTGATGAGGCGCTCGATCTCCGTGAGCGAGGTGCGGTAGGTGGTGCCGGCCGCCGAGACGACGTTCTCCTCCATCATCAACGACCCATAGTCGTTGGCGCCGAATCGGAGCGCCACCTGGCCGATCTTGTGGCCCATCGTGACCCAGGAGGACTGCAGATTCGGGATGTTATCGAGCACGATCCGCGCCATCGCGAGGGTCCGCAGGTACGTCACGGCATCGGTCTTGGCCTGCCCTGCGAACATCGGTGTCCCGTCGGGCTGCAGGGGCCAGCAGATGAACGCAGTGAACCCGCCGGTGCGCCGCTGCACCTCGCGCACGCGGAAGAGGTGTTCCACCCGGTCCGCGTTCGATTCGCCCAGCCCGTACATCATCGTCACGGACGTCTGCATCCCCTGCCGGTGGGCCTCCTCCTGCACGCCGAGCCACGCGTCGGTCTGGGCCTTCTTCTTGGCCACCCGCTCGCGAACGGCGTCGACCAGGATCTCCCCGCCGCCGCCCGGAATGCTGTCGAGGCCGGCCTCGCGCAGCTGGCGGATGACCTCAGGCACCGGCAACCGGAACCGCTCACTGAAGAACACCACCTCCGACGGGGAGAATCCGTGGATGTGGATCGGGTGGTGGCGCTTGATGTAGCGCATCAGTTCGAGATACCACTCGAACGGGATGTAGGGATTGTGGCCGCCCTGGAACAGGATCTGGACGCCGCCGATGGCCTTGCACTCGTCGATCTTGGCGCCGATCTGCTCGTAGCTCAGGACGTACCCTTCAAGGTCCTTGGGCCGCCGGGCGAATGCACAGAACCCGCAGTCGGCGACACAGACGTTGGTGTAGTTGATGTTCCGATCGATGATGTACGTGACGAACGGATCCGGATGGTGCCGCCACCGGATGGCGTCGGCCTGGCGCCCCAGTTCGAGCAGGTCGGCGCGCTCGTAGAACGCGAGCGCCTCCTTGAATTCCGCCGACGCACGATCCACATGATCCGACATCAGGCCGCCGTGATGAAGGAAAGCGAACCCTCGGGCACCAGGCCGTCCTGCGCCAGGCGACGAAAGAACGTCGTGAGCCCTTCGAGGTGTCGCGGTCCGAGAGCGTAGTCGAGGGTCCCGAGATAGGCCCGGCAAACGGCGGGCTCGACGCCAGTGGCCTCGGCGGCTTCCCGCGCCAGCTGATCGAGGTGGCCGACGCCCCACGCCCGGCTCTCGAGCAGCCGGCGGTGGACCGCCCGCACCGCCGATGGATCGACCGTGCGCCGTGCCGCCCAGACCGCGAACACGAATGGGAGCCCGGTCCACTCCTTCCAGGCGCCCCCCAGGTCGACCACATGCGGATAACGCCGCTCGGCCGCCAGCAACAGCGCCGCATCGCCGATGACCAGGACGGCGTCGTGCGGCATCGCTTCCAGTGCCGTGAGGTCACTGGGTTCCGCCCGGACCGATGCGAAGCGGGGCCCGACACCCCAGCGGTGGCGACAGAGGAGCTCGAGCAGGAGCACGGAGGTATGGGACGACGTGGTCCGCAGCACGGTCCTGCCGTCCAGCGCCTCGGGTGGGACCCGGGAGAACAGCATGACGCTGTGCACCGGCCCATCGGACGTGATGGCCAGGTCCGGCAGGAGGTGATAGGCCGCCGCGTGGCGCGCATACTCCACCGCGGAGACGACGCTCACATCGAGCTCACCGACGGCAAGAAGATTGTTGAGATCGGCGGCAGTGGCCGAGACCAACTCAGCCGGCATCGGCACGATGCCCCGATCGATGGCGCCGTAGACCGGATAGCAGTTGATGTAGGGGATCCGGCCGAGTCTCATGCCGCGTGCACCACGGGAAGCTCGCGCCCGACCGGGTGGACCGGCTGGGGCGGAGGCGGCAGATCATCGAAGGAGTCGCGCAGCGTGGCGTACAGGCTGTCGCGTTCGACCGGGCGCTTCCCTGCTCCGCGGATCAAGCGGACCAGGTCGAGGTACTGCATGTGCATCTGGGTCCGGGCCCCCGCCTCGTGGTACACCCGCTCATACACCACGGTGCCTTCGACGTCGTCGCAGCCCCAGCTCAGCGCCACCTGGGACATGAACGGCGTGACCATCGGCCAGTGGGTCTTCACGTGGGGGACATTGTCGAAGTAGAGGCGCCCGATCGCGATGTTCTTGAGGTCCTCGTACCCCGTCGTGGCGGTCCCGACGCGATGGAGCGTTTCACCGAGCTCATTGTTCTCGGTGTGGTAGGCCAGCGGGATGTAGGTCAAGAAGCCACCGGTCTCGTCCTGCAGCTCGCGCAGCATCGTGAGGTGCTCGACGCGGTCCTCGGCGGTCTCGACGTGCCCGTAGAGCATCGTGCAATTGGTGGGAATGCCCAGTCGATGCGCGGTCCGGTGCACCCGGATCCACTCTTCGCCGGTGAGCTTGCGCTCGGCGATGGAGGCACGCACGGCAGTGCTGAACACCTCGGCACCGCCACCGGGCATCGACGTGAGCCCGGCGTCCTTGAGCTGGATCAGCACGTCCTCCTCGGACGTTCGTTCGATCCGTGCGAGGTGGGCGATCTCGACCGCGGTAAGCGCCTTGATGTGCACGTCGGGGTGCCGCGCCTTGAGCCCCCGGAGCATGTCGGTGTAGTAGGTCAGCCGCAGCTTGGGATGGAGCCCACCGACGATGTGGAACTCCCTGGTCGGCATCCCGCGGGCCTGCTCCGCTTCGTGATACACCTCGTCGAGCGAGCGGGTGTAGTGCCCGTCCTCTTTCGGCATCCGGGCAAAGGAGCAGAACGTGCAGGTGTTGCGGAGGATGCAAACGTTGGTGGGGTTGATGTGCTGATTGGCCGAGAAGTAGACCCGGTCGCCGTTCTTCTGGTCGTTGGCCCAAGCGGCGAGCATGCCGATCCCGAGCAGGTCATTCGACCGAAAGAGGGCCACGCCATCGGCCACGTCCAACCGACGACCGATCGCCACCTTCTCGGCGATGGGCCGGAGGGCGGGGTCACGAAGACGGGCGGGGTCGAGCAACGATGGCATTCGGTCCCTTTGGGGCCTGCGGGGCGACGATGACCGAATCTAGCGAGGATCGACGGGCTGGGGCCAGTCGGTCACGCCGGGCAGCGGCTCCACTTCATCGAGCCGGGAGATATCCATGCTCACCACTCCATCGGCCTCGGTCGGATCGAACATCGCCGCGAACCTCGCCCCCCAGATGATCTCCCCGGCGCGGTAGGACGATCGGGCGTGCACCCCCTGGGCAAAGGTCTCGTCGGTGCCGGTGAGGAGCACAAGGATCTCCGCATCGGAGTCGATCAGGTCACGGTGGCTGAGGCCCCGGAACGGGCTCTTCTCGTCGATCGGGTGTACCACGGTCCACGCGAGCGGAAAGAACGCCACCCGGCGTCGCTCCAACTCGAGCTCATCGAAGCGCCGGACCTTCCGGCCTCCGTGCTTCACCAGATGGGCGAGCATGACCTTGACCTCCACGTCGATCATCTGGCTCTCGCGTTCGTTGACGATCCGGAACTCGAACGCGGTGGCGCCATGATACGGTGCGATGAGCGCGTGGTCGGAAAAGCGCACGTGGGCCCGGGGCCGGGAAAAACGCGCGAAGATGATCCCGGTGGCGAGCGCCACTCCCAACAGGCCGGTCAACGACTCGACCACCACCAGCGCGTTGGCGGCGGCGCCCACCGGCACGATGTTGCCGTAGCCGATGGTGGCGAAGGTCTCGACGCTGAAGAAGAACGCCCGCCCGAACGCCGACATCCCGGGGTCCCCGGCGGCGGCGCTCAGCGCGCCGGGCCCGCAGGCCAGGAACGCGAGCCCGAAGAGGAGGTTGACGCCGATGTACGCCGCGGTGAGGAGACCGAGGAAAGACAGCCACGACATCGTGATGAGGTCGTGGTAGGGGCTCAGGCCCGCGAGCCCGAGGCCCGAACGTCGGACGTTGAAGCTGCCATCCCGGTTGAGCAGCCGATGTCCCTGCTGGTCGGCGACGACCGAGCCGAACCCGAGGTCCCGCTCTTCATTCACGCCCATCGCAGGTCCCCCGAAATGAGCGACCCCGCGATGCCGGTGCACCGAGGGGTCATCTGGGCCTTCCCGCGCATCGGGTCAGGCCTCGAACCGGCGCACCGCCAGGGTCACGTTGTGCCCACCGAATCCGAAGGAATCGGACAGGGCCACGTCGACCGCGCGCGCGCGCTTGACATTCGGCGCGGAATCCAGGTCGCAGTCAGGATCGGGCGTGACCTGGTTGATCGTGGGCGGGATCACACCGCGGGTGGCCACCAGGAGCGCCACGCCGAACTCGAGTGCGCCGGCGCCCCCGAGCAGGTGACCGGTCATGGACTTGGTCGACCCGAACACCAGCTTGCGGGCGTGATCGCCGAACACCGACTTGACCGCGCGGGTCTCCGCCGCATCGCCCAGGGGCGTGGACGTGCCGTGCGCGTTGATGTACCCGACGCGCGTCGGCTCGATGTCACCATCGGCGAGGCATTCGCGGATGGCGTGGGCCGCCCCTTCCCCATTCTCGGGCGGTGACGTGATGTGGTAGGCATCGGCGGACAGGCCGTAGCCGATGAGCTCTCCCAGGATCGTGGCCCCCCGGGCGGTGGCGTGCTCGAGGCTCTCCAGCACCACAATGCCGGCGCCGTCGCCCAGCACAAAGCCGTCCCGGTCCTTGTCGAAGGGGCGGCTGGCCTGTTCGGGGGCGTCGTTCCGGTTCGAGAGCGCCTTCATGTTGTTGAAGGCGGCAACGGTCAGCCCCGTGATCGCGGCCTCCGAGCCGCCTGCCACCATCGCGTCGGCCACGCCGTGCTGGATGAGCCGATAGGATTCCCCGATGGCGTGGGCCCCGGAGGCACAGGCCGAGACCGTTGCGAAGTTGGGACCCTTGAGCCCGTAGCGGATGGACACGAGCCCTGCCGCGATGTCCGGGATGAACATCGGCACGAAGAACGGCGACACGCGGTCCGGGCCCTTCAGGACGAACGCGGCGCAGTTGTCCTCGTACGTCTGCATCCCGCCGATGCCGCTGCCGATGATGACCCCGGTCCGCATAGGCGCCGGGAACCCGCCCTCGAGTCCCGCCTGGGTCACGGCCTGGTGGGCGGCGCCGAGCGCGAATTGCGCGAACAGGTCGTACCGTCGCGCTTCCTTCTTGTCGATGTATTGGAGCGGGTCGAAGCCCTTCACCTCGCAGGCGAACTTCACCCCTTGCCTGGAGGTGTCGAATTTCGTGATGGGCCCAGCTCCGGACCGGCCAGCCAGCAGTCCGGCCCAGGTGTCCTCGGTGGTGTTCCCGACGGGGGTCACCAGGCCCAGCCCGGTGACGACGACGCGGTGCTCCAAGGGCTACTTCCCGATCTTCTCGTGAAGGTACTTCAGGGCATCGCCAACGGTGCGGAGCTTCTCCGCATCCTCATCGGGGATATCGATGTCGAACTCCTTCTCGAACGCCATCACGAGCTCCACGGTGTCAAGGCTGTCGGCGCCCAGATCTTCCATGAAACTCGCCTCGCCGGTGAGCTTCTCGCGCTCGACACCGAGCTCTTCGACGATGATGTCCTTGACCTTGTCTTCAACGTTGCTGCTCATGGGTTCCTCGAAAAGTCTTGAAGAAGGTGTCCGACCCTAGATGACCATCCCGCCATCGACCACGAGGACCTGGCCCGTCACATAGGCCGCGAGGTCCGACGCCAGGAACAGCACCGCGCCTGCCACGTCCTCCGGGCGCCCCAACCGTTCCAGCGCGATGTCCTTCAATAATGCGGCCCGCGCCTCAGGCGGCAAGGCCGAGGTCATATCGGTCTCGATGAACCCCGGGGCGACGCAATTGGCCAGGATGTTGCGGCTGGCGTACTCCTTGGCCACCGACTTGGTGAAGCCGATGAGCCCGGCCTTGCTGGCGGCGTAGTTGGCCTGCCCCTTGTTGCCCGTGAGCCCGACGATGCTGGTGATGTTGATGATGCGCCCCCCGCCCCGCTTCATCATCCCCTTGAGGACTGCTTTCACCGTCCGGAACGCGCCCTTCAGGTTGGCGTCCAGCACCTGGTCCCACTCGTCGTCCCCCATCCGCAACAGGAGGTTGTCCCGTGTGATCCCGGCATTGTTGACCAGGATGTCCACCGGCCCCAGGTCCTTGGTCACCGCCTCCACCGCGGCCTGGATCGACGCGGCATCGCCCACATCGCAGGCAAAACCCCGCGCCCGCTCACCGATCTCCGCGGCCACGGCCTGGGCCCGCCCCGCGTCCCGACCCAGGATGGCCACCTTGGCGCCGGCGCCATGGAGACCCACGGCCACAGCACGTCCGATGCCGCGGGTGCTGCCGGTCACGAAGGCGGTCTTGCCGGAAAGATCGACAGTGCTGGTCATGTGTCTCAGCTTGGACGGTGGTCGGGCGATCGGTGGCCGCTTACGCGGCGAGGAACTTTTCCACCTCGTCGGCGCTGCCGAGCGGAATGCTCAGGGCGCCGGGGACGATCTTCTTGAGCAACCCGGAGAGCACCGTGCCGGGGCCGAGTTCGATGTAACGGGCCTCGGGGGCGAGGCGGGCGGCCTCCCGCTGGCACTCCACCCAGCGCACTGGTGCCGTGAGCTGCTCGGCCAGGAGCGTCATCGCGGCGCCAGCGGTGGTCACCGCCATTGCGCTGGCGTTGGCGATGACCGGGAAACGCGGGTCCTGAAACCCCGCGGTGCCGAGCGCCTCCCGCAGGGCGGGCACCGCCGGCGCCATCAACGGGGAGTGGAATGCCCCACTCACCTTGAGGCCGATGACCCGCTTGGCGCCGCGGGCCTTGCATCCTTCGCCCGCGCGGAGCACGGCAGCGGGATCGCCCGAGATGACGGTCTGGGTCGGTTCATTCAGGTTCGCGGCGACCGCGACCTCACTCCCGGTCGATGCCTCGGCGCAGGCCGCGACCACCTCACTGGCCGCGAGGCCCAGGACCGCCGCCATCGTACCCGCGCGTCGGGTCCCCGCCTCGAACATCAACTCGCCCCGACGCCGCACCAGCTTGGCCGCGGCTGCGGGCGTCAGCGCCCCGGCCACGACGTACGCGCTGTACTCGCCCAGGCTGTGTCCCAACCCGAGCGTGATCGGACCCAGTGCCTGTCCCACCACCGCGAAGACCGCCGCCGTATGCGCCAGGATGGCGGGCTGCGCATTGTGAGTGCGGGTCAGCTCCTCTTCAGGACCTTCCCACATGAGGCGGGAGAGCGGCGCGCCAATGGCCTCGTCGATGGCCTGGAAGGTGGCCCGGGCCACCGGGAAGCGCTCGGCCAGGTCGTGGCCCATCCCGACCTTCTGCGCCCCCTGCCCGGGACAGAGGACGACCGTCACCAACGCACCACCGTGCTGCCCCAGGTGAAGCCGGCGCCGAACGCGACCAGCAGCAACAGCGACCCCGGCTTGATCCGGCCGGCGGCCTCGGCCTCGACCAGTGCCAGCGGGATCGACGCGGAGGAGGTGTTGCCGTAGCGATCGAGGTTCACCATGACCTTGCTCATCGGCATCCCGGCATGCTTGGCGGTGGCCTCGATGATGCGGACGTTGGCCTGGTGAGGTACCATCAGGTCGATCTCCTCCGCGGTCACGCCCGCGCGGGTAAGCGCCTCGTCGCACGCTTCGGCCATCGTGAGCACCGCTGCCTTGAAGACCTCGCGGCCGGCCATCTTCATCAGGTAACTGCGCTCTTCCAGCACCTGGGCACTGAACGGCCGCGCCGCGCCGCCCCCCGGCCGGTACAGCAGTTCGGCCAACGAGCCGTCGGACCGGATGAACGTCGAGAGCATTCCCCGGTCGCCGGTGGCCCGACGGAGCACCGCAGCACCGGCGCCATCGCCAAAGAGGATGGCCGTCGACCGATCGGTCATGTCGGTGATGGTCGTCAGCATCTCTGCGCCGACCACCAGCACGTTCTCGCTCTGCCCCGACGCGATGAACCCCTCCGCGATGGTCAGGCCGTAGACGAAGCCGGGGCATGCGGCGGTGATGTCGAACGCGGCGGCACGGGTGGCGCCGAGCAACGCCTGCAGGTCACAGGCGGTCGAGGGGAGCAAGCGATCGGGTGTCGCGGTGGAGAGCACGATGCTGCCGAGGTCGGCCGCGGTGATCCCAGCCTGCGCCAGCGCGGTGACGCTGGCCTGGCGGGCAAGCTCTGCCACGGTCATCCCGGGGTCGGCATGACGACGTTCCCGGATGCCGGTGCGCTCAACGATCCACTGATCGGACGTCTCGAGGGTCTTCTCGAAGTCGTGGTTGGTGACCACGCGCGGCGGCACGGCGGTGCCGAGGCCGGCGATGTACGCGATGGGACGACGGATCATGCCAAGGCCGTCGCTTCGGGCCGGGCGAATTCCTCACCGATGTGGCGGCTCAGGTCTGCTTCCACCGATTGGACCGCGACGCGGATGGCGTTCTTGATGGCTGTCGGGCCGGACGAGCCGTGCCCGATGATCGACACGCCCCGGACGCCGAGGAGCGGTGCGCCACCGTATTCGGAGTAATCGAGGGTCCGGAAGGCCTTCTGGACATCGCCCCGGGCAAGGACGTCGGGCGCATCGCGCTTGAGGAGGCGCACCAGGAGGCGTGCCACCGACTCGTAGAACTTGAGCACCACATTCCCGACGAATCCATCGCAGACGACCACATCGAGCTGGCCGTACTTGGCGTGACCCACCAGGATGTCGCGCCCCTCGATATTGCCGACATAGCGCAGGCCCGAGGTCCGCTTCAAGAGTGTATGGGCCTCGCGGACGGCGGCGTTCCCCTTCTCGTCCTCCTCGCCGACGTTGAGGAGTCCCACCACCGGCTCGGCGCGGCCCAGGATGTCACGCATATAGACCGTCCCGAGCCGGGCGAAGCCGACCAGCTCCTGGGCGGTGCAGTCGACATTGGCGCCACCGTCGATGACGAGCACGGCGCCATCGGCGGTCGGGAACGGGGTGGCCACGGAGGCGCGCTTGACGCCGTCGTGAAGGCCGAGCATGAGGGTGGACGCGGCGAGGACCGCGCCGGTATTGCCGGCCGAGACATACGCATCGGACTTGCCTTCCTTCTGGAGGGCAAGCCCGACGACGAGACTGGAATGCGGCTTCTTGCGGACCGCGTGGAGCGGCCGTTCATCCATCCCGATGACGTCGGGTGCCGCGATCACGTCCAATCGCGACCGATCGATCTCAGGATGCTTGGCCAGTTCCGGCTCCAGCACCTCGGGACGCCCGACCAATTGCACGCGGAACGTGGACGGCAGCTCCGCCAAGGCGAGGGCAGCGCCCTCGACCTCGGCCCCGGGAGCGTGATCGCCCCCCATGCCGTCCAGCGCCACGCGGATCAAGGTCACTCGTCCCCGACTTCGACCACCTTCTTGCCCCGGTAGTATCCGCACGTCGGACAAACGCGATGCGGCAACTTGGGGCTGGAACACCGGGGACACGCCTGCGTCCGCATGCCAGCACCAGAATCTTGCCCGCGACGCAGACGCTTGCGGGACTTGGACATCTTTCGCTTCGGGACTGCCATGGGATCCTCGGCTCACGCCTTCGGGGCCGTGCACCCGCACGGACCCTGGTTCAGGTCAATACCACAGTTCGGACACAGTCCGGCGCAGTCTTCCCGACAGAGGAGGAACGACGGCACCGCCAGCAACAATTCCTCACGCACGATCGGGCGCAGGTCGATCTGAGTGGCGCGCGGCGCCAGGAGGTAGACCTCGGGGTCATCGCCCGCCTCAGGATCGGCGGTGAAGAGCGCCGCCACATCAGCCTCCACCGGCCGCCGCACCTCCGTCAGGCACCGGCGACACGACCCGACCACTTCGCCCGCGAGATGCCCGTTCCAGAAGATCTCGCTCTCGCTCGTCGCCTGCAGACGACCCTCCACCGCCAGCGGTGTGGCGAGGGCAGGCTCGAGGCCAGCAAAGAGCTCATCGTCCGGTGGAACACGGCCCACGGTCTCGACCGGGCCCTTCTGGAGGTCACGCAGATCGACCAGCAACATAGCCACTAAACCTATCAGGGGTGCGAGGTTAGGTCAAGTTGATGGGCCGCGAAAGTGGGCGCGCCGGCTCACTTCGAGAAGAGTCCGGCCCGCTCCGCCTCGGTGAAGAAGAACGCCACTTCCCGGGCCGCATTCTCCGGACTGTCCGACGCGTGAATGGCGTTCTTGCCCTTCGATTCGGCGTGCAGCTTCCGGATGGTCCCGGGTGCGGCGTCCTTGGGGTCCGTGGCGCCGATGACCGACCGGAGGTGGGCCACGGCGTCGGCCCGCTCCAGCGCCAGAGGCACACAGGGCCCGCTGGTCATGAATTCGACCAGTTCCGGGTAGAATGGCCGCCCTTCGTGCACGGCATAGAAGGCACCGGCCTCCGCCCCCGTCAGGCGGACCATCCGGGCGGCCCGGACCACGAAGCCCTCGCGCTCGAGGTGGGCGACGATGGCGCCGATCTTCTGGTTGGCGACAGCATCGGGCTTGACGATCGCGAGCGTGACCTGGGTGTTCGACACGTGGTACTCCGAGAGAGAGGCTTAGAGCTTAGTGCCTAGCGCGTACAACTGAGAACCGCCAAGAGTCTGGCTCTTGACGCTGAGCTCTCAGCGTTGAGCACTACTTCATCCGCTGCTTGAGCAGCGCCACGACATCGACGGGGCGCTTCATCACGCTGATCCCCGCGGCCTCGAAGGCCGCCATCTTTTCCGCGGCCGTGCCAGCGTGGCCCGAGATGATGGCACCGGCATGGCCCATCCGGCGACCGGGAGGTGCGGTCTGCCCGGCGATGAACCCGACCACCGGCTTGGTGACATGCTGCTTCACGAAGTCGGCGGCGTGCTGCTCGTCGGTGCCTCCGATCTCGCCCATCATCACGATCGCGTCGGTCTTGGGATCGTCCTGGAAGGCCCGGAGACAGTCGATGAAATTGGTGCCGATGATCGGGTCGCCGCCGATGCCGACGCAGGTGCTCTGCCCGATGCCATGCTTGGTCAGGTGGTTGACCACTTCATACGTCAGCGTGCCGCTCCGCGACACGAGTCCCACCCGCCCCGGCGCACAGATGTTCCCGGGAATGATGCCGACCTTGGCCTCCCCCGGCGTGATCGCCCCCGGACAATTCGGGCCGATGAGCCGGGCGCCGTGCTCCCGGACGTAGGGCATGACCCGGGTCATGTCCAGCACCGGGACGCCCTCGGTGATGCACACCACGAGCTGTATCCCGGCATCCACCGCCTCATAGATTGCGCCTGCAGCACCGGCGGGCGGCACATAGATGACGCTGGTGTTGGCGCCCGCCTGCTTCACGGCCTCGGCGACGGTGTTGAAGACCGGCACCGTGCCCTCGAACACCTGGCCACCCTTCCCTGGCGTGACCCCGGCGACCACGTTGGTGCCGTAGGCGAGCATCTGCTTGGCGTGGAACGATCCGTCCCGCCCGGTGATGCCCTGCACCACCAGGCGCGTCGACTTCCCGATGAAGATGCTCACGCAGCCTCCCGGACGAGCTTGACCACGCGCGCGACCGCCTCGTCCATGTCGCTCAACGCCTCCATGCCGATCCCTTTGAGGATCTTGACCGCCTCGACCTCATTGGTACCGGTCAGCCGGACGACGATCGGCACCTTGACGGGGAACTTGGCCAGCGCCGTCTTGAGGCCGTTGGCGACGTCGTCGGTCCGGGTGATCCCGCCAAAGATGTTGAACAGGATGCCCTTCACGTTGGGATCGCTGGTGATGATCCGCAGGGCGTTCACAACTTTTTCGGGGTTCGAACTGCCGCCGATATCAAGGAAGTTGGCCGGATCGCCACCGTAGTACTTGACGAGGTCCATCGTGGCCATGGCCAGGCCGGCGCCATTGACCACGCACCCGACGTTGCCGTCGAGCTTGATGAACGTGAGGCCGGCGCGTCGGGCCTCGACCTCGCTCGGGGCCTCGGCGGTGTCGTCCCGCAGGGCGGCAAGGTCGGGACGGCGGTCGAGCTCGTTGTCATCGATGCTCACCTTGGCGTCGAGCGCCAGCACCCTGCCGTCCGGCGTCGTCACCAACGGATTGATCTCGGCGAGCGACGCACCATTGCCATCGAACGCCCGGTAGAGCTGCTGCAGGATGGCCGCGGCCGCCTTCACGTGGGCAAAATCCTGGTACAGGAAGAAGCCCAACGTCATCGCCTGGTGCGGCAACAGCCCGTACCGGGGATCCACCGGGAGCTTGAGGATCTTCTCGGGGGTCTTGGCGGCGACCTCCTCGATATCGATCCCGCCGGCCGGGCTCACCATCACCACGGGGCGCTGCGACTCCCGATCCAGGATGATGCCGACGTAGGCCTCGGAGGCGATGTCCGCGGCCGGCACGACCAGCACTTTGTGGACCGTGAGCCCCTTGATCGTCATCCCGAGGATCTTCGACGCGGCATCCTTGGCCTCCGCCGGCGTGGCGGCGAGCTTGACACCGCCGGCCTTCCCGCGGCCGCCGGCGTGGACCTGCGCCTTCACCACGACCTTGCCGCCCAGTCGCTTGGCGATCGCCGCGGCCTCGTCCGGCGTCGCAGCGACATCGCCCTCGAACATCGGGACCCCGACCTTCTGTAACAGGGTCCGCGCCTGATATTCATGCAGATTCACGTCACATCCTCGTGATGGTGGTCCCGGTCCGGCCCTCGAGGGCCGCCCGCCCTTCGGACAACTTGGCGATGATCGCCCGTTCCCCGCCGAAGCGCACGAAGGCAGCTCCGGCCTCGACCTTGGGAGCGATGCTCCCCTTTTCCAACGTTCCCGATGCGAGCAGCGCATCGGCCTCCGCCAGCGTCATCGTGCGGATGGGGGACGCCGACGCCGTGCCCCACCCCCGGTAGACGGCATCGGCCTCGGTCAGGATGATCAGGACTTGAGCGTGGAGATCCCGCGCAAGCACCGCACTCACCCGATCCTTGTCCACCACGCCATCCACGCCTTCGAGGTCGCCTGTCGGGTCACGAAAGACCGGCGGTCCGCCCCCACCCGCCGCGATCACGATGACGCCCGTCGCCACCAATCGCTCCACCAACGGTGCCTCCACCACGCCGATCGGCACCGGGCTCACGGTCAGTCGGTGCCAATGCACAGCATCAGCATCCATCTTGACCGGAATGCCGCGCGCTTCCAGGCGATGCGCCCGGTCGGCATCGAGCGGATGGCCGGCCCGCTTGACGGGGATGTGCAGCTGGGGGTCGGAGGGGTCGACCTCGGTCTGCGTGACCAGCGTCACCACGGGGCGGTCGATGCCGGCGTGGCGGAGCGCATTCTGCAGCGATTGCTGGATCATGTATCCGATCCACCCGGCGGTCCCTGCCACCAGCACGCCGAGGGGAAGCGGTTCCACCAGTCCGACGGCGGTCTCATTCCGGACCAGTTCGTCACCGATCTGGGGACCGTTCCCGTGCACCAAGGCGATGTTCCACCCGGCCCGTGCCAGCTCGACGATCGGCGCCAGACTTTCCCGCGTGTGCCGGAATTGGTTGCCGATCGTGGCCGGTTCGTTGGCCACTGCCAACGCATTGCCGCCGAGGGCCACGACGACGGTCTTTGGCGGGTCGACTGGGACGTTCCTGGGCATCTGGACGCCGAAACTAGCGCCTTGGCTAACGATTTACAAGCGCACGACTTAGGGTGCTTCGACCAGTTCTTTCAGGGCGGCGAATGCGCGCCCGAACGCGGTCAGGTCTCCGCGGTGCAAGGCGGAATCGGCCCGCTCGACCCAGAGCCTGGCCTGCGCCAACCGGTCCGACGTCTGGCGTCCTTGGGCGACTGGCGGACTCCGTCCCTGCAGATTCGCCCAGGCAGAGGCGATGTCACTTCCGGCACCGAGGCGCCGATCGACCGCAACGCTGGCCCAGAGGACCGCCGGCGACGTCGGTCGTGCGGCCCGGTACGTGAGTTGGGACGCCTCGAGTCTTCCGTTGCGCCACTCGTAGGTGACCGGCCCGGCAACGACCCGATCGCCGGCGGCGGTGATCGAGTCGGCCATCTGGCCATACGACGCGAACTGGGTCCAGCTGCGCGTCAGTCGACGTGGCCCCGGCAGCGACGCCGCGCCGGGGATCCGAAGCAGTCGGACCGAGAGGCGTCGATCTCGCACCTCACCGGACAGGAGCGCCACGACCCGTCCGGGCGGTGTCGGATCGACGAACGCGACCTGGTGGGCCGCGAGCGTTGAATCCCACGTCGGGACCGGTCGTGTCAGGTCACCGCTGTCTGCGCCGACGGGCGGAAGTCCGAATGATCCCTCGCTGAGGATCTTGGCCTGAAGCGCCAGCCACTCGATCGGGTACGTCAGCCCCGCCGCGACAGCCGACGGGATCGAATCGGCCGGCTCGATCAGACCGCCGGTGATGTCGCGCCATGCCAGCGCCACCGGGCCGGCGCCCGGCAGCAGGAAGATCCGAACTGACCCGGAGCCGGCGTCGATGACCCCGATGACACCGGGGTCGGCGCCGCCAGCCTCGGTGGCGAGCACTTCTGCGCGAGGAGCGAGCGGGAACGCAGCGTAGGGCAATGACCCGACGACCACCCAAGTCACCCGCCCATCATCCAACACGATCTCCGGCTCCGACCACCGCGCCGGCGGGAACAGCTGGGCCAACCGCGCGGTCGGATCCAGATACCAGCCGAGTCGGGTCGAATCCGCGACCGTCGAGGCCAACAGTGCCCCCGCCTGCGCGGCCCACGCCAGGACCAGCCGCCGTGCGGCCCCGCCCACCGTGACCCCGACCGTGCCGAGCGCACGATCCGGTGCGCCCGGCCATACACTCCCGGGCGGGAGCGATGCGTAGGGGACGGTCCCCGGATAGGCGAGGGGGTCCGCCGGTCGGAACGAGAGTGGCCCACCGGCGCCGTTCGCCTGATCGTCCGCGATGACCGACAGGAGGGTCGAATCACCCGAGGCCCGCACGACCGACCAGGAGCGGCGCCATCGCCCCCGCACCAGCACGTTGGAGCGTGAGGCCGCTACCACGCGGTCGTTCGAGGTCGCCACGGCGAGGAGCACGCTGGCGGTCCACAGCCCCGTTCCGGCCGGGGCACTCATACTGCCGATGCTGGACCGGGCCGGGCGGTCGTCGATTCCGGCCAATCCCCACCCGGCGAGCGTGAACGACCGAACATCGGCTGCCGAGACCGGTGTACCGCCCACGTCGGGCACGGTCACGCGCGCGCCCGCGACCAGCGCCGTCGTGATCACGCCAGCAACGAGATGCGTCGAGCGGCCGCGGAGGGCCCATGCACCAACGAGGACGGCGCCGGCGGCCGCCGCCACCGCCATCATGCCGGATGACGCGATCAGCAGCCACGACGGAAGCGCCGGACCTCCGGCCAGACGCGCCAGGGCGCGGACCGGCAGGAGCAGTGTCCCGACCGCGAACGTGGCGACCAGACCTCCGAGCAGGAGGCCGAGATGGGTGCGCGCATCGTCGGTGATGGCGATCCCGGCCCGGCCCACCTTGAGGGCACCGAGCGCGGCGTAGGCGATGGCGACCGCGATCGCGGCGCCGGCGATGAGGACCGAGACGAAATGCAGGGCGGCGATCCAGAGTGGGAGTTGTGCCACATAGACCGAGGCGTCATGCCCCAGCACTGGATCGGCCAGGCCCCAGTGCAAGCCGTGCCACGCGAGCAGGATGGCGCCGGTCTGCCGCCCTGCACCGCTTCCGGCCAGGAGCCCAAGGACCGCACCGCCAATGGTGGCCAGCCCGAACACCGCGGCGGGCGGCACCGCTTCGCGAATGTCGAGGTCTCCGATCCGCCGCGGGAGCTCGACCGATCCGATCGCGCGGGCCACCACGAGGAAGTTGCCCGCGAACCAGCCGGCGCCGACCACCAGACCAAGTGCCTCCACCAGTCCGCGGACGACGATCCAGTGCGTGACGAATGGCTGGCTGGCCGGCGCCACGGCCAGCGACCACCAGCGGGTGGCGATGAGGACCGTGACCCAACGGCCGGCGATCAGTGCGCCAGCGGCCAGGAGCGCCGCCGCTCCCCACCGCCGCAGCCGGGACTCGGTCAGCTCAGGCGTGCACACCCTCCCCCGCGAGCCACTCCAGCACCTCTGCACGATACGCCTGGAGCGCCGCGGGATCGGCGGCCTCGAAACGGAGCACGAGGATCGGCTGGGTGTTGGATGCGCGCACGAGGCCCCAGCCGTGGGGAAACGTCATGCGGACGCCGTCGATGGTGTTGACCGGGTAGCGCGCCGCAAAATGCCGTGCCGCCCGCGCGACGACGTCGAACTTCCGATCGTCGGCGCAGTCCACGCGGATCTCCGGCGTGGTGTGGGTCACCGGCAGGTCGGCCAGGAGTCGGGCAAGGCCGCGCGGCCCCGCGGCGACGACCTCCAGGAGTCGCGCTGCGGCGAAGAGCGCGTCATCGAACCCGAACCAGTCGCCCCCGAAGAACATGTGGCCGCTCATCTCGCCGGCGAGCGGGGCCGCGAGCTCCCGCATCCGTTCCTTGATGAGCGAATGGCCGGTCTTCCACATCTCCGGGCGGGCGCCCGCCTCGGCCAGCGCCCGGGGCAGGAGGTCGGAACACTTGACGTCAAAGATGACGGGCACACCGGGGCCGAAACGCCGCACCGCATCCCGCCCGAAGATGATCAGGAGTTGGTCGCCGAAGAGCACGCGCCCCTCCTCGTCGACGGCGCCGATCCGGTCGGCATCACCGTCGAAGGCGATGCCGAGCTCCGCGCCGGTCCGCCGCACCGCGGCCTGGAGGTCGCGAAGGTTCTCCGGTACCGTGGGATCCGGGTGATGGTTGGGAAAGGTCCCGTCCGAGTCGCAGAAGAGCGGCACCACCTCGCAGCCGAGCGCCTCGAGGGTGCTGACCGCGACGAGGCTGCCGACCCCGTTGCCGCAGTCGACCACCACATCGACCGGCCGCGACAGATGGTGGCGGGCGATGATCGCCTCGCGGTATCGGGCGAGGATCGATCCGTCGTTCCGTTCGCTGCCCCGCCCCGTGCGCCACGCTTCGAGCTCGATCATCTCCCACAGCTCGAGGATGCGCTCACCGTGGATCGCTTCGCCAGCGGCGACCATCTTGAAGCCGTTGAATTCGGGGGGATTGTGGGACCCGGTGACCTGTAGACCCGCGTCGGCGTCGAGGGCGCCGACGGCAAAGTACAGCGCGGGTGTGGGGACCATGCCGATGTCGATCGCGGTCCCGCCGGACGCGACGATGCCGCGCCGTGCGGCCGCGGCGAGGGCGCTGCCCGATGGGCGGTTGTCGCGGCCGACCGCGATGACCGGTGCGCGTCCGATCATGGTCGCAACGAGGGAGCCGAACGCGCGCCCCAGCGCCTCCGCAAAGGCCGGGGTGAGCTCTCGCTCGACGATGCCGCGCACATCGTACTCGCGGAAGACCGACTTGGGGACCTTCATCGAGATGGGCTCCCCAGGAGACCCGGCGGAGAGCCGGTGGATGATCTCCCGGCACCGTCCCGGGCGGTGTCGCCCGCTGTCAGGGGCGTGCGCTCGATTGCGCCGCCACCGCGGGCAACGATGCCGCAGCGTCCTCGGTGGCGCGCAAGACCCCCGCCGGGAACAGACCGAGACCGATGATCAGGGCCACACTGA
Organism: Gemmatimonadales bacterium; assembly: GCA_049680185.1. Classification (GTDB taxonomy): domain Bacteria; phylum Gemmatimonadota; class Gemmatimonadetes; order Gemmatimonadales; family GWC2-71-9; genus CAMLHU01. The sequence goes on along the minus strand of JBAUHI010000027.1, from coordinate 91,736 downwards.
GCGCCAGGACCCCGCCCATCAGCCACCCCGAGCGTACCTCGGCATACGCGCCTGGGCGGGGGGCGGGCTTCATGTACATGGCCATGACGACCGGCAGGTAGTAGCCCGCGGACACCACGCTGGTGAGCACCAGCACCACCGGCAAGACGGTGCTGTGCTCGCCCACTGACGTCAGCAGGATGCTCCACTTGCCGATGAAGCCGAAGGTGCCCGGGATGCCGAGGAGCGACAACATCGAGATGGCGAAGCCGAACGCCACGCCGGGGCGCTCGGAGGCGAGGCCGGCGATCCGATCCAGGGTGACATCGCGTTCTCCGCCCCGTCCGAGGACGGCCAAGAATCCGAAGCTCGCGATGGTCGTGACGGAGTACGCCGCGAGGTACAGCCACACCGCGCCTGGTCCGGCCCCGGTCTGGGCGTGCACCGCGACCAGGATGTAGCCTGCGTGAGCGACGGCACTGTAGGCGAGCATCCGCTTGATCGAGCGCTGGACCAGCGCCACCAGGTTGCCGAAGATCATCGTCGCGACGGCGAGCGCGGCGATGGCCGGCTGCCAGACATCGCCGGCGGACGGGAACGCCTCGACCAGCACCCGCACCAACGCGATGAACGCGGCGGCCTTGACCGCGGTGGCCATGAATGTGGTCACCGTGGTCGGAGCACCATCATAGACGTCCGGTGCCCACATATGGAACGGGAACGCGGCGATCTTGAAGGCGAAGCCCACGAGAAGGAGCGCCAATCCGATCCCCGCCATGACCGTGAATCGGGCGCTCCCCAACTGGGCACCGATGAAGCTCAGATTGGTGGTGCCGGTGGCGCCATACGTCAGGGCGATGCCATACAGCAGGAAGCCCGACGCGAACGCGCCGATCAGGAAGTACTTGAGCGCCGCCTCCGCGGAGAACGCACTGCGGCGGTCATAGCCGGCCAGGACATACACCGCGACCGACATCGTCTCGAGGCCGAGGAAGAACACGATCAGGTCGGCGGCGGCGACCATCACGAGCATCCCGACCGTGGCGAGCAGAATGAGGGGATAGAACTCGGGTGCGGCGATCCCTTCCCGCTCCAGGTACGGGATCGACAGAAGCACGGTGGCGGCAGCGCAGGCGAGGATCAGGAACCCCGACACCCATCGGAAGGTATCGAGCGCCACCATCAGCGACGGTCCGTCGCTCTGCACGCCCGTCCGGCCGAGCCACCCGAAGGCCACCGCCGCGAGGATGAGCCCGGGGAGCGCGACCCATCCGGCCAGACGGGCATCCCCGGGCGTGCGGTGCCGGAACCCGACCAGGAGCACCAGCAGGACCGCCCAGCCGCTCAGCAGGAGCTCGGGCAGGAGCGCCACCGCGATGCCGACGGGAGTGCTAAGGTCGATCTGCATGTCGCTACCTCGTCCCGGTCGGCGGGGTCGCGGTGGTCGGCGCGGCGGGTACGACGTACACGGGCGCCCGGGTTGCGGCCGGTGCCGCCAGCTCGAGATAGCGCCGGGCGGCAGGCTCCACGCGCCGCAAGATCGGCGCGGGGTAGAGACCGATCCACAGGATCCCCGCGACGAGCGGTGCCAGCACCATGAACTCCCGGAAGGACAGGTCCTTCAGTTTCTCGTTCTCGGGCTTGTCGAGCTTTTCATAGATGATCCGCTGCAGCGCCCACAGGAGGTATCCAGCGGCGAAGATGACCACCGTGACGGCGATGGAGGACGCGACCGGGTAGCGGCCGAAGCTCCCCAGCAGGACCAGGAACTCGCCGATGAACCCGCTGGTGCCCGGCAACCCGATCGAGGCGAAGGCGACGACAGTGAAGAGGGCCGCAAAGACCGGCATGACCCGGGCCAGCCCGCCGAACGCCCCGATGAGGCGGGTGTGCCGGCGCTCGTAGAGCATCCCGATGATGAAGAAGAGCGCACCGGTCGAGAGACCGTGACTCAACATGACGATGACCGCGCCCTGCACGCTCTGCAGGGTGCAGGCCCAGATGCCCAGCATGACGAAGCCGAGGTGGCTCACCGACGAGTACGCGACCAGTTTCTTGAAATCGGGCTGGACCATCGCCACCAGGGCGCCGTAGATGATGCCGACCACGGCCAGCGGGAGGACCACCGCAGTGACCGCGGGGGACAACGCCACATCCGGAAAGAATGGGATGGCGAACCGCAGGAAGCCGTAGGTCCCCATCTTGAGGAGCACGGCCGCCAGAAGCACGCTGCCGGCGGTGGGCGCTTCGACGTGGGCGTCGGGCAGCCAGGTGTGGAACGGGAAGACCGGGACCTTGATGGCGAACGCGAGGGCAAAGGCGCCGAAGAGCCACGGCTTGACGGCACCGAGCGTGGCGACGTTGGCCAGCAGGTCATCATAGGAGAACGTGATCAGGCCCGTCACGTTGCTGGTGTGGACCACCATCACCAGGATGGCCACGAGCATCAGGAGCGAGCCGATGAACGTGTACACGAAGAACTTGAGCGTGGCGTAGAGCCGGTTCTGCCCGCCCCAGATGCCGATCAGGAAATACATCGGCAGCAACATCAGTTCCCAGAAGACATAGAACACGAACAGGTCGAGGCTGATGAAGACGCCGAGCATCCCGGTGAGGAGCGTCATCAGGAACGCGTAGTAGCCGCGCTGCCGCTGCGCGATGTAGTGCCAGCTCGAGAGGACGCAGAGCGGCAGCAGCCCGGTCGTGAGCAGGACCAGGACGAGCGAGAGGCCGTCGATGCCCACCCGATAGGCGATCCCGTACCGCGGGATCCAGGTCGTCACTGATGCGAATTGCATCCCGCCGGCGTGCGGGTCGAAGGCCCACCAGAGCCCGAGCGAGAGCACGAACTCCACCAACGAGAACCAGAATGCCACCTGCCGGGCCCGCGCGGGCGGCACCAGCAGGATGGGCACCACCGCCACGAGAGGCAGCAGGATCAGCGCGTGGAGGATCCACTGGCCGTAGCCGATGACGGCGAGGAATTCGGTCATGGGCCTTTACCGGACCACGGTGTGGAGGAGATACAGGACCCCGGCGAGGAACAGCACGAGGTAGACACCGACCTGGCCCGTCTGCAGCTGGCTGCCCAGCCACCCGAACGCCCGCGCGAGCTTCCATGAGCCGTTGACAGCGGCGCCGTCGATCAGGCCCTGGTCGATGTCCTTCCAGAGGATCCGCTCGGAGAACCACACCAGCGGGGCGACCACCAGCGCGTCGTAGATCTCATCGACATAGTACTTGTGGTAAAGGAGCGACGCGATGCCCCGCTCCGGCGGTGCCAACTCGGGGGACACGATCTCGGTGGCCTTGACCATCCGCCAGCCGAGGAACAGCCCGATGACGGCCACCGCGACCGCCACGGAGAGCAACATGTATTCCACGGATCCGTGCAGCTCCTCGACGCCGCGATACTGCGCGCCGGGCGCTACCACCGGTGCCAGCCAGTGGGCCAGCCCGAGGTGGCCGCCAAAGAGCGCCGGCAGGTTGAGCGCCCCGCCGATGACGCTCAGCACTCCCAGCACCAGCAACGGACCGGTCATCGTCCACGGAGCCTCGTGCAGGTGCTCGCGCTCCTGCGTGCCGGTCCGGTTCTCCCCGAAGAACGTCATCGCCATCAGGCGGGCCATGTACACCGCCGTGCAGAGCGCCGCGAGGATCCCGAACGCCCAGAAGACATAGAACGCCGGCTCTTCCGCCCCACGCGCGAATGCCGCGGCAAGGATCTCGTCCTTGGAGAAGAACCCCGCGAAGGGGGGCACCCCGGAAATGGCCAGCGTGGCGATCCCCATCAACGCCGCGGTCCACGGCATCTTGGCGGCAAGTCCGCCCATGTTCCGCATGTCCTGCGCGTCGGCGTGGTTATGGGTGGTGTGATAGGCGTGGTGCATCGCGTGAATCACGCTGCCGGCGCCGAGGAAGAGGAGGGCCTTGAAGAACGCGTGGGTCGCCAGGTGGAAGATGCCGGCCACATAGGCACCGGTCCCAACGGCCAGGAACATGTAGCCCAGCTGCGATACGGTCGAATAGGCCAGCACCTTCTTGATGTCGTACTGTCGGAGGCCGATGGTCGCGGCGAAGAGCGCCGTCACGGCACCGATGCCCGCGAGCACCGTGCTCGAGAACGGTGCCAGGGCAAAGAGCGCGTTGGTGCGGGCCACCAGGTAGACGCCGGCGGTGACCATCGTGGCGGCATGGATCAGGGCGGACACCGGCGTCGGGCCGGCCATCGCGTCCGGGAGCCAGGTGTAGAGCGGGATCTGGGCCGACTTGCCGACGCAGCCAAGGATCAGGAAGAGCGTGATGGCGGTGACCACCGCCCCGTTCATCGAGAACCGGCTCGGCGCGAGTGCCGAGATCTGCCCGAAGTCGAGTGTCCCCAGTGCGTGCCACGTGATGAACATCGCCAACAGGAATCCGACGTCACCGATGCGGTTGACGAGGAACGCCTTCTTCCCGGCGTCGGCATTGGCCTTGTCCGTGAACCAGAAACCGATCAGCAGGTAGGAGCAGAGGCCGACCCCTTCCCACCCGATGAACATGACCGGCATGCTGGCCCCCAGCACCAGTACCAGCATGACCGCGACGAACAGGTTCAAGTACGCAAAGAAGCGGGCGTACCCATCATCTGACCGCATGTACCCGATGCTGTAGATGTGGATCAAGCTTCCGACGCCGGTGACCACCAACAGCATGACCGACGAGAGCTGGTCCACCTGGGTCGAGAACGTCACCTGCAGGGTGCCGACCGGCATCCAATTCCACAGCGTCGTGATCTGCGGAACGATGAGCCCGGTATCGTGCACGGCCTTGACGATGGCGACCGCCACGGCAAAGGACGCGATCAGCACTCCGGGGCCGATGATCGACACGGCGCGCTTGGCCCTGGGCGCCCACAGCGCCAGCGCACCGTTCGCCAGGAACCCCAGCAACGGCAGCAGGATGACGTAGGGCGCCCAGTGCAGGGCGGCGCCGCCGGTCGGTACCGCGGCGACCTGGAGCAGAGGGAGCATCAGCCCTGCAGAAGGTTGATGTTCTTGAGGTCGACCGATTCCGAGTGCCGGAACACGGCGAGGATGATCGCGAGCCCTACGGCCGCTTCCGCCGCCGCCACGGTCATCACGAAGAAGACGATCACTTGCCCGCCCAGGCCATGCAGCTGGCTGAGCGCCACGAACGCCAGGTTGACGGCGTTGAGCATCAACTCGATGCAGAGGAACAGCATGATCGCGTTGCGGCGGATCAGGACGCCCGCGACACCGATGCAGAAGAGCACCGCCGATACGGCGAGCGACGGGCCCAGCAGTGAGGGTGCCATGGTCAGAGCTTCCGCTTGGCGAGGACGACGGCGCCGACGATGGCCGCCAGGAGCAGCACCGACGTGAGCTCGAACGGCACCAGCCATTGCTGGAAGAGCGGTGCCGCCACCGCACCCACGACGCCGTGCGCGGCCACCTGCCCGGCCACGGCCGCGCCCGGCGCAAAGACCTGCGTCGGGTCGGCGCCGATCGGGCCGCCGATGACCTCTTCGGCCAGCCGCCCCGGGGTGTAGTCGGCCAGCTTGAGCAGCGTGGCGCCGAGCGCCGAGACGATCATCACCGCGAGCAGCCACACCGGCCAGGCCCGCAGGTCGCGGGCGGCATGCCCGACGTTGAGCAGCATGATCACGAACAGGAAGAGCACCAGGATGGCGCCGGCATACACCAGGACCTGGATGGCCCCCAGGAACTGGGCGTTCAGCAGGATGAAGATCGCGGCGAGCGCGAACATCGTGGCCACCAGCCACAGCAGCGCCGAGACGACACTCCGCTGCACGATGCACAGGAGCGCCGAGAGCACGGCGATACCGGCAAAGAACCAGAAGACGGCCTGGGTCATCGGCTCACTCGCCCCGCGGGTCGCTGGGGTCCCAGAGCGTGGACACCGAGTGGACCTGTGACGTGAGGCGTTCGTGGTCGTACACGAAGCGATCCCGTGAGTACTCCGAGTTCTCGTAATGCACGCCGACGTGGATGGCCTCTTCGGGACAGACCTCCTGGCAGTATCCGCAGAACACACAGCGGAACTCGTCGATCTCGTAGATCAGCGGGTAGCGGTCCCCATTCTCATCCTCGCCGGGCACCAACTTGATGCAGTTGGCCGGACAGATCTGGGGACAGAGCCCGCAGGCCACACACTTCGAGCGCCCTTGCTCGTCAGTGAGCATCCGGTGGGTACCCCGCCACCGGGTGCTGATGCGCCAGTCGTCAGTGCTCCGATGCTCGGGATACTGCATCGTGACCGCCGGCTGGAACATGTGCTTGAAGGTGAGCGCCATCCCCTTGAGGGTGGCCCGCACGTAGCTCACCTCGCGCTCGGGGCGCGGGAGCACCTTGATTCCAATGGCCATCAGGACCTCACCGCCCTGGCGGTCGCCGACAGGCCGGGTCGTGCCCGGCGGCCGCTGACGATGGCGCCACGATCAAGGATATAGAAGAGGACACCACCGGCCAGCACACTCAGGATGATGAGCAGCGCCGTGACCCCGCGCGCCGCCAGCTGCAACACGTCGGTGCCGAGGTAGACCGTCCCTGCCACCAGCATCACATACGCCAGCGAGATGGGGAGGAGCACCTTCCAGCCCAGCGCCATCAGCTGGTCATACCGGAAGCGCGGCAAGGTCCAGCGGATCCACATGAAGAAGAAGAGCCAGAACATCAGCTTGGCAAAGAAGAACGCGCCGGTCGCCACGAATTGGATCCACCCTGCCCGTTCGTCCCAGTGGGTGAACGGGATGTCCCAGCCACCGAAGAAGAGGGTCGACACCATCGCGGACACGGTCACCATGTTGGCGTATTCGGCGATGAAGAACATCGAGAACTTCATCGCGGAATACTCGGTGTGGTACCCGGCGATCAACTCCGATTCCGCCTCCGGCAGGTCGAACGGCAGCCGATTGGTCTCGGCGAAGCCCGACACCAGGAAGACGAAAAAGGAGAGGAAGAGCGGGAACACATACCAATTGAGGAGGCTTCCCTGCTGGTCGGCGATGATCTTGGTGAAGGAGACGTTCCCCGACAGCAGCAGGATGGGCACCAGGCTCAGACCCATCGCGACCTCGTAGGAGATCATCTGGGCGCTGGCGCGGAGCCCGCCGAGGAGCGAGTACTTGCTGTTGGAACTCCAGCCCGCCAGCGCGATGCCGTAGACGCCCAGGGAACTGATGGCCAGCACGAACAGGAACCCGATCGGCAGGTCCGCCACCACGCTCGGCATCCCCCCGGCGTACACGAACTCGCCCAGGAACCCGAGGTGGAACTGGAACGCCGGGATCGGCGCCGCGAACGGGATGACCGCCGAGAGGGTGAGCGCCGGGATGAACGACAGCGCCGGCGCCAGTGTGAAGACGACCGGGTTGGCGCTCTTCGGAAGGGTCTCTTCCTTCAGGATGTTCTTGAGTCCGTCGGCTGCGGGCTGGAGGAGCCCGGCCTTCCCGACCCGGTTGGGCCCGATCCGGTTCTGCATCCAGGCCGAGACCTTCCGCTCCATCAACGTGAGGAGGGCCACACCCACCAGCACGATGGTGAACACCAGCAGCAGCTTGGCCACGGTGACGAGCAGGAACCCCTTCATCTCCGGGGTGAGGAGGGCCAGGACGTCGCTCACCGTACCGCCCCGACCGGTTCCACCCGGCGGCCGGTGAAGCCAAGGTCGGCATAGCTCATCCCGGCAAAGGCTGGCACCGATGCCGCCAGCGCCGCGAACGCGGCATCGGCGTTCGCGGGCACCTGCCGCCCGTTCACGACCGACCGCAACTCCGCCGCCACCCACCAGGCCGGCCGCGCCATCCCTGGTGCCGACCGTGCCGGCCAGAAGCGCTGCACCCGACCATCGCGATTGGTGAAGGTGCCGCTCTCTTCCACCGTGGTGGTGACGGGAAGCACCGCCGTGGCCCAGCCGTCGAATCCCTGGTCCACGCTCGCCAGCGCAATGACCGCCCCCGCCTTGGACACCGCGGCGCGCTCGGCATCGCTCAACTCGACATCGATCACCAGCACCAGTGCCGCACCGGCGCACGCCGTGAGCGCCGCGTCCCAGGACGCGGAATAACCGAGCAGGCGGCCACCTGCGCCATTCGGTGCGCGCTCCTTGCGCAGTGCCAGGTCGGGCACTCCGACGAGCGGCGCCTCGGTCTCACCCATCGGCACCCGGATCGCGGCGGTCACCGAGCGTCCCTCGAGGAGACCCCGCACCTCTCCGAGCGATTCGTTGGAGGCGCGACCACTGGCGAGGACCACCACCGAGCCCTTGGCGCCCTCGACGAGCTGGCCGACCTGCTCGAAGGCCGCCGGCCAGTCGCGGGCGGCAAGCTTCTGGCCGTCCCGGATGAGGGGGGCCTCGACCCGGTCGCCGCGATTCATCCAACGATAGTCCAGCCGGCCAGTGTCGCAGATAAAGTGGCGATTGACATCGAGGTTGGGACGTGGCCGCAGCCGGACGACGACGTCGTCGCGGGTGTCGACCGTCGTGTTGCACCCCTGGCTGCACCCGGTGCACACGCTGGCGGTCTTGTCGAGATCCCACGCCCTGGCCTTGTGCAGGAAGTCCTTCGAGAGGAGCGACCCGACCGGGCACAAGTCGACCACATTGCCGGCCCACGGATGGTCGAGAGCGTGTGCCGGATCGATGCCGACACAGGCGCGATCGCCCCGCTCCGAGATGTTGAGGATCGCGTCCTTGGCCACGTCCTCCATGAAGCGCACACAGCGGGTGCAGAGGATGCACCGATTGACGACATACAGGATGTCGGGTCCGAAATCCTCGACCGGGTTGAACCGCTTCGGGTAATCGGCGTAGCGTCCCGCGGCGCGCCCTTCCTGGAAGGTGTAGTCCTGGAGCTCGCACTCCCCCGACTGGTCGCAGATGGGGCAGTCGAGCGGATGGTTGATGAGGAGCAGTTCGAGCACCCCTTCGCGCGCCTTCTTGGCCGCGGCGCCCTGGGTGTGCACCACCTGTCCTTCGGCGACCGCGGTGACGCAGGCCGGCATGAGCTTGGGCGCCTTCTCCACCTCCACCAGGCACATGCGGCACACCGCCGGACTCGGCAACGACGGGTGGTAGCAATAGTGCGGCACCAGCACGCCGGCCTGCTTGGCCGCCTCGATGATGGGCGTCCCCTTCGGAACGCTCACCTGACGTCCGTCGATCGTGACGGAAACGAGATCCTGGGGCATGGCGCTCATACGGAGGCGAGCGCCGGCTGACGCCGGCGGCTCAGGTATGCATCGAATTCCCCGCGGAACTTCTGGAGCCCGCTCACCACCGGGGCCGCGCAGGAGTCGGAGAGGACGCAGATGGTCGTGCCGGTCATGTTGCGCGCGAGGTCGAGCAGGAGCTGGATATCGCTGTCGCGCCCTTCCCCCTTGAGGATCCGCTCCAGGACCTTGACCGTCCAGGCCGTACCTTCTCGACACTGGGTACACTGGGCGCAGGACTCGTGGGCGTAGAAGCGGGCCAGACGCCAGACCTGATACGGGATGTCGGCGGTGTCATCCATGACGATCATCCCGCCGGACCCCAGCATCGAACCCGCCGCCACGACACCCTCATAGTCCATTACGCAGGTTTCGACGTCGTTGGCATCCATCAGCGGCACCGACGACCCGCCGGGAATGACCGCCTTCAACGTGCGGCCCGGCCGCATCCCGCCGCACATGTCGTAGATGAGCTCCTTCATCGGCGTGCACAGCGTGATCTCGTAATTGCCGGGGCGCTGCACATGCCCGCAGACCGAGATCAACTTGGTGCCGGTGCTCTTCGGATTGCCCTTGCACAATCCCTTGTACCACTCGGCCCCGCGCACCAGGATGTGCGGCGCCGCCGTGAGGGTCTCGACGTTGTTGATCGTGGTGGGCATGGCAAAGAGCCCCGCAGCCGCCGGGAAGGGCGGCTTGATCCGGGGATTGCCGCGCTTCCCCTCCAGGGAATTGATCATTGCGGTCTCTTCGCCGCAGATATACGCGCCGGCACCGCGGTGGAGGACGACGTGGATCTTCGTGCCGGTGCCGAACACGTCGTCGCCCAGGGCGCCGTTGGCGTAGGCATCCCGGACGGCGTCGGTCATGACCTTCCACGGCTCGGTGAACTCGCCGCGGATGTAGACGTAGCAGGTCTCCGCACCGATGGCGTACGCACCCATCGCACACCCTTCGATGAGCGCGTGCGGCGTCCAGCGCATGATCTCCCGGTCCTTGAAGGTGCCGGGTTCGGACTCATCGGCGTTGCAGATCAGGTAGTGGGGCTTGCCGTCGTTCTTCGGCATGAACGACCACTTGAGCCCGGTCGGGAACCCGGCCCCGCCCCTTCCGCGGAGGCCCGACGCCTTGATGACCTCGATGACGGCCTCGGGGGTCATCCCCAGCGCCTTCTTCAAGCCGGCGTAGCCGCCCCGCTCCACCCATCCCGTGAAGGACCGGGCGCCGGCGTCGCCGAAGTGCTTCGACAGGACGACGGTCTCCTTGGGATGACTCGGATTCGGATAGCCCATTACTGGTACCTCTGCAGCACGCCCGCCACCCGCTCCGGCGTCACGTTCTCGATGAAGTCATCGTTCACGAGGATCGGCGTCGGGAACCCGCAGGCTCCCAGGCATTCGACCTCGATGACGGTGAAGCGCCCGTCGGGGCTGGTGGCGCCAAGCTCCTTGCAGCCGGTCTCCCGGACGATCGCCTTGAGCGTCTCCTCCGCACCGCAGAGCCCGCAGGGACTCGTGGTGCAGACCTGGATGAAGTGCCGACCCACCGGATGGGTGTGGTACATCGTATAAAAGGTCACGACCCCGCGTACATATGCGGGCGTGATCCCCAGCACATCCGCCACCTCCGCGATCGCCTCGGGGCTGATCCAGCCGCGGGCCTCCTGCACCATCCAGAGCGCCGGAAGGAGGCAGGCTTGCTTGGTCGGGTACTTGGTGAAGAGCCGGTCGAGCTCCTGGCGCGCGGCACCGGTGAAGACCGGCAGGTAGGCGGCGGTTGGCGCGTTCACCGGTCGATCTCCCCCATCACGATGTCGACGCTGGCGTTGATGGCGATCACGTCCGAGAGCAGCGCCCCCACACACAGGGACGGGAGGGCCGCGAGGTTGATGAACGAAGGCGGCCGGATGCGCCACCGGACCGGCTTGGCGGTGCCATCGGAAACGAAGTAGTAGCCCAGCTCGCCTTTCGGGTTCTCGATCGGGAGGTACGCCTCTCCCGACGGCGCCTTCACGCCTTCCATCACCTGCTTGAAGTGGTGGATCATCGACTCCATGTCACTCATTGCCTGCCGCTTGCCGGGCAGGATGACCCGGGCGTCGGCCACGTTGATCGGCGCCCCGGCGAGCTTGGCCAGGCGGTCGAGCGCCTGCTCGAGGATCCGGGCGGACTGCCACATCTCCTCGAGGCGCACCCGGTACCGATCGTAGACGTCGCCGTGTTCACCGACGGGCACATCGAAGTCGTAGGTCTCGTACCCCAGGTACGGGCGGTCCTTGCGCACGTCGAACGGCACGCCGCTGGCCCGGAGCATCGGGCCGGACAGGGAGTAGTTGATCGCATCCGCTGAAGACATGGCCCCGACGCCCTGGGTCCGCCCGATCCAGATGGCGTTCCGGGTGAACATCGTGTCCACTTCGCGCAGCGTCGTCGGGAAGGTGCGACAGAACTCCCGGAGTCCATCCTCCCACCCTTCAGGCACATCGGCCATCATCCCGCCCACCCGCGTGAGCGAAGTGGTGAGCCGGGCGCCGGTCCACGATTCCTGCAGGTCGTAGATGCGCTCCCGCTGCTGGAAGGTCCACAGGAACGGCGTGAACGCGCCCAGGTCGATGCCGGTGGTGCCGAGCCAGACGAGGTGGCTGATGATCCGGCTCATTTCGCAGGCGATGACCCGGAGCACCTGGCAGCGTTCGGTGATGGTGATCCCCATCAGCTTCTCGGCCGCCAGGGCCAGGCCGACGTTGTTGGCCATCGGCGAGAGGTAGTCGGTGCGGTCGGTGAGCGGCACGATCTGGTTGTAGTGCCGGTACTCGCCCAGCTTCTCGAAGCCGGAGTGCAGGTAGCCGATGTGGGGGATGACCCGCACGACGCGCTCACCATCGAGCTCGATGACCAAGCGCAGCACCCCGTGGGTGGCGGGGTGCTGGGGGCCGATGTTGATGAGCATGTGCTCGCCGTGCAGGTCGTCCTCACCCTGCGCCGGCGCACCCAGCGGCGCGTGGGAGACCCGCCCGTGCTGGTCCAGCACCGGCGTGCTGAGTGCGAATTCGACCGTCCGGCCGGCCATCAGACCGTCCCCCGCTCGCCGCGCGCGAGCCGATCGCGCATGTCGACCGGAAGGTCGTCATAGGACTCGGCGATCGACAGCTCTTCCATCGAGTAGTGCGCTTCGGGATTGGCTGCGAGGGCCTGGCGGGTCTGCTCGGCACGGCTGAAATGTCCGCGCAACGGGAAATCCTTCCGGAGCGGATGGCCCTCGTGGTAGGTGTCCCACATCAGGATCCGTCGGAGATCGGGATGGCCGGCAAAGGAGATCCCGAACATGTCGTACACCTCACGCTCCAGCCAATCGGCCCCCCGCCAGAGGTCGTACACCGACGGCACCTCCAGCGGGCCCGCCTTGTCGAGCGTCACCTTGACCCGGAGGTCGCGCGCATGGGTCAAGGAGCGGAGCTGCCAGACCACCTCGAGCGGCAGCTCAGGGTCACGGTATTCGACCGCGGTGACGTCGACGAGGTAGTCGTACGACTGGGCCGGATCGTCCCGGAACCAAGTGAAGATCTCGAGGGCCCGATCGGCCTTGATCCGCACGATGGTATCGCCGCAGCTCTCGGACGCACCTGCCAGCGCCGCGCCGAAGCGCGCGCGCAGGGCCGCGACGCTCGGGTGCTCGCTCATGAGGAGCGGGTCTGCTGCACGGAGTTGCCGAAGGGCTCCGAGATCTCATCGAGACGCGCCGGGCGAACGAAGAGGCCGTCGGGTCCGACCAGGTGCTCCCGACGCATGCCGGTATCGGTGATGGTCTCGCCGGCGATCTTCTTCTGCAGCAGCGTGATGCCATACATCAACCCTTCGGGACGCGGCGGGCAGCCGGGCACATACACATCCACGGGAATGATCGTGTCGATCCCCTGCACCATCGCATAGGTGTCGAAGATGCCGCCCGAGGAGGCGCAGGCCCCCATCGAGATGGCCCACTTGGGCTGGGGCATCTGGTCCCAGATCTTGCGGATGACCGGGGCCAGCTTGAACGGCAGGCGTCCCGCGCAGATCAGCACGTCGGCCTGGCGGGGCGAAAAGCTCTGGCGCTCCATCCCGAAGCGCGCAATGTCGAAGCGGGAGGCGGCGGTCGCCATGTATTCGATGGCACAGCAGGCGGTCCCGAAGGGCATCGGCCAGAGCGAGTTCTTGCGGGCCCAGTTGACCAGGAAGTCCAGTCGGGTGGTCACCCAGTTGGGTGAGATCTCCGACATCGTGGTGATCCCGGTCGCGGGCTCGGGTACGGTCACTCCCATTCGAGCGCCCCCCGTTTCCACACATAGATGAAGCCCACCACGAGGATGAGCATGAAGACGAGCATTTCCAGGATGAGCAGTCCGCGCATCGCGGTGAGCTGCTGGAAGGCCACCGCCCAGGGGATCATGAACACCGCCTCGATATCGAAGACGATGAACAGGAGGGTGACCATGTAGAACGTGACCGAGAACCGCGCCCGCGCGTCCCCGAGCACCGGCATCCCGGATTCATACGGCGCCGACTTGATGGCGGTGGGCTGCGCGGTCTTGAGCGCCAGATCCGACACACGCGACACGCCCAGCATCAAGACCGCGTTGGCGATCACGAAGGCGATGACCAGGAGGATCGGAAGGTAGGGCTGAAGCATGGGCTCGGCGTATAGTGAATTTTTTCACTTACGGATCGCTGAAGCTAAACCCCGGTGGAGACGAGTTCAACCCGCCTTCGGCAAGCGGACCGGCCAGGCGGGGCCCGATTCCCGACCGACCCCGAGGGGATTCAGCCCGCCGCGGACCACGGGTATATTCGGACGCCCGCTCGCCCGTCCTTGATCCCCTTGCCCGCCCACTCCATGACCATCAAGTCCGACCGCTGGATCCGCCGCATGGCCCAGGAACGCGGGATGATCGAGCCGTTCGTCGACGGCCAGGTCCGGGAGACCGACGCCGCCGGACGGAAGGTCATCTCGTATGGCGTATCGTCCTACGGCTATGACATGCGGGTGGCGCCCGAGTTCAAGATCTTCACCAATGTGCTCTCGGCGATCGTCGACCCGAAGTCATTCGACCCGAAGAGCTTCGTCGAGTTCACCGGCGATGTGTGCATCGTGCCGCCCAACAGCTTCGCGCTGGCACGTTCGGTAGAGTACTTCCGGATCCCCCGCGAGGTGCTGACCATCTGCGTCGGCAAATCGACGTATGCGCGCTGCGGCATCATCACCAACGTGACGCCGTTCGAGCCGGAGTGGGAAGGCCACGTGACGCTCGAGATCTCCAACACCACGCCCTTGCCGGCCAAGATCTACGCCAACGAAGGCATCTGCCAGGTGCTCTTTTTCGAGGCGGCCCCGGACGACATCTGCGCCACCAGCTACAAGGACAAGGCCGGCAAGTACCAGGGCCAGCTCGGCGTGACACTTCCCCGGTTATAGGGTCGTACGGCAGGCACGGCGCCTCCGCGGGCGCTCGTTCCCGGCATCAGCATCCGTTCACTTCGGTTCTCGCTTCTTTCCCGTCTCATGAGCCAGCCCTTATGCGCACATTCCTGACCCCGCTGCTGCTCGTCGCGCTCCCCGTGATGCTCGGCGCGCAGCAGCCTGCGGCCCCGACTCCGCCGGCCCCACCGGTCATGGCCCGGCCGCAGCAGCCGGCGCTGCCGCCGATGCGCACTCCGACCGCCGACACCGGCATCTTTGCCCACCTGGATCTCCGGCCGGGCAACCAGGTCCGGCTGCCCGATGGACGCCCGGGCCCCAAGTACTGGGAGCAGCGGGCGGACTACGACATCCGTGCCACCCTCGATACCGGGGCCAAGACCATCAAGGGCACGGTGCGCATCACCTACACCAACCACTCGCCTGCTGCGCTGGATCACCTGTACCTCCAGCTGGACCAGAACCTGTTTCGGCAGGGGAGCGTTGGGTCGCTGATGTTCCCGGCCAACTCGCGCTTCGGCACCCGTGGCTTCGATGGCGGATTCACGTTGGCCTCGATCACCCAGGAATCACCGATCCGCGGCCACCCCAAGGGCAAGGCGGCATCGAAGAAGCTCACCGGCCGGACCGACGACACGATGCTCTTCCTGCCATTGGCCGATCCGGTGGCACCGGGCGGAACGACGGTCATCGCCATCGACTACTCGTTCATCATCCCCGAGCATGGCGCCGACCGGATGGGGTACGATGGTCCGCTCTTCGAGCTGGCGCAGTGGTACCCGCGGATGGCGGTGTATGACGACATCCGGGGCTGGAACACCGATCAATACCTGGGTCAGGGCGAGTTCTACCTCGAATACGGCGACTTCACTTATGAAGTGACCGTCCCGGCCGGGTACATCGTGGCCGGCACCGGCGTGGTGCAGAACCCCACCGAGGTCTACACCGCCACCGAGCGCGCCCGACTGGCGCTCGCGGCCAAGAGCGACACCACGATCCATATCATCACCGAGGCCGACCTCACAAGCGGTGCGGCCCGCCCGAAGAAGGACGGGATGCTCACCTGGCGCTTCAAGGCCCAGAACGTGCGCGACGTGGCCTGGGCCGGGTCGCCGGAATATCTCTGGGACGGCTCGAGCTACGACGGGCACTTCGCCTTCGCGTATTATCGTGCCGCTGCCGCATCCACCTGGTCCGATGCCGCCAAGATGAGCCGCTTCTCGATCAAGGAATACAGCGAGCGGTGGCTGCCGTACCCCTATCCGCACATCTCGGCGGTCGAGGGCCCGATCAGCGGGATGGAGTATCCGATGGTCGCCATGGAGGCGCCCAGCAACCCGCGTGGGACCGGGGCCGAGGCGTTGCAGGAGGCCAAAGAAGCGCTCTATAACGTCGTGACCCACGAGATCGGGCATATGTGGTACCCGATGACCGTCGGTTCGAACGAGCGTCTCTACGCGTGGATGGACGAAGGCTTCAACACGTTCATCAATACGTTCTCGGAAGAGGACTACTGGCAGCGCAGCGACTCCTCGAACCGCAAGGCCGAAGAGAAGTTCTTCGTGATGGCGAACGACCAGCGGCCCACGGCCCAGCCGATCATGACGCCGGCCAACCGGTACCGCACCAACGCGAACCTGGGTGAGTTGGCGTACGTGAAGCCATCGATCGCGCTCCTGGCCCTTCGCAACGAGGTGCTGGGGCCGGCGGTGTTCGACAAGGCGTTCAGCGAGTACACCCACCGTTGGGCGTTCAAGCACCCGACCCCGGAGGACTTCTTCCGGACGATGGAGGACATGTCGGGACGGGACCTGAGCTGGTTCTGGCGGGAGTGGTTCTACACCACGTCGACGCTCGACCAGGGCATCGACAACGTCACCCAGACGCAGAACGCCGATGGCTCGAGCGACGTGAAGATCGCGCTCACCAACAACGGCGCGGCCGTGATGCCGGTCGACCTGCGGCTCACCCTGAGCGACGGATCGTACCAGATGGTCAAGCTCCCGGTCGAGGTCTGGTACTACGACCAGACCAAGTTCCTGAGCGAGGTCCAGACGCCAAAGCCGGTGGTGGCGGCCCAGCTCTGGACCACCGACTGGTTCAAGGACTACAACTCCGCCAACGACTCCTGGTCGGCACCGGCCAGCAGCCACTGATCCAAAGGGACGGATGCAGGAACGGCGGGCTCCGGGACGTTCCCCGGGGCCCGCCGTTCGCATTCGGCCCTCCGCCTCAGCGCCTGGCGAGCGCCGCCGTGGCCTGCCGAAGGAGCTCGGTCGACCGATCGACCCGGGCCGCCAGATCGGACACCTCGTGGTCGAACCGGGGCCGATCCTTGTCCTCCATCGCCTCGGCGATCCCGGGGAGTGCGATGTCGGCGTAGCCGTTGTCCCGGTCGGCGGCGAACATGAGATTCCGGAACCAGGGACGGCCCACCAGCCCTTCCGGGCGCGCCAGCGCCATCTCGGACTGACGCAGGTACAAGTTGGCGCGCGCGAGTGCCGCCACGGCCCCCTTGGGGTCGGTCGACGCCATCCCGGCATCGCGCACGTTGGCGAAACCGAGCGCCGCATCATACATCCCGGTGATGGCACGCCTGAGTTCGGACATGTCGGTGTGCCAACCGGCGGCCGCCGCGCGGACCTCGATCCCCTTCACCAACGAGCCCATATAGTGGGCCAGGCTGGCCTCATCGAGCGGCAGCACATCACTGTCGGCCATCCGGGCCAGCAGGAGTGCGTCCACCTGCGCGATGGCCCGATGGCCGAGGAAGCCGCTGTCCCCCCACTGTTCCATCCACTTTTCACTGTCATACTGGGAGTGATAGTTGCCCGACGCGCCCCCGAATCCCCAGTCGGCTGACGGGATACCGAGGTGGTTGTAGAACGCGGCGAAGTCGCTGCCGCCACCGAGATCGCCCATCTCGGGCTCGAGCGAGTCGGCCACATGCGCACGACGCCGCCATACATCGTAGATGGACGCGGTGTCCCCCGGCTGCGGGACCAGCTTGGTCACTTCACGCATCAGCGGCTGCAGTGACGCGGTGGCCGAGGCACCGAAGGAACGACCGATCCCGCCGGCGTCCTGGTTGAAGTACCCCACGGCGTGTGCGGAGAGGTCGGGCTCGTGCGCCTCGACCCACTCGGTCGATCCCTCATCGCCCCATTCCTCGGCATCCCACGTTGCGAACACCAGCGTCCGGCGGGGACGGAGCCCCCGTCGCGCCGCTTCGGCCCACGCGCGAGCCGATTCAAGCACGGAGGTCACGCCTGATACGTTGTCGGCGGCCCCCGGTCCCCACGCGTCCCGGTGCGCACCAGTGATGACCATCTCGTCGGGCCAGGTCATTCCCTTGAGCGTCCCGAACGTGTTGATGATGGTCTTCCACGCCTTGGCCCCCGACTCGGCCCACACGGCCACGCGGACCTTCACATCGGCGGTGCCACCGAGGTGGTAATGGAAAGGAAGCCCACCCTGCCACCCACGGAGCGCTGACGGGCCCTTGAGACCCTGCAGCAGGACCTGCGCGTTCCCGTAGCCCAGCGGGACCGATGGGATGTGCGGGATCGTCATCTGCGACGGATCGAGCCGCTTGGCGTCCGGCGTGCTCGCCCACCCGGGCGTCGAGGGTTCGCCGTCGCCGTTGTAGACCGTGCCGCGCTGCACTCCGTACGGGCCACGCATCGGACCCTCGGGGTAGACGTCGCCGGGGACGAAGCCGTCATCCTGCGGATCGGAATAGATGAGGATCGCCGCGGCGCCGTGCGATTCCGCCTCCCGCGCCTTGATGCCGCGGAAGCTCCGACCATACCGCGCTATCACGATCTTTCCTTTGACGCTGATGCCCAGGGAATCGAGCCGCGTGTAGTCGACCGGGAGCCCGTAGTTGACGTAGATGAGCGGTGCCGTGATGTCGCCCGAGCCGCTGTACCCATGGACCGTCGGGTACTGCGCCAGGTAGCTCGTCGTGTCACCGGGGATCGGGGGCTCGGCGAGGGACAGCCGGGTCGGCGTGATGCCAGCGAGCTCCACCACGGCAGAATCGGCCCACGGGAGGTAGACCTTGTAACTGGCGCGGCTGGTATCGAGCCCCCAGGACTTCATCAGGCGCAGGACATAGTCGGCCGTCTCGACCTGGCGCGGCGAACCCGCGATATGGATGACGCGACTCAACTCAGTCGAGTATTCCCGCGCCTTCGCGGCATCGGGTGTGGAAAGCAGGACGCGGTCGAGCGCTTCGGTCTGTTGCGCCGCGACGGGGGCCGCAAGCAGGAGGAGCGCCGGGAAAGCGAGGGAGAGTCGCACGGTGGGATCCGTTGAGAGATGGGAGGTTCACACAATGGAACGGGCCGCCGAACGATCGGCGGCCCGTAATATGGCACGGTCGTCCCCCGGCGCCACCCAATACTTGCGGGCCCGAGGGCCCTCGACTCAGGGCACCGCGAGGGCCCAGAGCCCACTCAGCATATCCGCGGCATACAGATGCCCGCCATAGAGCATCACGCCCCAGACGTAGGTATCGCCTGCCCCTCCCGGGGCCAGCCGCGCGATCTCCCGCCCCGCGAGGTCGCCGCTGAGGGTCCCGGACACATCGAGGGCAACGACGCCACCATTATAGTAGGCCGCGTACAGGATCTGGCGTGATTCATCCATCCAGAAATTGTGGGTCCCCTGATGGCTGCCCATGTGATAGTGGGCCACCTCCGTCGGGTGGTCGAGATCGGAGATGTCCACCACGTGGATATCCCCGTTGCTCTGGCTCCCGATGACATCGGGGCCTTCCTGTCCGACGAAGACGTACTTCTGCTCGCCTGTCGCGGGGTTATGGAACCACCAGGCGTTGTGGACCTGCCCCGCGGGCGTGCTCCCATCGGCCGCCGCCCCGGTCACGATCGAGCTGATGAATACCGGGCTCGCCACGGTCCCGCCCCGGCCCGCGCCTCCGATGTCGTAGATCCACAACCCGCTGTTCCAATTTTCCACGAAGAGCATGCCGTCCCGTACATACGTGTCATGGATGCCGTAGTTGGCCGGCATCGACAGTGAATCGACGAGCGCGATCTTGTCGGTCGAATCGGGCTGGATCCGGAAGATCAGGAGAGCGGGCCCACGTGGGTCGCGCGCGGTGAAGTCGTAGAGCTGGCCGTCCACCACCGCGAGGGTCCCGGTATGCAATCCCGACGTCTGGCTGCCGGTCACCAGCCACCGGGCGAGGAATGCAGGGTCGGATGGATCGGCAAGGCTGTACAGGTAGAGGCCCGCATCGGAGCCGTACTCGCCGGTCACGGCCAGGAGGGTGCTGTCTGGACTCACCTGCAGGTCGCTCACGACCTGGATATTCGCCGCCACGGTAAGCTGGCGGATCTGGGTCGGCGCTCCGTTCGGGCCCAGCTGCCAGACGTCCACTACGTTCCCGACCTGGCTCCGAAATTCCCAGGTCCCGGTATATGCGTATCCCCTGGCCAGCCAGAGGTCGGAGGTGTAGCGGCCCCCCTCGTTGTTGCCACCCCCCAGGACGGAGAAGCAACGGCGGCCAGTCGCCGTGAAGATGATCGGCGACCCGCTGAGCGTGCTCGTCGCAGAAACACTTTGCGGGCCAGCGGTGCCGAGTGTGAAGCTCGCGCTGGTGTGCCCGCCGATATCCACCCGGGAACTGTCGACAGAGAGGTGCCCTCCTCCCGCTGCGATGGTCCAATGGACCCAGGGACCCGAGACGATGTTGCCGTATTGGTCGGTCGCGATCACGCCAAGTTGGGTGGGGAGCACCGTTCCGAAGCAGCCGAACTGCCCGTCCCCAGAGGCGCGCGCGATCCGGGCCGGCGCGCCCGCAACGACCCCCACAGCAAAGACCACGGAATCGGACGCCGGGGCGCCCCCGGCCTGGACCCGGACCGGTCCTGCGATGGAATCGGCGGCGAAACTGGCCTGCGATACGCCGTTGGTGTCGGACGCAGTGGCCCCGCTGATGGCCCCGCGGCCTGAGGTCACCTGCCAGGCCACCAACGCGCCCGCGACCGGTTCCCCGTGGGTGTCGGTGATACGGACGACCAAGGGCGCACCGGCCGCCGTGCGGACGGGCACGAGTTGGTGATCACCGGAGACGACCGCCACGGCGTGCCCGGAGGGCCGTGCCGACGGCCCCGTCCCCGACCCACATGCGACCGCGATGACGACCGAGATACACCCGACGACCCAGCGCTTCATCGCTCCCCCACGCTGTCCATGTTCATCGTCGACATCGAGGTCGCATCGTCCGGCACGGTCCCGTACCGCCCCATCCGGTGCCCGACCATCCCCCAGTCGAGCCGCACCCCTGCGGTCAGCTGCAGGATCGTGCTCCCGCCATACCACGCATCGGGGTCAAAAGAGCCGCTCAGCGGACGCACTCCCGCCACCGACAGTTCCCCGAAAGGAATCACGCGAAGCCGGCGGAGCGCGGTGAGCGCCGTCACTTGGGCGCCCACGGTCGCGATGGACCAGCGCGTGATCCCGAGCAGCGAGTTATCGAGTGGTGGCCGCTGGGTCCGATAAGCGCCATCCACCCGTGGCTCTTCCGGACGGTCAGTACGTTCCAGACGCATATAAGGACGAACGAGACCCAGTGTGACCGCACCCTCGGCGAGCCAGCTGTCATACACGAACGCGCCCCCGGCATCCACGGTGCGCGCATACTCCGCCATTGCATACACCGGCCGGCCACCCAGGTCCCGCTCGAGACGCACCGACGTGCTCCACTTGGACTGCGTGGGGCCTGCCCCCAGTCGTTGCTCGGGGCTCTTGACCCTGGCATATGAACCTTGGCCTTCGAGTCCCGGCACCGGCCGGAACGTGGCGCGCAGTGCGTAAGAATCGCCGAAGCGCCGACCGTTGGGCCACTCGGACGGGTACTCAGGCTCGTCCCCGTTGAACCAGGTGGCCTCGAACGCCGCCCGTCCGACGCCGATCCCGACGATGGCCACCTCGCGCTCGAGGATCTGGGCCAGGTGGTGGTCGACCGGATAGCGCTCCACCGGGCTCTCCATCGGGTCGTCGCTCCCGAAGGCGACGAATCCCTTGCCGAACGCGAACGACAGGTGCGCCGGCACCGCCAGCCCTCCGAGCACATCATGCGCCGTGAGCATCAGCTCGTGCACATAGGTGTGCGGATGGCGGCGGTCGATGAATCCCTCGCCGTAGGCGCCCGGGGTGAGCTCCCCATCGGGGATCGTCCACCCCTCGAGGTCGAGGGTGCCGCGGAACCGAAGGTGGCCGCCGAGCGCGACCAGGCCGAGGGAGAAGACCGGTTGGACCACGCGCGCTTCGGTGACCCGGACGTCATGCGGCATCGGCGCCGCCGAGGAGACGACCCCGACCGCCTGGGCCATCAGGTCGCCGGAGACCGGCCCCAGGTGAAAGGCCTGGGCCGCAAGCGGGCCGGCCGTCACCAGCAGCGTCCCCGCCAACAGCAACGCCGGGCCACCTGACATCAGGCGGCCCGGTGCAATGGATCCGGAGCGGGCGGCGAGGCCCAGCGTCATTCCGACGGCGCGAAGAGCGATGCGACCACGAAGTCCCGATTCATCCGCGCAATGAAATCGATGCTGATCTCCTTGGGGCACGCCTCCTGGCACTCACCGAAGAGCGTGCACCCGCCGAACCCCTCGATATCCATCTGCTCCACCATCGCCAGGGCTCGGCGAGCGCGTTCAGGCTGGCCCTGCGGCAGAAGGCCCAGGTGGGAGATCTTGGCGGCGGTGAAGAGCGAGGCCGCCCCATTGGGACAGGCGGCGACACAGGCTCCGCACCCGATGCAGGCGGCGGCCTCGAAGGCCCGGTCGGCATCGACCTTGGCGACCTGGATCGCGTTGCCATCCGGTGCGCTGCCGGTGCGCGCTGAAATGAACCCGCCCGCCTGGATGACCCGGTCGAGCGCGCTCCGGTCGACGCAGAGGTCCTTGATGATCGGGAACGCGCGCGAGCGCCACGGCTCGACCACGACGGTGTCGCCGTCCTGGAAGCTCCGCATGTGCAGCTGGCAGGTGGCGGTGCCCTTGACGGGCCCATGCGCCACTCCATCGATCATCATCGAGCAGGAGCCGCAGATCCCCTCGCGACAGTCATGATCGAAGGCGATCGACCGCTCCCCCCGCTCCAGCAATCCCTCGTTCACGACGTCGAGCATCTCAAGGAACGACATGTCCGGATTGACGTCGGCCGCATCGTAGCTCTCGAGGCGACCGGCGGCACCGGGACCAGACTGGCGCCAGACCTTCAGGTGGATATGCATGGTGGATCCTCGTTCGTGCGTGCCAGCGGCGCGGTCAGCGGCCGTGCCCTATTTGTAGGACCGTTGGGCCAGGTGAACGTGTTCGAACGCCAACGGCTCTTTGTTGAGCGCCGGCGCCTTCCCTTCACCGGTGTACTCCCACGCCGCCACATAGGCAAAGTGCTCGTCGTCGCGCAGCGCCTCTCCCTCCGGCGTTTGATACTCCTCCCGGAAGTGCCCCCCGCACGACTCTTCCCGGTGCGCCGCATCTCGACAGATCAGCTCGCCGAGCTCCAGGAAGTCTGCCACCCGCCCCGCCTTCTCCAACGACTGATTGAGCTCTTCGCCGGTGCCGGGGACGGACACATGCTTCCAGAACTCCTCGCGGATCTCCCTGATCCGCGCGATCGCGGCTTCGAGCCCCTTCTTGTTCCGCGCCATCCCGCAGTCCTCCCACATCACCTTGCCGAGCTCCTTGTGGAAGCTGTCGGGCGAGCGGTCTCCCTTGATGGCCAATAGCCGCGCGGTCCGCGCCGCCACCTCGGCCATCGACGCCTTGAAGGCGGGATGGTCGGCGGTGACCGGTGGGAGCTTGGCGCGAGCGATGTAGTTGCCCATCGTCGCCGGAAGCACGAAGTAGCCATCGGCCAGGCCCTGCATCAGTGCGCTCGCACCCAGCCGGTTGGCGCCGTGATCGGAGAAGTTGGCCTCACCGATGACATGCAGACCCGGGACCGAGCTCATCAAGTCGTAATCCACCCACAGCCCGCCCATCGTGTAGTGGATGGCCGGGTAGATGCGCATCGGCACCTGGTAGGGGTCCTCGTCGGTGATCCGCTGGTACATCTCGAAGAGGTTGCCGTAGCGCTCCTCGATCTTGTGGCGCCCCAGCCGCTTGATCGCATCGGCGAAGTCGAGATAGACGCCGTACCCGCCGGGCCCGACACCGTAGCCGGCGTCGCAGCGCTCTTTGGCACCCCGCGAGGCGACGTCGCGCGGCACCAGGTTCCCGAAACTCGGGTAGCGCCGCTCCAGGTAGTAGTCGCGTTCGGCTTCCGGGATCTCGTTGGGACGGCGCGTGTCCCCCTTCTGCTTCGGCACCCAGACCCGACCGTCGTTCCGCAACGACTCGCTCATCAGCGTGAGCTTCGACTGATAGTGGCCGCTCACCGGGATGCAGGTCGGGTGGATCTGGGTATAGCAGGGGTTGGCGAACGCCGCACCGCGCTTGTACGCGCGCCAGATGGCGGTCGCGTTGGACCCCTTGGCGTTGGTGGAGAGGTAGAAGACGTTGCCATACCCGCCGGTGCCCAACACCACCGCGTCGGCGACGTGCGCCTCGACCGCGCCGGACACGAGGTCGCGGGTGACGATCCCGCGCGCCTGCCCGTCGATGACCACGAGATCGAGCATCTCGGTGCGCGGGTGCATCTCGACCCCGCCCACGGCGATCTGCTTCTCGAGCGCCTGATAGGCACCCAACAGCAGCTGCTGACCGGTCTGGCCCCGGGCATAGAAGGTCCGGCTCACCTGGGCGCCCCCGAAGGACCGGTTGTCCAACAGGCCGCCGTATTCCCGCGCGAACGGCACCCCCTGCGCCACCGCCTGGTCGATGATGTTGACGCTCAACTGCGCCAGCCGATACACATTCGACTCCCGGGAGCGGAAGTCCCCGCCCTTCACGGTGTCGTAGAAGAGCCGCCAGACCGAGTCGCCGTCGTTCTGGTAGTTCTTGGCGGCGTTGATCCCGCCCTGCGCCGCGATAGAGTGCGCCCGCCTCGGAGAGTCCTGGAAGCAGAAGCACTTGACGTGATAACCCAGTTCGCTCAGCGACGCCGCTGCCGAGGCACCCGCGAGCCCGCTGCCGACCACGATGATCGTGTGCTTCCGCTTGTTGGCGGGGTTGACCAGCTTCATCTCGAACCGGTGCCGATCCCAGAGCGTCTCGATCGGCCCCGCGGGGACCTTCGGGTTCAGTTCCATCTCAGCGCACCCAGCCGAAGAAGATCGAAAGCGGGACCAGCGCAAATCCGAGCGCCACCACGACGGCCACCAACGCCGCAATGTCGCGATGCAGCGGCTTGTCGCTCGGCTTCGCGATGCCCAGCGTCCGCCAGGAGCTCCACGCGCCGTGGAAGAGGTGGAGGCCGAGGGCACCCATCGCCAGGACGTAGAACGCCGTCATCCACCAGAGCCTGAAGTTGGCGGTCAGGTTGCCGTAGACATCGCCGGGCACGAACGTGCCGCCGGGGTGGATATCGCCAGTGGTGATGTTGAGGATATGGAACGGAATGAAGATGAGCAGGAGCACCCCGCCCCAGCGCATCGTACGGGCGGCCCAGGTCGAGACCTGCGGCTCCCGCTTCTGGTACTCGACGGGCCGAGCGGCGGCGTTACGGACGGTGACCTTGTACGCCATCCAGATGTGGACGATCACCGCGACCAGGAGCACCACCCGTGCCACCCAGAGCAGCTCGTTCAACGGCCCGTGCAGCATGTGGCTGTAGCCGTTGAGCTTCTCCGGCCCCTGGAAGATCTGCAGGTTCCCCACCATATGGAGGATGACGAACCCGATGCCGATGATCCCGGTCAGGGCCATCAGCACCCGCTGCCCGATGGTGGATCGCCAGAAGCGGATGATTGGGTTCATGGGGGTCTCGGTGGAAGCTATCAGCGATCGGCCAACCGCACGCTATCAGTCATCAGCTATCGGGCTGCGGGCAACCGAGGCTGCCGCGTTCATGCACCATCGTCTCATTCGCGAACATCTGATAGCTGCCAGCCGATAGCTGTCGACTCGTTAGACAATTGCCATCACGTCGGTCACGGCTTTGGCCGACGCGTGCAGCGCGGTCCGCTCCTCGGCGGTGAGCGCCACTTCGAGCACCGATTCCAGTCCCTTGGCGCCGAGCTTGCAGGGCACGCCGCAGAAGACGTTCTTGAGGCCGTATTCGCCGGTGAGCCAGGCGGAGCACGGGAGGATCCGCTTCTTGTCGAGGGCGATGGCCTCGACCATCTGCACCGCCGCTGCACTCGGCGCATAGTACGCCGACCCGGTCTTCAGGAAGGCGACGATCTCCGCCCCGCCGTTCCGGGCGCGGGTCACGATGCCGTCGAGCTTCTCCTTGGACAGGAGCTGGGTGATCGGGATGCCGGAGACCGTCGTGTAGGAGATGAGCGGCACCATCGTATCGCCGTGCCCGCCCAGGACCATCGCCTGGATGTCCTCGACGCTCACGTCGAGTTCCTGGGCCAGGAAGGAACGGTAGCGCGCGGTATCGAGCACGCCCGCCATCCCGATCACCCGTTCCTTGGGAAAGCCGGTCTCCCGCATCGTGACGTAGCACATCACGTCGAGCGGGTTGGAGACGACGATGACGATGCTCTTGGGGGCGACCTTCTTGATGTTCTCCGCCACCGACTTGACGATCCCCGCGTTGGTCTTGACCAAGTCGTCCCGGCTCATTCCCGGCTTCCGCGCGATCCCGGCGGTGACGACGAAGAGATCGCTGCCAGCGGCGGCATCATAGGAGGTCGAACCGACGATCCGGGTGTCGAACCCCTCGATGGGGGCCGATTCCCACTGGTCGAGACCCTTCCCCTGGGGGACGCCGTCGACGACGTCGAGGAGGACCACGGTGCGAGCGAGGCTCTTTTCGGCGAGGCGCTGGGCCGCGGTAGCGCCCACGTTGCCGGCGCCGACGACTGTGACTTTCTGAAGCATAGGAAGCAGGTGCCTTGTTCAGGTCCGGAGCGACGAACGACGCCCGAACCCGGAGTGGTTCGAGCGTCTCAATGTAGTCCGAGCCATAGTGAGATTGTAGGTCCAAGTCTGTGCAACGCCGGATCCATCGTTCCCGTATCTTGAATATCCCTTCCACTGGACTACACGTGCTGCGATCCACCGCACTACTCCTCGTCGGAGCTGCCCTCGCCGCCCCGCTCGCGGCACAGGACAACTACGAGATCCAGGTCTACGGCTCCGAGACCGTGGCGCCGGCGATCACGATGGTCGAACTGCACTCGAATTACACCACCGATGGTGAGGCCTCGGTGGTGGACGGGGTGCAGCCGACCAACCACGCCCTCCACGAGACGATCGAGATCACCCACGGATTCACCGACTGGTTCGAGGTCGGGTTCTACTTCTTCACCAATGTGCAGCAGGGGGGCTGGCACTACGTGGGAAGCCACATCCGCCCGCGGGTGCGGGTGCCGCCGAGCTGGCACTGGCCGGTAGGGGTGAGTATCTCGCAGGAGATCGGGTGTCAGGACCGCGCCTACGCCACCGAGCGGTGCAACTACGAGTTCCGGCCCATCATCGACCGGCAGGCGGGCCCCTGGTATTGGGCCGTCAATCCGAGCATCGAGGTGCCGCTCAGCGGCCCCGACCGGCAGGCCTCATTCGCGCCGAACGTGAAGGTGAGCTACGACTTTTCGAAGGTGATCACCGGAGGCTTCGAGTACTACGGCGGGTGGGGACCGGTGGGCGGCCTGCTTCCGGAAGATCAGCGCGAACAGCAACTCTTTCCTGCCATCGACCTGCACCTGGCACCGGAGTGGGAGCTGAACGCCGGCGTCGGGATCGGGCTCACATCGGCCACTGATCACACGATCCTCAAGGTCATTGTGGGGCGGCGACTCCCTCGTTGACGTCGACCTGAGCGACGGGTGGTGAGACCCCGGAGGCGGGCTCGCACCGGAGGCTGGGAGTGGGGCGAGACTCCCACCGAAGGAACCCGACGCTCGCTGCCATCCCCTGATGCCCGTTCCCTCGGACAGCGTAGCGGGCGACGACTCACTCCGGCGGATCTCTCGCCCCTTCCCCCGTCCCCCCGGCGAGCCCGCCTCCGCGATCTCGCCGCCCGCTGCCGTGCTCCTCAGGCCCGTTTGCGCCCCACTCCACCCCGTCGAGTCCGGCTCCGCCCCGGCTTCTTCGCGCTCGCCCCAGGGGCGGTGGCGCCGGTCGCCACCTGGCCGTCGGGATCGTCCGCCACCGGCACTTCTTTGCCTCGCCCGATCTGCCGCATCGCCTCGTAGAGCACGATCCCCGCGGCGGTGGCCAGGTTGAGCGAGCGCACGTCTCCCGGCATCGGGATCCGGTAGCACTGCTCCGGATGCTTCTCGAGGATGCGGGCGGGGAGCCCGGTGTCCTCACGCCCGAAGACCAGTACGCTGTTGGCCCGGTACGGCGCCTCGAGGTAGTCCTGGCCGCCGTGCGCGGAGAAATAGATACAGCGCTCCCGCGAGATGGCGTTCCGGAAATCGAACCAGGTCGGATGACGCCAGAGGTCCACCTTGTCCCAGTAGTCGAGCCCGGCGCGTTTCAGGTGCTTGTCGTCGATGGAGAACCCGAGCGGCTCGACCAGGTGGAGTGCGGTATCAGTGGCGGCGCAGAGCCGGGCGATGTTGCCGGTGTTGGGCGGGATCTGGGGTTCGAGCAACGCGATATGGAGCATTCGGGGACCGGTGGACGGAGAACGGCGAATAATGAACGGTGAACGGGCACTTGGTCGCTGCGATCAGGCGTGGCCAGTCTGCAGAGTCGAGCCGAACAGCGCCAGCAGTGTCTTCCAATGCCGCTCGGCCGCGGCGGCATCGTACACCGGCGTATCCCGGAAGACCCAGCCGTGCTTGGCCTGATAGGTCTCGACGGTATGAGCCACGTGCGCATCGGTGAGCGCGCGTTCGAGCTCGGCCTTCATATCGTCGGGGAACGATGCATCTTCGATCGCTCCGGCCACATACACCTTCGCACGCATCTTGGGCGCCAGCAGGTGCGGACTGTCGGGTGCGTCGTTCGCCAGGCGGCTACCGTGATAGGATGCCGCGGCCGAGATGCGGTCCGGAAAAGTCCCCGCCGCGATCAGCGACATCCGGCCTCCCATGCAGTACCCCGTCGTCCCGATGGCACCACGCCGGACGTCGGGCTGGGCGGCAAGGTACTCCAGGAACGCCTGCGTGTCCGACATGATATTCGCGGAAGTCGCCGGTGCGAAGAACTTCTCCATCAGCACCTTGCGCTGTTCCGGCACCGAGAAGACCGTATGCGGGTCCATCGGGGCATAGGGGCCCGATCGATAGAACAGGTCGGGGAGGAGCACGAAGTAGTCGTGGCTGGCGAGCCGCTCACCCAGCTCCAGCACGGCGGGCCGGATCCCGATCCCATCCATGTACACCAGCACCGCGGGCCACGGCCCCTTTCCCGCTGGCCGGTACACGAAGCTGCGACAGGCGCCGTCCCTGGTCTGGATCGCGATCTCGGTCACGTTACCCGCCTCTCGTGTGCATTTCTCGGTGCGGATCGCTCCGGAGCCCTGCGAGCGGCACCAACACGCCACGCTCGGGCGCCTCGAGGCGCTCCTCTGCGCCGCGGTCCTCCCGGGCGGTCCAACGATCGGCGATCAGCGCGGTGAGTTCCGCGTCGGTCGCTCCGGCGCGAAGCGGGGCCCTGAGGTCGAGCCCGTCCCGCGCGTAAAGGCAACTCAGGAATGTACCATCGGCGGTGAGCCGACCTCGGTCACAATCTCGGCAAAAGGGTGCCGTGGTGCTGGCCACGACGCCGAACACGGTCCCGTCGGACAGCTGGAACCGGTCTGCTGGCGCACTCCCCCGCCCGGTTACCGGCACCACCTCGCCCCGCGCCGCGCCGATCCGCTCCAGGAGCTCCGCCAGCGGTACCACATCCTCCATCCGCCACCGCGTGGCGCCCCCCACATCCATATACTCGATGAAGCGCATCTCGGCGCCGACCTCGCGCGCAAAATCGAGGAGGTCGACCAGCTCGTCATCGTTGAAGCCGCGGATCACGACGGCATTGAGCTTGACCGGCGTAAATCCGATCGCGACCGCCGCTTTGATCCCGTCCACGATGTCTGAGTGGCGGGTGGTGCGGGAGAACTCCCGGGCCCGGTCGGAACGGAGCGTATCGAGACTGACCGTCACTCGCTCGAGCCCGGCGCTCTTGAGCGCCGGCGCCGCCTCTGCAAGCAGGAGACCGTTGGTGGTAAGCGCCAGGTCCTTCGGTCCCACCTCGGAGTGGAGCAGCTTGACGAGCGCCGGCAGGTCGCGACGCATCAGGGGCTCGCCGCCAGTGAGCCGGAGCCGATCGACGCCCAGCACCGCGAACACTCGGGCCAGGCGCGCGATCTCCTCGAAAGAGAGGATCGAGTCCTTGGGCAGCCAGGTGTACTCGTCCTCGGGCATGCAGTAGCGGCACCGAAGGTTGCACCGATCGGTCACCGAGATGCGGAGCGAGCGGAGGGGGCGGCCGAGGCGGTCGGAGGGGCGGAGGGTCGCTGTGGCGGAGCGATCAGGCATCGGGACGCTCCGAAGGGACGGTGCCGCCGGACGCGGTCGGATCGACCCATGCCACCGATCCGTCGGCGTAGAACTCCTTCTTCCAGATCGGCACTCGCCGTTTCACTTCGTCGATCACGAAACGGCAGGCGTCGAAGGCCACGTCCCGATGCGCCGCCGCCACGACCACCGCCACCGCCGCGTCGCCCACGACCAACTGGCCGGTCCGGTGCCGCAGGGCAACGGCGACCGACCAGCGCCGCTGGGCCTCCAGGACCACCGCCTCGCACTCCATTTCCGCCATTTCGGGGTAGGCCGAGTACTCCAGCCGCAGCACGCTCCGACCGGCGTGGTGATCGCGCACCGTCCCGACGAAGGACACGATGGCCCCGCGATCAGGTGCCGCGACCAGGGCGGCAAGATCATCGATGCTCAGGTCCTGCTCGGTGAGGAACGGCATCTCAGCCGCCCGACATCGGTGGGAGCAGCGCGATCTCGTCGCCATCGGCCACCGATTCAGCCCCCAGGACCTGCCGGAAGTTGCGCGCGCACAACGGCTTGGACGGGAGCCGACTGGCCGACGGGTGGACCTCGCGGAGGCGGACAAGCACCGAATCGACGGTGGCGGGGATCGGGGCCGTGACCGTCACCGTGTCCTGACCGGCGAGCTCCGCGTAGCGCGCCAGGAACCTGACCGTGACGGTGACCGATCGGGATGAGGGCACGTGGACTCCGAGGAAATGCAAAGGGCCGCCTCAGAGCGGCCCCCGGGGAAATATGCGACGGCCCGGATCAGGAGACCGGCTGCTCGGTGGGGGCGTCCTCTTCCGCCACCAAAGCTCGCAACTCCTTGCTGGGCTTGAACACCGGCACTGGCCGAGCGGCGACTTCCACTGGGTCGCCGGTGCGAGGATTGCGCGCCATCCGGGTCTTCCGGCGCCGGATCTTGAAGGTGCCGAACCCCCGCACTTCGATGTTGTGCTGGGCCTTGAGGGCATCCTTCACGGCATCGAGGAATGCGTCCACCACGCGGGCGCAGTCCTTCTTGGAGATCATCGGGCCGGCCGTGCGGGCGATGGACGCGGTGACTTGCTCGACGAGATCTGCCTTGGTCATGCGTCCCCTCCGCCGGGGTTCCGGAAGCGCCCCGGCAATCGGGGCGGACGCAGGAGACTCTACGAGCTTACCTGTTGACTGTCAAGGGGTTGGGCCCTCATCCCCTTCCGGCCGGGGAGGGGGTGGCCAGCAGATCCAGGAACTCCTGGAAGTGCGGGTAGGCGTCGTGGGGGCCCGGTGCGGCCTCGGGATGGTACTGCACCGCGAAGATCGGAAGGGTCCGGTGACGGAGTCCCTCGACCGTCCCATCGTTCAGATTCCGGTGGGTCAATTCGAGCTCCGGGGCGCCCGGAATGCGGCTTCCAGCGGTTTCGCCCTCGACGGCAAAGCCATGATTCTGGGAGGTGATCAGCACCCGTCCGGTCTTGAGTTCCCGCACCGGGTGATTCCCACCCCGGTGCCCGTATGGGAGCTTCACGGTCCGGCCTCCGTAGGCGAGTCCCAAGAGCTGATGCCCCAAGCAGATGCCGAATGTCGGGATGCCGGAATCGCCCAACGAACGGATGCTGGCGATGGCCTGGGCCAGGGGTGCCGGATCGCCGGGACCATTGGAGAGGAAGAGTCCGGCTGGAGAAAGCGCCCGCACCTCGTCTGCCCCAGTCCCCGCCGGCACCACCACCACCTCGAGCCCTGCGGCGACCAGCATCCGGACGATGTTGCGCTTCATCCCGAAGTCGTAGGCCACCACCCGGGGGCCCGACCCGAACGTCCCACCGGCTCCGGCGCCGGCCCGGGAGGCGAGGTCCAAACCGTCCATCGACGGGCTCGCGAGCAATCGCGCGGTCAATTCGGGGGTGGGGCCGGTGCCCTCGGCGATGACGCCGCGCATGGCGCCCTTGTCCCGGATGTGACGGGTGAGGGCGCGGGTATCGACATCCTCGATGACCGGGATATGGTGCTGCGCCAGCCACTCTCCCAGGGCCTGGGTGGACCGATAGTTCGACGGGTGCTTGGCCAGCTCCCGCACCACCACCCCGGCGACCTGCGGCGCGGCCGATTCCATGTCGTCCGCATTGACCCCGTAGTTGCCGATCATCGGCGCGGTCATCACCACGATCTGGCCGAGGAAGCTCGGATCGGTGAAAGTCTCCTGGTACCCGGAGAGACCGGTCGTGAAGACCACTTCGCCGAAGGCCTCGGGGCTCTTGAGCGGCGCCGTGCCAGCGAACCACGCACCGTCCTCCAGCAAGACGAAGGCGGGGCGGCCGGTCATTCGGCCACCCCGCCCGCGGATCCGTTCGATCGCGTCAACTTACTTCTTCTTGTTCGCCGGGGCCGCCGGAGTGGCGGCGGGTACGGGCGCGGTGCCGGTCGGCAAGGAACCAGCGGCCGGAGCGCCCGCGGCAGGCGTCGTCGTACCCGTCGGAGCGGCGCCGGTCGAGTTGCTGAACGGGAGCGACTGCTGGGTCGGAGCCACCGGGCTCGACTGCAGCTGCTGCTGCACCGCGCTGGGCGTCTGGCTGCGATTGGCCGACATGACCGAGAGCATCAGCGACAGGAAGAGGAAGATCCCGCCCAGCCACCAGGTGCCCTTGGTCAGCAGCGTCACCGCCTGGCGGCCGCCGACGATATTGGAATCCATCATCTGGCCGCCACCCATCGACGCGAGCCCGCCTCCGGAACCGGCCTGGAGCAGGACGGCCACGGACAGCAGGATACCGACGATGATGACCAGCACGAGGAACAGCGTGAACATGGGTCTCTCTCCTTGAGCGGCGGAATATTAACGGGGCTGCAGGGTCCCGGCAACGCTCGCGTTCACGCGGCGTCCGCTGCCCCCGCCACCGCGGCCCAGCCGTCGGGTGTCAGGCTGGCGCCACCCACCAGCAGGCCGTCGACCTCCGGCTCGGCCACCAGTCCGCCTGCGTTCCCCGAATTGACGCTGCCACCGTACAGGATGCGGCAGCGCCCCGGCGCTCCGAGCGTCGTCATCTGCGCCCGCAGGATCCGGTGCACCTGCGCCGCATCGGCCGGGGTGGCGACTTTCCCGGTGCCGATGGCCCAGACCGGTTCGTAGGCCAGCAGGACACGAGCGAGTTGCGTCGGAGCAACGCCGGCCAGTGCGACACCGAGCTGGCGCAGGACGACGGACTCGGTCCGCCCCGCCTCACGGTCGGCGAGCTGTTCGCCCACGCAGAGCAGCGGCACCAGCCCACCGGCCAGGAGCGCCTGGACCTTGCGAGCGGTGTCCGCGTCGGTCTCGCCGAAGATGTGGCGTCGCTCCGAATGCCCCACCAGCGCCCCCGCAGCACCGGTCGCCGCCACCAGCGGGACCGACAGCGCCCCGGTGAAGGCACCCCTGGCCTCCCAATACACGTCCTGCGCGCCGATCCGCACATCGGCCCGGTCGAGGAACGAGCGCACCGTGCTCTCGAGCGACACCGCCGGCGGGAAGAACCAGAGGTCCCTGCCGAGTCGAGGCCGGACCCGGGTGAGGAAGTCGGCGGCGTAGTCGCGTGCCTCCGCGGGGGTCATCTGCATCTTCCAATTGGCAGCGAGGACAAGGTCGCGCATCACGATCCTCCAGCCGGCTTGGTGAGGCGATAGAGTCGCACGTGGAAGGCACCTCCGGAGTCGGGGAGCCAGGACCCGAGCAGGTAGTCGGCACCGATCTCCTGAACGGTGAAGCGGGGCGGGAGGGTCACCTCCCCCAGCCAGCTCCCGTCGGGCGCCAGGACCCTCCACCGCAACGAGGCATCGCCGGGCGCCAGATCGGAGAAACCGGCGGCCTGCATCCAGAGGTCGCCGCGTGGATCGCGCAGCAACCGACCGGTGCCGGGGAGGTAGTCAGCGACGGGGATCGAATCAAGCGACGCGTTGAAGACCGAATCGACGATCCCGACGGGACCAGCACCAGTGCGCTGGCGGCGGCGTTTGTATTCGTCCACCAACGATGCGGGGACCACCGTGAGGGAACCCGGCAATTGGAAGATGCCGACCTGGCGGCCCCCGACGTACTTGTCGATCGACGGCATGGCGCCGGTGGTGACCCACATGGTGTCCCCCTGCACCACGAACGCTGCCTTGCGGCCGAGCGGACGCTCGATCGGCAGCATGACCGTGCCACCGCCCGCTTGCGGCACCGGCAAGCCCACGAGCTCGGATATCGGGAACGGACCGATCGAATCGATCAGCAGGCCCTTCGGCGAAAATCGGACCACCGCCCCGGAATCGACCGCGACCGACCAGGCACGTCCCGGGAACGGCACCGGAGTAGTGTTGCGCAGCAGCGTCAGCGTCCCGTTGGCGGCGCGGTCGATGGGCAGGTAGCCATTGGTCCCCGGAGGCACTGGGATGGTGACGGTATCCACCAAGGCGCCGTTCGGATCGAATGTGGTGGCCCGACTCGCGGCGATGTCATAGGCGATCACACTGTCGGCCGAACCGCGGAACACGCCCCAGAGCGACTGGAACTGGCCCGGTACCCGGCCACGATCGCCGACGGTGTAGAGGAAGTGGCCGTCACTCGCGAAGTAAATGAGTTGGTCGAGCCCGGCATCGGCCACCACGATGCGACCATCGCTGAGCCGTGTCATCGTGGCGGGGCTCGCGAATCCGCGGAACGTACCATCCGGAGACCCGACATCGACCAATACGGAGTCGACCGACCACGCCAGGCGGGGAGCCCAGATCGCGGCAGAATCCTCCACAAGGTGGATGCCTGCACTGTCGCGCACAGAGACGGAGGGACGGAGCGACGGTGGGGCGGACGCACGGCATCCGACCCCGCCGATGATGAAGGCCAGCGCGAACCGGACCCTGGCGCTCCTCGTGCTATGCATCGTCGAGCGCCAGGACGCCGGGGAGCGGGCGCCCCTCGAGGAACTCGAGCGAAGCGCCGCCGCCGGTGGACACGTGGCTCATCTTGTCCGCGAGCCCGGCGTGGGCCACCGCAGCGGCGGAATCGCCGCCACCGACCACCGTCACCACACCCTGAGCCGTTGCCGCGGCGAGCGCCTGTGCCACCGCGAGGGTACCGTGATCGAAGGGCGGTGTCTCGAACACCCCCATCGGTCCATTCCAGAGCACCGTCCCGGCGGTGCTGATGCGGCGCGCGAACTCCGCCTCGGTCGTCGCGTCGATGTCGAACATCGCCCAGCCGGCAGGAATGGCATCCCGGGCCACCGATCGACGCGGGGCCGTCGCCTCCAGCCGTTCAGCGATCACTGCCCCGCTCGGCACCACCAGCTTGGCGCCCGCCTTCGCGATGAGTCCGCGCGCCATCTCGACGCGATCGGCCTCCACCAGCGACATCCCGGTCTCGAGACCCATCGCCTTGAAGAAGGTGCACGCCATCGCACCGCCGATGAGCACCGCGTCCACCTTGGGAAGCAGCGCGTCGATGAGGTCCACTTTGCCCGAGACCTTGGCGCCACCCAGCACCGCGACGAACGGGCGCCGCGGCTGGTCGAGCGCCTGGCCCAGGAAGCCGAGCTCGCGTTCCATCAGGAACCCGGCGACGGCGGGTTTCAGTAGGTGGGCCACCGCCTCCGTGCTGGCGTGGGCCCGATGGGCGGAGCCGAAGGCATCGTCGACGTAGAAGTCGCCGAGGGTCGCGAGTCGCTGCGCCAAGCCAGCGTCGTTCTGCTCCTCGCCGGGATAGAACCGGGTGTTCTCGACCAACGCCACCCCGCCTCGCGGAAGGCGCTTGGTGACCTGGACCGCGCCCTCGGCGAGTGCATCGGGGATGAAGGTCACCGGCGCGCCCAGGAGCGCTTCGAGCACCGTCACGACCGGTCGGAGGGAGTACTTCGGATCGGGGCCGCCCTTGGGGCGCCCGAGGTGGGACAGCAACACCACTCGGCATCCCTTGTCGCGAAGATACGTGATCGTGGGGAGTGCTGCGCGCACGCGGGTGGCATCGCTGACCGCGCCGCCATCGATGGGGCAGTTGAAATCGACCCGCACCAGCGCGCGGCGGCCGTCCAGCGCCGCACCATCCAGCGCGCGCAGGGTGCGCTTCAACGGCTCGCGCCGATGTAATTCATCAGGTCCACACAACGCGCGGAGTAGCCCATCTCGTTGTCGTACCAGGACGAGACGTGCACCAGCGTACCGTCGATGACGTTGGTCGAGAGCAGGTCGATCGTGCTGGAATGTAGGTCGCCGGTGTAGTCGATCGACACCAGCGGCTCCGCACTCACCGCCAGCACTCCGGCGAGCGGGCCAGTGGAGGCCGCCGCAGTGAACACCGCATTCACCTCCTCGGTGGTCGTGGCCGTCGTGACCACGCAGGTCAGGTCGACGATCGAGACGTCGGGCGTGGGCACCCGGAGCGAGATCCCGTCGAGTTTCCCCTTGACCTCGGGGATGACCAACGCCGTCGCCTTCGCGGCCCCGGTGGTGGTCGGAATGATCGACATTGCCGCCGCCCGCGCACGACGCAGGTCCTTGTGCGGGAGGTCGAGGATCTGCTGGTCGTTGGTGTAGGCGTGGACCGTGGTCATGAAACCGCGTTCGAACCCGAAGTGATCCAGCACGATGCGGACCACCGGCACGAGGCAGTTGGTGGTACAGCTGGCGTTCGAGATGATGTGGTGCTTCGCGGCATCGTACCGCGTGTGGTTGACGCCGTACACGATGGTGATGTCCTCCTGCTTGCCCGGCGCGGAAATGACCACCTTGCGGGCGCCCGCGGCGAGGTGCTTCGCGGCGGAATCGCGGTCGGTGAACCGCCCGGTCGATTCGAGGACGATATCCACGCCCAGTTCCTTCCACGGCAACTTGCCCGGGTCCTTCTCCGCCAGCACCCGGACCGGGCGGCCATCGATGGTGATGCCATCAGCGGTGGATCCGACGGCGCCGTCGAACCGGCCGTGGACGGAATCATGCTGCAGCAGGTGGGCGAGCGTCTTGCTGTCGGTGAGGTCGTTGACCGCGACGATCTCGAGCGGGGCCTGCATCTTCCGTGCGGCCCGCACGACGTTGCGGCCGATGCGCCCGAACCCGTTGATCGCGACACGAATGGCCATGATGTCCCAGCTCCAAGGTTGGTGCGAAGTGTTCCCCCGCCATCCCGATCCGCGGACCGATCAGCCGAGCACCGGCCTCGCGCGGGCGAACGTGACGGCGGCGACGTGCGCGGCACCCGCGACCGCGAGCGCTTCGGCGGCGGCAGCGAGGGTGGCGCCGGTGGTGAAGACATCGTCCACGAGGACCACCGTCCGGCCCCTGACCCCGTCAGCGGCAAAGGCGCCGGACACGTTCGCCAGCCGCGCCTCGGGGGTCAGGGCCGTCTGCGTCGGCGTCTCGCGGACCCGGCGCAGTGCCGAAGCCACCGGCCGACCGATGGTGCGCGCCAGTGCCGCCGCCAGCCGCTCGCTCTGGTTATACCCTCGCGTCCGCAACCGCTTCGGGGCTAACGGCACTGCTACCAAGATAATCGGCCCGGCAAGCGGCTCGAGGTCCTTCATCGCTCGCGCCATCGGTACGGTGACCCGCCACCAACCCTCGTACTTGAGACAATGCACCGCCCGGCGCGCGCCATCCTCCAGCCACACGGCACTCCGGACCTGACCGAGCGTGGCCGGCCACCAGGCGCAGAGGCGACATGCGATCCCCGCCTCGAGTGGCTGGCCGCAGCGCGCGCACCAAGGCGGCGGGACCGGCCTCCACGCAAGCCGGCAGCGATCGCACACCAGCTCATCGGAGACACCGGCGGGTCCGCGGCACAGCAGGCACTCCCCAGGCAGGAGCCAGCGATCGAGCGCGGACGCTGTGGCGGCCAGTTCACTCCAAGGCACGCCGCACCGCCGCGCGCATCACATCGACTGGTGCGCGAGTGCCGGGGAACCAACGCTCCAACGCCCGCCGTCCCTGTCCCACGAGGACCTCGCGTCCGTCCGCTGCTCTGAGACCGCCACGGACCGCCGCCCGCACCCACGGTGTCGTCGCCGGTGCATAGACCAGGTCCAGCGCCCACTTGGCATGCGGGTGATCCTGGAGCCGCACCGGCAACGCGTCGCCACTCTTCAGGCCGAGCGGTGTGGCATTGATGAGCACGTCGCACTCCGATGGTTCGACGGCCGCGACGCCGATGCTCGTGGCCCACGCCCCGAACTCCGCGGCCCGCACCGGATCCCGTGATCGAACGGCGAGGGCGGCACCCCGCTCTGCCGCCGCTGCGGCCACCGCCCGTGCGCTTCCACCGGTGCCGATCACCAACCACGCTCTGCCCGGTGCCCCGACCAGAGCCAGCGCGTCCAGGATCCCGGCGACGTCGGTGTTGTCGCCCGCCAGTGCGCCGCCGTCGCCCCAGAAGGTGTTAGCGCCCCGGAGCGAAGTGACCAACGCCGATGGGCGCGCCAGCGCCGCCGCCAGCACGCCTTTGTGCGGGATGGTGGCGTTCCCGCCCCCGCCCGCGGACACCAGCGCGCGGGCGAGAGCTGGCACATGTTCGGCATTGCACTGGAGTGCGACATACACCGCATCGAGGCCCAGGACGCGAAACGCAGCGTTCTGCATGACCGGCGAGAGCGAATGGGCGACGGGATCGCCGAGGAGGGCAAAGGTGCGGGTCCGGCCGGAGATCATCCCTTCGCGCCGGTCGCGGGCAGGCGTTGCACCGCCAGCCGGGTAAGGTGGTCCAACCGGTCGAAGGCCTCACGATAGCCGTCGATCTCGCCACCCATCGGATCGAGCACCTCCGCCTCCTCATCGCTCACGCCCACGAACTCACCCAGGAGATGGGACTTCCCCGCACCGCCCAGCGCCTCGACCCGCTCCAGATGCGAGCGCGACATCGTGAGGATCAGGTCAGCACGCGCGATCAACTCGGACGTCGCGTGGCGGGCACGGTGCGCCGAGAGATCAAGCCCGTGCTCGAGTGCCACGAGATACGATCCTTCCGATGCCGGCGATCCGTCCCAGGGCGCAGTGCCGGCCGAGGTCACCTCGTGTGCCGAACCCGCCTCGGAGAGCGCTCGCCGCAGCAACGCCTCGGCCATCGGTGAGCGGCAGGTGTTGCCGGTGCAGACGAGCAAGATCTTCACGGCGCCAGTCTCCCGACGGCGCGCCGGAGCTCAGAGCGCGGGATCGCGCCCTCGCGGATGAGCCGTGCCACGCTCCCGGTGCAATCGACCAGGGTGGACGGCGGGACATTGCCCAACACGCCGCCGTCGAGCACCAGCAGCTGTCCCGTTGCCACCGCGTCGCCGAAGGCCTCCGCCAGTCGATCGGCGCCGGGCGCCGGTGGAGTCCCAGGTCGATTGGCGGAGGTGCTGGTCAGCGGCTCGCCCAACGCCTTGATGAGCCGCGCCACGTCGGGGTGGCTGGTGTGGCGCACGGCGATCCCCCCTTCGGGACCCCGCAGCTGGGTCGGAAGCTTGGTGCCAGTGCTCGGCAGTGCGAGCGTGAGCGGCCCCGGCCAGAATGCCCGCGCCATTGCCCGTGCCGCATCGTTGAACAGGAGCCCCAGCGACTCGGCCATCGGCACATCCGACACCAGCACCAGGAACGGCTTCCCGTCGGGACGCCCCTTGAGCTTGGCGAGCGCGCGGACCGACTCCAGGTCGACCCGTCCGCCTAGTCCGTAGACCGTCTCGGTCGGGTAGCCAAGGAGACCGCCACCCCGGATGTGCGCGATGGCCTTGGGGATCGTCGTGGCCACATCGGCGCCGGTGAACGGGAGGATCATCGCGGCGCCCCAGCCAGGAGTTCCGCCAGTTCGAGATCGGCGGGCGAGGTGACTTTGATGTTCCGGGGAGAACCCGGGATGACGCGCACTCGTCCGCCCCCCGCCTCGACGACGCCGGCATCGTCGGTGGCGGAGGGGGAGCGCGGGCGAGCGTAGGCGGACGCGAGCATCTCGCGCGGGAAGCCCTGTGGGGTCTGCGCCCGCCAGAGTCGCTCCCGCGGCACCGTGCGTTCGACCGTCTGGCCGTCCGCACTCACCTGCTTGAGCGTATCGCCCTCGGGAATGGCCGGCACGATGCCGTCTCCCGCGCGTGCACCGGCGATCACCGCGTCGATCAGATCCCGTTCGACGAACGGGCGCGCGCCATCGTGCACCAGCACCGTGCGGCACTCCGCTCGCAGCGCTGCGAGTCCTGCCCTGACCGAGTCGCTCCGCGCCGCACCGCCTGCCACGAACATCAGGCCCTCGCTGCGAAGTCCGACCAGCCACTCCGGTGGATGGTCGACGCTATCGGCGGGGAGCACGAGCACCACATGGGCCACGTCCGGATGCCCGGTGAACGGCCGAAGGGCGTGGAGCAGGAGTGGCACACCGGCGAGGTCGCGGAATTGCTTGGGCACTCCGCCACCGGCCCTGACGCCGCGTCCGGCCGCCACCACGACCACTCCGACATCACGCGGCAAGTGCCGCCACCAGCGCTTCGATGTGATCGAGCGGGACCAGGTGGAGGCCGCCGCCCCGTCCGGCAAAGCGCGCCGGCACGAACGCCCGTTTGAATCCCAATCGCTGCGCCTCCGCCAATCGGCGGTCCATCCCGCTCACCGGCCGGACCTCGCCACCCAGGCCGACCTCGCCCAGGAAGAGTGCATCGGCCGGTGCTGGTCGATCCTTGACGCTCGAGACCAGCGCCGCCGCCACGGCCAGGTCCGCGGCCGGTTCGTTCAGCCGCACACCGGCGCTCACCTGCACGAACACGTCGAGATCGGCGAACGACGCCTTGCCGCGTCGTTCCAGTACCGCGAGCAGCACCGCGAGCCGCTTGTGATCGAGACCGGTGGCCACCCGTTGCGGGGTGCCATAGCCCGAACGGGCCGCGAGCGCCTGCACCTCGACCAGCATCGGACGGGTCCCTTCCATCACCGCGGTGACGGCGCTGCCGCTGATGCCGGAGGCCCGGGCCGCGAGGAAGAGGGCCGAAGGGCTCTGCACCGGGATGAGGCCACGCTCGGTCATCGCGAAGACACCGACCTCATCGACCGACCCGAATCGGTTCTTGGTGGCGCGGAGGAGCCGGTGGTCGTGCATCCCTTCGCCCTCGAAGTAGAGCACGGTGTCCACGATGTGTTCCAACGTTTTGGGGCCGGCGACGCTGCCGCCCTTGGTCACGTGCCCTACGACCATTACCGCCGACCCGCTCTCCTTGGCGAAGCGCATCAGGAGCGCAGCACATTCCCGCACCTGGCCCACGCTGCCAGGCGCTCCTTCGAGCACATCGGTATAGACGGTCTGGATGGAATCGAGGATGACGACATCGGCGCCGACGCTGGTGGTCGCCGCCAGGATCGCTTCCAGCCGGGTCTCGCCGAGCACGTGGACCGCGCTGGTGTCCTCTTCCAGGCGCTGGGCCCGGAGGCGGATCTGGTCCGGCGACTCTTCCCCGCTCACGTAGAGCGTCCGGTGTCCCGCCGCCTCGAGCCGGGCGCACGCCTGCAGGAGCAGCGTCGACTTGCCGATCCCGGGCTCGCCCCCGACCAGCGTCAGCGATCCGGGGACGATCCCGCCGCCCAGGACGAAATCGAATTCGGGCAACCCCACCAACCAGCGCTCCAACCGCGACTCCGAGATGTCACCCAACCGTGCCGGCGCGGGACCGCCACTCACCGCACTCGAGCGACGCGCGACCCTGACACCGGCGCGCGCTGAAGGCTCGACGACCGGTTCCTCGGCCACCGTGTTCCACTCCCCGCACCCTTCACAGCGGCCGACCCACTTCGAATGGTCGTGACCGCATTCCGCACAGCGATAGACCGACCGGGCCTTAGGCGTCATCGGGGATCGCCTCGGCCGGCGGCTCCCGGTCCGAGTGGTCGCTGAATCGGGTGACGGCCTTGTTGAAGAAGAGCTCGAACGACCCCGTGGGTCCGTTCCGATTCTTGGCCAGATTGATCTCGGCCACGCCGTCGAGGTTCCGGCCCTCCTTCTCCGCCTTGTCGCGGAGGTCCTTGTACATCTCGGGCCGGTGGATGAACACCACCTGGTCGGCGTCCTGCTCGATGGCGCCGGAATCGCGCAGGTCGGAGAGGATCGGCGTGCGCTCCCCGCCCCGCTGCTCGGAGGCGCGCGAGAGCTGGGACAGCGCGATGACCGGCAGCTCCAGCTCCCGCGCCAGCCCCTTCAGCGAGCGCGAGATGTCCGAGATCTCCTGCACACGATTCTCCTGCATCTCCGGGCTCCGCATCAACTGCAGGTAGTCCACGATGATCAACCCGATGTCATTTTCCGCCTTGAGCCGACGGGCCTTCGAGCGCATCTCCAGCAACGTGAGCGACGGGGTGTCGTCGATCCAGATCCGGGCCTGGGAGAGCACCCCGGCACCGCGGGCCAGCCGGGAATATTCGTCGTCCCTGAGTCGCCCGGTCCGCACCTTGGAGCTGTCCACCTGCGCCT
The DNA here is from genome assembly GCA_049680185.1 of Gemmatimonadales bacterium. Taxonomy (GTDB): domain Bacteria; phylum Gemmatimonadota; class Gemmatimonadetes; order Gemmatimonadales; family GWC2-71-9; genus CAMLHU01. Next base: position 49,111 of record JBAUHI010000027.1, on the reverse strand, counting down.
CGGCGCAGAGCAGCCGCTGGACCAGCGCTTCCTTGCTCATTTCGAGTGAGAAGATCGCGACGCCCGTCTCCGCCTCGAGGGCGGCGTGGGCGGCAAGGTTGAGACAGAAGGCGGTCTTCCCCATCGACGGACGCGCCGCCACGATGATCAGTTCCGCCGGCTGGAACCCCGCCGTGAGCTGGTCCAAATCTCGGAAGCCGCTCGCCACACCGGTAACCGATTTCGCGTTGCCCTGGAGCTTTTCAATGCGCTCCATCGTGGGCCAGAGCATCTCCTTGATGCCTTTGAAACCGTCGTCCCTCCGCGCCTGGGCGATCTGGAAGATCTTCGCCTCCGCCCGGTCGAGGAGCTCGCCGGAACGGCTGCGGCCTTCGTAGGTCTCCTGGATGATCTGGGTCGCCGCCTCGATCAGGCGTCGCTGGATGGCCTTCTCCCGCACGATCCCGGCGTGGAACTCGAGGTTGGCCGCGGTGGGCACCGCGTCGACCAGCTCGGAGACGTACGGCAGGCCGCCGGTGCTATCGAGCTCGCCCCGGCGCACCAGTTCATCCCGGAGCGTCAGCTGGTCGATGACGATCCGCTGTTCGGCCAGGTGCAGCATCGCTCGGAAGATCCGGCGGTGCCGCTCGGCGTAGAACATCCAATCCTCGAGCAGCTCCGCCGCCCGAAGCGAGGCGTCCTGGTCGAGGAGCATCGCGCCGAGGACCGCCTGTTCGGCATCGTTGTCCCAGGGTGCGCCGCGGGGCGCAGCCGGAGCGTCAGGCGTCGAGGAGCTGTCTGGCAATACGGACGTCATCCCAGGTCGGCTTCTTCCAGTTGGGGTTGCGGAGCAGTGCGGCCGGATGGTAGGTCACGACCAGCGGCACATCTCCATAGCGATGGACCTGGCCGCGCAGCTGGCCCAGGCTCTTGCGGGACTGGAGCAGTGCTCCCGCCGCAGTGGTGCCGGCCGCGATGATGACCTTGGGCCGCAGCAGCGCCAGTTGGCGATGGAGGTACGGCGCGCACGCCGCGATCTCATCGGGCAACGGTGCCCGGTTCTGCGGCGGGCGGCACTTCACGATGTTGAGGATGAAGGCACTGGTTCGCGGAACTTGTATCGAAAGCAGGATCTTGTCGAGCAGCTCCCCGGCGCGACCGACGAACGGGCGCCCGGTCTGGTCCTCGGTCTGGCCAGGACCCTCGCCCACCACGACCAATCGCGCCGCCGGATCGCCTTCACCAGGAACGGCATTGGTGCGCCCCTCGCAAAGCGGGCAACGCCGGCACTCGCGCACCATCGCCGCAACGGCATCGAGCGTCGCCAACTGGGATCGATCATCGCCGGCTGCGAAGGCGGGCGGCAGCACCGACAGGCCGGGGCCAGGGATCGGCGGCGCGCCCTTCCGCCAGTCGGCGCCGGCGGGCTCTGGCGGTGTCGATCGTGGCGCCGGCGGCGTGGCACGCTGCTCCTCGCGCGGATGGGCCCTCGGTGACGCCGGTCGATCCGGCGCCGCGGACTTCGGCGCCTCGACGTGCACCACCGCGCGCGCACTGACCACCACCTCGCTGCCGCCCAACTCCGCCTGCTGCTTGAGGTACCGCGCCCGGTCATCCATCGAGGCGCGCCTCCACGGCGTCAAGGATCTTCTCGGCCGTCTCCCGCTTCGACTGCAGAGGCAGGATCATCGATGTGCCGTCCCGCCCCAGGATGGCCACGCGATTGGTGTCCACTTCAAACCCGGCGCCAGGCTCGAGGGCGTCGTTGATCACGATGAGGTCGAGCGCCTTGCGCTCAAGCTTGGCCTTCCCCTTGGCCAGCGCATCGCCGGTCTCGAGCGCAAAGCCGACGATCATGCTCCCGGGCCGGCGGGCGGTGGCTGTGACGCTCAGGATGTCGGCGGTGGGTTCGAGCGGCAGCGCCAATGCGCCGTCCTGCCGTGGCCGCTTGATCGCACTCGGCGACACGGGCCGGTAATCGGCGGGGGCGGCGGCCATCACGAGTACGTCGGCGGACGCGAGCGCCTGCCGGACCGCCGCTTCCAGTTCGGCGGTGGTGTCGATCCGCCGTACGTCGATCCCCGGCGGGGGCGGCAGCTCCACCGGGCCGCTGATGAGCGTCACGTCGGCACCCCGCTCCCACGCCGCCTCGGCCACGCGGTACCCCATCCGGCCGCTGGAGCGGTTGGTCACTACCCGCACCGGATCGATCGGCTCCCGCGTGGGACCGGCGGTGACCACGACCCGCTTGCCGCTGAGTTTGGTGCGGCCCCTCAAGAGGCGCGCCGCGTGGGCGATGATCGTTTCCGGCTCACTCATGCGCCCGGGACGCTCGGATGGCCCTTCGGCCAGCGCCCCCGTTTCGGGACCGACGGTGGCCACACCACGCGCTCGCAACGTCCCCAAGTTCACCTGGGTGGCCGGGTGCGCGAACATCTCATCGTTCATGGCGGGGGCGAGGAGCAGGGGCCTGGTCCCCCGAGCCAGAAGGAGCGCCGTGAGGAGGTCGTCGGCGAGCCCCTGGGCCGCCCGGGCGATCAGGTTGGCCGTGGCCGGTGCGATGAGGAGCAGGTCGGCTCGATGGGCCAGATGGATATGCGAAAGCGCCGCATCCGGCTCCCAGAGGGAGGTGAGGACGCGGCGCCCGGTGAGCGCCTCGAAGGTGACCGGCCGCACGAACTCCGCCGCCCCGGACGTGAGCACCACGTCGACCTGGGCGCCGGCCTCGGTCAGGCGTCGGGCAAGGGCGCAGCTCTTGTAGCTGGCGATCCCGCCCGACACGCCGAGGACCACGTGGCGGCCGGACCAGGTGCTCACGCGCCGATCACGCTTCCGAGCGGCGGCGCCGGACCAGCTTGTAGGTCAGGTCGCCTTCGGTGAGCGCGTGGAGCGACACCGTGGTGAGCTTCTGGTTGCTCTGGGCCAGGCGCTCCTTGGGGAGCTCATTGGCGTACCGCGCGAACTTCGCGGCCACGAGGACGCCGAGGTACTTGTTGCCCGCCTGCTTGGCGACCTCGACCGGCGTGTATATCCGCATCTCCTGCCTCCGTCCTACTGGGTATCCGCGGCGTCGGCCTCGCGGGCCACTTCCCGCCGCAACGTTTCGACCTGTTGATCCAGCCCCACTTGGCGCGTCACCCGATGCCCCTCGCCATCGAGGATCGCCGAGACCTGCGCCACTGCCGCATCGAGCACGTCATTGACGATCACGAAATCGTATTCCGAGACCGCCAGCATCTCCTGCCCCGCCCGCTTGAGCCGGGCCACATACTCCTCACGCCCCTCGGTCAGGCGCCCCCGCAGTCGTCGGGCCAATGCAGCACCCGAAGGCGGGAGGATGAACACGTGCACCGCATCCGCGAAGTGCTTGCGGACTTGCCGCGCCCCCTGCACCTCGATGTCCAGCACCGCGGTCCGGCCCGACGCCAGGATCCCATCCACATCGGCGCGCAGCGTCCCGTACTTGTGCCCGGCGTATTCCGCCCATTCCAGGAAATCGCCGGCCTTGATCCGCCGCGCGAACTCTTCCGGCGCCAGGAAATGGTAGGACTCTCCGTTGCGCTCACCGGTCCGCGGTGGCCGGGTCGTCGCCGAGACCGAGTATCCCAGCCCAGGCCGCTCGGCCAGGAGGCGCCGGGCGATCGTCGTCTTGCCGCACCCCGACGGTGCTGAGAGCACCAGCAGGAATGGCCTCACTCGAGATTCTCGAGCTGCTCGCGGAACTTCTCGAGTTCACCCTTCATCATCACCACCTGCGCGGTGATGGCCGCGTCATTGGCCTTGGCGCCCATGGTGTTCACCTCGCGCCCAAGCTCCTGCGCCAGGAATCCCAGCTGCTTCCCGACCGGGGCCGAACCCTTGAGGGCATCACGGCACGCGGCGATATGCGCCCGGAACCGCACCAGTTCCTCGGTGATGTCGAGTTTGTCGGCCAGGAACGCCAGCTCCTGGGCCAGCCGCGCATCGTCCGTGGGCCGGCCATCGAGCAATTGCGCCACCGAGGCACGAAGCCGGTCCCGTTCACGGACCAGCCGTTCCGGCGCAAGGCCGGCCGCCAGATCCGCTCCCTCGGCAAGCCGCGCGAGCCGATGCTCCAGCTCCTGGACCAGCACCCCGCCTTCCTTCAGCCGCATCGAGCGGCACTCCGCCAGTGCCTGACCCACGATCGGCGCCACCTCCGCCCAGGTCACCGAGGTCTCGCTCGCCACGGCAGCGGTCCCCAGGACGTCCTGTTGCCGCGCCACCAGTTCGAGGGTGACCTCGCCCGGAAGGCCTAACGCCGCCTGCAGCTCCCGCAGTCGCCCGGCCACCTGTTGCGCGCGGTCGAGGTCGAGGGTCAACGGCGCCCGCCGTTCGGTCCGTTCGGTCCACCGCCCCTGGACCGCCACGTGGCCGCGGTCGAGCTCCTTGCGCACGGCCTCACGCAGCTCCGGTTCGAGCATCGCCAGGTCGTCCGGCCATCGCAGCGCCAGGTTGAAATACCGGTGATTGACGGTCCGGACCTCGATCCGAAGCCGTCCACCGGCCACCGGGGCCTCGGCGGCACCATACCCCGTCATGCTCTGCGGCAGCGCGACCCCACGGTGGCGGAAAAGACCGGAAATATAGGCTGGTCGCGGACTTGGCGGCAGGGTGCCTCAGTTGACGAATTCCCACCGGACGCCGAAGGTCTGGCCACCGGTGGGGATCTGAAATCCGGGCACATAGCTGAGCAGGCTGTTGCGCAGGTTGATGCGGGTGTAGTAGAAGATCAGACTGCCGATCTTGAGCTCGAACTGGCCCCGGAAGAAGGTGGCGCCCGGGAGCGTCACCGCGGCACCGGTCGAGTCCCGGCCGATGATCCCCTTGCCCCAGGCTTCCATGGCCAGCTGCAGCTTGAGGTCGAAGATGCCGCTCCGATACTGGCGCAGGAACTTCGACCGGATCGTGGCCGTGATGATCGAGTGGGTCGGCGGGACCCCATCGACCAGGCTTCCCTGCGGATCGCCATAGCGCGCCTCAAGGAGCAGCCACTGCCGCGGCGACACCCGGGCACTCACCTCCAGCCAATCCGCGGCGCCCACCGGGGCCAGCGTCGGGATCCCGATGTACGGCTGGAATCCGAGCGGACGATACGCCGCCGTGTGCACCCAAGCCGCTTCGAGGCCGATGACCCTACGCTGCCAACCGGCCGACGCCCGCCAGTCCTTGAGTTCCTGGGCGGGATCAGCCAGGACCGCCGGCGCGCCGACCTCCCGCCCCGCCCGCACGCTCCCTTCCAGCACCAGTGACTGCGGCAGCGTGATCCCCGCCTGCAGGCCGATCCAGTTGCTCTCCCGGCCACCATCGTGCGCCTGGTGCACCGCCTCGCCGCTCACCGCCAGACCAGCGACCGGCGTCCAGCCCCCGTCGACCCTCGTGTCCAGCGGCGTCCAGCGGCTCCACGACAGCGCACTCCCGTCCACTTTCCAGGTCGGTCGGCGGTACGATGCGGTGGCGCCGAAAAGGCCGGCGGTCTGCGAAACACTGTCACCGCTCCAATGGCTCGATCCGGCAAGGACATCGAACTCCGCGCCATCCCCTTCCTGCCCAGTCCGGTAGAACCCCCGGAAGTATCCGTCGGTGCGATCCCCCTGGAGACTGTGGCTGAGCGAGTCATCCGTCGCCAGAAGCTGCCAGGTATCGCGCTGGGGAGAGGTCCGGAGCACCTGGTACTCGAATCCCATCTTGGGCGAAGGGACCCAGCCGCCGCGGAGCAGGATGGCGAGGTCGGAGGCGTTGGTGTTCTCGCCGCTGCGGGTGGGGGCGTTCAGGTATTCCGCGCCGAGCGAAAAGCTGAGCCCCGAGGCGTAGTGCCGCTCCAATCCGCCGCCGAAGCGGGCGAACTTCCGGTCACCGGCCGCCACCACGATCCTGGACCGAGGCGCCAGGCGGTCGTCGCGCCGGGTATACAGGCGGACCACCAGTTGCCCCGGCCAGCGTTCGATCTCGACCCGTTGCAGCAGCGTGAGGGGAAAGCTTGCCGGGTCCACGGCGGCGCTGTCGGGCCCCATCGGCAGCCACGGCACGCCGTCGAGGAAATAGCGGATCGATGCCGCCCCCCGCCCCTGGTAATCGGGATATTCCGGCTGCCCGGTCCATCCTGCCCGCCACAGGTACACGCCCGGCTGGGCCTGGAGGAGGTCACCCAGGGTCTCGGCGTCGTGCCAGTCGATCGAATCACGGTCGAGGATGATCCGCGAGAGCGCGGGCGCCGGTCCGGCACTGCCACGGGTCGGCATCACCGGGACCCGGATCAGTTCCTGGGCCTGACCATCGATCAGTTTCTGGGTCTCATCCACCCCGCGCCGGAGCGAGTCGGTCAGGATGGTGTCGGTGGCGATCGAATCGGGATTCTGGGCGTGGGCAGCCAATGCGAAAGGGCCGCCCAACGCGGCCCCCGTCAGCAACACGACCCACCCGAGCCGGCTATGCCTGCGCACGGCCCAACACGAACTCGGTGAAGAGGCGCACGCCCGATCCAGTGGGTCCCTTGGCCATCGTCGGGTCCTCGCGGTCGGTGTATGCGGTCCCGGCGATGTCGAGATGCGCCCACGGAAAGCTCTCGGCAAACTCACGCAGGAACCACCCCGCGGTGATGCTCCCGGCCGGCCGCCCGCCGGTGTTCCGCACGTCGGCGATATCTGATTTGTTGAGCTCCCGATACTCGTCCCACAACGGGAGGGGCCACCCGCGTTCACCGGCACGCTCTCCCGCCTGGCGCACCTCCTCGACCACCGAATCGTCGTTGCCCATGATGCCGAGCGCGGTATGGCCGAGCGCGATGACGATCGCCCCGGTGAGGGTGGCCGCATCGAGCACCACCGCGGGATCATACCGGCGTGCGTAAGACAGCGCGTCCGCCAGGAGCAACCGCCCCTCGGCGTCGGTGTTGATCACCTCGATGGTCTTGCCCAGGTGGCTCGTCACCACATCGCCCGGCTTGATCGCGGTCCCTGACGGCATGTTCTCCGCCGACGGGATGAGCCCGATGACCCGCACCTTGGGGCGGATCCGGCCCAGCGCCTCGAAGGCGCCGAGCACCGCGGCGGCACCGGACATGTCGAACTTCATCTCCTCCATGTTCGCCGCCGGCTTGATCGAGATGCCGCCGGTGTCGAACGTGACACCCTTCCCCACCAGCACCACCGGCTTGCCGACGGCACCATCGTACTCGAGCGCGATGAATCGCGGCTCCTCGGCGCTGCCCTGCGTGATCGCCAGGAGCGCGCCCATCCCTTCCTTCACGATCGCCACCCGATCGAGGATCGTCACCTTGAACTTGTGACGGGCGGCGAGCTCACGCGCCTGCTCGGCGATGAAGGTCGGCGTGCACACATTGCCGGGAAGCATCTGGATGCGCCGGGTGAGGGCCTGCCCGCCGGCCACCGCCGCACCGATCGCCACGCCAGCGGTCATCTCAGGTGTCTCGGTCGGCGCGAGTATGGTCACGCTCGTGAGCGGCGCCTTGGGATCCTCCGGCGGGCGCTTCATCTCGGTGAACTGCCACGCGCCTTGCCCCAGCCCTTCGGCGATGACCTGGCCGGCCACCCGGGCCGACACCGACCCGCGGCCTTCGGGTGTGAGGAAGAACTCCGCGGCGCCAGCACCAACGGCCCGGGCCCGTTTGGCGCCGATCGCGGCGGCCCGACGGAGCTGGGTCCGGGTGATGCCATCGGCCTTGCCGAGCCCTACCAAGACGATGCGCGCGAAAGGTCCAGGCGGATACAGCACCGCGACCTCGTCCTTCTTCCCGCCGAAATCCCCGGCGGCGTACAAGCGCAAAATGGCCCCCGCGCTCGCCGAATCCACGGCGGCAACGGAGGCCGGCAACGGTCCCTGGGGGACCGCGAGCACCAGACACGCGGTGGTACGCGTCCCCGGTGCCGCTGCTACGGCGGTGATCTCGAGGCTCATACCGGAAGGGTAATGCCTAACGGGCCAAAGTCACCAGGCGCCGATCGTGACCCCCACCGCGGCGTTGTACCCCGTCGAGGTCCGGCGCCCCACCGCCCCATCGATGTGCAGGGGCCCGAGCGCCAGGCCGGTGCCGACCGAGAACGACGTGGCCCCGTCACCGAAGCGGATGCCGGCCCGGAGCGGGATCAAGGGGATGAATCGCACCTCGGCACCGAGCCCGATGGTCGTCCCCTTCTGGGTCACGAGCGCGTGCGGATCGGTCGACTCGTGCAGGTAGTCGGCCGAGAACTGGATCCGGCTCGACAGCCGGTACCCGACCGCCAACCGGACGCTTGGCAGGAAGCGTTCGTTGCTCGCGAGGTCGTTCGCGGCGGCCTTGAGCGAATCGGTGGCAGAGTCGATGGACGCCTGCTGCGACGAACCACCGCTGCTGTCTGGAGAAATGAACGCGTTCAGGCTCCCGACCTTGCCCTGGTCCTTGAACCGGAACGAATTGGCGATGTCGTAGATGGTGAGGCCGGCCGAGAGCTTGCCGCTGGTCCACGCGGCTCCCAAGTCGAACCCCGTGCCGGTGCCGTTGATGGCGTTGTTCTCGTCATAGAGCGCCACCGTGACGAAGCGCACCGACGCGCTGTCGGGGGTGAGCTGTCCCTTGCCGTCCCGCGCATCGAGCAGTCCGTGGCCCATCACGTACTTGGCAGTGAGGCCCACCGAAAAGCGCTCGTCGGCGGCGTGGGTGATGTGGATCGGGATCGGGATCCCGAGGCTCACTCCGACGTGGGAGACCGCGAACGCCTGGAGCGCACCGTTGGTGAAGGAGAGCGTGTCGCCGGTGCCGCTCGGTCCAGCGTTGCCGTAGAGAATCGTCGCGACCGCATCATGCGGCAGGTCGCCGCGAATGCCGATGGTGGTGCCGGTCGTGATGGCCACCGGACCGATCGAGAGACCGGCTTCGGTGATCTGCGCCCGGGTCCGGAGCTCCAGCGAGCCGTTCGGCCCGATGGCATTGAGCCACTGCTGTTTCACGGAGCCCGGGATGGTGTCGCCGCCGTATTTCTTGATATCGGACAGCGCGATCGGGTCGGCGGAGGCCGAGAGCCCGACCCCGGGAAGTTCGAGGGAGAACACCGGATTGCCACGCTGGCCGAGGTTGGCGGGGTTCCAGTATCCGGCACCGAATCCGCGGGCCAGGGTGCCGTAGTTCTCACCCAGCCCGGCGGCGCGGGCGCCGGCGGGGACCACTTGGGCGTTGAGGGCGGCCGGGATCGCCGCCACGAGCACTGCCAGGAGGAGTCGACGCATCGGTCAGTTCCCCCCAACAAGGATGGTGACCAGCACGTGGGCCTGGACGATGGCCACTTGATCCGGCGTGATCGTCACTGATTGACCTGGACCGGTGCCGGTCACCGACCCGACCACCTGGATCGTGGACTTGCCGGCGCTGGCGAGCGCCTGGATGTCGGCCTGGCTCACCGGGATCGATTGCGTTGTCACGCCCGCCGAGAAGGTCATCACCTTGGCCGGGATCACGTCGACGGCCCCCTGACGGAAGAAGATCGAATCGGTCCCGCTGACCGTGAAGGGGTTGTGCAACGTCAGCTGCAGCGCGGCCCCCTGCATCTTCGACTGGATGTCGTTGTCGATCCCTGACCAGTCGATGCTCACCGAGTCGCTCTGGATATTCTGGTTCGTGACCTGCACCGTGACACCGGCCAGGGCCAGCGTGTCGGTGAGTGTCGTGGCCTGGAACGCGTTGCTGGTATCGATGGAGGCCGGGTCGCCGTGGGGCACGTTGACCGTCGTGACGACGTCGACCCGACCACCGATGGGGTTCGTGCCGAGGGAAATGCTGCGGGTGAGCGAGGTGCCGGTCGGGAAACTGAGCGAGCCGCCGTCGACACTGTCCTGGCCGATGACGCCGCCGGTCGAGTCCTTGATGACCGTCACGATCGAGCCGACCTGCCCGACCCCGGGCTGCAAGGGATCGAATCCGAGACCGTTGTCGAATCGGACGGAGAACGATGTGCCGGTCGGGGTGATGGAGAAGACCTGCGACGCGAGGGAGTCGGTGTGCCCGAACTGGATCGTGAAGGCCGGGACGGAATCCACGGTCCCGTTGATCACGCCACATGCGGCGCACATTTGACCGAGCGACTGCCGGATGGAGTCTCGCTTGACGGTAGTGATGAACGCCCCGCCGGCGGTGTCGACCGAGGCCGGAAGGAACTGCGCCACCCGGATCGTGTCATCCTTGATCGGGAGGATCCAGGTGGTATTCCACTTGGGCGCGGTGGTGGGCAGGTCACAGCCGGCCGCGACCAACGCCATCAGGACCAACCAGGGGACAGACCTTCGGATCGCCATCATGCAGGGCCTCGCTGGGGGAGCGGATACCCGAGGTGGGAGTCGAACCCACACGGGGGTCGCCCCCCGGCGGATTTTGAGTCCGCTGCGTCTGCCATTCCGCCACTCGGGTGTGCGGGAAAGCTCGCCCGCCATCGTGGCTTCCGCAAGACGCAACAATGGCCCTAAGGTACCGTGCGGGAAGGATCTTGGAGGTGACGTGGCACACACGACCGGGGCGACCCTTGCAGGTCGCCCCGGTCTCGGACGGTCCCTGTCCGGTCAGGAGCCCGGGGCTGTGGGGAGGTCGTCCGCACCGCCGGCCACCGGAGCCCGCCGGGCATTCTGGATCCGCTGCAGCAGCCGCTCGCGAAGGACATAGTACTGGGCGCTCTGGACCGGGGAGAGGAATGCCCGTAATTCGGTCATCTCCTCCTGCCCCAGCCGGGCATAGTTGACGCGGATGGCCAACAGACTGTCGGTCAGCCGGGTGACGCTGTCGGGATCGGCCGCCACCCCTGGCCGGAGCTGACGGGCCAGCAGCTGGTCCAGCCGTCGGGACTCTGCTTCCATCGCCCGGCGGCGCGCGAACACCCGGAGCGCCGCACTACGCAGCTGCCGCGCCTGTGCGGGCGACAGTCCCAGTTCATCGGTGACGCGCTGGACGAAAAGATCCTCGATGCGCTGGACCAGCGCACCGCGCTGCCGCGCCGGTGCACGCTGGGCTCCCGCGGCCGGCGCGAGCAGCACCAGCGCGAGCATCGACCCAACCGGGATTCGCATCACCCCTCCATCGATCGAAGAACGGCCGACAACTGATCATCCGAGAGCCCGTTCAAGTCCGGCGCATCGAGCGTCCGGACCGAGCCGAGCGGCGCGTCGAGGGTGCCGAGCACAGACTCGAGTTGGGGCGTCGTCAGTGAATCGAGCTCCGGCAGGAAGACCGGCACCGGCACCAGCTCGGCCCCGCCAGTCCCTGATCGAGGCCAGAATATCAGTGCGACCACCGCGGCGGCCGCGAGCACCGTCACGCCACCGAGCCAGCGGCGCGACCATCCTTTACGATGATGATCGGTCCGAAGGCGGTCGACCACGGCGCGTGCCACGAGTTCCGGGGCCACGGTCGGCGTCCTGCGTCCGAGCGCGACCGCCGATGACACGAGCCGCCATTCAGCGGAGCAATCAGCACAGGTCGTCAGGTGCGCCAGCTCCATCGCGTCCCAGTGGGCGTCCCCCCGGGCCACGACGGGTATCCGGTCGGTCAGTCGTTCGCAGATCATCATTGCACCCGCTCCCTCAATCGACGCACTGCGTGGTGATAATGGACCCGCGCGGCACCGGCCGTGGTCCCTAGCGCGCGTGCGATCTCGTCGTACCCTGCACCTTCCTGCACCCGCAGGAGGAACACTTCTCGTTGCAACCGGGGAAGCCGCGCCAGCTCGGTCCTGATCCGATCGGCGGCCTCGTCCGCTTCGAGCTCGCCGTCCGGGGTCGACGACCCTGCCAATTCCCGGTCGTCGAGCGGCAGGATCACGCGCCCCTTCCGTCGACGCCACTGATCGCGCAGCAGGTTCCCGGCGATCGTCACCAGCCAGGCACGGAACCCCGCCTCGCCCCGCCAACTGTCGATGCGGCGGAAGGCCCGAAAGAATGCCTCTTGCACGAGGTCGTCGAGTTCATCGCTGTCGGCACCGGAGGAGTGGAGGAACCGCGCCACGGCGCTGGTGTGGCGCCGCACCAGCTCGGCGGCCGCGGCCTCATCGCCGACCCGCCACGCCGCGATCAGTTCCACGTCCGACGGTGATCCGGCGTCCGGCTGGGCGTTCATCGGTGTGGGTCAGACGCGAATGCCGTCACAGTGTTAAGCTATGCGGGTACCCCGCCACGAGGAACGCCCCGCATGCCCCGCCCCGCCGTGCTCGCCCACCGTGGCGCCTCTGCCTACGCCTACCAGAATTCGATCGCCGCCTTCCGGCTGGCCCGGGAGATGGGGGCCGACGGCATCGAGCTCGACATCCACGCCACGACCGATGGCGCGCTGGTGGTGCATCATGACCCGGCACTGGATGGCGTCGGCATCATATCCGACCACTCGCTGGCGGAGGTCCGCCGAGTGGCGCTTCCCAACGGCGAGCCCGTCCCGACGCTGGGCCAGGCCCTCCAAGCGGCCGGCGCCCTCCATGTATGGATCGAAGTGAAGACGCTGCCCGCTGCTCACGATGGTCGCCTCCTCGAGGCGATCGCGGCGGGCCCGCACCCGGGGCGGTGCGCCGTCCACGCCTTCGACCATCGCGTCATAGCCAGGCTCGGCGCGCTGGCGCCGGCGCTGCGTCGCGGCGTCCTGTCCGCGAGCCGGCCGATCGACCCCCTTGCCCAGGTCGTGGCGGCGGGTGCCGACGTGCTGTGGCAGGAGAGTTCGATGACCGACCGGGAGCTGGTGACGGCGCTGCACGCGGCGGGCAAGCAGGTCATCGTCTGGTCGCCGAACGACCCCGAGGAGCTCGCCCGCCTCACTGCCTTAAGCGTCGACGGTCTCTGCAGCAATTATCCGGACCGGGCCCGGGTGGCCGTCGGTCTCCCGCCCCGCCCCTGAATGCTGGACGTCTTCCCGATGGCGCACCATTCTTGACCGGGTGAAGCTCCGTCACCCGGTCCTCCTGGCCCTCGCGGTCGCGGCACTCCCCACCTTGGGGGCCGCGCAGGCGCACGCGTTCGGGACCGACGCCGCCGCACTCGCCCCGTACCGCGACAGCTTCACCGTGCTGGTCCGATCCACGCCGCTCGGCTTTCGCACGGTGGAGCTCGACCGGACCCGCACCGGCTGGCGCTACGCCGATGTGATCCAGATCGGCGCCTTCGTCCTGCAACGGACCGAGATCGACCTCGACGCAGAGGGGGCCGTCCGCCAGGTGATGCAGGGTGGCCAGGTCCAGGGCATCGATATCCGCACCAGCTTGACGTATCGTCGGGGACGGGCCGTAGGGGTGACCGTGACACCCGCGGGCGGCAAGGCGGTGACGGTCACGGTGAACGCCGCGGTCCCGGCGGGGACCATCGACGACAATGCCATCCCGCTCTACCTTCCGACGCTGGCGTGGGGCGCTGACACCGCGTGGTCCTTTCCCGCCTTCGTCTCCGGTGAGAACGCGCTGCACACCATGCGCCTCCACACCATCGACTCCGCGACCGTCGAGGTGCCGGCGGGTCGGTTCGCCACCTGGGTGGCGGACCTCGACGGAGGCCCGACGGCGGTCCGGTTCTTTGTCACCAGATCCAGTCCTCATCACGTAGTGCGAGAGGAGCTGGTCGGGACCCCGATCGAATTCATCCTGACACACTGAACCGGCGCCGGCGGTCGGCCACCCGCCACCAGCGCGCTCCCCCTGTCCTCTTCAACCGAACGAGTCCACCGATGATCCGAACAGCTTGTCGATGCATCATCAGCATGCTCGCGGCGGCCGTGCTGGCCGGGTGCGCCGGCCATGCCGGCCCGGCCAGTCCCACGCCTGTGCCGGGTCCGGAGGCCGCCGAGTCGCAATGGAGCGCGCTGCGTTCGCAATACCCCTCCACCTATCAGCGTCACGCGAACGCACCGGTGTTCATCAAGAACGCGACCGTGATGACGGCCGTGGGGCCGGAGATCGCCGGCGCCTCGATCCTCTTTCGTGATGGGAAGGTCGTGGCGGTCGGCAAGGACCTGGTCGCGCCGGCCGACGCGACGGTGATCGACGGCACCGGCAAGTTCGTGACCCCCGGCATCATCGACGACCACAGCCACCTGGGCGTCTACGCGGCGCCCGGGACGTGGGCGGAGAGCGATGGCAACGAGGCCACCAACCCGGTCACCCCGAACGTGTGGGCCGAACAGTCGTTCTGGCCCCAGGATCCACAGATCCCGCTCGCGATCGCCGGCGGCGTCACGATCATCGAAGCGCTGCCCGGCTCCGCCAACCTGATCGGCGGCCGCTCGGCCACGCTGCGGCTCATCCCTGCCCGCACCGTACAGGCGATGAAGGTCCCGGGCGCGCCCTACGGGCTCAAGATGGCGTGCGGCGAGAACCCGAAGCGGGTGTACCAGAATCGCGGGCCCTCCACCCGGATGGGCAACATGGCGGGCGATCGCGCGGCATTCATCGAGGCCGAGCAGTATCGGGCCAAGTGGGACAAGTGGCTGAAGGACCGGGTGGGAGATCCTCCGGCGCGCGACCTGGGGCTCGAAACGCTCGCGGAAGTGCTCCGCGGCAACATCCAGGTCCAGAACCACTGCTACCGTGCGGACGAGATGGCGCAGATGATCGATCTCTCGAAGGAATTCGGATTCAAGATCCGTTCGTTCCACCACGTCGTCGAGGGCTACAAGATCGCCGACCTGCTGGCCAAGAACGGCATCGCCGCGTCGGTCTGGGCCGACTGGTGGGGATTCAAGATGGAGGCCTATGACGGCATCCCGGAGAACGCGGCCCTCCTCACCACCGCCGGGGTCAAGACGGTGATCCATTCCGACAGCGAGGACGGCATCCAGCGGCTCAACCAGGCGGCGGCCGAAGCGCTTTACGCCGGGCAGCAGGCGGGCATCCCGGTCACCCGTTTGGATGCGATCCGCTGGCTCACCGCCAATCCGGCGTGGGTGCTCCGGATCGATCAGGAGACCGGAACGCTGGAGGCGGGCAAAGACGCCGATGTGGTACTCTGGTCCGGCGACCCGTTCTCGGTGTACTCCAAGGCCGACAAGGTCTGGAATGATGGCTGGCTGGTGTTCGACCGGAACGATCCAGCCCACCAGTACCAGACCGATTTCAATCTGGGCCAGGCGGCCCCGGGGGTGGGACAATGACGGCGCACAGGCGCACAGGCGCTCAGGGGATCCGAGTATTCCTTGGTGCGGTGCTGTTCCTTGGGCTCGGCAACGCGCCGGTCGCGGCACAGGTGGTCGCGATCACGGGCGGGACCGTGTACCCCGTCTCCGGCCCCAAGATCGAGAACGGCACGGTCCTGCTGCGTGACGGAAAGGTCGTCGCGGTCGGTGCCGGCATCCCGATCCCAGCGGGGGCCACCCGCATCGACGCGACGGGCAAATGGGTCACGCCGGGATTGTTCCACGGCTTCAGCGACTACGGGCTCACGGGGGTCCAGTCGGTCGATGAGACCCGGGAAGGTTCCGAGCGCGGCGACGTGAACCCCGCCTTCGATGTGGCGGAAGGGATCAACCCCGCCGCGGTCACGATCCCGATCGCCAGGATGCAGGGGATCACCACGGCACTTGTGGTGCCGAGCGACCACATGATCGCGGGTCAGGGGGTCGTGGTCGACCTCGCCGGCGGGACCGTCGAGGACATGGTGGCGACCGACCATGCGGCGATGGTCATCGCGCTCGGCGTCGAGGCCAAGGATGCTGGCGGCGGCAGTCGGGCCGGCGTGATGGCCCGGTTCCGCCAGCTCTTCCAGGATGCCATCGAGTACCAGCGGCGCAAGGCCGACTACGACCAGAATCGGATGCAGGCGCTCTCGGCACCGGCAGCGGAGCTGGCGGCGCTGGCGCCGGTGCTCGCGGGGAAGGAACCGGTCATCGCCCAGGCGAATCGCAAGAGCGATATCGAGAACGCGCTCCGCCTGGCCCGGGAATTCCACCTCAAGCTCCTGATCCGTGGCGGGGTCGAGGCGTGGATGGTGGCACCGGCCTTGGCACAGGCGGGGGTGCCGGTCCTGGTCCAGAACCTGACCGATGTGCCTCACTTCGACGGGCTCAACGCCCGGCTCGACAACGCGACGTTGCTGGCGCAGGCGGGAGTCAAGGTCATCCTGGCCCAGAACGACGACAGCCGCGATCGCGACCTGCGCTTCGCGGCCGGCAACGCGGTGCGGAACGGGATGACCTGGGAGCAGGCGCTCCGCGCGGTGACACTGTCCCCGGCCGAAGCGCTCGGCGTCAACGATCGCTGGGGTTCGCTCGAGGCCGGCAAGGCCGCCGATGTGGTGGTCTGGTCCGGTGATCCGTTCGAGTTCTCCAGCCGAGCCGAGCACGTGTTCATCCGCGGCGTCGACATGCCGCTCAAGAGCCGGATGACCGAGCTGCTGGATCGGTATCGGACGTTGCCGCCACGGTACTTCTAGCGGCGAGCGCGGGGCACGAGATAAGGGACAACGCAGCTCCGTGTATCTACGAAGCTGCGTTGTCCCTTATCGGGCCCCTCACCGGAGGCATGCAGGAGAAAACGCATCTCTGGCAGCACATGGGATCGCGTTGTCTCCTCGGACGTCGCGGGCAATGCTCTAACACGAAACCACGCAGGCCCGTGGTCGAACGGAGCTGCGTTGTCCCTTATCGGGCCCCTCACCGGAAGCATGCAGGAGAAAACGCAGATCCAGATGCGATCGGAGTTGCGTCTTCTCTTGCCTTACTCCTCGTGCGGCGTCTCGCTGGCCGGTGGCGCAGGCGTGTCTTCCACGCTGACGACCTCACCCTTGGTGGCGGCCATCTCCTTGTCGATCCGGACCAGCTCGGCGAGCGCCTTGTCGATCGCGACCATCAGTTCGTCCCGACGGGCGGGCGCGGGGGGAGTACCGCGGCCCTCACCGTGGATCAGCTGCCCCAGCTCCCGCAGGCGATGATCCCGCTCGCCGCGCATCCGCTGCTGTTCGATGCGGAGCCGGGTCTGCTCGACGGCGGCCTGGGCCCTCCGGCCCGCGGTGCCCACCGCTTGGTTCACCCGCTCAAAGAATGTCGCCATCGGTCACCTCGCTGAAGGACCCATCACCATACGCTCCGGATATGGGGATGTTTCAGAATGCACAGTCGAATGGCAAAAGAAAAGGACGCCGCTACTCCGGCGTCCTGGATCGACAACGGGAAGGTCAGTTCGCGGCGACGGGGTAGACCGAGACCTTCCGCCGCATCTTGTCCTTGTGCTCGAACTTGACCACCCCATCGATGAGCGAGAAGAGCGTGTCATCAGTGGCGCGGCGGACATTGCGTCCCGCATGGAACTTGGTGCCCCGCTGCCGGACGATGATCATCCCGGAGGTGACCTTCTCGCCCCCGAAACGCTTGACGCCGAGGAACTGCGGGTTCGAATTGCGGCCGTTACGGCTGGAGCCGACGCCCTTCTTGTGTGCCATGGTATCCTCAGCCCAGCTTGAGGCCGGTGATCTTGACGTCAGTGTACTTCTGGCGGTGGCCGGTCTTGCGGCGGTAGTTCTTCCGCCGCTTGAACTTGAAGATGTAGAGCTTCACGCCCTTGACGTCGCCGACGACCTCGGCCTCGACCTTGGCGCCCTTGACCAACGGCGTGCCAGCCTTGATGGTCTCGCCATCCGAGGAGAGGAGCACTTCGTCGAAGACGATCTTGTCGCCCGGCTGCTTGTCCATCAGCGGCAGGCGAAGGGTCTTTCCAGTTTCGGCCCGGAACTGCTTGCCCAGGGCCCGGAAGATCGCGTACATGTGATCCTGTCCCGAATGCGGAGTACGATGCAAGCCCGGAAGAGTAGCCGGGGGCACGAGTTAGGTCAAGGCGCGACGCCCGGTGTGTCGGGTACGAGGTGCTGGGTACTAGGTGTCAGGTGTGACCGGGTCGGTAGCGGGCCTTCGATGCACCGTCGCGATCGGGTGGCCGCACTCGCGCCTCGTCACACCTAACACCTAGCCCCCGGCAGTATCACGCCACGGCGTACAGCTCGGTCACGTCCCTGCCGGCAGGACGGCTCATCAACCGAAACTCGTCAAGGCGCATCATCGGATCGTCCCGGACCTCGAGCTCGATGCCGATCTGGCGCCCCAACGCCTGCACCAGTTTGGGCTCCTCCTCGAGGAGGTAGAGCGCCACATCAGGGTGCAGCCGGACCGCCAGCTGGCGATCCCGATGCTCATATCCTGCCCGCTGGAGGGAGCGCTCGAGGCGCCGAGCGACGACCTCTGGCCGCAGGACGCGCCCGGTGCCGGAACAGGTCGGGCAGTCGGTGGTCATCGACTGCCAGAGCGAGGGGCGGACCCGTTGGCGGGTCATCTCGATCAGGCCCAGTTCGGACACCGCGTGGGCCTTGGTGCGCGCCCGGTCATGGCTCAGGTGCGCCCGCAGCTCGTTGAGCACCCGTTCCCGGTTCTGACGCGTCTCCATGTCGATGAAGTCGCAGACGATGATGCCGCCAACGTCCCGCAAGCGGAGTTGCCGGGCGATCTCCCGCGCCGCCTCGAGATTGGTGCGGAGGATGGTCTTTTCCGGGTCCTTCTTGCCGGTATAGCGGCCGGTGTTGACGTCGATCGAGACCAGGGCCTCGGTCGGCTGGATGACGATCGAGCCGCCATTAGGGAGCTCGCAGCGCGCCTTGAACAGGTCCTTGATCTCACGTTCGATGTCGAACTTCTCGAACAGCGGCTGGGCCCCGGTGTAGAGGTGCAGTCGGTCCTTGAGTTCGGGGTCCACCTGATCGAGGTACTGCTCGATCTCGTGGTGCAGTTCCTTCGAATCGCACCACACCCCGTCGACCTTGTCGCTGAAGAGGTCACGAATGATGCCGCGGGTCAGGCTCGTCTCGCGCTGGATGAGGGCCGGTGCCCGCACGAAGCGCATCTTTTTGTTGATCTTCTTCCAGAGGTGCAGGAGCGAGTCGATCTCCCGCTTGAAATGCTCCTCGGTGGTCCCCTCCGCCACGGTCCGCACGATGACGCCGCCTTCGCCCTTCGGCAACAGGCGGGACACCATGTCGCGCAGCTTGGAGCGCTGATCCCGGCTCTCGATCTTCCGGCTCACCCCCACCTTGGACGCGAACGGCATGTATACCAGGAAGCGCCCGGGGAGGGAGATCACCTTCGTCACCCGACACCCCTTGGTGCTGATGGGTTCCTTGGTGACCTGCACCAGGAACGTCTCCCCCTTCTTGACCACGTCGGCGATGTTGGGCACCACGCCACGACGGCTCACCTCGCGTTGGCGAGGGGCTGGCGGCGGTGCGCTGCGCTCCTTCTGCGGCTGCGCCGTCGACTGGCCCTGACCATTACCACGGCCCCGCTGCCGCCGACCCTTTACGGATGGTGCGCCCGCTGGCGCCGTCACGGCCTCCGACCGACCAGCCTCAGACGCATCGACCTCCCGGACCTTATCGACCTGGGCCGCGACGATCTCCTCCACGGCCGGCGCATCAAATTCGACCTCGGGCTCCGGATCTGCTTCCTCCACAAGCTCCTCCGCCGGCGCATGCTCGGCGGCGGGCTCCAGCACTACTTCCTCCACCTGCTCCTCGACCGGCACGTACTCGGCGGCGGGTCCCTCGGAAGGCAGGTCCTCGGGAGCCGACTCCTGCGCGTTCTCGCCCTCGATACCGGTCGCACCATTGCCCCGGCGCCGACGACGGCGACGACGGGAACGACGATGCCCGCCGCCCTTGGACGGCTCTTCACCAGCATCCGGACCGGCCTCCTGCGCGGACTCCGCAGCCGGCCCCCGCTCTTCGGCCACAGGAGGTCCGTCAACGTCTTCGTCGACGTCGACCGGACCAGGGTCCATATCCACGGTGGCTACTTCGGGGGTGACGACCGGGTATTCGGACGTCGACGGCTCCTCGTCCGGATCGTGTTCATCATCCGGTTCGAGGACGTCCGATGCGTGGAGGAACGCGCTTTTTTCGAGCCCTACATCGACAAAGGCGGCCTGGATGCCGGGAAGGACCGCCTCGACCCTGCCAAGGTAGATGTCGCCGACGATGCGGCGATTGTCGGGACGATCGACCAGGAGCTCAACAAGGCGGTCGTCCTCGAGGATGGCGACGCGCGTCTCGCGCTGCGTCCCATTGATCAGAATTTCGCGCTTCACGCGCTGTACCCTCGGCCGGCCCAGCTGGGGCGGCCTGAGAAATGTGGGTCGGCGGCCACCCGGCGTACTG
Organism: Gemmatimonadales bacterium; assembly: GCA_049680185.1. Taxonomy (GTDB): domain Bacteria; phylum Gemmatimonadota; class Gemmatimonadetes; order Gemmatimonadales; family GWC2-71-9; genus CAMLHU01. The sequence continues at coordinate 28,978 of JBAUHI010000027.1, read as the reverse complement.
CACCAGGCGCCCAGCCGCTGTCCTATGGCCCGGGAGCGGGCCCTTGCCTTCCAGTGCCGGACCGGGGATGACCCCGCGCCCGCCACCAATACTGCCGCGACCCCTGGACTGCCCGACGGGACCGCCGTTCGTGATCGAATTTCGCCCGGTCCGAATTCCCGGCCACAACACGGATACGCCATCCATGGAGCACAGCAAGGCGCGTGTGCCCAACAGGATGAACGAAGACCGCTGGCGCTGTGGGAATGACTTCATAGGCGAGCTAAATATATGCAATGTGCGGGGTTACGGCAATAGTGGAGGGTCGGAAGGTCGGAAGGTCGGAGGGGTGGATGGTCGGATGGATGCCTGGTGGGATGGACGGATGGGGGAATGATCGGTGGGTCTGTGCGTCGGTGCGCCTGTGCGTCCGTGCGCCTGTCCGCCCGACCTTCAGTCCCCCGATCCGATCCGTGCTTCAAGTCTGGCCCGCCATTCCGGGCAGAGCGCCGGGACAGCCAGCAGCCGCTCGACGACCGCGGTGGGAGCCCCCTTGTCCTTCTTGATCCGGTAGGCCTCGAGGACGGAGATGCCGGCCGGCTCGCGGTACTCGAGGACGAGGGGCATTCCGGCGGCCGCGGCCCCTTCGTCGATCACCCGACAATACCAGCCGGTCCAGCCGTTCATGCGGATACGGGCCACGATGTCCGGCACACCGAGCCGAGCAGACAGGGTGGCACAGGGTCCACGAGCGGAGGTCACCTCGATCAGGGCCGTTCCAACGCGAAATCGATCGCCGATGTGGACGGTCGATTCGTCGAGCCCCCCCAGGGTGAGGTTCTCGCCGAAGGCCCCCGGCTCGACCGGCCGATCCCATTCCCTGGCCCATGCCTCCTGGTGCGCACGGACGTAACAACAGAGGGCCCGCGAGGGCCCACCATGATGCCGCGCATCGGCCTGCTGGTCGCGGTGGATGCCGAGCTTGCCGATCTGGACGGGGCCCTGCACGGGCCGCTTGTCGATGGCGGTGGTGAACGTCTTCCCACCGAACGTCTCGTCCCGGACCGACCCGATGTGGATGCCCAGGACGATGCCGTCCGGATCTCCGGTCATCCGTTGATGACCTCGCCCAGGATCGCCCGGGCGATGACCATCCGCTGGATCTCGCTGGTGCCTTCGCCGATCTCGCAGACCTTGGCGTCCCGCATCATCCGTTCGACCGGGTAATCCGTGGTGTATCCGTAGCCGCCGAACACTTGCACGGCCTTGGTGGTGACCCGCATGGCCAGCTCGGAGCAGAAGAGCTTGGCCATCGCGGCCTCGGTCTTGAACGGACGCCCGCGGGTCTTGAGCCATGCCGCGTGGTACAGCAGGTGCTTCCCGGCCTCGATCTCGAGCGCCATATCTGCCAGCTGGAAGTGGATCCCCTGAAAGCTCCCGATGTACTTCCCGAACTGCCGCCGGGTGCCCGCGTACGCCAGCGCCTCCTCATACGCCCCCTCGGCGATCCCGAGCGAGAGCGCCGCGATCCCGATGCGCCCGCCGTCGAGGGTCTTGAGGAAGTTGATGAACCCCTCCCCCATCGTGCCGAGGACGTTCTCCTTGGGGACGATGGCGTCCTCGAAGATGAGCTCGCGGGTATCGCTGGCGCGCCAGCCCATCTTGTCCTCTTTGCGCCCCGCCCGCACACCCTTGTGCTTGGGCAACTCGGGAGCGTGTCCGACGCCTATGGCGCGACACCGCTCGAGGTCCACGGTGTCCTTGGTGACGATGAAACTGGTGATGCCTCGGCTGCCATGCCCCGGTGAGGTACGAGCGGTGGCGACGAACACCTCGCCCACGCCGGCGTGGGTGATGAATCGCTTGCTGCCATTCAGGACGAAGTGATCACCCTTGTCGACCGCGGTCGTAGCGGTGCCGCCGGCGTCCGAGCCGGCGCCGGGCTCGGTGAGCCCGAACCCGCCCAGGACCTTGCCCGATGCCAGGAGCGGCACGTACTGACGCCGCTGCGCGTCGGTGCCAAAATCGACGATGGGCGAGGTGCCCAGGTTGGTGTGGGCGCTGATGGTGAGCGCGTGACTTGCGTCGACCTTGGCCATCTCGTGGATGGTGATGTAGTAACTGAGCTGGTCCATCCCTGCCCCACCGAGCTCCTCGCTCCACGGCACGCCGAGGAGGCCGAGTTCTCCCATCTTCTTGATGTTCTCCCAGGGGAACTCCGCCGTCCGGTCGAGATCACGGGCCACCGGGGCGATCTCCTTCCGGGAGAACTCGCGGACCATCTCGCGCACTTCGCGATGTTGATCGAGGAAATAGAGCGCATCGTCCATGAAAGACCGCCGAAAGTCTGGTGCGCGGATCAGAGTGCGGACGAGGCCGCAGGGACGCACCGAATATAAGCGGACCGTGGTGCATACCGGTCACACCGGCGTCATGGCCCTGGCCAGAATACTGAGGATCGCCTCGGCATGCTTGATGAGTGTCCTGGGTCCGACGCCCTCGATCCGGGCGAGTTCGCCGCGGCTGGCGGGGCGGAGCTCGACGATGCGGGCCAGCACGCGGTCGGTGACGACGGAGTAGGCCGGCGCGCCCGCCTGGGCGGCCACGTCGGCGCGCCACTGCTGGAGGGCGCGGGCGGCGGGTTCCGGGGATGGTTCGGTGCTTGGACCGACCGGCACCGTGCCAAGGGCATCGAGGATCGGCCCGCCATACCTCTCGGCCACCACCGGCCCGACACCCGGCACATCGGCGAGCGAGGTGGCGGAGGTCGGCGGATCCGTCGCCAGGCGCATGATGGCGCCGACGTCGAGCAGTTCGATGGCGCCTCGACCCAGACCTCGCTGCCAGCGTTGCAACGACTGGAAGCGCTGGCGCGCTGCTGCGTCGAGTCCGGGCAAGGCGGGGGTGGTGCGGCAGGAATCGCAGCCAGTACATCCCTTCAGCGTTTCGCCGAAGTACTCCAGGAGCCGGGCCCGCCGGCATCCGCGTCCCGTCGCGTACTTGTCCATGGCAGCGATGCGCTGCAAGGTCCGGTGTCGGCGTTGGAGCACCGGACGCCAATCCACGTCGCCGCGTTCGGGGTGGAGCTCGCGCCGGAGCCGCTCGATCGAAGCGAGCGTGTTGGCCGCGACACCCCGCCAGGGTGGTGGCTCCCGCCAGACTCGCTCGACCAGTGGTTGCGGTGGGAACGTCACGTCGAGTTGGGCTCGATGCAGCCGGGCGTCATCGTCACCGACCAACAGGACGCAGCGGGCGAACTCCCCATCTCGGCCAGCACGCCCTGCCTCCTGGTAGTAGCTCTCGAGCGTCGGCGGGATGGTCCAGTGCACTACGAGGCGGACATCGGGCTTGTCGATCCCCATCCCGAAGGCACTGGTGGCAACGACCACTTCGACCTCGTCACCAAGGAATCGGTCCAACGCCTCGGAGCGCTCGGTCTTGGTGAGACCGGCGTGATAGGGCGCGGCCTTGATGCCGGCGCGGACGAGCGCTCGACTGAGCCCTTCGGTCGCGTTCCGGGTGGGCGCATAGACGAGCGCCATCCGGTCGCCGCGCTTGAGCAACGCGAGAAGCGCAGCCCACCGCTCCGTCCGACTCGCGACCCGGACGGCGCCGAACCAGAGATTGGGACGATCGAAAGAGCCGAGATGGAGATCGAAGCCGCGGGGCTTGCTCCAGGCACCGAGCTTGAGCGCGGCGGCGATGTCGGCACGGACCTCTGGCGTGGCGCTTCCGGTGAGGGCAACGACCGGCGGCGCACCGAGTCGCCAGCGGAGCCGGGCCAGGCGACGGAAGCCGGGGCGGAAATCGTGGCCCCATTCGGTGATGCAGTGCGCCTCGTCGACCGCCAGGAGCGACGGTCGGAGCGCGCGCCGGTCGAGATCGTGGGTGAGTCGTTCGAGACGTTCAGGAGAAGTGTACAGGAGCTTCATCTCTCCCGAAGCGACCGCATCGAGGACCGCGTCCTGGCCTTCGGCCTTCAAGGTGCTGTTGAGGGCCGCGGCCGGGATCCCGTGGCGCGCGAGGGCGGCCACCTGGTCCTGCATCAGTGCGATCAAGGGAGAGACGACGATCGTGAACCCCGGCAGGACCAGCGCCGGGATCTGAAAACAGAGCGACTTCCCGCCCCCGGTCGGGAGGATGGCGAGGGTGTCGCGGCCACGCAGCACCGAGCGCACCACCCGACGCTGGGTGGGTCGAAGATCGGGATAGCCGAAGTGGCGCTGGAGGATCGCGCGGGCAGGTGCGAGATCCGGATCGGTGTACGGCGCGGTCGGGGCGACGCTCGTCATGCCGCACGGTAGCAGCGGATCGCCGCAGGCCCGTCATCAGAACCACTCGGCACCCGAGCCCGAAAACGCGATCGCCTTGCCCCGGGCCCAGCGGAGGGTAGCTTGAGCAGTCTCGTAGACCCCTGATGCTCACCTTCCTGCATTGCCCGCATTGCGGCGGTCGGATGGAATCGACCGACCGGAGCTGCCCCTTCTGTGGCAGCCGCCGGAGCGTGGCCGTGACCGGCGGGAGCCTGGCGCTCCCGCCGCCGGTGGCCGATGCCAGCGATCCGGCCCTCGCCACCGAACTCCAGATGACCCTCTACCCCGAGATCACGGTGCTCCGAGAATTGGGGCGCGGCGGGATGGGGCTGGTGTTCCTGGCGCGAGAACCGGCACTCCGACGTCTGGTGGTCATCAAGGTGCTGGCACCGGAACTGGCGCAGGACACCACCGCGCGAGCCCGGTTCCGGCGGGAGGCGGAGGCCGCCGCCGCGGTGGCCCACCCCAACGTGGTGGCGGTGTACCAAGCGGGCGAGTTGCCGCGCTCAGGCACGGCGTACTTGGTGATGCAGTTCATCGATGGGCCGACGTTGGCCGAGGAATTCCCTGCCGGCACCGTGGCGCCAGAGGCGCGGGCACGTCGGGTGATGGCCGAAGTGGCGGCGGCCCTCGCCGCGGCGCACGCCCGCGGGCTCATTCATCGTGACATCAAGCCCGCCAACATCATGCTGGAGCGGGAGACGGGCCGAGCCATCGTGCTCGATTTCGGGGTGAGTGCCGCGCGTGATTCGGCAGCGCATCGCCCCGGCCCCCGCATCACCCAAGAAGGGGTGACCCTCGGCACTCCCGTCTACATGAGCCCGGAGCAGGCGGCGAGCGAGCCGGTGACCGACCGCAGTGATGTGTACAGTCTGGGCATCGTGATGTTCGAACTGGTGACTGGCCGGGCGCCATTTGATGAGAAGACGCCCGTGGCACTGGCCGCGGCGCACCTGCACAAGGCCCCACCGCCGGTCGAGTCGCTGCGGCCCGACCTCGACCCGGAGTTCGCCGGGCTCATCGATCGGTGTCTTGCCAAACAGGCTGAGCACCGGCCTGACGCTGCGGCGATCTCGCGGGCGCTGATGCCCTCGGCGAGCGCCGGGCTCGAATGGCCGCCGCCTGGGCTCGCACGCCTGCACGGCGCAGGGCGCCGGACACTGCATCGATTCCGTCTGGCTACCGCGGCGGCCTGTGCCTACATCATCGTGCTGGCATGGCTCGGCACGGCGGTGGCCGGGCCGGGATGGTTGATGCTGAGCGCGGGGGTGGTGGTCGTAGCGCTGGGGCTCAACCTCGGGGCGGAACGGAGCAACGGCAGGATGCTGCGCTGGTTCTCGGCCGGCCGTCAGGCGGGGTACCCGGTCCTCGTGCTGCTGGATGTGGCGCTCGATCACCCCCTGGACAATGGCGGCCTGATCGGTGGCTCCGGAATGTTCGCTTTGACCACCACGGAGAACCGGCTCCATTGGCTGGCTCGGCGGCGGATCGCCGGAACCATTCGAGCGATCGGAATGGCATTGGCGGGAGTGGTGGTCGTGCTGTGGGTCCTCGGCTTGGTCGACGTGGGGCCTGGATCGCTCGTTCGGGCGCTCACCATCGGTGATGCGATCGTGCTCTTCTCCCCGTGGCTCACTTCGGAGGCCCTTGCGATCGCTCTCACCTGGCCCGAGTTGCGGATCCGCTTGGCCGCGGGCCGGCGACCGGAGAACTTCCTCGCACGGCTGCGCACGCCGGTCGTGCGCAGGGATCTCGCCGAGGGGTGGCTGACTGATGCTGGGGTGGCGGCGCTTCCACCCCGCTCGCGATGGGGCGCCCGCTTCGAACGGCTCGGTTGGAGCGTCTGGACGCTTCCGGCGGTGGCCTTGGCGTTCGCACTGCTCGGATTAACGTGGACGACGGCGTGGAATCAGCACAGCGCAGCCCGATCGGAGCTCATTCCGTGGAACACATGGATGAATTCCACCCTTAAGCGAGGGCAGAAGCCGACGCCGTGGAGATCGGTGAGCGCCTTGGTGGATACACTGCTTCAAGGGTGGGGTAACACAATCCCAGATACTGTCACGGCCCGGGCAATGTTGAGTTTCACGAAGTTCGCGACGGCCGGCCAGAGTCAGGCAACGCCGTTTTCGGTCACCTACAGTCATCCGGCCGATACAGGCTCACTGGCGACCGCATGGACCGTCCTCCCATCCCGCCTCTCACCGGGCCTGCGGGCTCGACTGGCTCAGGACACCGCTGTCGATGGAATGACGGACTTCCGTAGGGTGGCCCGGTCGCGCCTCAGCCCGACCTGGTACGGCGGTGCATCCGTCAGTGTCCCCTTGCTGCCGATCTTGAACCTCAGCAGTTATGCGTTCCGGTCCGTCTGGGATTACGCGATCCGCGATGCCGCCTCCGGAGTCCTCGCCCTCGACCACGGTGATACGTCGGAAGCCCACGAACGGGCGCGGGACGTGCTCGGAACTGCGCAGTCCCTGCTTCCTGCGCCAACGCCCGCGATCCGAGACCTGGGACTTCGCCTCGCTGACCTGGGTGGCCAACTGCTCTCAGCGATCGGCCGCGCCGCGTCGGATCCCGTGGCCGCAGCACGAGGTTCCACGCTGCGAATGAACGCGGTGGCCGCGCTCGCGCCGGATGCCGAGGTGCCCTGGCCAAGCGCGCTGGCCGCCGCGGCAGATCTGTCCGGCGTACCGTGGGAGCGTCTTGTGGCGGACCGTAGCCTTTCGCCCGCGGACCGGTGGAGGCTGATGAACGCTGTCGAGGGCGGTGTGTGCTGGAATCAGCGAGAGGTGATGGCGGGGCCCAGTCCGGCGCGATTTCGGCTCCTTCGGTCGATGGCGGATAGCGTGCACGACTTGGCCTCCGCGGACTCCTTCTCGGCCAGGGGTCTACGGAGCCTCGCATTCCTCAAGTCCCCACTTCGCGAACCGTCCCCACAAGCCTACCCACACTCCTCTCGTGAGGGAATTCTGGACCCCACTGATGTCGGCTCGCCGTGGATCCTTCAAATGGCGGCCCGCGTCTCGGCTCTCCCCATGTTCTGCGACCAATATCGTGCAAGGTGGTTGGATCACCCCCGGCCCCGTCCGTGACGCGACCGCAATCGACGCAAGCATGATTCAGCTGCCGGGCGTGCCACGATCGAAGAACCTCAGGACGAACGCCACCACCAGGCACCCGATGGCCGCCCACACGATCAGCCGGTCATCACGGGTGATCCCCACGATACCGACGGCAACACCGGAAACGGTGAGCGCGAATCGGAGCCGGTCGAAGGGGCGCACGAGTCGGAGCGCCCTTATTTCTTGAGGAAGGCGGCGGTCGCCGCGCGGAAATCGGGCGTGGTGCGGGAGAGCGCGTTGACCTTGGCGCCCAGCGCCACCCCCTCGGCGAACGACTTCCCCTCCTGCTCGTAGAACAGCCGCTTAGTGAAGGCGAACGCGGTGCCACTCTGCACCAATAGTGCGGTGGTGACCTCTTCCACCGCCGCCTCGAGCTTCTTGTCGGCGACCACTCGGCTCACCAGTCCAAGCTCCAGCGCCTCCTTTGCACTGACCGACCGCCCGGACGCCACCAGCTCGAAGGCTCGCTTTTCTCCCACTGACCGCCGCAGGATGGCCATCACCATCGCCGGGACGAATCCCCGCCGGATCTCGGGGTACCCGAACTCGGCGCTCTCCGCCGCCAGCACGATGTCGCACACAGTCGCGAGGCCAGCTCCCCCCGCCAGCGCCCGCCCGTGAACCACCGCAATGACCGGCTTGGGAAGTGCCCGGATGCGGGTGAAGAGGGCGCCCAATCGGAGCGCCGCCTGCTCGTTGTCGGCAGGATCACGGTCGACCGAGGCAAGGAGCTCGTCGAGGTCGGCGCCGGCGCAGAAGTCCTTCCCCGCCCCACGGATGACGACGACCCGGATGCCGGCATCGAGGTCGGCACGTTCGAGCGCTTCGTGCAGGCGCTCGATGACGGCGGAGGAGAGTGCGTTCCGCTTGTCAGGACGAGCAAGGGTGAGGGTGAACACCCCGGCCGCAAGATCGGTGGAGAGCATCGGGATCACGGCTCCCCGCGCCGCGCGGCGGCAGGGAGCGTCCGCCGGATGGCCGCGGGCACGGGAATGTGCATCCTGAGGAGTGCCGTCGAGTAGACCTTTCCTTGGGCGTCGGTCTTGAGGGAGAGAGTGCCGCCGCCATCGAGTGCGCCGTGCAGCAGGAAGTTGAGCGCCCGGAGGTTCGGCAGCTCGAAACGCTCGACCCCCGACACCATCCCCTTGAAGTGACGCGCCACCCGCGCCACGGTCACCTCGCGACGGAGGAGATCGTACCACTCCGGCTTGAGCGCGATCAACCCGACGTTGGCCGTATCGCCCTTGTCGCCGGAGCGAGCGTGGGCAAGCCAGCGGAGCTGGATGGGCGCACGGGCGGACGGGCGGACTGGCGCACGGCCGGACGGACGCACCGGCGCACGGACTTTCCGTGGGGCCCCTCGTGCCTTGGATCGTGCCTGCTTGCTCTTGGTCACGATAACCTCCGAATTCATATCGATCGATCCGACCATCCGCCTATGCGCGCAGCCGACGCAAGCGTCGCAGGGGCTAGGCTTCCAGTATCTCCACCTTCACGTGCGGTTCGATCTCGCGCCGGTCGATGAGCGCGGGCCAGTACGCCACGATCTCCTCGACCGCAGGCCGCCCGCCGGCGAAGCCGGTGACGCTCGGCGGGCCGGTCAGCACCAGCGGCGCGATCTCCCGGGTGAAGCGCTCCACCGGCGCCCGGGTCCGCGCCCGCACCCCCACCCGCAGCTGGACCTCGGCCAGGTCGGGCGAGGGTTTTCCCGCCAGGCGGCCGTGCGTCGCATCGACACCGACATACTCGGTCAGGATCTGTTCGAACTCGAGCCCCAGATCCTTGAGCCGCTGGCGCAGGATCTTGTCGGCGGCACGCGCCTTGTCGTAGGCGTCGGGCCACGAGTACACCAGGGTGCCGATCGCCTTGTATCCATAGAAGTACGCGATCGACACCTTGAGCAGGTCGGTGCGGGGGCCGCCCCGGATCCCTTCGATCGCAACGCGATCCTTCCCGGCCTGCGACAACTGGACGGTGGTGAAATCCACCACGCCGTCGGGGGTGATGTAATTGTGGGGATCGCCCATTTCGTAGACCAGCTGTTCCGACACGCTCGCCACCGACACGACGCCGCCGGTGCGGGGATGCTTGGTGACCACGAAGGTGCCATCGGCCTTGGCCTCGACGATCGGAAATCCGGGATCGGCCATGCCGGGGACCTTGCGCCAATCCTTGAGAAGATTGCCGCCGGAGGCCTGGGCGCCGCATTCGATGATGTGTCCGGCGATCGTTCCGGCGGCGATCCGGTCCCAATCGTCCCGCGCCCAACCGAACTCGTACATCAACGGCCCCAGGGTGAGGCCGGTATCGGTCACCCGTCCGGTGATGACGATGTCGGCGCCGAGTCGGAGCGCCTCGACCACCGGCGCGCTGCCGAGGTACGCATTGGCCGACACCACGGCGCTCCGGACATCCGAGAGCGGGCGCCCGGTATCCATGTCGGTGAGCGCGTGTCCCTTGGCGATCAGCTCGTCGAGCCTTGGCAGGATATCATCGCCGGTGACGAGCCCGACCTTGACCTTCCCGGCCAGGCCGAGCGAGCGGGCAGAGGCGACCACCTTTTCGGCGCAGGCGCGCGGGTTGACGCCGCCCGCATTCGACGTGACGCGGACCTTGCGCGCCACGAGCTCGGGGAGCAGGCGTTCCATGAGCGGCGGGAAGTCCTTGGCGTAGCCGAGGTTCGGGTCGCGCGAACGCTGTTTCTGCATGATGGACATCGTCACTTCGGCGAGGTAGTCCATCATCAGGTAATCGATCGGGCCGCCCTGGACCTGGCGGACCGGCGCTTCGAGCCAGTCACCCCAGAATCCCTGGCCGGCGGCAACCCGCACAGTGCGATCCATCAGTGCCCCCCCGGCCCGGCCGGTGGTCCCAGTTGAAGTTCCCGGATCCAGATCGGCGTCGCGCCGATCTGCGCCGTGATGACCCCGAGCGGCGAAAAACCGGGATCCATCGTCCACGCCACCTGCGGCACCGGGAACCGGATCGACCGCGTGGCACCTGCCGCCACCGTGAACGGTGCCAACGGCGTGCCGGACAGGTCCATCGGAAGGGTCGAATCCGGATCGGCATAGACGCGGATGACCAAGGTGCAGGTCCACGCGGTGGTGTCGTCCGCAGTGGCGAATCCCGGGGAAAGCAACACCGATGTCGCCCCGGGTGCGAGCTTGGCCGCGAGCCGCCCCACGGCGTAATTGAGCGCCAATTCACCGAGTTGGTGCCCCGACGCATCGAGGATATCGATCCCCAGGTCGGTGAACCGGCCCCATTGGGCCGGATCCATCGTGATGTCCACCCTGACGTCACGGGCCCATGAGGGTGCCACGAACGGGACGTGCACTGGCGTTGAGCCGTGCTCGACCAGATGAATGGTGCGGGCGGCGCCGATGACGCGGCCTGCCAGCGCGACCGTGATCGGATCCGCGATAGCGTCGGTGATGCTGGCATGCACACCGGCGGCATCACGCGCTGCGCTCAGTACCAGCGGCGCCGTCGTGATCTTGATCTTGGGTGCGGCGGTACCGCCGGGGGGAGTGGCAGCATCGATCTCGTAGACACCGTTCACCACGTCTCCCGCATCGACGGTGAAGGTGGCCATCCCGTCGGTGGCGGACGCCTCCAGCTCGTGGCCGTCACGGAACGGCATCCCGCCCGGCTCATGGAGGAAGGCACCGATCGCTTCATCGGGCCCGGTCGTGCCCACTTCGACCCGGAAGGGCCGGCCGGTGTCCGCAGCGAAGAACCAGCGCCGCTGGGATCCGCCCGGCAGGGGCGCTGAGCGTTGCTCGAACACCGCCGAAGCGGGCACCAGTGTCGCGATCGTGTTCTCCAATCGCACCAACGCGCCGGAGAGCGTGTCGCCACCCCAACCGGTCACCACCCCGGTATGCAGCCCCGGAGTGGTCAATGCGTCCGCACGGTACCGGACCGCGACGTGGACCGGCGTGCCCCGGAGCGTGACGGGGTCGGGCGGCACCAGCCACGAGGTGTCGGCGCGGAAGGTGAGCGCGAGGGGGGCGGAATCCCCGACCGGTCGGGTGAGCACAAAGGATTGGAGCGTATCACCGGGACCCAGGAGGCCCGACGGCCGGTACGCGGCGGTAGCCGCACCAGCAAGGGGGCCGCCGACCGCTGCATCGACCGCGGGATACGGGAACCGGCCGGTGAGCCAGGTCCATGCACGCCCGATATCGGGGAGACCGTCACCCTGGTCCAGGTATCCCTGCCCCGCGATCGGCTGGGCGGTGACCATCAGTGCCTGGCGGACGCGGCGTGCCGCGACCGGCTGATGTTGGTCGGTGAGCGCGGAGACGAGGATCGCGGCGAGTCCGGCGGCATAGGGCGATGCCATGCTGGTGCCCTGCAGCACCTCTTGGCCACGACGCCAGCGCGGCACCAGCGAATACGCCATACCTGGTGTCGCGATGTCGGGCTTAGAGCTTTCTCCCCCGCGGGAGCTGAAGTAGGCCAGGACATCCGGCGTACCGGCCACCCGCGAGAAGAACACGCCCGACAACGTCGCGCCGACGGAGATGACGCGATGCGCGGTGCCGGGGAACCCGAGCGACGAGACTCCGGGCCCGTCGTTCCCGGCGCTCACCGTGAACGTGACCTCGGGATGGCGCGCGAGCACCGAGTCGATCAGCTGGTCGATCCGGGCCGTGACCCCGGGTTCGTTGCCCACGCCGAAGCTCAAGTTAGCCACCAGCGGGAGCCCGCGGTCCGAGGCGAATCGGATGGCGTACTCGAGCGCACCGAGGATGGCACCGGTGGTCGAGATGCCGCCGCGCGCATCGTTCGCGATCTTGAGGCCGATGACCTGCGCGCCGGGCGCCACGCCATCGAACCCGGACACGCCGTAGAGGTCGTGGCCGGCGGCGATCCCGGCCACGTGAGTGCCATGCCCGCCATTGTCGAAGAAGAGGTCGAGTGCGGGCGCGCTGTCGGGACCCGCCAGGTTGGCCGCGACCACCAGTCCGGGCGTCTGCTTCGGCGGCGCCCAGCCGAAGGTCTCGCGCGCCACCAGATAGTCGTGGATCGGCCGCTCGTTCCTGAGGCTCCCGTCACCATCGGTGTCGGCAAAGAGGACCCACCCATCGGTGGCCCGGGTGACGACCACGACCAGCGTGTCTCCGATGGTGTTGTTCCAATTGACGTCGGCCTCCGCGCCTTCGCCCAGCGCCGATTCCAGCAGCGTTCCGGCGTACCAGGGGCCGGTGCCGTTCACGCCCCGGACCCGACTGAACCCTGCAAGACGGTGGCCCTCGACGGTCACTACGTCGCCGATCGGAATCACCGGCGTGAGTGCGATCTTGCCCTCGCCAGAAAAATCCCGCAGATCGAGGAGCTTCGGGAGACCGGTGGTGGTGGTGGCAAGTCCGCCCTGGCCTGGGTCGACGCCACCGTCGAGGATCGCGAGGAGGACGCCGCGACCGTCCCAGTTCGGGTGGGCCCGACGGAAGGCCGGAATGCCGGTCGACGCGAGTGGCATCAGGCCGCGACTCGCGGCATCGGCGGGGGGCAACAGGTAGGCGGCGTCAGGACGGACGGTGACGGTAGAAGACCGGGCCGGTGTGGCCGTGGGCTGGAAGGTACGAGTGGAAGTACCGCAGGCAGTGATGAGGACGGCCGCCGACAGTGCAAGGGAGCGGGTCATCTCGGTCAGCGTGCCGCCACGTCGAAGGGCGGCAGCACATAGGGACCGAAGTGCGGCCCCGGATACTGGCCGACCACCTCGAGCAGGAATGCCAGCGTGGGCCGCGTCTCCTCGACGCTGATGATGGCATCGACGAAGCCGCGAGCGCCGGCGTACTTGGCGTCGAGTTGCTGCTCGTAGTCGGCCTTCATCGACTCGACCTGGGCCGCGAGGGCGGCCGCCGGTGTGGTCCCGGCCTTGCGAGCGCGATCGAGCTCCGGCCCATGCACGGCCCCGACCGCCGACTCCCCTTCCATGACCGCCATCCGGCCGGTGGGCCAGCTCACGATGAAATCGGGATCGAACCCCTGGCCCGCCATCGCGTAGTAGCCCGCGCCGGACGCGTGGTTGAGCGTGAGCACCAGCTTCGGCACCGGGGCGGTGGCCATCGCTTCCACGAACCGCGCCCCGGCGCGGATGATCCCCGAGTGCTCGGCCTCCGGCCCCACCATGAATCCGCTCACATCCTGCAGGAAGAGGAGCGGGATCCCCTCGCGGCCAGCGTTCTCGATGAAGTACGCGGCCTTCTCGGCACTCTCGGTGTACACGATGCCGCCGAACGTCGGTCGCTTCCCGGCGGGGCCCTTCACGACGCCGCGCGCGTTGGTGATCACCGCGACCGGCCGTCCCTCGATGTGCGCGTGTCCGCACAGGAGCTCGCCGGCGACGTCCGGCTGGAACTCGTCCAGGACGCCGCCATCGAGCACGCACTTGAGGACCTCCCGCATGTCGTAGGACATCCGGTGATCGTGCGGCAGGAGGTCGTAGAGGTCGGCGGGGGGCCGGGCCGGCGGGCGGGCGGGAATGGTCCGCTGGGTGGCGGCGGGTCGGGGCAGTCGCGCGATGTAGGCACGGATCTGGCGCAGGCAGTCGGTGTCGTTGGGTGCTCGGTAGTGGGCCACCGCACTCACCGACGTATGGGTCGAGGCCCCGCCGAGTGTCTCGGCGTCGATGACCTGGCCGGTGGCGCCCTTCACGAGGTTCGGCCCACCGAGCCCCATGAAGCTGGTGCCTTCGACCATGAAGATCACGTCGGAGAGCGCGGGGAGATAGGCGCCGCCCGCCACGCAACTGCCCATCACGGCGCTTACCTGCGGCACCCTGAGGTAGCGCCGCATCAGCGAGTTGTAATAGAAGATGCGTGCCGCACCGTATTGGCCTGGAAATACTCCGCCCTGATACGGCAGGTTGACGCCGGCGCTGTCGACGAGGTAGACGATGGGGATCCGTTCGCGCATTGCCGCTTCCTGCGCCCGCAGGATCTTGGTGATGGTCTCCGGCCACCAGCTCCCCGCCTTGACGGTGGCATCGTTGGCGACGACGACGCACTCCCGTCCCTCGATCCGTCCGATCCCGGTGATGACGCCGGCCGACGGCGCCTGTCCGTCGTACCGGTCATACGCCACCAGGAGGCCCATCTCGAACCAGGGGCTCTTGGGATCGAGCAGACCGGCCACCCGCTCCCGCGGCGTGAGCTGCCCCTTGGCGTGCATCTTGGCGGCGCGCTCGGGCCCCCCGCCCTGCCGGAGCCGGAGGGCGAGGGCCTGGTACTCCTGGGTAAGCTCACGAAGCCGCGACGGGCGCGGTACGGCGCTCAATCGCGCACGTGGGCGGTGGCCCACTCTTGGATGTATGCGATGAGCGACGTCGTCGGCGTGCCGGGACCGAAGAGCCGGCCGATGCCCAGCGCCTCGAGCCGGTCGATGTCATCCTGCGGGATGATCCCGCCTCCGGTCACCAGGATATCGCCCCGGCCCTCTGCGTCGAGCAGCTGCTTGACGCGCGGGAAGAGCGTCATGTGCGCGCCGGAGAGGATCGAGAGGCCGACGACGTCGGCGTCCTCCTGGACCGCGGCGCGTGCGATCATTTCCGGGGTCTGATGGAGCCCGGTGTAGATGACCTCCATCCCGGCATCCCGAAGGGCTGCGGCCACCACCTTGGCACCGCGGTCGTGGCCGTCGAGGCCGGGCTTGGCCACCAGCACCCGGATGGGGCGCTTGCGGGAGGAGGCATGGGTCTGCGCGGACGCCATCATCGGTATCTGACCTCAGGCGGCAAGAAGTTCATCGACCAACTGACCCAGGGATGGCACCGTCCAGACATCGGGCCGCAGCGGGGCGCCGGTATCGGCAGGTTCGAGCAGCGCCGCCTGGAGTCCCGCGCGGCGAGCACCGACCACGTCGACGGCGTAGGTGTCTCCCACGTAGAGCACGTCCCCCGGCGCCACACCGAGGGCCGCGAGCGCCGGAGCAAAGATCCGGGGGTCGGGCTTCTCGACCCCCACCAGCGCGGAATCGATCACCACCGCGAAGAGGGACCGGAGTCCGGCCTCTCGCAGGGCCGCTTCCGCTCCGCCGTCGCTGTTGCTCACGACGCCGAGTGGGAGACCCGCCGCGCGCAGGCGCTCAAGTGCGCCGATCGTGTCGGGGGCCACCCCGCTCCACAGGCCCCGTTCGGCGTGCATCGCGGCGAGCACGCGTCCGACCGGCTCGAGTCGGTCGTGGGGCACCCCGGCGGTCCCGAAGAGCAGCTCCAGGTAGCGTCGGGCGCGACCACGATCATTTCCACTCGCGTCCTCGAGTGCTCGGGCGGCGACCGGTGCCGCCGCCACCAGTTGTCGGGCGGTCAGCGGAACACCGGCCGCGGCGCTGACCGCCGGCGCGATCCTGGCATAGTCGAGGTGCAACAACGTATTGCCCACGTCGAACAGCACGGCGCTCACCTTCACTTGAAGCGCAGGATGGACGCAAGGCCGTTCACGCCACGAGCAGCCTCCGGATCATAGACGACGTTGAGCGAGAGGCGCTGACGCAGCGCCTCTTCGAGCGCGTCATCGATCACGTCCGCCACCGGCTCGGGCTGTCCCTCCCCGCGCCAACCCTCAGCCTGGTCGGGGAGCACCAGCCGTCCTGACCCGCTGAGCCGGAATCCTGCCACGGTGGTGTCGCCATCGACCAACAGGGTCCGGACCTGACCGGCGGCGAGTGCCGCGAGCGTCGGCGCGACGCCGTTGGTGGCCCAGCCACCACCCAGCTGCTCGCGCATCGCCGCGACGTCGGCGCGTTCGCGGGCGCGCTCCCAGTCACTGCGCACTTCGAGCGCTGCCGCGTGGACGGTGTGCGGATCGGCGTCATTGGGCGAGAGGGCGCCGTGACCGATCAGGCGTTCGGCCAGGTACGGATGCAGGAAGGGCTCCACCGCCACCGCCGCAGGCCCCTGGCCGAGGATCACGATGGCGCGCGCGGGGTCGGCCCGATCGAGCACGAAGAGCTGATGGGCCACCGCTTCCCAATGGCGTTGCTGCACGCTGCGGATGCGATTGTGGTCGGGATGCACCGCCGCACGAGACTGGGCGCGCTGGACCACCCGTGGGCGCGGGTGTGCGCGAGCCGGCACCAGGTCGGCGGCTTCGAGCGTGGGCCCGACCGCCTCGGCACCGAACGCGGTCACCGTGAAGAACCGCGCCTTGGCCCGATCGACGACCACGGCCCAGACCGACCCGATCTCGTCCTCGATCCTGGCGAGCTCCCGCACCAGGGGCGCCCGATCGACCGACAATCGCGAGCGGTGGACCGACGGCAAGGGGATGGCCTCGAACAGCTTGCGCGCCGTGCTCACGAAGACGGCCACTCCCTGGGTGCGGGGCAGCCGATCGGGTGAGCCGAGGAATTCCCGCAAGAGGTCGAGGTCGCCCTTCGCGTGCTTCTGCTCGTCCCGGGAGAAGTCTTCCCGGTCCAGCGTCCGTTCCGCCGCCTTCAACCGATTCTTGAGCTTGATGAGGTACTTGCCGCGCGCCCGGTCACGTGGCTCGAGCTTGAGGTAACAGGAGACCACCGGGGCGCCGCTGCGTTCCCGGGTCAGCCGTTCGATCTGTCGTGCGATGGACGATGGCATCTGTGCGCCTGCTAAAAGAAGACCGGTTCACGATAGGAACCGTAAACATTCTCGAGCACCTGGCGGATCTCGAACAGCGTGCCATAGGCGCGGGCACATTCGAGCATCGCCGGGATCACGTTCTGGTCGGCCACCGCTGCCGATCGCAGCGCCTCCAGCGCGCGGTCGACCCTGGCCTGGTCGCGGCCGGCCCGCATCCGCGCCATCCGCTCTCGCTGCTGGCGTTCGGCCTCGTCGGAGATC
The DNA here is from genome assembly GCA_049680185.1 of Gemmatimonadales bacterium. Lineage (GTDB taxonomy): Bacteria > Gemmatimonadota > Gemmatimonadetes > Gemmatimonadales > GWC2-71-9 > CAMLHU01. Next base: position 11,729 of record JBAUHI010000027.1, on the reverse strand, counting down.
TTGAGGATGTCGGGCGCGCCCTCCTCCGCTTCCTCGAATCGGTTGAGGCCGACCACCACCTTGGACCCGGCCTCGACCTCGGCCTGGAACCGCGACGCCGACTGCGCGATCTGCCGCTGGAACCAACCGGAGTCGATGGCGGGGACGACGCCCCCCTGCGCATCGATCTCGGCGAAGAGCCCGAGCGCCTCCCGTTCCATCTGGTCGGTGAGCGCCTCGACGAACCAGGAGCCCCCCAGCGGATCGTGGGTGTTGGGAACGCCGGTCTCGTAGGCCAGGATCTGCTGGGTGCGGAGCGCCACCCGGACCGACTGCTCGGTCGGAAGTGCCAGCGTCTCATCCAGCGCGTTGGTGTGGAGGGATTGGGTGCCCCCCAGCACCGCAGCGAGCGCCTGGTACGCGACCCGGACCACGTTGTTCATCGGCTGCTGCGCCGTGAGCGAGACGCCCGCGGTCTGGCAGTGGAACCGCATCTTCCAGCTGCGAGGATCCTTGGCACCGTACTTGTCGCGCAGGACACGGGCCCACACCCGACGGGCCGCCCGCATCTTGGCAATCTCCTCGAAGAAGTCGTTGTGGACGTCCCAGAAGAAGGAGAGCCGGGGCGCGAACGCATCGACGTCGAGGCCGCGCGCCATGCCATGCTCCACGTAGCAGAAGCCGTTGGCCAGCGTGAAGGCGAGCTCCTGCGCCGCGGTGGATCCCGCCTCGCGGATGTGATAGCCGGAGATCGAGATGGTGTTCCACTTCGGGGTGTGGACGCTCCCCCACTCGAAGAGGTCCACGATGACCTTGAGCGCCGGCTCCGCGGGATAGATCCACGCGTGCTGCGCCATGTACTCCTTCAGGATGTCGTTCTGGATGGTGCCCTGCAGTCGGTCGATCGAAACGCCCTGCTTCTCGGCCGCCGCCACGAAGAAGCAGAAGAGCATCGCCGCCGGGCCGTTGATCGTCATCGACACCGACACCTGGTCGAGCGGGATCCCGTCGAAGAGGGTCTCCATGTCGGCCAGGCTCGAGATCGCAACGCCGCACTTCCCGACCTCTCCCTCCGAGCGCGGATGATCGGAGTCGTACCCCATCAGGGTCGGGAAGTCGAACGCCACCGACAGTCCCGTCTGCCCCCGCGCGAGCAGGAACTTGTAGCGGCGGTTGGTGTCCTCGGCGGTGCCGAAGCCGGCGAACTGCCGCATCGTCCAGAGCTTGCCGCGATAGCCGGTATGGTGGATGCCCCTGGTGTAAGGGAACTCGCCCGGCAGGCCGGTGTCGGTAGCGGTGTCGGCGGCGACGTCCAGCGCCGTATAAAGCGGATCCACCTCGTGGCCGGAGATCGTGGTGAAATCGCCGTCGGGGCGGACGGGCATGGCCCCGGCCACACGACGCCACTCCGCGACCTCGGCGCGCAGCTGCTCCAGCTCCCGTTCCTTCCGGGCCAGTTCCGCCTCAAGATGTCCCATCGCCATCGGTCCCCCTCCTTGCCTAGACGCGCGCACCCTGGCGCACCTGTTCGAGCACGTCGGCCGCCACGTCATACGGGCTGAGTCGACCTGCGGCCACGTCGTCGAGCCGTTCCTGCACCAGGCGATCGGCCTGGCTCTCATCCCAGAGCCACTGCTGCAAGTGCCGGCCCACCACCTCGCGGATCCGATCGATGATCCGTCGTCGCCGCCGCTCCTCGAGTTCCCCGGTCCGCTCCAGCCATGCGGCGTGATGGTCCAGCGCCGTGATCAGCTCGGCGGTCCCCTCACCTGCCGCCGCCACCGTGGCGAGCACCGGCGGAACCCAGGACTCGGCCTCGGGATCACCAGCCTCGTGCCGCACCCGCTTGGCGGTGAGCATCGGCGACTTGAGGGCACCGTGGTGCGCAGGGACGTTCCGGAAACCGCGTCCGGAGCGGATGCCCAGGGAGACCTCGACCTCCTGGCGGAGCCGATCAGCACCGGGACGGTCGGCCTTGTTGACGACGTACACGTCGGCCGCTTCCATCACGCCCGACTTGAGCGCCTGGATGCCGTCGCCCGACTCCGGCACCAGCACCAGGAGGGTGGTGTCGGCCGAACGGGTCACGGCAAGCTCCGACTGGCCCACGCCAACGGTCTCGATCAGGATCCGGTCGAATCCGGCCGCGTCGAGGACATCGCACACTTCGCGAGTGGCGGTGGCAAGGCCACCGAGCGAACCGCGGGTCGCCATGGAGCGGATGTAGACATCCGGGTCGAGCGCCACCGATTCCATCCGGATCCGATCGCCCAGGAGGGCACCACCGGTGAACGGGCTGGTCGGATCGACGGCCACGACCGCGACCCGGTGCCCGGCCGCCCGGAGCGCAATGATGATCCGCTCGGTGAGGGTCGATTTCCCGGCGCCGGGCGGGCCGGTGATGCCGATCCGCCGGGCCCGCCCCAGACGCGGACTGAGCGCTGCCAATAGCTCCTCGAACCCGGGTCGGCCGTTCTCCACGACGGAGATGGCGCGAGCCAGTGCCGGCGTGCTGCCGGCAGTGAGTTCAGCAGTGAGCGCGGAGACGTCCATATATGGAAAGGTCGCGGGGGCGGGCCGAGGGTGCAAGGAGGCGCACGCCATGCGCGGAGCCTCGCCTGGACCTCACAGGATCAACCATTCCGCCGTCAGGAACAGGAGCAGGAATCCGCACACGTCGGTGAATGTGGTCACGAAGATGGACGACGCGATGGCGGGGTCGATCTTGAAGCGCTTCAAGACCAAGGGGATGAACGCACCGGCAAATCCGGCGACAAAGAGGTTCCCGGTCATGGCCAGGAAGACGCAGAGACCGAGGTACGGGCTCTCGTGGATGAGGAGTGCCACGACGGTGCTCACCACCCCGGTGGCCAGCCCATTGATGAGGCCGACGAGCACCTCCTTGCCGATGACGTTCCAGAAGTCCTTCATCGTCAGGACGCCGAGCGCCAGGCCGCGGACCGACACCGCGAGGGCCTGGGTGCCCGCGTTGCCACCCATCCCGGCGATGATCGGCATCCAGATGGCCAGGTCGTTGATCTTGTTGATGGTGTCGAGGAAGAGCTTGACGACGCCGCCTGCCAGGAACGCCGTGGCCAGGTTGATGAAGAGCCACGGCAGCCGGCTCCGCACCGCGCCGCCCCAGGTACCGGCCACTTCTTCGTCGGCGCTGGTGCCGCCGAACTTGAGCATGTCCTCGGTGCCTTCGGCCTCGACCACGTCGATCACGTCGTCGAAGGTGACCCGTCCCAGCAGCCGCCCTTCGAGGTCCACCACCGGGACGCTCGGCAGGTTGTAGCGCGACATCAGCCGCGCCACCGCCTCCTGGTCCTCGTCGGGGCGCACCGCGTGGACGATATCCTCCATGAACTCCCGCACCGGACGCGCCGCCGCGCTGGTGACCAGGTCACGGAGCGGCAAGACGCCTTCGAGCTTGCCGGTGGCATCCACCACGAACACCTGGTAGAACTCCCCCGCCTCGGCCGATTGACCGCGGATCTCCTCGATGGCCTGGGCGGCGGTGTCGGTGACGTTGACGACCATCACGCGGGCGGTCATCAGCCCGCCCGCGGTCTCCTTCCCGTAGCGGAGCAGCGACTGGAACTCGGCCCGGTCCTCCGCGCCGACCTCGTCGAGGATGCGGCGTTGTTCGTCGGGTCCCATCTCGCCGAGGATGTCCGCGGCGTCATCGTCCTCCAGTGTGCCGACGATCCCTGCCGCCTCGCCCGGCGCCAGTGCCGCCAGTGTGTCCTCGGCGTGTTCATCCTCCGGCATCATCACGAGCGCCTGGCCGGACAGGCGCGCTGGCAGCGTCCGGACCGCCGCGAGGCGTTCCTCCTCGTTGAGCGAGGCGAAGACATCGGCCAGGTCCGCGGGATCGATGTCCCGGGCCCGGAACTGGAATTCGCGGATCCGTCCGGCGCGGACGAGGTCCACAAGTTCGTCGTGCACGCTTTCTCGCTCCGTCACGTGGTCTCCCGATCGAGGCTGGTCGAGTGTCCTGCCATCCGCACGATGATCCGCTCCGCACGCGCCGGCGAAGCCAGCACGACGTCGAACTCGAGCCCGCTGAGGATGAATTGTTCACCGGTCTCAGGGATCCGCCGGGCCAGATCGGCCAGAAGGCCGGCCACGGTGGTGGCCGCGGTCGACGGGAACGATACGCCGAACCTCACCGCCACCTCCGTGATCGAGGTCGTGGCATCGGCCTCGATCGGCGCCGGGCGGACCGCACCCTTCGTGGTCGCGCCGGCGGGCCCGTCCAGCTCGTCGAAGATCTCCCCGACCAGTACCTCGAGCAGGTCCTCCAGCGTCACGATGCCCAGCGTGCCCCCGAATTCATCGAGCACGACGGCAAGATGCCGCCGCTCCCGCTGCATCTCCAGGAGCAATTCCCCACAATGGCGGCTCCCCGGGGTCAACGTCACGGGAAGCACCGGGAGCGGCGCGTCCTCACCCACTGAGAGCAGGTCGAAGGCGTGCACGATCCCGACGACCTCGTCGAGCGTGCCGCGATAGACCGGTACCCGACTATAGCCACCCTGCGCGAACGCCTCGGCGATCTCCGCCCGGCTGGCCCCCTCGGGCACCGCGACCACCTCGGTCCGGGGCGTCATCACTTCGCGCACTGGCCGCTCCGAGAACATCATCACGCCCCCGGCCATCACGAGCTCGGGATCGACCACCGACCCGCTGCTCGCGATCGAGTGCAGCAGGAGATCGGGGTCGGTCACGGCCGGGCTTGGCAGCACCGGCGCCAGCAATTTCGACCAGGGCCGGATGACGGGGAGCACGGCCCGCACGGAGCGGATGGCACCAAGGCGGGCGAGCCAGCGCGGCGCCAGATACGCGACCACGAGAATGGCGGGAAGGCCGAGGAGGACCGCGACGAGCGCGAACGCCGTGACGCCGAGCCCGCCGAGGAGTGCCGGCAACGCAGCACCGAGCAGGACAGCCCCGAGTGCGGTCGCAGCCGCCGCGGCGCCGAGGTACTCAGCGACGTGGCCAAGCCAGGTGGGCGCCTCGCCAGTGCCGCGCAACCGGCGGGAGGCCGCACGCGTGATGGCGCTGCGGCTCTCACCGATCAGGACGCCAGTGACGGTGCCGCCGGCGACCGCGAAGATCAGCCCCAGGACCAGGACGAAGGTGATCACAGCTCCTGCTCCAGATCCTGGCCATCCTCATCGATGATCTCGGGGTGGATCCGCTGGACGTGCACTCGCCGCACCCGTCGACGCGCCACCTGCTCCGCCACGATCCGGAAGCCCTCCACGTCGATCGCCTCGCCGGGCCGCGGCACCCGCCCGAAGAGCGCCAATGCCAGGCCGCCGACGGTGTCGACGTCCTCGTGCCCGAAGCCGTGCTCCAGCACCGCTTCCAGTTCGCTCAACGGCACCGAGCCCTGGACCCAATACCGGTCGGCACCATCCCGTTCGATGGGTGCCACCTCGTCGGTGTCGCGTTCGTCGCGGATCTCGCCGACGACCTGCTCCAGGATGTCCTCGAGGGTGACCAACCCCGCGGTGCCACCGAACTCATCGACCACGATGGCAAGGTGCCCATGCGCACGCTGGAAATCGCGCATCTGGCGGTCGAGCGTCTTGGCCTCGGGCACGAAGCCCGTGGGCCGGATGAGCTGCCGCCACTCGGCGCGATCACCGCCGTCATGGACGTGACGCCCGAGGAGGTCCTTCACATAGATGATCCCGAGCACGTGGTCGGGATCGTCTTCGAAGACCGGCAGGCGCGAATGCCCGAAGCGGCGGAACGCCTCGAGGACATCGTGGGTCTCTGCGGCGGCATCGATCGCGACGATGTCGGTGCGCGGCGTCATCACTTCCGCGACCGTCGTGTCGGCGAGTGAAAAGACGCCCAGCAGCATGTCCCGCCGGCCAGCACCGAGCTCCCGCTGCCGGGTCCGGTCCGAGGTGAGTACCCCAAACCGGTCGGCCCAGCCGACCAGCGCGAGCAGTGGCCGAAGGGCCCGGAGCGTACGGAGCGCCGATGGCCGGACCAGCATTGCCGCCTCCGGCGCTGCCGCGGCCAAGAGGCGGGGAATGAGATCGCCGACGGCCCACACCGCCACCACTACCAATGCGAGCCGGGTGGCGGCCCACGGCGCACTCCATTGCCACCAGCCGATGGTGGTGGCCGCGGCCGCGCCAGCGAGACCAAGGAGGGCCAGGCGCGCCACGTGGAGCGCCCGCGGCAACGGCAATCCCGCCGCGGCAGGCGCGAATTGGTCGGCGAGGAACCGGGGCAGGTCTCCCTCGGCCTCGGCGGCGAGCGCGAACCACGCCGCCCAGACCGTGCACCCGGCGGCAAAGAGCGCGGCAACGAAGAGTTGAAGGGAATAGGTCATGCGAGGCGCTCCACCAGAAGTTCCTGGCGGCGCCACATGGCCGAGCGCATCCGGGCCGGACCGGCGGGATGATCGTGCCCGAGCACGTGCAGGGTGCCGTGGATGACGAGCCGGATCAGCTCCTCCCGGAGCGAGCGCCCGAGCGCCCGCGCCTGACGCACCGCGACGGCGCGACAAACGTAGACATCGCCGACGAGGGCATCATCGGGAAGTCGGAGGGCAAAGGCGATGACATCGGTGGGACGATCATGGCGGAGGTGACGGCGATTGAGCCGCTGCATCCGCACGGGACCAAGGAAGGTGACCGACAGCTGTGCCAGCGCCAGTCGCGGACGCTCGGCCGCCACGACCGCCAGCACCACCCGCCGGACCAGCGCCGGCGGCAACGCCGGGCGGCCACCGACCGTGACGTCAGGCGCCACGGATCCGCGGGATCTCTCCGGCGACCTCGCCGGGCGGCATGGGGTAGGTCACCCGGTCGTGATACATCCCGCCCAGCACCCGGGCGAACTCCGCCTGCACCCGATCGAGGTCGCGAAGCGTCAGCGGTGCGTCATCGAGCTGATGGGCCGCGACTCGTGCCGCGACCACCCGAGCGATCGCCTGGCGGGAGGCCTCCGGCGTCGGTGCCGCGAGGGAGCGCACTGCGGCCTCGGCGGAGTCTGCGAGCATCGCGATGGCCGTCTCCGCGCTCGAAGGACGGGGCCCCGGATAGGTGAAAACACGATCATCGAGTGGCGCCACCCCGCCCTGCCGGGCCCGGTCGAGGAAGTATTCGATCTTGGTGGTGCCGTGGTGCTCCGCGATGAATGCGCGGAGGACATCGGGCAGGTGATGCTCCCGCGCCAATGCCAGGCCGGCCTCCACGTGCTCCCGGATGATGCGGGCCGATTCCGTCGGGTCGAGCCGGTCGTGCGGACTGGACGAACGGGGCTGGTTCTCCACGAAATACTGGGGCCGCGCCAGCTTCCCGATGTCGTGGTAGTAGCACCCCACCCGGGCCAGCAGCCCATTGGCGCCGACCGCCTCGGCCGCGGCCTCCGAAAGGTTGGCCATCGCGATGCTGTGGGCGTAGGTGCCGGGCGCCTCGAGGGCCAGTCGCTTGAGGAGCGGACGGGCGGGATCGGAGAGCTCCAGCAACGTGAGGTCGGTGGTGACGTGGGTGGCGGATTCGGCGAGCGGCATCGCCAGTTGGGCCACCGCGACGCTGATGACCGCCACGCCGACGCCCCATGAGGCGCTGACCAGCATCGCCGTCGGGGTCCAGGCAAAGGTGAGGCCCAGCGCCAGCGAGGTGACCACGTACGCGCCGATCATCAGCGCCAGGGTGGGATAGATGCTCTTCCGCCGCCGGATCATCCGGATGCTCAGCGCGCCGGCGACCCCGCCGGTGAGCCCGAAAATGAGCGTGGCCTGATCGGGAAAGATCCACTGCGCACCGATCAGCACCGCGAGCGTCACCGCCGCGAACACCGCGAGTCGGCCTGACCACAGCATCGTGACCACCATCGCCACGAACGGCACCGGCGAGAGTTCCGGGCGTCCCGGTGCCCAGTGCACCACCAGCGCCTCCGCCACGATCGCCACCGCAAAGAGCACCGTCACGAAGGTGAGCTCACGCAGCGAGCGATAGGTCTCGCGTCGGTAGAAGGCGAGCAGCGCCCAGAACGGGGCCAGGAGGACCACATCGTAGAGGACCGCCCCGACGAACCGCAGGGCCGGGTCGCGCTCCGCCGTGGCCGGCACGCCGGTGCCGGGGAACACGAGGGCGACCACCAGCGCCAGCCCCACCAGCAGGGCCCAGCGGGCGGCGTGCCCACGAACGAGTCCGGTCTCGGAACCTGACATCAGCCGTTCTGGTCCTCGGCGTACGCCTTGATGATCTCACGTACCAGCCGGTGGCGGACGACATCGGCCTCGTCCAGGTAGCAGAAGGCGATCCCCTCGATCCCGGGGAGGATCCGCTCCACTTGGATCAGGCCTGAGTCTTCCCGCGTCGGGAGGTCGATCTGGGTCTTGTCACCGGTGACGACGACGCGGCTGTTCACCCCGATCCGGGTGAGGAACATCTTCATCTGCGCGCCGGTGGCGTTCTGCGCCTCATCGAGGATGATGAACGCGTCGGACAGCGTGCGGCCGCGCATATACGCCAGCGGCGCGATCTCGATGGTGCGGGTCTCCAGCGCCTTCTGGACCTTCTCCGGCGGCATCATGTCCTCCAGCGCATCGTACAGCGGCCGGAGATAGGGATCGACCTTGGCCTGCAGGTCGCCGGGGAGGAAGCCGAGCGATTCGCCGGCCTCGACGGCAGGCCGCGCCAGGATGATGCGGCGGACCCGCTTGCGGGCCAGCGCTTCGACCGCCTTTGCCACCGCGAGATAAGTTTTCCCGGTGCCGGCCGGGCCCACGCCGATCACGATGTCGTGGAGCCCGATGGCCTGGACGTAATCCTTCTGGCCCTGGGTCTTGGGAAGGATCACCTTGCGGGTGCCGGGGAGCACGATCCGCTGGTCGCCGCTGGTGCCGTTATCCGGCGGGAGCCCGTCGGCGGCATAGCGGTGGACATCTTCGACCGAGACCGCCTCGCCCATCCGCGCCGTGTCGATCATCCCCTGCAGTACCGGCGTGGCGCGCTCCACCTGTTCGAGGACACCGGTGACGCTCACGGCATCACCGCGCAGGGTGACGCGGACGCCGAGGGAGCGCTGGAGCTCCAGCAGGTTGGCGTCATTGACACCGGCCAGCAGGAGCGGATCGGCGCCTTCGGTCGACATGCGGTGGGTGAGTTCGTCGGTCAACGATCCTCCTTCTCGGACCTCATCGATCGGCCCCCTCTCCACGAACGTGGAGAGGGGGAACGGGGGTGAGGAAAAGTGAGAGAGCCCTATTCGCCTCGCACCCGTATGTGCAGTGCATCCAGGTCGCGCGCGTCCACGACCGTCGGCGCCCCTTCGAAGAGGGCGCGTGCGGTAGTGGTCTTCGGGAAGGCGATCACGTCCCGCAACGACGGTGCCCCGGACAGCAGCATCGCCACGCGGTCGAAGCCGATGGCAAAGCCGCCGTGGGGCGGTGCGCCGGAGGCGAGCCCATCGAGCAGGAACCCGAAGCGCCGCCGCTGTTCTTCCGGGGTGACACCGAGTTTCTGAAAGACCGCGCTTTGCATCTTCGGATCGGTGATGCGGATCGATCCGCTCCCCAGCTCATTGCCATTGTACACCGCGTCATAGTGGAGGGCGCGGCAGCGTCCCGGATCGGACTCGAAGAATGAGACATCCTCGGGATGGGGCGAGGTGAACGGATGATGGGTGAAGATCCAGTCACCCGAAGCTTCGTCGTGCTCGAAGAGCGGGAAGTCCAGCACCCAGCAGAAGGCGTGTTCGGTGACCGGCTTCATCCCGGTGCGCCGGATCGCCTCCATCCGGACACCGTGGAGCGCCGGCGAGGTGACCCGATCGGGGCCAACGACTGCGAGGACCGCGTCGCCGTCGGTGCCGCCGAGCGTCTTGAGCGCGTGGTCGCCCATCGCCTTGACCCCTTGCCCCTCCCAGCCGGTGGCGGTGCGCTTGGCCCAGATGAGGCCACCCGCCTTCTGCTCCTTGGCGATGGCGGTGAGCAGGTCGAGATCCTTCCGGCTGAATCCGGCGTTCGGGACCACCAGCGCCCGGAGCCTTCCGCCCGCGGCGATCGCGTCGATGACGAAGGGTGCCGCATCGGCGCCGACCCGAGGCGTCAGGTCGGTGATCTCAAGCGGGAAGCGCAGGTCGGGCTTGTCGACGCCCCAGCGCTCCATCGCGTCCCGCCAGGTGATCCGCCGGAAGGGGCACTCGATCGGGTGGCCGGCCTCGTCCCAGAGATCGACCAGCGAACGTTCGACCATCGCGAGCACGTCGTCCTGGCCCACGAATGAGGCCTCGAGGTCGATCTGGGTGAATTCCGGCTGACGGTCGGCGCGAAGATCCTCATCGCGGAAACAGCGCGCCAACTGGAAGTACCGATCGAATCCCGCCACCATCAGCAGCTGCTTGTAGATCTGCGGGCTCTGTGGCAGCGCATAGAACTCCCCCGGATGCACTCGGCTCGGCACCAGATAATCGCGGGCGCCTTCGGGGGTGGGTTTGGTGAGGATCGGCGTCTCGATCTCGAGGAAGCCCAGCTCGGTCAAGGTGCGGCGAGCGCGCTGGAGGAGGCGGTGACGGAGCTGGATGGTCTGCTGCAGCTCCGGACGCCGGAGGTCGAGCACCCGATGCCGGAGCCGCAGCTCCTCGGCCGCGAGCTCCTCACCGTCCTTCCGGGCGACCGGGATCGCCGGCGTGACCGCGGGTCCCACGATCTCGAACGCGGTGACGTGGACCTCGACCTCGCGCGAACGCATTGTACGATCGGGCGCGGGCTCCGGGCGAAGTTCGACCGTGCCTTGCACCAGGACCACTGACTCGCCGCCGGCCTGGGCGGCGCGCGCCATCACTGCCGGGGGCGTCCAGCGAGGATCGAAGGAGAGCTGCACCAGGCCATCGCGATCCCGCAGGTCGATGAAGAGAAGCCCGCCCAGGTCACGGATGCGATGGATCCATCCTCCCAGGCGGACCTGCTGGCCTGCGTGGGTGCGGGTCAGGGATCCGACGCGATGGGTGCGAAGGGAGGTCGATTCGGCGGTCATCGTTCTTCGGCGTCCACGATGGTCTGGATGAATTCAACGGGCGTGGTGGCCTGCAGGAGGCGTTCGCGCACCTGATCGCGCCGCACCACGCGCGCGATGCGGGAGAGGGCCTTCACGTGCTGACCGGCAGCGTTCTCGGGGCCCACCAGCAGGAAGATCAGACGCACTGGCACGCCATCGACCGAGTCGAAGTCGATGCCGGTCGTCGTCGATCCGGCCACCAGGCTCAGGTCCGGCACCGTGGTGGCGCGCCCATGGGGGATCGCGACGCCATACCCGATGCCGGTGCTCAAGACCGCTTCCCGCTCTTCGACCGCGCGCAGGATGTCGTCCTCCTGGCCACCGGTCCGCTCCGCCATGAGTCGAGACAGCTCCCGCAGGATGCTGGGCTTGTCTCGACCAGCGAGTGGCACGCGCACCCGATCGGGGTGCAATAGGTCGGTCAGGAGCACGCGGATCCAAGTGGTAGTGATGGCGAAAGTTAGCGGGGGCTTTGTATCGCGGCAAGCGATTCAATTTCAAGAGGTTACGGCACGCACACGATCCTCACCCCTGCCCCTCTCCCTGACGCTCCTCCTCACCCCCTACCCGGTACTCCCGCTGATCGAGTGGCCCACGACCCAACGCTCCTCCTCACCCCCTACCCGGTACTCCCGCCGATCGAGTGGCTCACGACCCAACGCTCCTCCTCACCCCCTACCCGGTACTCCCGCCGATCGAGTGGCTCACGAC
>JBAUHI010000026.1:0-16531 GCA_049680185.1 Gemmatimonadales bacterium | reverse complement strand
GGACGGGCCTCGTTCATGGTGGATGGCCAGGGCGTGGTGCTCGGTGCGCGCGGACTGCAGCAGGCCGGTAATGCGCTCCTTGCTTGGACAGTGGGGAAGGATCTCGGGCTGGCGCCGGCCGCCATGGCGGCGGCGCTGGGCCGCGCAGAGCTCCCCGGGGGCCGAGGCCAGGTGCTCCAGCATGGCGGGCTCACGGTCCTCGATGACAGCTACAACGCGAATCCTGCGTCGTTCCTGGCCGCGATCGCCACGGCGCAGGCGATGCGGGCAGGTCGCCGCCTGGTCTTCGTCGCCGGCACGATGAAGGAGCTGGGGGAGGGATCGGCGGCGTATCATCGGGAGGTGGCTGCGGCGCTGGTGGCGCTCCATCCCGACCTCCTGGCGGCCGAAGGGGAGTTCGTGCCGGCGCTCGAGCCCCACCGGGCGGCCCTGGGCGGCGCGCTTCTGACGGCGCCCGACGCCCCGGCCCTGGGCGCGTTGCTCCGGGAGCGCCTGCGAGGGGACGAACTCGTCGTGCTCAAGGCGTCCCGCGGCGCCGCGCTGGAACGTATACTTCCGTATCTCGGTCTCACTCCGACCACTTCGCACTGAGGGACGATGTTCTATCATCTGCTCGCCCCCCTCGGCAGCAAGTACCTCCTGTTCAACCTGTTCAACTACTTGAGCTTTCGTGCGGCCGGCGCCACCGTCACCGCGCTGGTGATGGCGTTCGCCGTGGGGCCTTGGATCATCGGTCGCCTGAAGGCGCACAAAGTGGGGCAGGTCATCCGGGCCGAAGGGCCGGCCAGCCATCAGGGCAAGCGGGGCACGCCGACGATGGGCGGGCTCATCATCCTGCTCTGCACCATCGTGCCGACCCTGCTGTGGGCCCCGCTCACCAATCGCTTCGTGCTGATCGCGATCGGCGCCACGATCTGGATGGGCGCCATCGGCTTCATCGACGACTACCTCAAGGTGGTGCAAGGACGGTCGCGCGGGCTGGTGGCCAAGTGGAAGCTCGCCGGCCAGGTGACCTTCGGGGTGGCGCTGGGCATCACGCTGCTCATCTGGCCGGCCGTGCCGCCCGACACCATTCCCGCCTCGGCGACGACGGTGCCGGTCTTCAAATACGTGGTCGTGGTGATGGCCCCGGTCCTGTACGTGGTCTTCGTGACCGGGGTGGTCACCGGATTCTCCAATGCGGTCAACCTCACCGATGGCCTCGACGGCCTCGCGACAGGCCTCACGGCCATTGCGGCGGGCGCCTTTGCGCTCTTCGCGTACATGTTCGGCCGGGTCGATGTCACCCAGTACCTCTTCCTCTTCTACCTGCCCGGTGCCGGTGAATTGGCGGTCTTCTGTGCGGCACTGATGGGGGCCGCGCTCGGATTCCTCTGGTTCAACGCGCATCCCGCCGAAGTGTTCATGGGCGATACCGGAAGTCTCGCCATCGGCGGGGCCTTCGGCACCGTCGCGATCCTCCTCAAGGCCGAGTTCCTGCTGGTGATCCTGGGCGGCGTGTTCGTGGCGGAGACGGTCTCGGTGATGATCCAGACCGGCACCTTCAAGTGGTTCAAGCGGACCCGCGGCAAGGAATACGCCGACTCTCATCGTGTGTTCCGTATGGCGCCCCTCCACCACCACTTCGAGAAGCTCGGGTGGCCGGAAGCGACGGTGGTCACCCGGTTCTGGATCCTCGGCATCTTCTGTGCGCTGCTGGCCCTCGGCACCCTCAAGGTCCGTTGATGATCGATCGCTGGCTGCGGGACGGGCGGGAGGTCGCCGTCATCGGGCTGGGCCGGAGCGGCGTCGCGGCCACGCGGCTCCTGCGCGCCCGCGGCGTGCCTGTCTACGCCAGCGACTCAGGCCCCGGTCTCGATCCGGCACAGGTGGAGCAGCTCCGGGCCGCTGGTGCTGCGGTGGACGTAGGCGGCCACGACCTCGCCCGTATCGCCAAGGCGCAGGTGGTCGTCGTTTCGCCGGGCGTCCCTCCGGAAGCACCACCGCTCAATGCCGCAGCGCGTGCCCAGGTGCCGATCGTCGCCGAAGCCGGACTCGGGCTGGCCGAGTTGCCGCATGTGCACACCATCTGTATGACCGGGACCAACGGAAAGACCACCACCACGGCGCTGGTCGCGCACCTTTTGACGGTGGTGGGCAAGCGGGCGGAGGCGGCCGGCAACATCGGACGTCCGGTCTGCGAGGTGGCGCTCGAAGAGTCGCCGCCGGACTGGCTCGCCGTCGAGTTGTCGAGCTTCCAGCTCCACGACATGCCGCAGCTGCGGCCCACCATCGGTGTGCTCACCAACCTCGCCCCCGACCACCTCGATCGCTACGCCCGGCTCGAGGACTACTATGCCGACAAGGCGCGGCTCTTCAGGAATGCCGGGCCGGGATCCGTGTGGATCATCAATGGCGACGACCCGGCGGTGCTCGGGATGGTCAGCGGGGTGGCGGGGACGGTGCTACGGTTCTCCCTCATCCATCCCGCCGACGCCTGGTTCGATCGCGGAGCGGGTCGTTTGATGCTGCATGACGTCGCGATCCTGCCGCGGGCCGAACTGCCGCTCCTGGGCGACCACAACGTCGCGAATGCACTGGTGGCGGCACTCGCGACCGTGCAGGCGGGGGGGGCGCTCGACAAGATCGCGGTCGGGTTGCGGAGCTTCCGCGCCCTGCCGCACCGGATGGAGCCGATCCGGGAGGTCGGCGGCGTGCTCTGGATCAACGACTCGAAGGCGACCAACATCGCCTCCACCGATGTGGCCGTCCGTGCGATGACCCGGCCCTTTGTGCTCCTGCTGGGCGGGCGCCACAAGGGTGAACCCTACACTCGGCTGGCCGACGGGTTCGACGGCCGCTGCCGGGCGGTGATCGCGTTCGGTGAGTCAGGTGCGCTGGTGGAGGAGGACCTCCGGGGGCGGGTGCCGGTGCTGAGGGGCGGTGACTTTGCGGACGTGCTGGCCCAGGCGCGCGGCCTGGCCCAGCCCGGCGATGCCGTCCTCCTCTCGCCGGCCTGCTCGAGCTATGACATGTTCAAGAATTACGAGGAGCGCGGGGCGCGCTTCCGTGCCGCCGTCGAGGCCATGTGACCAGCACCGCGATCCGGCACCCCGGTGAACTTCGCTGGGAGACCCGACTCCTGGCGGTCATCACGGCGACGCTGGTCGTCTTCGGGATCGCGTCCAGTTACGGTGCCGCGAGCCTCCTGACCGACCGCGCCGGTGTCAACATCGGGATGTCGTTCGCGCTCAAGCAGCTCTCCGGCGCGTTGGCCGGCGGGATCCTCCTGCTCATCGCCTCGCGGATGGACTACCACCACTGGCGCCGGATGGCGTGGCCGCTGCTGGGGTTCACGGTGCTGGCGCTCCTGGTCCCGCTCCTGCCGTTCACCCACCGGATCGCGCCGAGCATCCATGGGGCCCGTCGCTGGATCGACGTGGGACCTGTCAACTTCCAGCCTTCCGAGCTGGCCCGCCTGGCCGTGGTGGTGTGGGCCGCCACTCTTGCCGCCAAGAAGGGCGATCAGCTCCGCGACTTCCGCCGCGGTGTGATGCCATTCGTGGTCGTCATCGGCATCGTCTCCCTCCTGATCCTGCTCGAGCCCAACCTCTCGATGGCCACGCTCGTCGCGTTCATCGCCGGCGTGGTGCTCTTCACCGCCGGGGCCAAGATCGGGCATTTCCTCCTGCTGGGCGGTGTCGGCACGGTGCTGGTATGGCACAAGATCGTCGACACGCAGTACCGGGCCGCTCGGCTGCTCACCTTCCTCAATCGGGACGACGCGTCGAGCCAGGCGAGCTTCCAGATCACCCAGTCGCTGGTGGGGATGGGGTCGGGGCGGATCTTCGGCGTGGGGTTCGGCGCCGGCCAGCAGAAGCTCGGCTACCTGCCGTTCGGCTATTCCGACTTCCTCTTCAGCGTCATCGGCGAGGAGTGGGGCTTCATCGGCGTCTGTGTCGTGGTGTTCCTCTTCGCGCTCTTCGTCTGGCTCGGATTCCGGATCGCGCGCACCGCGCCGGACGCCTTCGGCCAGTACCTCGCCGCCGGCATCACCAGCGCGGTCGGCATCACCGCTTTCCTTCATATGGCGGTGACCCTGGGCCTGATGCCCACCACTGGTCTCACGCTCCCGTTCATGTCCTATGGCCGGTCGAGCCTCATCATCACGCTCTTGGGGACCGGGATCCTGCTCAGCATCGGGCGCCAGCGGGGAAAGGTCCCGACGACCGCGAAGTCGGCCAGACGGTGAACGGGCCCACCGTCCTCATCGCAGGCGGCGGCACCGGCGGGCACCTGATCCCGGCACTCGCCATCGCGGCGGCGCTCCGGGCATCCGGCGCCGGCATCCAGCCGGTGCTGGTCGGCGCCGAACGGGGGGTGGAATCGTGGCTGTTGCCGCAACGGGACTATCCCTACCATCTCCTTCCGATCCGACCGCTCTTCCGCCAGCGCATCTGGCGGAATGTTGGCCTGCCGTGGAGCATGCTCCGCACCATCGGCCAGCTTCGTGCCGTGTTCGCTGCCCGGCGGCCCGCGCTGGTGATCGGTACCGGCGGCTATGCGTCTGGGCCAGCGGTGTGGTGGGCGGCCCGACACGGCATTCCGGTCGCGATCCAGGAGCAGAACGCCTGGCCAGGCCTCGCCACACGGATGCTCGCTGGCCGGGTCGACCACATCTACCTTGGCGCCCCGGAAGCGCGGGCCAGGCTCCATCCGGGACCGCGCACCGAGGTATTCGACACCGGCAATCCGATCACGCCGCCCGATCCAGCGCGGCGGGCCGCCGCCCTCACGCGATTCGGCCTCAACGGGACGGAATCCGTGGTGTTGGTGACCGGTGCCAGCCAGGGGGCCGTCCCGATCAATCGTGCCGTGGCCGGGTGGATCGACCGGGGCCGGAACGACGGCCTGGTGATCCTCTGGGCCACTGGCCGCGGCAGTTACGACGAGTTCAAGTCGTACCACCGCCCGCCGGCGGTGCAGGTCTTCGATTTCCTTGATCCCATCGCCGACGCGTACGCGGTGGCGGCGCTCGCGGTGGCCCGAGGCGGGATGATGACCGGCGCCGAGCTGTGCGCGTGGGGCATTCCGTCGATCATCATCCCGCTGCCGAGCGCGGCGGACGATCACCAGACCGCGAATGCGGAGGCGTTGGAGATCGCCGGAGCGGCGCGGCACCTGCCCCAGCACGAGCTGGACGCGACCACGCTGGGTCGGGCCATCCGGGAACTGATGGTGGACGGGGTCCGGCGCCGGGAGATGTCCGAGCGCGCCCTGGCACGCGGTCGGCCCCACGCGGCGGCCGACATCGTGTCGCATTGTTTGACGCTCCTCAAGCCCTGAAGCTCTTTCGCAACTGCTGACAGGAGCTTAAATTAGCTCTCCAACCAATGGATCTGTTCTCCCCCGAAGACCCCCGCCCGGTGCATTTCATGGGCATAGGCGGCGCTGGCATGAGCGCGCTGGCCCTGATCGCCCGGCGTCGCGGGGTGACGGTGAGCGGGTGTGACACCGATCCGAGCGGCGCTTCAGATGTTGCGATCCTGGGTGCGAACGTGGTGGCGGGACACGATCCCGCGCACGTCGGCGGCGCCCGAGCAGTGGTGGTGACCGCGGCGATCCCGAACGAACATCCTGAGTTGGAGCGGGCCCGGGCCCTGGGCATCCCGGTGGTACCGCGGAAGCAGGCGCTGGCGGAGCTGGTCAGTGTCGGCCGGGTGGTGGGGGTGAGCGGGACCCACGGCAAGACCACGACCACGGTGATGACCACCGAGGCGCTCACCGCCTCGGGACTTGGTCCGACCGGCTTGGCGGGCGGCAGGGTGAGCAGCTGGGGCGGCAACGCCAAGCTCGCGGGCGATGCGCTCTTCGTGGTCGAGGCCGATGAATATGACCAGGCGTTCCTGACGCTCCGGCCCGAGATCGCGGTGGTGAACAATGTCGAGGCCGATCACCTCGAGTGCTACGGGACCATGGAGGCGCTGGAGCAGGCGTTCATCGAGTTCGCAGGACGTTCGACGCGGGCCATCATCGGCACCGACGACCCCGGCGCGGCAAGGATCGCCGCTCGACTCTCGGTCCCGGTCTGGCGCTTCGGCCAGGGTGATGCCGATCTTCGCATCGTGACCGTGGACGCGGGCCCAGAGGGGTCACAGGCCCGGATCCGGATGCCCGATGGCGCGGACATCACGCTCCGACTTCAGGTGCCGGGCCTCCACAACGTGAAGAACGCCACCGCAGCGCTCGGCGTGGTCGCGGCACTCGGTGGACCGATCGGCCCCGCGCTTGAGGCGCTGGCGGTGTTCAGTGGGGTGGGGCGGCGGTTCGAGCGTCTGGGCGAGGCACGCGGTGTGACCTTTGTCGACGATTACGCGCACCACCCCTCCGAACTGGCGGCGACCTTGCAAGCGGCGCGGCAGGCATTCCCGGGACGGCGATTGGTGGCGGTCTTCCAGCCCCACCTGTATTCCCGCACCGACCGCCACGGGGAAGCGATGGGCCGGGAACTGGCCGCCGCGGACCTGGCGGTCGTGACCGAGGTGTACGCCGCCCGCGAGGCGCCGATCCCGGGCGTCAGCGGCCGGCGGGTGGCGCAAGCGGTGACCGCGACGGGCGGACGGGCGATCTTCGAGCCGGAACTGGCCGGAGTGGTGGACCAGCTGAATGGGGTGGTGCGGCCCGGTGATGTCGTGATGACGCTCGGGGCCGGGGATGTGACCCGGGTCGGGCGCGATCTGGTGGCGGCATGGCGCGCTTCCTGAAGCCGGGTTGGATCGCCGTGTACTCGGTGATCGTGGTGGCAGCGCTCTGGTATGGTGCGCCTCGGCTCTTCCGGCGGATGGACTTTTTCCGGGTGCGGCGGGTGGAGCTGGTGGGATTGAGCTCCTTGTCGGCGCCCGACGTGCTCCGTGCGCTGGCCATCCCGTCAAGGGAGAACGTGTTCGATGACCTGCGGCCCATCGCGGCGCGGGCGGCGCGGATCGGGGGCGTGGCGAACGCGAAGGTGTCGCGGCGGATCCCGGGCACCATCCGGGTGACGCTCGATGAAGTGGAGCCGGTGGCGCTGGTGCCGGGGCATGGTGCGATGGTCCCGATGGATGCCGAGGGTCACGCGCTGCCATTCGACCCGACGGTCGCCGCGCCGGACCTGCCGGTGACGCCGCGGTCCGACTCGCTGGTGGGGGAGCTCCTCGGGCGGGTGCGCGAGGCCGACCCTGGACTCTACGAGCAGGTGACCACCGCCGTGCGGAGCGGCGCCGACGTGACGCTGGATCTCGGTGGACACACCTATCGGTTCCGTCCCGACGCCACGGTGGAGACCATCCGGGCGATGACGGCGGTGGCGCAGGATCTCGCGCGGCGGGGCCGCGCATTCAAGGAACTCGACGGCCGCTTTGCCGGCCAGGTCGTGGTCAGATGGGGGACCGCGTGAGCACTGCACCGCAGCGGCTCGTTGCCGCGCTCGATCTCGGCTCCAGCAAGGTGACCGCCATCGTCGCGGAGATGACCGGTGACGCCCGGAATCCGGGGGCCAAGATCCTCGGCGTGGGCGTCGAGCGCAGCGCCGGTGTGCGTCGGGGCGTAGTGCGGGACATCGAGGAGACCACCCGTGCGATCACCAAGGCGATGCGGGATGCGCAGCGGATGGCCGGGGTGGAGGTAGGGTCGGTCTACTGCGGTGTCGCGGGCGAGCACGTGGCGGGGCGGACCACCAAGGGGTTGGTGTCGGTCACCGGGGCGGAGATCCGCACCGGGGACGTCGCCCGCGTCAACGATGTGGCGAGCAACGTCTCCTTCGGGCGCGACCACGAGCTGCTGCATGCCATCCCGCAGGAGTACCTGATCGACGAGCAGCCCGGCATCAACGACCCGATCGGGATGACCGGTTCCCGGCTCGAGGCCGAGGTCTACCTCGTGACCGTGATGGGGAGCGTCCCGCAGAATCTGCGGAAGTGCGTGGAGCGCGCCGGGTTCCGGGTCGAGGAGTTCGTGCTGGAGCCGCTGGCGGCCTCGCTCGCGGTGCTGACGCCCGACGAGCTGGAGTTGGGGTGTGCGCTGGTGGAACTCGGTGGAGGCAGCACCAACGTGGCCATCTTCCAGAACGGGAAGATCCGGCACACCGCCTCGCTGTTGTGCGCGGGCGGGCACGTCACCAGCGACATCGTCCACGGTCTGCAGGTGACGCAGGTCGATGCCGAGCGCTTGAAGGAACGTTTCGGGGCGGCGTACGAGCCGCTGGTCCCTGAGACCGATGTGATCGAGCTCCCCAGCACGCCGGGGCAGGGGCCCCGGAGCGCGGCGCGGCGGGTGCTCTCCCATATCATGCATATGCGGATGCAGGAGGTCCTGGAGTACGCCTGGGACGAGATCACCCGGGCGGGCTACCAACAGCGCCTCCCTGCGGGCATCATTCTGACCGGTGGGGCGGCCCAGGCCCCGGGCATCATCGAGCTGGCGCGGGAGGTGTGCGCCGTGCCGGTGCGGGTCGGCGTGCCGGGCCAGGGGCTCACCGGCTTGGCGGACAGTGTGGAGTCCCCCCGGATGGCGGTCCCGGCAGGACTGGTGCTCTACGGCGCGCGCCAGATGGCGCTCGGGAATGTGTTCGGGATGGGTGGGCGCCGCGGCAGTGCGTCGGTGGAAAAGATCTTTGCCCCCGTCAAGAAATGGCTGCAGGACTTCTTCTGAGATCACCCGGAGGGGAACGCCCATGAAATTCGAGCTCGAGGAGCCGCTCGCACAGAGTGCGAACATGAAGGTCCTCGGCGTCGGCGGCGGTGGCGGGAACGCCGTCAACCGCATGATCGAAGAGGGCCTGCGCGGCGTGCAGTTCGTGTCGATCAACACCGACGCCCAGGCGCTCGCCGCGTCCCGCTCGGACCTGAAGGTCCAGATCGGGAAGAAGCTGACCCGGGGGCTCGGGGCGGGCGCCCGGCCCGAGATCGGCCGGCAGGCCATCGAGGAGAGTCGCGACGAGGTCCTCCAGATGTTGCAGGGGGCCGACATGGTCTTCATCACCTGCGGGATGGGTGGCGGGACCGGGACCGGGGCCGCGCCGATCATCGCACAGCTCGCGCGGGACATCGGCGCCCTGACCGTCGGGATCGTGACCAAGCCGTTCCTCTTCGAGGGGCGCAAGCGCATCCGGCAGGCCGACATGGGGATCGCCGAGCTGCGCAAGAACGTCGATACGATGATCGTGGTGCCCAACGAGAAGCTGCTGGCGGTGGTCGGCAAGCAGATCCCGTTCCAGCAGGCGCTCAAGAAGGCCGACGAGGTCCTGCTCCACGCCACCCAGGGGATCTCCTCGCTCATCACCAGCACCGGGCTCATCAACGTGGACTTCGCCGACGTGCGGACCGTGATGCAGAACGGCGGCGCGGCCCTGATGGGCACCGGTATCGGCCGCGGGGAGCAGCGGGCCATGGAGGCCGCGCAGCAGGCCATCTCGAGCCCGCTGCTCGATGACATCTCGATCCAGGGCGCCACGGGTGTGCTGCTCAACATCACCGGCGGCGGCGACCTCACCCTCGAGGACGTCAACCGCATCGCCGACATCATCCACGATGCCGCCGGCGACGAGGCTGAGATCATCTTCGGCCACACGCCGGACGAGGCCATGCAGGGGGAGGTGCGCGTCACCGTCATCGCGACGGGCTTCGACCGCCAGGTCACCGGCGAGCCGGGCCTGCGCACCTCCGCCGGCGGGTCCGCGGTCCTCAACTTCCCGGCCAAGCGCCCTTCGGCCTCCGTCCCGCCGCCGGTGGCGCTGAAGCCGCGCCCCTCAGTGTCACCGATCACCGATGATTCCGGGGCCAAGCGTCCGGAGCCGCGCCACCCCGGTACCGGCGACGATATGGACATCCCGACATTCATCCGACGCCAGATGGATTGATGCGCCGGGCGCTCCGCTACCTCCCGGCCCTGGTGTTCGTGGCCGCGTTGGCGGCGGCGCTCGTCGGTCGCTGGCCGTGGCCTCGCCTGGTGAGTGCCGCGCCGATGGTGGTCGAATCGCCCTGGGTCTCCACCACCGACACCCTGCGCAACGGCGAGACGCTCTCGGGCCTCTTTGCCCGCAACGGCGTCTCGGGACTGTCGTTCACGCGGGTGAGCCAGGAACTCTCGCTCGACCTGCGCAAGCTCCGTCCCGGCACCGGCTTCACTTTCCGCCGCACGCCCGCCGAATCCCTGCCATCTCGCGTTCTCTTCCGGACCGACCCGACCCGCGACCTCGCACTGTCGCTGGGCGACAGCGGCTGGTACGGGACCGCCATCCCGATCGACTGGCGCACCGACACCGTCAAGATCGGTGGACGGATCGACAACTCACTGTATGTGGCGCTCGACGCACAGGTGCCGGATTCGGTGCTCGACGCCGGCGAACGGATCCGCCTTGCGTGGGACCTGGCCGACATCTACCAGTGGCAGGTCGACTTCACCCGTGACCTGCGCGTCGGTGACCAGTTCAACGTGGTGCTGGAACGGCTCATCGCCCCCGATGGCGAAGTGCGGTACGGCCGGGTCCTCGGCGGCGACCTGACGGTCGATCGCGGTCACCTGACAGCGTATCGCTTCGACGCTCCCGATGGCACCACCGGGTTCTTCGACCAGCAGGGGCGCTCGCTGCGGCGCGCCTTCCTCATCGCACCGCTCCAGTTCCGACGCATCTCTTCGAGCTTCAGCCGAGCCCGCTTCCACCCCATCCTGGGGATCTGGCGCCATCACGAAGGCACCGACTACGCGGCTCCCTCCGGCACGCCGGTCCGGGCGGCCGGGAACGGGACGGTGCTCCGTGCCGGCCGCTACGGCGGCTACGGCAACCTGATCGAGCTGCGCCACGCCAACGGCATCACCACCCGCTACGGACATTTGTCGCACTTCGCGAGCGGGATCAGGCCGGGGGTCCGCGTCACCCAGGGCGAGACGATCGGCTTCGTCGGCGCCACCGGCCTCGCTACCGGACCCCACCTCCACTACGAATTCCGGGTCAACGGCGTGGCCCGGGATCCGCGTCGACTCGATCTTGGCTCCGGCGATCCGGTGCCCCCGCGCGACCGTGCCGCATTCGAGATCACGCGGACGGAGCTTGCGTCCCTGCTCGGCGCCAGCGCTCCCGCCGCCACCCTCGCCGCCACCGCTCGCTGAGCAGGACTCCGTCATCATGGAACTCCTCCCCGCCATCGAGGTCCGCAGCGGGCGGCTGATCCGATCGACCGGCGGGGATACGCCCGGCCGCTCCGGCGCCAGCATCGATCCGGTGGCACGGGCCGAGGAACTGGTGTGGCAGGGTGCCAAGTGGCTGCATCTGGTCGATCTCGATCGAATGTTCGCCGACGGGGACAACGACGCGCTGATCGGGCGCATCGTGACCAGGGTCGGGTCGTACGTGCGCATCCAGCTGGCGGGCGGCCTCCGGGGCAAGGAGGGGCTGGAGGCGGTCAGGGATCTTGAGGTGGCCCGATTCGTGGTGGAGGCGGGTGCCCTCGAGGAGCGACGTATCGAGCCGGCAGTCGAGATGCTCGGGGTGACCCGCGTGGCACTCGGCCTTACCGTACGCAGCGGGCTCGTGACCCAGCGGGAATGGGGCGCCATCGAAGGACTCCACGCCAGCGACGTGCTGCGTCACGCCGTGGGGCTCGGGGTCCGGACCGCGATCCACACCGACGCGGCCCGCCACGGACGGCTCGGGGGGCTCGACATCGCGGGCGCGAAGGCGCTGCAGAATGAGGGCGCCGGGATCCTGGTGAGCGGCGGCGCCGCGGGGCTCCAGGACATCGTGGCGGCGCGAGCGGCGGGACTGGCAGGCGTGCTGGTCGGGCGAGCGCTCGACGAAGGGCGCTTCACGCTCGCCGATGGACTCCGCGCCGCGTCCGGTGACTGACCTGACGGCGCTCGCCGCGGTCCTCCTCCTCGCCTCCACGGCCGCAGTGTGGAGTTACTACCGGTGGGAACGCCTCGGCCGTCGGGCCTGGCCGCTCGCCGCCTGTCGTGCCGTGGCGCTCTCTGCGGTCGGTGTCCTCCTGCTCGATCTCTCCTGCGGCATCCACCCGGCATCCAGCGCTCCACTCGTCCTGCTCGATGGCTCGCTCAGCATGGCGGCCAGCGGCGGTCCGTGGCAGGTGGCCCGCGATTCGGCGCAACGCTGGGGCACGGTGCAGACCTTCGGAGATGTCCGGGTCGATGATCCGATGCCCGATCGTGGCGCCTCTCGACTCGGGCCGGCCCTGGTGGCCGCGGTCGCGACGGGACGTCCGATCGTCGTCGTGACCGACGGCGAGATCGACGACGCCGCGGAACTGCCTGTCGCTCTCCTCGGCAGCGCCAGCATCAGGGTGTTCTCCCGCCGAACGGTGCCTGACGTTGCCGTGCTGGCACTCGCCGCTCCCGAACGCGCCTCGCTCGGTGACACACTTGATGTGGATGTCATCGTGGGTCGATGGGGAGGGGCGCCCGACTCCGTGCAGCTGACACTCGCCGCCGACCGACCCATCGCGACACGGACGATCCGATTCGGCGGGGCGGATCGGCGTGAGGTCCGCTTCCGGGTGCCGGCCCGCCAGCTCGGCGCCGGAGACCCCCTCGTGCGAGCGACCGTCCGATCGACCGCGGACTCCGAACCGGGGGACGACGAGCGTTGGGCGTTGGTGCACGTCGCCGCGACGCCCGGCATCGTGGTGGTCGCGGCCCCGCCGGATTGGGGCAGCCGCCAGCTGGTCCGCACACTCGGCGACGTGTCGGACCTGCCGGTTCGAGCCTTCGTTCGGATGGGCGCACGCTGGTGGACCGCCGATGCGCTGAAGCCGGTGAGCGAGTCCGCGGTGCTCCAGGCGGCCCGCCAGGCCGACCTCCTGGTGACCACGGGTGATCCCGGGCCGGTGTTCGCTCGCTCGCAGGCTCGTGCCCGGTGGCGCTGGCCCAGCGGAGCTGACGGCTCGCCACCGCTTCCGGGAGACTGGTACGTTTCGGCCGCCGCGCCATCGCCGCTCGCCGGCGCTTGGACCGCGATCCCGGTCGATTCGCTGCCGCCGTTGGTCGAGGTGGATCCGATGGTGCCGGCCGCAGGCCAGTGGGTCGGTCTGTCGGCGCGGAACAGGAGGCAAGGGACGGACCGCGCGGTGATCCTGGGGCGGGAGTCGGACGGACGCCGGGAGCTGCAGATGGCGGGCAGCGGATTCTGGCGCTGGGCCTTTTCCGGCGGAACCAGCGAGGAGGCGTATCGTGGTCTCGTCGCCTCCGCAGCGGCGTGGTTGCTCGGTGCCACCGACCCGCGCACCGGCGCTGCCCGCCCGGTCGAGCGCGTGGTGAGTCGAGGCGTGCCGATCACCTTCGAGTGGACCGCTCACGGCATCCCGGTGTCGCTCGTGATCACTTGGGCCAGTGACTCGGTCCACCGCACCGACACCTTGCGCTTCGACGGGGCGCGTCGCGCCAGCGTCCTGTTGCCGGTAGGCAGGTACCGGTATCACCTCGCCGACGGCGGCAGTGGAGCGGTGGCGGTGGAACCATGGTCCCCCGAATTCGTTCCGCGCGCGGCAAGCCTCACTTCCCGGGCGGCATCGGTCGCGGTGGTCGGTGCGCCACGCGCCGCGCGGGATCGGCTCTGGACCTTTGTGCTCGCACTCGCAGCTTTTTCGGCGGAATGGGCGCTTCGGCGCCGCCGCGGACTCCGGTGACATGACCGACGGACGGATCACCAACGACGTGCGGCCCGGACTCTGGGCCCGGATCAAGCGGATGGGTCGCACCGATGTCGGTGCGCTCTTGCGCGGGCTCAATGCCGCCGACCTCGAGGCGTTGGAACAGGTGCTCCTGGAGGCCGACTTCGGCGTCCCCGCCACGCTTGATCTGGTCGAGTGGCTGGAGGTCGAGGTCCGCGCCGGTCGACTCAAGACGGAGCCGGCCCTGCGGGAAGCGTTGCAGGGCAAGATCGCGGCACTCCTGTCAACGTCAGGAGATCCCGCTCGCGTGGCCCACGCCGATCCGCCAGGACCCACTGTCATCCTGGTGGCGGGAGTCAACGGCGCCGGCAAGACCACGACGATCGCCAAGCTCGCCACCCGGCTCGGCAACGAGGGGCGGCGGGTCCTGCTCGCTGCCGCAGACACGTACCGCGCCGGCGCCATCGCGCAGCTGGAGCAGTGGGCGGAGCGCATCGGGGTACCGTGCGTGGCCGGCGCACCTGGTGGTGATCCCGCCGCGGTGGCTTTCGACGCGATCGCCGCGGCGCGTGCCCGCGGCGCGGACACGGTGCTGGTGGACACCGCCGGACGGCTGCACACCCAAGACGGCTTGATGGATGAACTCACGAAGGTCGCCCGTGTGGTGTCTCGGCAAGGCAGCGGCGCGCCCCACGAGACCTTCCTCGTCCTCGACGGGACCGTCGGGCAGAATGCCGTCCAGCAGGGGCGTCGGTTCGCCGAAGTGCTGGCGCCCACCGGCCTCATCGTGACCAAGCTCGACGGGACCGCACGGGGCGGCGCCCTGGTGGCGTTGCGGCGGGAACTGGCAGTGCCGATCCGATTCATCGGCACCGGTGAGGGGGTCCTGGACCTGCAGCCGTTCGATCCTGCCGCGTTCGCCGAGCGGATCGTCGGTCGGGATCCCGGTCCGAGTGTCGTCGCGTCCTGATGCCGTCCCTCCGCCTCGATACGCCGATCAAGTTCCTCAAGGGCATCGGGGAACGCCGGGCCGAACTCCTCGGCAAGCTTGGCGTGGAGACGGCGCAGGATCTCTTGTGGCACTTGCCGCATCGCTACCTCGATGCGTCGGCCATCACTCCGCTCGCAACGGCACGGGTCGGGATGGAATGCAGCTGCATCGGGCGAGTGGTCGCCAAGCGGATCGTGCCGATGCGAAGGCTGCGCGTCTTCCGGGCGGTGTTGCGAGACGAGAGTGGGCTCCTGGAATGCGCCTGGCCCGGGCAGCCTTTCCTTGATCGAAGTATCAGGGAGGGACAGACGCTGCTGGTGACCGGCCCGGTCCGGTTCTACCACGGGCGCCAGATGGTGCCGCGGGAGTTCCTGGTGCTGGGCGAAGGCGATGCGGACGGCGATGAGGACGCGCCCATCTCCGGTGGACGGGTGCTGCCGGTGTATCCCGCCACCGAGGGGTTGAGCCACAAGGTGATCCGCGGGCTCATCACCAGGCATCTGGATGAGCTCATCACGTTGGCGCGCGATCCCTTCCCGCCGGCGTGGGCCCAGGGTCTCGACCTGCCCGACCTGCCGGCGGCGCTTCGGGCGGTCCATCACCCGACCACCATCGCAGACGCCGAGGCGGGACGCCGGCGGCTGGCATTCGACGAACTCTTCGACCTGCAGCTGACATTGGCGCGAGCTCGACTCCTCGCCAAGCGTTCGCGTGCAGGCATCCGATTCGAGCCGCAGCGGACCCTGACGACGCAGCTCCGGGAAACGCTGCCGTTCACGCTCACCGCAGGGCAACGCGATGCGGTGAAGGGGATCTTTGCCGACATGGCGGCACCGGAGCGGATGCATCGCCTCTTGATGGGAGACGTCGGGACCGGTAAGACCGTCGTGGCGCTCTTCGCGATGCTCCTGGCGGTGGAGAATGGGTATCAGGCAGCGCTGATGGCGCCGACCGAACTTCTCGCCGAACAACACGCCGAGACTCTTCGCACGCTGCTTAAGCCACTCGGACTCGTGCCCGAACTGTTGCTCGGCCGCCAGTCACCCGCGGAGAAGAGCGCCATACGGGGCCGCCTGGCGTCGGGGGCGGCGCCGATCGTGGTCGGGACCCATGCCCTCCTCCAGGACCGGGTGGGGTTCAAGACGCTCGGCCTGGTGGTGATCGACGAGCAGCATCGCTTCGGCGTCGAGCAGCGGGCGGCGCTCATCGGGAAGGGGGCCGCTCCGGACGTGCTGCTCCTGACCGCGACGCCGATCCCGCGGTCGCTCGCGCTCACGGTGTATGGCGATCTCGACCAGTCGGTGCTGCGGGAGCGTCCCCCAGGTCGGGGCAGCGTCAAGACCGTGGTGCGGACCGGAGCTGGACGGGAGAAGGTGTTCGACTTCGTTCGGGCGCAGGCGCTGGCCGGGCGACAGGGCTATGTGGTGCTGCCGATCATCGCGGAGTCCGAGAAGGCCGACCTGCGGGCCGCCACGACGATGGCCGAGGCGCTCCAGGCGCAGTGGCCCGATGTGACCGTGGGGTTGGTACACGGGAGGCTCAAGCCGGAGGAGCGCGATGGCGTGATGCGCGAGTTCCGGGCTGGTCGAGTGCAGGTGTTGGTATCGACCACGGTCATCGAGGTCGGCATCGATGTCCCGGCCGCCACCGTGATGGTCATCGAGCATCCGGACCGGTTCGGGCTGGCGCAGCTGCACCAACTGCGGGGTCGGGTGGGGCGGGGTGGCAACGACAGTCAGTGCATCCTGCTGGTCGATGGTAGGATCCCGGACCGGCTCAAGGCCTTCGCGGCCACCGATGACGGGTTCCGGATCGCCGAGCTCGACCTGGCGGAGCGGGGGATGGGCGACCTCATCGGGCAACGGCAGTCGGGGACGTTCGAGATCCGCCACGCCCGCCTCCC
>JBAUHI010000025.1:0-36603 GCA_049680185.1 Gemmatimonadales bacterium | reverse complement strand
TCATCGAACTTGTGCGCAGGGGTGCGGTTTTGTGCGGGTGGGTGGCCGTCGGGCGTTCCCCCACTCCTCGTATTAGGAGAGGGGGACAGGGGGTGAGGTGAAGCGAAGGGTCATCCCGAGCGCAGCGAGGGACCTACCAGTGCGCGAGGCGCAGGGGTGGCGGGACGCCACCCCTTCATGCGCCCATGCGCCTACCGACTGAACCAATACGACAGCTTCACCAGGAACGTGTTGTCAGGGTGGAGGTTCCAGAGGTCGTGGAGATCGCCGCTCACACCGTTGGGGCCCGCCAGCGACTGGAAATCCTGGCGGCCCTGGGTCCACACCACGAACAGCGTCGACCCCGGCCGGTACTCCCACCGCACCACGAAGTTCGAGTTGAATTGCTTCGAGTCCACACCGCCGGGATGGTTAGTGACACTTGTGTCACTAAGAGGCGCGTAGCGTGCATCGTAGTTCGCCGCTCCAGCGTCTCCGATGGTCCGGACGTTGGAGTAGGTCCCGTTGCTCACGAACGGCTGCAGGTACCATTGTACGGATAGGTTCGTCGTCACGGTGTAGCCGAGGTTCGCCGTGAGCGACAACGTCTGCTGGTCGAGGTGCGCGAACGTATAGTGCGTTCCCCCGACGGTATCGACGCCGAAATACTGGTTGTCGGCGACGTTATGGCTCCAGTTGGCTCCGACGGTCGCGATGAAGCGGGTGGACGCGTTCCAGGTCAGCTGCGGGCCCAGGGAGATCGAGCTGTTCCGTCCGGCACTGCTCTCGAATCCGTTGAAATTGAATTGGGGTATCAGTTTGTGCCGGTCGTCTCCCTGGATGCTTCCCCACGGCGCGAAATACGGGTCCTGGCGGAGGGCCGGTCCGCCCCGCGCGCAGCGATCGCACCAGGTGGTGCCGAGCTGGCCCATCGTGGCGCCGGTGTGGATCCACCACCGGCTGTTGAGCTGGGTGTGGATGTTGGCGTTGAAGGCGCGCTCGGTCGGGAGCCCCGCCGCCGACCAGTACTGCCACCAGTTCAAGTTCCACCAGAGCCGCTGGTAGAAGGCGCGCGGGCGGTTATAGGAGAATCCGATCCAGTTATTCCAGCTCTGCTGGTCGGCCTGGAGGAGGAAGCCGAGGTCGTTGATCTCGAACCCCGGCGAACGCCGCAGGTAGCTGGTCTCGAACTGGACATGTTCGCCGCCGATCTTCGCGAACCGGATCTCCTCGGCGTCGCCGGAGAGCGAGGTGCGGGTCGAGTCGAAGACGAGCGGGCCATCGGGGCGCTGGTAGAGGTGCACCGGGTCGAGCTGGGTCGCCGCGATCGCGCTGGCGCTGCCGGCCACGCGCGAGAGGTCGAGGGAGCCGGAGATCTCGTACTTGCGGTTCAGGAACTGGTGTCGGAAGTCCACCGCGCCGACGTAGGCCTGGTGGTGCAAGTAAGGGCTGGTCGACCGATCGAGGTCGCGGTCGACGCCGGTGAACATCAGGCCGATATCGCTCTTGCCGGCGTCGAAATCCTTGATCGACCTGATCACTGCGTAGTTGGTGGCCGGTTCGATAGTCTGGCCGGAGTCGCCGGTCTCGCGCTGGGTCACGGCGTCGATCACGCCGAGGGAAAAGCCGCCGGGGAGCTGGCCGGTGAGCTTGGCAGCGCCGAGGATGCGGGTCGCGGTGGGTGATCCTGGCGCGCCGTCGCCCAGTTGTGGGGCTCGTCCGATCCGGCGGGAGTAGAAGAGCTCTTCGTTCTGGCAATTGACGGCACTGCAGTCGATGTTGAACTGAAAGAGGCCGTTCCCTTCGACGAAGAACGGGCGCTGTTCGGGAAAGAAGGTCTCGAAAGCGCTCAGGTTGAGGACCGCAGGGTCGGCCTCGACCTGGCCGAAGTCGGGATTGACCGTGCCGGTGAGCGTCAGGTTGGACGCGACCGCCACCTTCAAGTCGGCACCCACCGCCAGGCGCTGGGCCCGGTCGTGCCCCGTCGCGGTCGGGACATCGACGTTCTTGGTGACGAGATAGGGCGCCATCTCGAGGCGCTCGGGGGGCGCCAGATCATCGAGCGCCATCAAGGTGCCGAACTGGGAGGCCATGCCGGGCTGCGAGACGCGGAAGAGCGGCCAACTCGACTGTTCAGTGGTCCGCTCGACCATGCGGGCGATGGTGAAGCCGAACGTGTCGCTCGGCTGGGCGGCGTGGCGGATCTGGGAAAAGGGGAAGCGGAACTCCGCCGTCCACCCCAGCGAGTCGATCCGGGTCGCCACGTCCCAGATCCCGTCCCATGCCATGTCCTCCTTGCTGTCCTGGTATATCGCTTGATCGTACTTGACCCCCGCCGGGTTCACGTCGAATTCGTAGCCGGTGCGGCGATCATGGTAGCCATCGATGAAGACGGTGATCAGGTCCGACGGCGTTGCCACGTCCCGCCGGGCGAGGAGCCCGACGATGCTGTCAGGATGCGGGTCGAAGGCCCGGACGAAGACGTACAGGTAGTGCGAGTCGTAGGCGACCTTGGCCTCGGTGCGGAACTTGGGAGTGCCCCCCTCCGTCGGACGGAAGACCTGGAAGTCGATGATCGCCGGCGCCGATGCCCAGACCGCGTCGTCGTCCCGACCATCGATCACTGGCGGAGTGGTGGCGTGCGTAGCGGCAACGGTGCCGGACCAGATCCCGGTCGGAACAGGAATGGAGTCTTGGGCGTGAGCCACGGACTGCGCCTGCGCTGCGCTGGAGCGCATCGTGACAAGTGCCGTAGCGCATACGATCGCACCGGCCAGTCGAAGCGTTCGGGGTGTCCAACGTGGCAAACTGCCGGGCATTCCGGGCTCCCTTGAATGGTGCTGAAATTTCAGCATACAATATTGCTGGTCCGGGTCCGCGTCAAGTGTCACGCCCGGTGGGCCGGCTCAAATGGGCACGGGGACGGCGGGAGGCGCGCACTATGATGCTTTCGGTGAGGGTCGAGCTTTAGACGGACGGGCGAGGGATTTGGTTGCACGTTGCGCCGATGCAACGTGACCGACGACAGGATGGCCGGTAGCGTGGGGCGGAAGAGCGCGGATCTCTAGAAGGTCAGGTGGAGGGTCACCGTACCGGTCGCGTCGGTGGTCGAGTCGGGGGCGAGCTTGGCATCGAGGGTGCCGTGGGTCGCGAAGGTGGTGGTGTCCCCAGATGTGCGGGTGAGCTGCACGCTCGAGATCTTCAGGTCGAATTGGCCTCCCACTACCGGGTAATGGGTGCTGGTGATCCATCTGGCGCTTGAATCGGCGATGGTGACCACCCAGTCATCACCATCATCGGAGCCGTAACCATACCCGGTGGTAGGCGCGAAGGCCGCCGAGATGTCGAAGGTGACTGTGGCAGGACCCCGAACAGTGTCAGCGTAGGTGGCGATGTGATCGACCGATACGAACGTCACCCCGCCGCACGCGGACGACAGAGTGACCGGTCCGGTGGTGGTCAACTTGCATCCTGTCGACGGCCCGGTGCTGCAGGCCGCCAGGAGCATGAGGGAGATCGGGAGGAGGGTGGCGCGGGGCCACGGCAGCGTTGACATAGGCCGATTCTACGGGCGGGATCGATAGTTGACAATCCCAAGTATCGGCCGCCGGCGGCCGCTCGGACGGCGCACGTCCCAACGGGCTTTGTGGTTTCTTAGCGCTGTACTTGTGCTCTTCTGGCGCTGTCCGCAGACTTTTAAATATCCTATCGCATGAGTGTTCGGCTTTCAACGGTCGGTGCGCTCGCCGCCGCCGATCCCCCTTGCCGGTGCGCAGTCGTGTCGAGCCTCCCACTCACCGACAGGGTGGCACCTGATCCGACCATGAGACCAAGCTTCCTACGGATCGTCACTGGAGTACTTGCTGCCGGGGTGCTTCTCGCCTGTTCAGGCGACAAGTCCACCGGGCCCGGCGGGTCGTCCCAGGAAGGCGGCCCGTACGAGGGCACCTGGGCGCTCTCGTGGGGGACGGTCACGGGAGACGCCGCCACCTGTCGCCTTCCAAGCATGATCCTGGTGCTCCACCAGTTCGGCGATTCCGTGGCGGGCACCTACAGCAGCCACGGCGACCTCGGCTGTCTCCGTAGCGGGCTGTTCTACACGGCCACCCCGGGCTCCGGACGGACCGGCGGACACCTGGTCGGGGATTCGTTGCCATTCAGCTTCTCGCTGCCGCTGTTCACGACCGACGCGTCTGCGCACGACTCGACATTGAGCGGCGTGCTGAACTGGCTGGTGGTGTTCACGAACGTCCAGACCTCCTACTCGGTGCTGTCAGGTCCCTGGACAGCGCGTCGGATCCCTCCGCCGGCGAGCCAGGACTCCCCCGCCGACATCGAATTGTATCCCGATCTCCCGATCGTGATCGGAGGCGACAGCGGACAGATCATCGATACGGTCCGCAGTGCCAGCGGTCAGGTCATCCCCGCAGCGCCCGTGACCTTCAGCACGTCCAACGCTGCCACAGCCACCGTCGGTCCCACAGGAGTCATCCACGGCCAGGGCGGCGGACTCACGCTGTTCAACATCATCGCGCGATCGGGCGATGCATATGTGGATGCAGTGGGCGTCAATATCCCCGCCCCTCAGCGCCTGAAGGTCACACCCGCATCGCTTGCGATGAATCGAGAGCACTCGGCCCAGCTGACAGTGCAGATCCTCGATAGCCTCAGCGTTCCCATCACATATGTGACGCCCACGTACAGCGTTCAACCGGCGGGGATCGTGACCGTCTCATCGACCGGCAGGGTTTCGGCGGCCGATACACTTGGCGCGGCCATCGTCACCGTACGGGCCGGGAATGTCACGGCCACTGTTCCGGTCGCAGTGGTCGCGGTGGCGGTCGGGCTCCAGGCCTCGCCGACCTCCGGCGTGATCATCCCCCACGACAGCCTCCAGCTCACGGCCACCGTCACGGACTCTGGCGGGTTCCCGGTCCCGGGCGCGGTCATCACCTTTGCCTCATCCGATCCGTCGGTGCTGAGCGTCTCATCCTCGGGGCTCCTCCGCTCGGTGGGTCCCGATGGGTTTGCCGACATCACGATGTCCCATGGTGCCCAGAGCGCCGCCGGACATTTCGTGGTGTGGCCAGGGCACGTGCCATCGATCATTGCCACGAGCCACACCGGAGGAGCGCCATTCTCGATGGCAGTCAGCCCGAGCGGGGCGATGTACTCCGGGGGTGCCGCAGTGTACCGCGGGGACCTGCCTGCCTATGGATTCACCGTGCAATCGTCTCTCGGCGGCAGCGTGAAGTCGATCGCGTTCGATTCGTCGGGCCATCGCGCATTCTTCGCATCCTACGGGTCCAAGTACATCGACGTCATCGACGCCGATTCGGATCGGATCGTCGATTCCGTTGATGTGAGCCAGTCGGTGGGTCCGGGTCAGGGGGTCGTGTCGGTCGCGCTGTCGTCCGACGGGAGCAGACTCTTTGTGGGCGCGGGCACCTTCCTCGTGAGTTATGATGCCGGGTCGCTCGCCTTCGTCGACTCCGTGGGCGTCGGGGGATCGAGTGTCGCCCACTTCTCGTTCGATCCGGCGCAGTCACGCGGGTACGCCAGCGTCACCGGTGGCGTCGAGGAATTTGACGAGAACACCCTGCAGCGGTTGCGCACCTGGTCGGTGCCGAACGCACAAGGGACCGCGGTGGCGCCGGATGGATCGGAGCTGTACGTGGCCGTGGCCGACTCCGGGATCAGGATCATCGACCTCGCGTCCGGGCAGTTCGAGTCCCCGGTGCAGCTGCCGGGGCTGTATGACCTCAAGGTATTGCCCGGCCCGGACCTCATCGTTGCCGATGGATCGGCAGGCTACGTCTATGTCCTCGACCGTACCACCCGACTGCTCCTCGCCAGCCTGCCGGCTGGTGGCACCCCGCGCCGAATGGCGGTCGATCCGAGCGGGCAATTGATCATCGAGGCGAACGAGGGCGGATGGGTAGACTTCATCAAGTGACCACGGCCGGATAGGGTCTCCCTTGCACCTATAAAACAACTGTTTTATACATCCGTTTGATAACTCCACCTGTCCGGGCACTCGGAGCAACGGATGAAGCAGCGACTCAAGATCCTCCTCGGCGCCATCGCCGTCCTCATCGTCCTCATCTGGTGGCTCACCCGCCCACCCAAGTACCTCACTCTCACCGGCATCGTCACCACGGACGATGTCATCGTGAGCCCGATGGTCTCGGGCCAGATGGGCCGCTTCCTCGTCGTCGAAGGCGATTCAGTGAAGCGTGGTGAGCTCCTCGGCACCATCCAGCCCGCCGAGCTTCGTGCAGACCAGAGCTACTACCAGCACAGTGCGGAAGGTTTCGCGGCGCAGGCGGCGGCGGGTGCCGCAACGCTCAAGTTCCAGGAACAGCAGGCCACCTCCCAGATCGATCAGGCCGAGGCGAACCTCGCGGCCATGAAGGCACAGCAGGCCGAGGCGCAGGCCACGCTGGGGAACGCAAAGCGCAACTGGGTCAGGGCCGATACGCTGGCGCGCGCCGGCCAGCTCTCCCCCCAGGATGCCGATCAGAGCCACACGACGTTCGTGGTGTCGGAGGCCCGGCTCGACGCGGCGAACAAGCAGGTGGCGGCGGCCGAGGCGGCGTTGACGCTGGCGAAGGCGCAGGCCGATCAGGTCGTGGCGATGCAGAACACCGTCTTGAGCGCCCGCCAGCAGGAAGCCGCCGCGTCCGCCCAGGCCACCAAGGCCGACGTCCGACTCGGCTACACCGAACTGCGGGCGCCGATCGACGGATTCGTCGATGTCCGCGCCGCGCGGGCCGGGGAGGTCGTGAACGTCGGCCAGCCGGTCATCACGCTCATCGATCCCGATGATCTCTGGATCCGCGCCGATGTGGAGGAGAGCTACGCCGACCGGGTGCGCCCCGGTGATTCGCTGGACGTGCGGCTCCCGTCCGGCGACACGCGGCGCGGTGTCGTGTTCTACCGGGGAGTGGACGCGGGCTTTGCCACCCAGCGGGACGTGAGCCGCACCAAGCGCGACATCAAGACCTTCGAGATCCGGATCCGGGTGGACAACCGCGACCGTCGCCTGGCGGTCGGGATGACCGCCTATGTGATGTTCCCGACCGCGGAACCTGCGCATGGTGGGGGGCCGCAGGCGCCCCCCACGGAAGCAGGCGACCGAGTGGTGGCGTCACCCGTTCCACCCGCCGCTGTCCCACCCGCTTCACCCACGCGCCCGTGACCGCGCTCGCGATCGACGTCCGCAACATCGTCAAGCGCTTCGGCGACTTCACCGCCGTCGACGGCATCTCGTTCAGCGTGGCGGATGGGGAGATCTTCGGCCTCCTGGGCCCCAACGGGGCGGGGAAGTCGACGCTCATCCGGATGATGACGACCCTGGTGCCACCGACCGAGGGGACGGCCATCGTCGGCGGGCTGGATGTGGTCAAGGATCCCGACGGCGTCCGCCACGTGATCGGCGTCATTCCCCAGGCGATGACCAGCGACTTGGACCTCACGGCCGCCGAGAACATCCTCATCTTCGCCAAGCTCTACGGGGTGCCCAAGGAAAAGCGGAAGCGGATGACGGCGGAGCTCCTGGCGGCCGTGGAGCTTTCGCAGTGGGCCGACAAGCCGGTCAAGAACCTGTCCGGGGGAATGCGGCGCCGGGTCGAGATCGCGCGCGGCCTGATCCACGAACCCAAGATCCTCTTCCTCGACGAGCCGACCACCGGGCTCGATCCGGTCTCCCGCACGGCGGTCTGGGAGATGCTGCGCAAGGTGAAGGCGGAGCGCGACCTCACGGTGCTCATCACCACCCACTACATGGATGAGGCCGACCGGCTCTGCGACCGGATCGCCATCGTCGACCACGGCAAGATGATGGCGCTCGATTCGCCGATGAAGCTCAAGTCCACCCTCGGCGGGATGAGCACGGTCGAGGTCGCGTTCGGGGAGACCCCGGCCGACTGGGAGGCGGCACTCGCCGGTGCGCCATCGGTGCAGGGCGTGACCGCCGACGGACACGTCTACCGCCTTGCGTCCACCGATGGGCCTGCCACCACCCTCGGGCTTCTCGAGATGGCCAGCCGAGCCAAGGTGAAGGTCCAGTCACTCTCGGTGCAGAGCTCAACGCTTGACGATGTGTTCGTGCACTTCACCGGCCGTCAGCTTCGCGACGCGCTCCAGGAGGCGTCCGTGGTCGACCGGTTGGCGCCGTTCCGGAGATAGGGCGGGTGAATCGAGGCGGGTGACCGAAGGCGGGCGAATAACAGCGGGGCGGCGGGTCGATCTGAGGCGTGTTGGCCACTTCAGTGGCAGATGCCGAGCCGCGGCTTCAGCCGCGACCGGCGGGCGGACCAGGAGTCTTGAATGCAGATGTATCGTGCGGGTGCCATCATCGATCGGGAGCTCCTCCGGTTCAGCCGGAGTCGAGCGCTCATCGTCATGTCGCTCACCGCACCGCTGGTCCAGCTGGTCGTGCTCGGCTACGCCTTCGGCGGAGCGGTCAAGCACCTGAAGCTCGGCGTGGTGGATCAGGACGGCGGGGTGCCCGCGGTCAAGCTCCGGGAGCTGACCGGGGCCGTCGCCGCCAATGCAGGCACCTTCACCACTTCCTCGTACGCCGACCTGGGCGTGGCGCTCAGCGACCTGAAGAACGGCAAGATCAACGGTGTCCTGGCCATTCCGCCGGAGTTCTCCCGCAAACACCTCACGGGGACCGATCCCCGCGTGGCACTCATCGAGGACAATTCCGACAACTTCGTCGCGGCGAGCCTGGCCGGGAGCCTGGGCGGTGTGGTGCAGGCCTATGACCAGCCTCCGGCGACGAGCGACCGCCTGGCTACCGGGACCCAGCTCGACCAGGTCGAGGTGTACCCGTACGTCCCCTACATCCAGTACCTCCTTCCCGGTTCGATCGTGATGTCGATCTTCATGATGGTGATGATCGGCGGCGGGATCATCTACATCGACGACAAGGCGCGCGGGTTGCATGAGGGATATCTCGTGACGCCGATCACCCGGCTCGAACTGATCGTCGGGTTCAACCTCTCCGGTGCCATCAAGGCGGTGACGGCCGGCCTGGTGCTGATGACGATCGGGTCGCTCATTGCCGGCGTGCCCAATCCGTTCGACCCGATGAAGCTGCTCCGGCTCTTCGTCGTCATCTGCGTCACTGCGACGGCGCTGGTCTCGATGATGTTCTTGCTGATGGTGCGGATGACCGATCCGCTCCTTCCGCGGGCGCTCTTCGGGGTGCTCAACACGCTGCTCTACTTCCCGAGCGGTGCGGTCTATCCGCAGCAGGCGTTCCCGGGATGGCTTCGGGCCATCGCCGTGGCCGATCCATTCACGTACGCGGTCCACGCCTTCAAGTCGGTGATCCTCAAGAACACCGGCTTCGGCGCCATCGGCATCGATCTCCTCATCCTGGTGCTGTTCTCGGCGGTCACGATGACCGCCGCCACACTCCTCTTCCGGAGGACGCTGTGAGCGGACAGCGACGATCAGGTGGAGAGCCGGTGGCGTCGATGGGGCGCGCACGGGGACATCGCGAGGGCGACGGCGATACCCGGCAGCGGATCTACGACGAGGCCCGGGAGCTCTTTGCCGATTTCGGTTTCGATCATGTCACCGTGCGGGACATCTGCCAGAAGGCCGGGGCCAATCTCGCCGCTGTCAACTATCACTTCGGCGACAAGCTCGGCCTCTACCTCGAGGTGGTGCGCGCCGCGGCCGACCAGATGAAGGCAGGGAACGAGGGAGTGATGGCAGCCGAGGGGATGGATGCCGTGGGCCGCCTGGGCCACTACATCCGGACCTATCTTCCGCGGTTGATGCTGGTGGATCAGGACCGGTATGGCTGGATCCATCACTTGATGCGGCAGGAGATGGCGGAACCGACCCCGGGGGCCAAGATCATCATGGACGAGGCCATCCGCCCGCGGGTCCGTTACCTGGGCAGCATCGTGGCGGAGCTTCTGGGTTCTCCCGTCGACGACCCTCGGGTGATGCGTTGCGTGTCGAGCATCCAGTCGCAATGCCTCTTCTACCTTCCCGATCCCTTCCGCGATCGGGTGGCCGATTGGCCTGACCGCACCCCCGAGTCGGCGGCTGCTGCGGCGGAGCATGTGTTCGCTTTTTCGCTGGCGGGGATTGCGGCGGTGAAGCAGGGCGGGTAAGGCGGGTAGAGCGGGTGAGCAGAAGCGGGTCCACCGCACCCGCTCGACCGATCTTACCCGCCAGTTCTCCGGGTGGATTTGAGAAGATCCCTCGGTCGCTACGCTCCCTCGGGATGACGTTCCGCTGGCGCGCTGGGCTCCTGTGCGTACCTTCGCTGTGCGCCTGTGCGCCTGTGCGCCTGTGCGCCTGTGCGCCTGTGCGCCTGTGCGCCTGTGCGCCTGTATTCCCCCCGCTCTACCCGCTTCACCCGTCCTACCCGCCCTCTATTCCGCCTGCAGCAC
Organism: Gemmatimonadales bacterium; assembly: GCA_049680185.1. Lineage (GTDB taxonomy): Bacteria > Gemmatimonadota > Gemmatimonadetes > Gemmatimonadales > GWC2-71-9 > CAMLHU01. Next base: position 26,200 of record JBAUHI010000025.1, on the reverse strand, counting down.
CTCGCGGGGGTCCACGCTGGTGGCACGCCACGCCGGGAGGTAGGCGGCGATCGCGGCGACCGCGCCCATGAACAGCACCGCGACGGCGAGGACCGTCGGGTCGAGCGGGCTCATCTTGAACACCAGGGACGCCATCACGCGCGCCAGCAGAACGGCGCCGAGAAGGCCGATGCCGACGCCGATCGCAGCGATGGTGAGTCCCTGGCGCAGCACCATCCGGCGGATCGATCCGGTGCCGGCGCCGAGCGCCATCCGGATGCCGATCTCCCTGGTGCGGAGCCGGACCGCGTAGGAGAGGACACCGAAGAGACCGAGGGCGGCAAGGAGCAGGGCCACGGACGCGAACGCCACCAGCATCCGCAGCGTGAAGATCCGGGCGGCGGTGCCTCGCCCGATCGCGTCGGCCAGGGTCGTGGGATGGTACATCACGAGCTCTGGGTCGAGCGACGCCAGCACCCGCCGCACCGCCGATTCCACGGCGAGCGGCGGCCCGCTCGTCGAGATCACCTGTGTCAGCGCCCAATTCCGGTCGCCGGACCATTGGGTGTGGGGATGGTATACGTAGTAGGCGGGGTCCCCTTCCGGGTCGATCGCCACGTCCGCGACCACGCCGATGATCTCGCTGTTATGGTCGCCCGCGTTGAGTCGTTGACCCAATGGATCGACGCCAGGATAGAAGAGCTTGGCGAAGTTCTCGCTCACCACCACCCGGTCAGGAGCACCGGGCCCGTCACCTGCGTCGAAGGTCCGGCCGGAGAGGACGCGGATCCCCGCGGCCTTGAAATAGTCACCGGACACGATCCGTTGGTCGATGTCGCCGCGATTGCCCGCCATCGTGCCGACCAATGGACCGGTGAGCGCCCGGGTGCCCCACGAGTGATAATCGCCGGTGGCTGGCAGCCGGGACACTCCTCCGGCGGCGCGGACGCCGGGGATCTCCTGGATATGGCGGGCCAGTGTTTCGTAGAACTGGGCCCGTGCCAATGAGTCGTAGCGGGCCGCCGGAAGCTGGAGGTCGAACACCAGCGCCTGGTCGGGCGCAACGCCCAGGTCGACGCCGTGGAGTCGATGGATGCTGGCGATGAGCAGGCTGGCGCCGACCAGCAGGACGAACGCCAGCGCCACCTGGGCCACGACGAGCCCGGTCCTGAACCGCGCCTGATCGCCGCCGCCGCTGGCACCCCGCCCCTGCTGACGGAGCACATCCCCCGGCTCGGTCCGGGCCGCCCGAACGGCCGGTGCCAACCCGAAGAAGACCGCAGAGAGTGTCGCGACGGCGACGGACAATGCCAGGAGTTTCGGATCGAGCGAGAGTGTGGTCAGTCGCGGGATCGACCCTGCGTTCATCGCCACGATCCCCGACATCGCCAGTCGTGCGAGCAGAAGGCCGATGGCATCGCCCGCGATCGCGAGCACCAGGCTCTCCATCAACAGCTGGCGGACCAGCCGGGTACGTCCTGCCCCCAGGGCGGTCCGCACCGCGAACTCCTTGCCGCGCTCCGAGGCGCGGACCAGGAGCAGGCCGGCCACGTTCACGCACACCAGCACCAGGACGAGCAGGGCCGCGCCGAGCATCAGCGTCAGCGAGAGAGTGGCCGACCCGACGATGTCCTCCTTGAGCGGATACAGGATCGCGCGCGCATGGCTGCCCCGCACCAGCTGCTGGCGGAGCTGCGCACTGAGGGCATCGAGCTCCCGCTGCGCGACGCCGATCGTCAGACCAGCGCGGAGGCGAGCGACGACCGAGAGCCAGTGGTCGTTGGCGTTCTGGGGGTCGCGCCCTTCGGTGAGGTCGACGGGGACCCAGGCGTCGACGTTGCCCGCGAGGGGGTCCTCGAAGCCCGTCGGCATCACGCCGACGACGGTGTAGGCCTTTCCGCTCATTCGAAGGGTGCCGCCTACTGCCGCCGGGTCGGCACCGAACACCCGGGACCAGAGCGCATGGCTCAAGACCACTACCGGCGCTCCGACCTCTTCGTCAGCGATGAATCCGCGTCCGAGGACAGGGTGGACGCCGATCACACCGAAGTAGTCGGAGCTCACCGGCAGCAGGCGGATCCGTTCGGGGTGGTCGCTCCCGCCGATGTCCGCCCCGGTGCTGCTGTAGGTGAGGATCCCGGCCGCTCCCTGGATCGACGCGAGCTGGCCACGATAGGCGAGGAAGTGGACGGGGCTCACGAATCCCTTGTACGGGGCATCGCCTTCGTACTGATAGAGGCGCACGAGCTGGCCCGGATCCCGGTACGGCAGCGGCTGCAACAGCACGGCATCGACGGCGCTGAAGACGGCCGTGGTGCCGCCGATCCCGAGTGCGATGGTGAGGATCGCCACCAGTGCGAAGCCGGGCCGCTTCCGCAGCCCGCGGAGCGCATACCCGATGTCGCTGAACGTGTCCTCCAGGAGCCGGGTACCCCTGGCGTCGCGGACCTGCTCCTTCACTTGCTCGATCCCTCCGAGCGCGATGGCGCTCTGGCGTCGAGCCTCGACCCCGTCGAGTCCGGAGGTGCGGTGCCGGTCCGCTTCCATTTCAATGTGGAAGCGGATCTCGTCATCGAGGTCCCGCTCCTCCTGACGACGGAAGACCAGTGTCCGTAACCGCTCCGCCAGATCCGACCAGAGACTCATGCTTCCGCCGTGGCCCAACGGGCTCCGAGGATCCAGTTGACGGCAGCAGAGGCCCGCTCCCAGCTGGCGCGCTCGACCTCGAGCTGACGGCGGCCGGTGGCGGTCACGGCGTAGTACCGCGCCCGCCGATTGTTCTCGGTCGTCCGCCAGGTGGAGGTGATCCACCCTCGACGCTTCATCCGCTGGAGGGCGGGGTAGAGCGATCCTTGGGTCACCAGGAAGACCTCCTTCGACAGGTCCTGCAGCCGCTGGCTCATGCCCCACCCGTGCATCGGTTCGACCGCGAGGACCTTGAGGACCAGCATCTCGAGGGTCCCCTGGACCAGTTCGGATCGTTCGTCGGGCACACTGTCTCCTGTAGATGGGCTGAAGGAAGGTATGGTTGCTTCTTCAGACGGGCAACAGGAGGGCGGGTAGGCGGACGAGGCGGACAAGGCGGACAAGGCGGGTGAACAACGACACTCGCTGCACCGGCTTGGCTGGCGCGGGCAGCGTCCCCGATAGGCTTGGGAAGATCCCTCGGTCGCTACGCTCCCTCGGGATGACGTTCCGCTGGTGCGATGGTCTCCTGTGCGTACCTTCGCTGTGCGCCTGTGCGCCTGTGCGCCTGTGCGCCTGTGCGCCTGTGCGCCTGTGCGCCTGTGCGCCTATCCGCCCACCTGCTCTACCCGCCTCCTCCGCTCCCGTACACCCGACCCCGCCACTCCACCCGCGTCCGCCCGCGCCAGATGCTTCGAAGCGCGATCCAGGCGGCCAATGCGGCGCCTGCGGGATAGAGTGCTCCGTATGCGAACGGGATCTCCATCCCTGCGGCGATGATCATCCAGAACACTGTCGACGCTCCGCATCCCCAGAGTGCTGGCCACAGGAGCGCCGGCCAGAGTGTCGCCGCCGCGAGCGCCAGCGGAGGAATGAGCCAGAAGACGAACCCCAGCAGCACCCCGGTCGGCGCCAACGCTCGCCGGAACGGGTCATCGGCGTACGCACGGCGGGCGCCGAGATAGAGGTTCTTCGACCATCCTTCGATGAGCGGCCCCAGTCCGGTGTACATCCGGGTCCGCATCAGCTCCTCGGCGTGCGCCAGGTGGATCTTCTTCCCGCGCCGCCAGAACTCCTGGCCGAGTGCCAGATCCTCCGCGACCTCCTGCCTCACGACCTCGTGGGTGCCGACATCGAGGTAGGCCTGGCGCCGCACCAGGATGAACTGCCCGTTGGCGATGACGTCAGCGGCAGTGCGGGCGTGGTTGACGCGATCGGGGGAATACTGTGCGCCCAACAGGAAGAAGAGTTGCGGCATCACCAGCCGTTCCGCGAGCGTCAGGCACACCTGCATCGGCAGGATCGTGACAAGGTCGGCGTGTTCCTGCTCCAGCGCACCGACCGCATGGCCGAGGAGGTCCGGAGCGTGCTGAGTATCGGCATCGGTGAAGAGGATCAGGTCGCCCCGAGCGGCGCGGAAGCCATGGACGCACGCCCAGGATTTCCCGAACCATCCCGCTGGCAGGTCGGCGCCACGGATCAGGTGGACGCGCGGGTCAGTGGCGGCGATCCGCTCGACGATGACGGCGGTATCGTCGGTGGAACGGTCATCGACCACGATCACTTCAAGGGGAGTGTAGTGGGAGGCGAGGACCGAGCGGAGCACCATCGTGATGTTGGCCGACTCGTTGCGGGCGGGGATCACGACGCTGGCGAGTGTGCCCGTTGCCATCGGAGCATCCGCGAGTGCGGGGCGTCGACCGCGCAGGGCAAGACGAATGAGCGGAATGAACGGGACGAACCAGGGGAGTGCGGCGATCGGAGGAAGGGGCACGGGGGGTTGGTTGGGGGAGGCTGGGGCTAGAGGCTAGAGGCTGGAGGTTAGAGGGTGGGTGCTGGAGGCTGGGGGCCAGGGGCTTAAAGCTTCAAGGCCTGAGCCTCTAGCCTCTAGCCGTTAGCCTATAGCCTGTAGCCTTTAGCCTTTAGCCTCTCGCCTCCAGCCTCCAGCCCTTGGCCCTCTCACTTCCGCGCCACCAATTCGCCCAGCCGTTTCTCGATGTCGCTCACCTGGCGCTCGACCTCCGCCGGATCCAGCGTATTGTCTTCGCTCGGTACGCCGTTGTGGGCCAGCAGCTGCGCCACCAACGCGTCGGTGTACCCTGCGACGGCGACACCGATGCCCCGATCGAGCACCTGGTTGAGCCGGAGCATGATCGCCATCGCCTGCCGGGGGCGCATCGTGGCAAGTGTCCCCGCCAGGTTCCGGATGAGCAGCTCGCGGAGGAACTGGATCTCATCGACGACCTCGCCGGCGGCGAGTCCGCGTGCTGCCGCGGATCGCCCGTATTGTTCGCATGCCGTGGCCCAGATGTCCACAGCTTCGCGGCGCAGTGGACCGATCAGCTCGATCAGGATGTCGAGCAGGAGCTGGAGCTCGCGCTCCAGGAGCGGGCGAGGGATGGCCGGTGAGGTGGAGGTGCTGTCGACGAGCCAGTCGGCCCACTGGCGGACAAGGGGGTCACGGAGTTCGGCCAACGCTCGGCCGGTGGCCATGAGTGCGGGGTGTGACGCGCGCACGTGACGGGCTCCCGGGATGTGTACGGGAGGAAAATAGGTCCGACCGTTGGGTGTAGCTAGTAGCGGGCGCCCGCGTTCCCCTACCAGCCGAATCCCCACGTCAGTCCGGTGTACCAGCGACGTCCCAGGAACATGATCGCGTGGTCCGGGATGGTGTTGAAGAGGTTGTCCGCGCCCGCGATGATGTGCGCATCGCCGATGGCGTAGGTTGCGGAGAGGTTGACCCGCTTGTACGCGGCCTGTCCGATGACGCTGCCATCGGGTTGGTCGTAGAGCACGTGGCTGGTGGCAATGAGCTCGGTGGTCACCGCGAGCGCGCCGGGTGCCACGGTCAGTCCCACCCGCCCGGTCTCGGCGGCGCTCCCATCCAGCGGCTTGCCGGTGGTCTCATCCTCGGTGTGGAGCCAGGTATAGCTGCCGTTGGCAGTGACGATCCCCCGGGTCAGGGCCCCGCCCACCTCGAGTCCGCGCGTCTGTGCCTTGTCGACGTTCTGGTACTGGAAGGTGAAACTCACCGGGTCGACGAGCTCGGTCACGATGAGGTGGTCGATCCAGTTCTGGTAGGCCCGCACATAGACCTGCCGCGGACCGACGGTCCGACCCAGCTCGGCGGTCAAGTTCCAGGACGATTCCGGAACGAGCGTCGGATCGCCCTTCACGGTGTAACCGAAGTCGGTGTTGGTGAAGTCGAGGTACTGCTCCTTGAACGACGGCGAGCGGAACCCGCGGGCCCCGCCGAGCTTGAGGCCGAATCCCGCCGGCCCGTCGATGAGGATGTTGGCCCGCGGTGCGACGTTGCTGCCCCAGAGATCGCTGTCGGTATAGCGCAGGCCCGCCGACAGCCGCACGTCGGAGCTGACCGGGAACTCGGTCGACCCGAACACAGCGCCGGTCCACCCGCTCTTGGAGCCGCCATCGATCCGGGCGCTGCTGAGCGCATCCCGCTCGACCTTGAATCCTCCAAGCCAGGTCCCCGCGGCCACCTCACCCCGGCGGAGCACTTCCACGTCGCCGACGCTCTCGCGATCAGCGTCGGATGCGGACCCGGTGGAGGCATCGAACGTGTGATCATAGCTGCTGCCGTGGATCCGGATATCGGTATTGCCATTGGCGCCCACGGTCAGGGTGGCCAAGGCATCCAGCTGCTTGTTGACGTCGGTGTCGGTCTCGGGACCCGACATCCCCTGCAGCTGATAGCGTTGGGTCTCGTTCACGCCGAAGACCCGGAGATCACCGGAGCCGCCGAGCATCGGCGCGGTGACGCGCGCCATGCCGTCCCACCGCTCGGCCCGCCCGCCGTCGTGCGCCATTCCGCCGGGGACGATGTCGGCATCGCGATGTCCGACGTCCAGCGAACCGAACACGACGCCGCTTCCGCCGCTGATGCGACCCCGTTCATCCCACTGACCGTTGCTGCCGCCCTGGGTGGAGAGTTCGGCGCGGCGGGTGAAGTCGCGTCGAGTGATGAGGTTGACCACGCCTCCGAGGGCATCGGAACCGTAGAGCGTCGATTGCGGGCCGTCCACCACCTCGACCCGTGCCAGCAGCGCCGGATTGATCCGGGTGAGGTCGAACTGGCCGTCCAGCCGACCCGTGAGCGGCGCCCCGTCGAGCAATACGAGCACGCGATCGGAGCTCAGGCCTTGCAGGCTCACGCCGAGTCCCGAGCCCACCACCGGATCGGCCTGGATGCCGGGGACGTCCCGCAGGATGGTCGGAAGATCGCTCGCGGCGCGGCGAGCGATGGTGGTCGAATCCACGATGCGGACCATCGCGGTCGCATCCGACACCGACGTCAGCACCCGATCGGCGGTGATGACGAGCGGCGCCACCGTGACGGGTGTGCGAACGGTGTCGGCGGGTGTCTGGGCCGCGAGTGCGGGGGCGAGGCATGACAGGGCAAGGATCGTGGGCAGGGCGGACGCTCGTGACACAGGTGCTCCGGGATCGACATGGTCTGGGGGACGGCAGCACCGACCGGACTGGGCCACCGATGACGAGAAGTATCTCGATCGGCCGCGAGACCGACAATTCCGGTGGACTACGGACGTAGGTATGCCACCGGGGCGAACGCAGTCGCGTTGCATCTGCGGGATACCGGGTTAGTTTCGCCGCCCATGGCCACCCCACGACTCACCACGCATACGCTCGCCGGTCGGCTCGGACCGATCCTGGTGGACGTGCGTGCCGCTGCCCGGAAGGAGTCCCGACCGGCGGTGGTCCTCCTCCCGGGCTTCAAGGGGTTCAAGGACTGGGCCTTCTTCCCGCCGTTGGCCGAACGCCTGGCCCGGGCCGGATTCTCGGCGGTGACCGTGAGCCCGAGCGGTTCAGGGGTCGACGCGGCGGGGGAGTTCACCGAACCCGATCGCTTCGGGCACAACACGTACTCCGCGGAACTGGCGGATGCGCGCGTTGTCGTGGCTGCACTGGCCGCAGGCGAGCTGGGGGTCGCCACACCCCGCGCGATCGGGCTTTACGGACATTCGAGGGGCGGAGGCGTCGCCGTGCTTCACGCCGCGAACGACCCACGGATCAGGGGTCTGGTGACGTGGGGTGCGATCAGCACCGGAGACCGCTGGAGTGCCGCCACCAAGGACGACTGGCGCTCCCGTGGGCGCATCGACGTGCTCAACAGCCGTACCCACCAGGTGCTGCCCATCTACCTCGACCTGCTCGAGGAGGTCGAGGCACAGGGCGACGGTCGGCTCGACATCATGGCGGCCGCATCCCGGGTGACCGTGCCGTGGCTGCTGTTGCACGGCGAGGATGACGAGAGCGTCGAGCCGGCCGAATCGGAACGGCTGGCCGGCGCCGCGCCAGCGGCATCGACCCGCCTGATGCTCGTCACCGGCGGCACTCACACGTTCGGCACCAGGCATCCGTGGGCGGGGCCCACGCCAGAGTTCGATCTTGCCGCCGCAGCCACGGTGGAATGGTTCGGGAAGGCGCTCGCAGTCGCCGCTGAGTAGCAACTCCGTTGACGCACGCGCTCAACGCTGCGCACCTTCGGTCCCGTCCGCCCGTCCGCCCGTCCGCCCGTCCGCCCGTCCGCCCGTCCATTCCCCGCCCGCCGATCTCCGCTACTATTGAAGCATGCCTCTCTTCGACTATCACTGCGCTGACTGCGATCGGGAATTCGAGTATCTCGTTCGTGGGGACGATGTGGCGGCGTGTCCGGGATGCGGGAGCCGCGCCGTCGACCGGCGGATGTCGGTGCCCGCTCGACCGGCCGGTGCATCAAGCTCCCCTGACTTCAGCCGACTGGGACCTCCGCCGGGCGGCTGTTGCGGCGGCGCCTGCGGCGGTCACTCGCACTGAGCCAGGTCCTCGACCGAATCGCCGCACACCTCGCGGCCCATCCCCCGATCCATTCTCCTGACGCGTCGGCGGTGCATGCCGCCGTGGCGCTCATCCACGTGCCCGCCCCCGATGCGATCCTCCTGATCCACCGGGCCCTGCGCGAAGGCGACCCATGGTCGGGACAGATGGGGTTCCCCGGTGGTCACGTCGAGGGATCGGATGGTGATCTTGTGGCCACCGCCATCCGGGAGACCGCCGAAGAGGTCGGTATCCGGCTCGAACGCGGCCGTCTGGTGGGATCGCTCGACGACGTGGCGCCCAGGAGCGTGGTACCGCCGCCGTTCCTGGTCCGCCCATTCCTCTTTTCGCTGTCCGTCCGTCCGCCCATCCGCCTGTCCCCCGAGGCCGCCGCCGCCAGTTGGATCGATTGGAGCGCGCTCGTCGACCCGGCCAATCGTCGTCAGGTCACGATCACCATCGGCGGGCTCGAGCGATCGGTCCCGGCGTTCGTGATCGACGGACAGGTGATCTGGGGGATGACCCAGCGGGTGCTGACGGGGCTCGTCGCAGCCGGGTGAGGAGACGAGCGGAGCGGAAGAGGAGAAAGGAGAAAAGAGAAAGGAGAAAACGCAGATCGGGTCTGAGATCCTTCGGGCGCTGAAGCACCCTCAGGATGACACCGATGGCGCGGGGAGCCCCGTGTGTGCAACTTCGGACCCGCCACCCGCCACCCGCCACCCGCCACCCGCCACCCGCCTTCCGCCTTCCGACTTAGCCTCGTCTCAATTACGATTTAGCCATGCCTAAATCACGGATGGCTGTTGCGGCCGGGCCGCTGACCCGGTCGGTCGAGGACTACCTCAAGGCGATCTACCGCCTCACCCTCGCTGGCGGTTCGGCCAGTACCACGGCACTTGCAACCCATCTCGGACTCGCCGCCGCCTCGGTCACCGGGATGATCAAACGGCTGGCGGGGCAGGGCTACCTGCGCCACGAGCCCTATCGCGGCGTGTCGCTCACACCTCACGGCCGGCGGGCGGCCCTGCGGACCCTGCGGAATCACCGCGTCATCGAGGCCTATCTCGTCGCATTCCTGGGCTACGACTGGGACAACGTCCACGTCGAGGCCGAACGCCTGGAGCACGCGGTCTCTCCCGAACTCATCGAGCGGATGGCGACGGCGCTCGGCAATCCGAGCGTCGACCCGCACGGGGATCCGATCCCGGGGCCCGACGGTTCGGTGCTCGAGGTGGCATACACCCCGCTCCCCGAGTTCCCGATCGGTGCGATGGCAGAAGTGCGGCGCGTGGACTCGACCGACGCGGAGCGGCTGCGCTACCTGGCTGCGATGGGGCTCAAGCCTGGCGCCACGGTCGTGGTCACCGCGCGGCAGCCCTTTGACGGGCCGCTCACCGTCCGGACGCCGGCGGGAGTGCAGGTGCTCGGCCACGCGGTCGGCTCCTTGGTCTATTGTCTCGCGCCGGTCGGAGCGGGCCGATGAACAGCTCGGCCACTCCACCCTTCGAGAGCCTCGCCGGGTGGCGGAGATCCCGCCGAGGTCGGAGCCTCGAAGAATCCCACGGGAGCATCGGCATTCCGAAGGGTGCGGGGTGGTGGCGGAAGCTCTTCGCCTTCGCGGGGCCGGGCTACCTCGTGGCGGTCGGGTACATGGACCCAGGCAATTGGGCCACCGACCTCGCCGGTGGAGCTCGCTTCGGATACACGCTCCTCTCGGTGATCCTTCTCGCCAATTTGATGGCGATCCTGCTCCAGGCCCTCGCCGTCAGGCTGGGCTTGGCGACGGGTCGTGACCTGGCCCAGGCCTGCCGGGATCACTATTCGCCTCGCGTCAGCTTTGCGCTCTGGGTCTTTGCAGAGATCGCGATCGCGGCGTGCGACCTGGCCGAGGTCATCGGTGCGGCCATCGCACTCGAGCTCCTGTTCGGGGTCCCCCTGCTCTGGGGGGTCTGCCTCACGGCGCTGGATGTGCTGATCATCCTGGTGCTCCAGCACCGTGGTTTCCGGCTCCTCGAAGCGGTGGTGGTGGCGCTGGTGGCGACGATCGGCGGATGCTTCGCGGTGGAGCTGGTGCTGGCCCGGCCGCTCTGGGGGCCGGTGGCGGCGGGGCTCCTTCCGGTCGCCAAGATCGTGACCGATCCCGGGATGCTCTACATCGCGGTCGGCATCCTTGGCGCCACGGTGATGCCGCACAACCTCTACCTGCACTCCGCCATCGTGCAGACGCGGAACGTGGGCCCCGACGATGAGTCGCGTCGTGAGGCGATCCGCTTCGGCACCATCGACTCGACCGTGGCGCTCTTCTTCGCCTTCTTCATCAACGGTGCCATCCTGATCGTAGCGGCGGCCACCTTCCACCAGAGCGGCCACGCCCAGGTGGCCGAGATCGCCGATGCCTACCGGCTCCTCACCCCGTTGCTCGGCACGGCGCTTGCGAGCACCGTCTTTGCGGTGGCCCTGCTCGCATCCGGTCTCAACTCGACGATCACCGGGACCTTGGCCGGACAGATCGTGATGGAAGGCTTCCTCGACATCCGGCTGCCGCCTTGGCTCCGCCGACTGGTGACCCGGATGATCGCGATCATCCCGGCAGTGGTGGTCACGGCGTTGATGGGCGAGCAGGGCACCGGCAAGCTTCTCATCCTCAGCCAGGTGATCCTGAGCCTGCAGCTGAGCTTTGCGGTGGTCCCGCTGGTGCTCTTCACCAGCGACCGGAAGAAGATGGGGCCCTTCGTCAATGGCCCCGCCCTCAAGGCGGTCTCGTGGGTCACGACCGTGGTGATCATCGGGCTCAATGGCTGGCTCCTCGCCGGGCTCCTCGCATGAGGTGCGCGGCCTTCGGCGCACTGTTCCTCTGCGCGGCCACCGCGGTCCGGGCCCAGGTCCCGACCGACCCGCACGCGGTCCAACCGGAGCGGCCCACGGTCGCCACCCACGCTTACACCGTGGCGCCGGGGTGGCTGGAGATCGAGGCTGGTGCCGAGTTCGATCGATATTCCGATAAGTCGCGCGGTGGTTCTGCGCCCGTGCTCGTCAAGCTTGGGCTCGGGCGCCGGACCCAGCTCGACCTGTTCGCCTCGGCGACGGCGCCTCCGGGGCGGGGCCTCGGTGTCGGCGACGCTGGCTTTGCACTCAAGTGGCGGGTGATCGACGGATCCAGGTGGCTGGGCGATCTGGCGTTGCAACCGAGCATCAAGTTCCCGACCGGTGCTTCCGCCGAGGGGCGGGGCACCGGCACGACCGATGCAGGGATCATCATCATTTCGAGCCGGCACCTGGGACCGGTGGAGCTCGACGTCAACTTCGGCTATACCCGCCGGTCGGGAGACGGGACCATGGCACCGCGCGACGCGACGCTTTGGACCGCGTCGTTCGGCGGCCCGATCCGGGGTCGCTTCGGTTGGGTGGCGGAGTGCTTCGGGTATCCTGCGACGAGCGGGCCTGCAGGGGCGGGATCGGTGGTGGCGCTCTTGGCAGGACCGACACTGTTGCTGCGGCCGTGGCTGGCGCTCGATGCCGGGATCATCGCGCCGATCAGCGGGACCCAGCCCTCCGCGATGTACCTGGGGACGGTCTACAACCTGGGGCGGGTGTGGTGACACCGGTCAGGCAGGACCCTCCTCGGCAGGTTCCTCCAGGTCCAGCGCCGGCAGTCGAAGGGTGAAGACACTGCCCCCTCCCGGTCTCGGCGCAAAACTGACGCTTCCGCCCTGCATCTCCGCCATCCGACAGGCGATGTTGAGCCCGAGGCCGGCGCGACCGGCATCGGGAGGCGAGCCGCTCGCGCGGTAGAACGCGTCGAAGATCCGCTCCCGGTCACCTTCGGCGACCCCAGGGCCCCGATCGGACACCCTGAACGCCAGGAACTCTCCGTCGCGTTCGACGCTGAGCTCGACGGGCTGATCCGGCGGGCTCAGACGGATCGCGTTCTCCGCCAGGTTGCTGAGGGCCCGCAGTGACTTCACGAAATCGAAGCGTCCCACCAATGCCGGCTGGGCCAGGTCCACCTGGAGCGAAAGCTCGCGATCCCCGAGTGCGGCGGCGAGCTGGCGGTCGAGTGCACCGATGAGGTCCTCTGCGGTGTTGGCCTCTGCCTCGATCCGCAAGGTCCCGGTCTGCAGCTTGGTCAGGTCGAGCAGGTCGCCCACCAGTCGGCTCAGCCGGTCGATCTGCTCTTCGATGTTCCGGGAGCGATCACGATCACTGAGGCGAGGATCGCCGGCGATCGCCTTGATGGCGGCCAGCGGGGTCCGGAGGTCGTGCGACACCGACGCCAGGACGATGTCCTTGAAGCGATCGGCCTCGCGGAGCGCCGCCGCGTGCTCCGCTTCCTGCATCAACGGGACCCGTTCGGCCGCGAGCGCGGCGTAGTAGGCCAGCGTTTCAAGGAACCGACGTTTCGGCGGCGTCAGCCGGATGGGGGTCGTGTCCCGCAACGTCAGGAAGCCGGCGGTCTGGTCGTGGACCGTGAGGCGGAGCCGGATGGCCGTCGTCTCGGGGAGGTCGGCCGGGAAGGCCTCCCCGGCGGCGACCTCGACCTCGGGGGTGTCAGCGGACGACCCGGGCGCGGTGGCGCCCGGCTCGAGGGCGCACGCGATGAGGCCGAGCTTGTCGCGGATGACCTCGGCGATGGCGCCGAGGGCGTCGGCGGGGTGGCCGGCGTTCAGGGTGTCGGCGCCGATCCGGGAGAGCGACGCCACCTCTTCGGCGCGCTCGTCGGCGGCGCGCGCCTCTTCGCGTGCGCGGGCCAGGAGCTGGGTGGCCGCGGCCGCCGTCGCCAGGAAAGAGAAGAGCACGATCCAGTCGACGTCCTTGTGGACGCTGATCTGGTCGAACGGCGGCTGAAAGTAGAAGTCGATCAGGAAGGACCCGGCGAGCGCCAGCGTCAGACCCAAGGTGCGTCCGCCGCTCACGCTCCCGCCCAGCACCACCAGCAGGTACGTCAGGGCCACCTGTGCTTCGAGCACCTGCTCCCGGTAGGGACGGAACGCCACCGTCACCACGCCGAGCAGCACCGCCCAGAAGATCCAGATCGCCGCCCGGCGCATGGTGGAACTCAGGGCTCGAGCCGGTATCCCACGCCCGGTTCGGTCACGATGAGCGTCGGGCGCGCCGGATTTCGTTCGATCTTCCGCCGCAGCGTGGTGATGTAGACCCGTAGGTATTGCTGTGGATTGCCGAAGGGGCGGCGCCAGACCGCGTCGTAGATCTGCTGGTGGGTGAGGGTGCGTCCCGCGTTCTGCAGCAGGGTGCGCAGGATCTCCCATTCGGTCGGGGTGAGGCGGATCGCCTCGCCGTTGCGACGGACCGTCCGCGCTCCGAGGTCGACCGCCAGGTCGCCCACCGTGTGGGCGGCGACGCCGGCGTTCGACGGGCTCTGCGCCCGCCGCAAATGGGCGCGGACCCGCGCGGTAAGCTCGTTCATCGAGAATGGCTTGGTCACGTAGTCATCGGCGCCGCTGTTGAACAGCAGCACCTTTTCCGATTCATCGTGCCGGGCCGTGAGTACGAGGATCGGCGTCGGCGACCAGCGGCGGATCTCGCGACAGACCTCGACTCCGGGCTGATCGGGCAGGCCCAGGTCGAGGACCACCAGTTCGGGGCGTGCCGATGCGGCGAGCGCGGTGCCTTCGGCACCGGTCGACGCTTCCACCACGCGCTCCGCGACCTCCCGCAGCGCGTTGGCGACCGCCCGCCGGATGGGCGGTTCATCCTCGATGACGAGCAGCGTCCGGGCGCGCACCGGCGCTTCGATCGTTCGGACCATCAGGGTGCCGACGGTGGCTGCACGAGGCGCACACCATCGTCCTCAGTATGGGTGATGGCGTCCTCGACGGCATCAAGGACACGGAATAGCCGGTCGTCGCGTGCGGACCTGAGCTCCGGCAGCGCGGGGCCGTAGGCCTTCTCGAGCGTCCGGACCAGGCGCAGCCGGTCGTCGCTGTCGAGCTGCTCCCACTTGGCCAGCGCCGGCCACCAGGCCTCGAAGCCAGTGAGCATCGTGGCAAGTGAAATGCTGATGCTGCGGTTCCGCGCGCCGATGCAATGCGTAAGCGCCGGTCCGGCAGCGGCCCAGGCCACCGCCGGACCCAGTCCGACTGCGGCGTCGAGGTCGCGGACATCGACCACGCCGTCGAGGACGAGTTGGGCGAGTTCCCGCCAGACCGCGGCCTGCACCCGGCCCAGCACATGCCCGGGGACCTCTTTCCGGACCAGAACCGGCACTCGGCCCAGCTGGCGGAGCCAGAAGCAGACGTCCTCGGTGCACTCCGATTCCGTGCGGGGGCCGGGGATCACCTCGACCACCGGCAGGATCTCGACCGGCACCATCGGGTGCGCCACCAGCATCCGCTCCGGGCGTCGGAGCCGGCCGCTGAGTTCGCTGGCATGAAGGAGGCTGCTCGAGCTGGTCAGCACGACCTTGAGTCGCGCCACCTGCTCGATCTGTTCCAGCAGTCGCTGCTTGCTGGCAAGGTCATCCGGGGTCGCTTCGATGATCCAGTCTGCTTCCGCCACCGCCTGCAGCAGGCTACGCCCTGCAGTGAGCTCGGCAAGACCGCGATCGGCGGCGTCACGATCCACCGTCGTTCTCTCCGCCAATCGTTCGACCAGCCCAGCGACATCGTCCTGCGCTTCATGCAGCGCCGCGGAGTCGGTGTCGAAGATCGACACCGTCCACCCGTGCGCCACTGCTAGCGCCGCCCAACCCCGGCCGACCTCACCGGTGCCGATGACCGCCAGCCGTGGCTCATTTCGATCGTTCATTCATCCCCTGGGGCGGGCGTGAACGTGCCAACCAAGTCGCTGATGCAAGATGCGCAGGATGGCCGCTGGACGCCACTCCGGACCGGCCCTCTCCGTTCGGGGTCTTTCGGTGCTGCTGGCCGGAGTGCGCTTGGGGTTGCGCTGGTGGAGATTTGGCCGTAGATCACCGGAAATACCGACCTGAGGTCCGCCACCAGAACATCTGGCGGCCATTCGATCAGGATGCCGTATCACTTCGCCCTCTAGAGGCACCATGACCCGCACCGTCCGCCTGTTGACCGCCCTCGTGATCGTCGCGGCACTGCCATCGGGCCTCACCGCCCAGAAGCCGACACGCCACAAGGCACGCGCCGCCTCGCCGGCAAGCACCGCCATCGTCAAGGGAGCAACCGTCGAGGGGATCACCCAATACACCCTGGGCAACGGGCTTCGGGTGGTGCTCTTTCCCGATGCCTCGCAGCCGACGGCCACGGTCAACATCACCTACCTGGTCGGGTCCAGGAACGAGGGATACGGCGAGAAGGGCATGGCCCACCTCCTCGAGCACCTGATGTTCAAGGGATCGCCCGGCCACCCGAACGTTCCGCAGGAGTTGACCGAGCACGGCGCCTCACCCAACGGCACCACCTGGTTCGATCGGACCAATTACTTCGAGACTTTCGCGGCCACCGATGTCAACATGAAGTGGGCGCTCGACCTCGAGGCCGAGCGGATGGTGCACAGTTATATCGCGGAGAAGGACCTGAAGTCGGAATTCTCCGTGGTCCGCAACGAGTTCGAGTCGGGGGAGAACGACCCGTCGAGCGTCCTGGAGGAGCGGTTGATGTCGACCGCGTATCTCTGGCACAACTACGGCAATTCGACCATCGGCGATCGCTCCGACATCGAGCTGGTGCCGATCGAGCGGCTGCAGGCGTTCTACCACAAGTACTACGAGCCGGACAACTCGGTGCTGGTGGTGGCCGGGAAATTCGATCCTGCCAGCACGCTCAAGCTCATCGAGGAGAAGTTCGGCCTGATCCCGCGTCCGAACCGGACCGGTGACCTCAAGATCTGGCCCACGTACACCGCCGAGCCGGTGCAGGACGGCGAGCGTAGCGTGACCCTCCGGCGGGTCGGAGATGTCGGTTGGGTGATGGTGGGCTGGCACGTGCCGGCGGGATCCGATCCCTCGTTCGCCGCGGTGGCGGTGCTGGCGCGGATCCTGGGTGACACGCCGTCCGGCCGCTTCTACAAGGCGCTGGTCGACACCAAGATCGCGTCGGCGGAGAATGCGTTCGCATACCAGCTCAAGGAACCGGGGATGTTGCTCGCCGAGGTCCAGCTGAGTGCGCCTGATTCCGCTGCGGCCGCCGATGCGGCCATCCAGACCACGGTGACGGCCCTCGCCACCGATCCGCCGACCGCGGCCGAGGTGGATCGGGCCAAGACCGCGATCCTCAAGAACATCGACCTCACCCTCAACAACTCCCAGCGTGCCGCCCTGAGCCTGACTGAATGGGCCGGACTCGGCGACTGGCGGATGCTCTTCGTCTATCGTGATGCGGTCAAGCTGGTCAAGCCCGCCGACGTGGCGCGAGTCGCCGCCGCGTACTTGAAGCGTTCGAACTCGACCTGGGGCACCTTCGTCCCCACCAAGGCGCCCGACCGGGCCGACGTGCCCTGGTCGCCGGATGTGGCAGCGCTCGTGGCCAACTATCACGGAGACAGCGCCCGCTCCGTGGGCGAGGCGTTCGATCCCTCGCCGTCGAACATCGACCGGCGCACCACCCGCCGGACGTTGTCCGATGGATTCGAATTGGCGCTCCTGCCCAAAAAGACCCGTGGCGCCACCGTGAGTGCGTCGATCACCCTCCGTTTCGGCTCGCTGGACGCCG
The DNA here is from genome assembly GCA_049680185.1 of Gemmatimonadales bacterium. GTDB lineage: Bacteria > Gemmatimonadota > Gemmatimonadetes > Gemmatimonadales > GWC2-71-9 > CAMLHU01. The sequence goes on along the minus strand of JBAUHI010000025.1, from coordinate 9,059 downwards.
TGCGCGGGCAGACCGCAGTGGCCGACCTGGCCGCCGACATGCTCGCCCGTGGCACCACGACCAAGACCCGCCAGCAGATCAAGGATGAATGGGACCGGTTGCAGTCGCAGGTCTCCATCGGCGGCACCGCGACCAACGCCAGCATCCGCATCGAGAGCACCCGCGACAATCTTGCGGCGACGCTCCGGCTCCTGGGCGACGTGCTCCGCGATCCGGCGTTCGACCAGAAGGAGTTCGACCAGCTCAAGACCGAGAACCTCTCGGGGATCGAGGAGCAGCGCTCGGAGCCGACCGCGCTCGGCTCGATCGCCTTCCAGCGCGCGATCCGGCCGTACCCGGACGACGATCCGCGTGCGACGCTCACCTTCGACGGGCAGAAGGCCGCCTACACCGCGGCGACGCTCGACCAGGTCCGGCATTTCTACCAGACCTTCTACGGCGCCGATCACGGCCAGATGTCGATCGTCGGCGACTTCGATACCCTCGCGACCACCCAGCTCGTCGACTCGCTCTTCGGCAACTGGAAGAGTTCGTCGGCGTTCGTCCGCGTGCCGAGCGAATACCAGGACCTGCCCGGCACCAAGATCGTCATCAAGACGCCGGACAAGGCCAACGCGCTCTTCCTGTCGGGGATGCCGCTCCGGCTCAAGGATGATGACTCGTCGTACGCGGCGCTCGTGATGGCCAACTACATGCTTGGTGGCGGGTTCCTCAACTCCCGGCTGGCGGAGCGCATCCGCCAGAAGGACGGGATCAGCTACGGCGTCGGGTCCGGATTGGGTGCCTCGTCGCTCGATCGAGCGGGCATCTACCAGGCGTACGCCATCTACAACCCGCAGAACGTCGGGCGGCTGGAAGTGGCGTACCAGGAGGAGATCGCCCGGGCGCTCAAGGACGGCTTCAGCCAGGACGAGCTCGACAAGGCCCGTCAGGGGTGGTTGCAGCAGAACACTCTGATGCGTTCCCGCGATGCGTCGCTGGCCGGGACGTTGAGCAGCGACCTCTTCGTCGGGCGCACGATGGCCTACGATTCGACGCTCGAGGCCCGGGTCCGGGGTCTCACGGCGGCCGGTGTCAACTCGGCGTTCCAGCGCTTCATCGATCCGGCAAAGTTCATCACCGTCGAGGCGGGTGACTTCGACAAGAAGCCGGCCCAGCCCGCACAACCGTAGGTGATCGTGCACGACGAACGGGGGGGGGCGGCCGGTCGCCGCTCCCCCCGTTCTGTTGTTAAGTTCCATCTGGTGCCCGATGGATCTTTCGGAGCCTGATCAGTGGAGCCTCACGTGACCGATACGACCGACATCCGCGCCTTGGGCCGATCGCTCATCGACGCCTTCGGGAAGGCGTGGGAAAAGGCCAAGGTCGATGGGATGATCGAGGTCTTCGGCGCTGGTGCGGTGTTCCTCGACTCGCCCTTTGCCGCACCGATCACGGGGACCGAGGCGATCCGGGGATATTGGCAGGATGTGCCGTACAACCAGTCGGAGATCACCTTCAGCTCCGGGGAGATCTACGCGGCCGGGCCCTGGTTCTCGACCGAGTTCAAGCTGGTGTACCGCCGCCGCCGGACCGGCGAATGGATCGATGCCCGCGGTGCGATCTTCTGTGAGACGGTCGACGGCAAGATCAGCGAAATGCGGATGTACTGGATCCGGGCCTAAGGGTCCACGGCCCGGGTCGGTCAGTCGCCCAGTTTCTTCTTCGCGTACTCGGTCCCCCACGCCAGCATCTCCGGCGAACGCAGCCCGATCTTCATCGCCAGCTCCGTCGCCGCTTCCTCATCCATACCCCGGTCGATCATCAGGTACGCGAGCAACGGCCCGCCCACGCGGTTGCCGCTCCCGCAGTGGAAGAACATCCCGTGATCGGCATTCTTGCGCACCACATCGAGGATCCGCTCGAGCAGTGCGTCGTTGGTCGTGCCGGGGACGACGGGGATATTGACGTATTCCATCCCGAGCCCCCGCACCGTGGTCGGTTCGTCGAACGGACGGGGCTCCATCGGGTCGCGGGCGTCGAGCACCACCATGGCGCCTGCGGCCTTGAGCGCTGCAAGGTGCGCCGCTGTGGGCTGGCCGCCGGTGACAAGGCTGGGGGTGACCTGGGTGGCGTTGGGCACGCCTTTGATCGCTTCGAGTAGTGTGGGCACGATGGTCAGCCTGCGCGGCGAAGGGCGATGAAGTGGTGGGCGGCGGCGATGCCGAGGAAGGTGGCCACGAGCGAGACGAACACGCTGCCGCCGACGTAGAGCCCGGCCCGGACCCATTCTCCATCCTGCAGCAGCCGGACCGATTCCCACGAGAAGGTCGAAAAGGTGGAGTACCCGCCGCAGAACCCCGTGGTGAGCAGGATCCTGATCTCCGGGGTGACGGCAGAGCTTTCCACCGAGTACTGCATGATCAGGCCGATCAGGAACGAGGCGGAGATGTTCACCACCATCGTCCCGGCCGGGAATCCGGCGCCGGCCCAGCCCTGGACGGCGGTGCCGAGGAAGTACCGCGCCAGCGAGCCGACCAGGCCGCCGAGGGCGACGAAGAGCCAGAGCATTTGATAAAGGTAAGGGCAGGATTGCTGGGGCAACAGTGAATAGCGATGGCTGAACGGTGGACCGGGAACGATGAACGGGTCGCCGTCATGATGCAGACCAGGCGCGGCATAGCTTGGGTGGCCCGCGCCCTGAACAGCGTGATCCCGTTCACCCTTCACTGTTGACCGTTCACTGTTCACCATTCACCGTTCCCTTACATTATGTCCATGCCCCACCTTGCGATCGCCCAGTTCCGCCCGACCAAGGGCGCTTACGCCGAGAACCTGGCGCGGGTGGGGGCCTTGTTCCGGGAGCTGGCGGGGTGGCCGGCGACGCCGGATATCGTGCTGTTCCCTGAAGCGGCACTCACCGGCTATTTCCTTGAAGGTGGCGTGCGGGAGCTGGCGGTCTCAGCGTCCCGGCTCTTTGCCGACCTGTCCGCCCAGCACCGCGAGTCCGGGGCGCCGCCGCTCGACGTGGCCATCGGCTTCTACGAGTCGCACGAGAACCAGCTCAATAATTCCGCGCTCTACGCCACTCTGGGTGGTGCCGATGTCGGGATCCGGCACGTGCACCGCAAGGTGTTCCTGCCGACCTACGGCGTCTTCGATGAAGAGCGATTCGTCGAGGCAGGGAAGACGGTGCAGGCGTTCGACACCCGGTTCGGGCGCATGGCGATGCTGGTCTGCGAGGATGCCTGGCACTCTCTCATGCCGACACTGGCGGCCCTCGACGGCGCGCAGACGATCCTCATCCCGAGCGCCACTCCGGCGCGCGGCCTCGATCCGGACGCCGGCGCGGTCGGGCGTCCTGGCAATCTCGAGCGATGGGAGCGTCTGGCGCAGGGGATCGCCGAGGAGCATGGCGTGTATGTGGCGGTGGCGCAGCTGGTGGGGTTCGAAGGGGGCAAGGCGTTCGCGGGCGGGTCGGTGCTGATCGGGCCGCGCGGGGAGACGATCGTGCGGGGGCCGGTCTTCGAGCCGGCGGTCCTGACCGCCACGCTCGATCCAGAGAGGATCGCGAGGGCGCGGGCCGATGCGCCGCTCCTCTCCGATCTCGAGCTCCGGCTCCCGCATTTGCTCGAGGGCCGGAGGGCCGGAGGGTCGGACTCGACCCGCACCCCCCGGCCCCCTCTCCCGGCGGGAGAGGGGGAGACCCCGCCCGCCCATCCGTCCAGCCGTCCAGCCGATGATCCGTCCATCCGTCCATCCGTCCATCCGCTCCGCATCGACGCTGAGCTCGCGCGCACCTGGCTGGTCGAGTTCATCCGCGACGAGGTCCAACGCCGGCGCGGGTTCGAGAACGTCGTCATCGGACTTTCAGGCGGGGTGGATTCCGCGGTGGTCGCCTTCCTCGCCGCCCTGGCACTGGGTCCCGAGCACGTCACCGCCATCCGGATGCCGTATCGGACCTCGAATCCCCAGAGCCTGGCCCACGCCGAACTCGTGATCAAGCAGCTCGGCATCGCGGCCCGCACCGTGGACATCTCCGCCGGCGTCGACGGGCTCGTGGGCGCCATCGGCGGCGAGACCAACGGCCGCCGCCGCGGCAACGTGATGGCGCGGATGCGGATGATCACGCTGTTCGACCTCTCCGTCGAACTCCACGCTCTCCCGCTCGGCACCGGGAACAAGAGCGAACGCCTGCTCGGCTACTTCACCTGGCACGCGGACGACAGCCCGCCGGTGAATCCGCTGGGCGATCTCTTCAAGACCCAGGTCTGGGCCCTCGCGCGCCACCTGGGTGTCCCCGAGGAGATCGTCGCCAAGCCCGCCAGTGCCGACCTGATCCAGGGACAGACCGACGAATCGGACTTCGGGATCAGCTACGCCCGGGCCGACGAGATCCTGCACTGGCTCCTCTCGGGGCTCCGTGCGAAAGAAATTGAAGCGCTCGGATTCTCCGCCGCCGAAGTGGCGCTGGTCCGGAGCCGGCTCGACTCCACCCACTGGAAGCGCCGCCTCCCCACCGTCGCGATGCTCTCACAGACCGCCATCGGCGAGTACTACTTGCGGCCGGTGGATTATTAGAGGTGAGAGGTACTAGGTATCAGGTACTAGGTGTGACGTGGATGACAGCGAGCGGCAGGTGCAATGCGTGAGGGCAGTGACCTGTCATCCTGAGCGAAGCGAAGGATCGGCCGGCCCGGGGCGGCTCGAACGCCTGCCGATCCTTCGTCGCCTTCGGCTCCTCAGGATGACGTGTCGAGCAGGGTGGGCTTGAGCCCAGTGTTCCGGTTCCCAATTCTCGCTTCTCGTTTCCCGTAGCGGACCATGATCCCAGACTCCCGTACCATGTCCTACAGCCGAGCGGTGCTCACCACGCTGGTGATGCCGCACATGCAGAACGTGCTCGGCGATCTCTTCGGCGGGAACCTGATGGCGCTGATCGACCAGGCGGCAGCGGTCGCGGCCATCCGGCATGCCGGTGGTCCGGCGGTCACCGCGAGCGTGGATCGGATCGACTTCCGGGAGCGGATCCCTGTCGGCGCGCTGGTGACGTGCGAGGCCGCCGCCAACTACGTCGGCAACAGCTCGATGCACATCACCGTCGAGGTCTATTCCGAGAAGGTCAGCACCGGCGAGCGTCGCCACACCCATACCGCCAACATGGTGTTCGTGGCCATTGACGAGCTCGGCCGCCCGAAGCGGGTGCCGCGGTTGCTGGCGGAGACCCCGGAGGAGAAGGCGCGGTGCGAAGCGGCCCGTATCCACGCCGAAGCGATGAAGAAGCAGCGGTGATCCCCGCACGGGTGGTGGCGGTCTACGGCGGCGGCGGCGCCAAGGCGCTGGGCCACCTCGGGGCCGAGCGGGCGCTTCGAGAGGCGGACCTGGCGCCAGCGTGTTATGTCGGTTGTTCGATGGGGGCGGTCATTGCGGCGTCCCTTGCCGCAGGACTTTCGCCCGAGGAGGTGAAGGCTCGAGCGGACGCCTTGGCCGACCCAAAGGTCGTGGCGCTCGACCCGCTGGTGCTCCTGATCGGACTCAAGCGCCCGGCGCTCTTCAAGCCCGGTCCGTTCCGTGCCGCGGTCGAGGCACTGGTGCCGGTCCGCCGTTTTTCCGACCTGAAGGCGCCGCTCTCGGTGGCGGTGACCGAGCTCGGCTCTGGCGACCTCCTCTTTTACGGCAGCGGTCCCGGAGACCGTGATGCGCCGCTCATCGACGTCCTGATGGCAACATGCGCACTGCCTCCCTACTTCCCGCCGGTGATGTTGGACGGGAAGCATTGCGCCGACGGCGGGATCCGTGCTGTCGTCCCATTCTCGGGGGCTGCCCGGATGGGTGCTGACCTCGTGGTCGCGGTGGATGTCGGCCCCGGTTTCGACGAGGGGCCGCCCAAGGCGCCGAATGCGCTCCCGTCGATGCTCCAGAGTGGCGATGCGGCACTCGGGATCGCGATGGCCCAGGCCACGCGGGAACAACTTGCCCTCTGGCGCGCCACGTCAGGACACCCGCGCCTGATCTACGTACGCCCGAAGGTCGAACGGAACGCGACATTCAACGTCGCAAGGATGTCGACCTATCTCGAGTGGGGCTACGACGCCACCCGCGCGGCCTTGACCGAGGCAGGATTCGGGGCACATTGATTGTGAGTAGCTATCAGCTACCGGCTAACAGCTAACAGCTAACAGCTATCAGCTAACAGCTAACAGCTAACAGCCCATAGCTGCGAGATCCGACCTTCGATGGTGTACGTCTGATAGCCGATAGCTGATAGCTGATAGCTCTCTCCCCCCACCCACCGAGCTCCCCATGCGCGCCAAGGACGTGATGGTGAACGACCCCCATGTGGCCGTGGCCAGCGCCATGGCGAGCGAGGTCGCGATCATGTTCAAGCGCCGGGACATCTCGGTGGTCCCGGTGGTCGATGACCATCGCACCCGCCGGTTCCTCGGCGTTATCTCCGATCGGGACCTCGTCACCCGCTGTCTGGCCGAAGGGAAGGATCCGCTCCATACCCGGGTCGATGAGTTGATGCGGACCAACGCCTGCGTGGTGGGGCCGGATGAGGAGCTGTCGGGTTTCACGCTCCGGATGGATCAGGATCCGGAAGATTCCCACCTGCGCGCGACGATCATCGTGGTCGATGCGGCCGGAAAGGTCGTCGGATTCATCAGCCATCCCGAACTGGTCGCCGGACTCAAGATCATCGGGAAGTCGTGACGGCCGAACCCAGGATCTTCTCGACCGTCGATGCCGACCGGGCGCTGCCGCTGGTCGGACGGATCGTGCTCGACCTCCAGTCGGAATACCCGCGTTGGCGCGAGGCGGTGGGGCGGTTCGAGCTCGCCTCGGTGGGGCACGATCCCGGCGCCGCAGAATCGGGCGAGCTGGTGGCGTGCCAGCGGGAGGTCACGGCACGGGCGGAGCAGATCAGCGGATACCTCACCGAGCTCGATCAGGTGGGGTGCGTGTTCAAGGGATTCGAGGCGGGACTGGTGGACTTTTATTCCCTGCGGGAGGACCGGCTGGTCTTCCTCTGCTGGCGCCTCGGTGAAGCGCACGTGACGCATTGGCACGAACTCGACGCAGGATATGCCGGTCGGCATCCGATCGATCAACCCACATTGACAGGAACGGTATCGTGAGAAACGTCTGGGTCTTCATCCACCTCCTCGGAATGGTCATGTGGCTCGGCGGCGGGCTCGCTGCGATGTTCGCCGGCCTCGCGAGCAAGCAGTTCGCCCGCGATCAGCTCGGCTCGGCGGCGCGGCTCCTCGCGGTGATCCATACCAAGGTCATCGGTCCCGGCGCCGCCCTGGTGGTCCTCTCCGGCCTGATCCTCACGATGCAGCTGATGTCGGCGCTCGGCGCCGGGGCGGGCGGCACGATCTCGCCCTGGATCATGTCGATGCAAGGTGCGGGGTTGCTGGGTGCAGTGCTGGTGATCGTGGTGTCGGTGCCGGGCTCGACCCGGGCCGCCCGGCTCGATCCGGTGTCCCAGGCCGCGGCATTCGACGCCGCTCGCGCCCGGGTCCGGCTCTTCGGCGCCATCTCGGGGTTGCTGGGATTCATCGCGCTCTTGTCGGGGGCGATGTACCGGTAGCCGATGACGTTCCGGCGACAGCAGTACACCCTTCGCTACGCTCAGGACAGGCTCCGGAACGGAGGAAAGGGGAGGCACGGAGAACATCCCACCACGGAGAGCACGGAGGGTCACGGAGACCAGCCAATTGTTGTGGGATCGCGCACGAAGTTCCGCGCCCACGACAGGCATCCTGGCGGCCACCCACAACAAGTGCAGTTCTCCGTGCCTTGTCTGTCCTCCGTGTCTCCGTGGTGGGCTGTTGCTGGTGTGCTCCTTCGTAATAGGCGCGTGCACGGGGGGAGGCACGGAGAACATCCCACCATCCCCCGCTACGCTCGGGACAGGCTCCGGCACGGAGAGCACGAAGGACCACGGAGAACAGCAAGTGGTGGTGGGTTTTCACACGACACCCCGCTCGCTGCAGCGGTGCCCCATCGACCACCCACAACAAATGGTAGTCCTCCGTGCCTCCCCTTTCCTCCGTGCCTCCGTGTATTGCTGTTCTCGGCCTACCTGTGCCTCCGTGTTGAGATGTGCTTCGCTGGTGTGAACGTACTCGACCCTGATTGACGTACGAGGCACATATGGATCGACGTGAGTTGCTCGCCGCTTCGATGGCCTTTCCCGGCGCGGCCTGGCTGGCGTCGTGTGCGGCGAACCCATCCGGGGTCGGCACCCATCCTGCCGGCGCTGGTCGCGCGCCGCTTTCGCCTGCCCGCGATGACGAACGCTGGTGGAGCGAGGTCCGGCGTCAGTTCCTGATCGCCGACGGCGTCTTCATGAACACCGGGACCTTCGGCGCCAGCCCGCGGCCGGTGGTCGACGCCACTGTGGCGCATTTGACCGCCTTCGAGACGGTGTTCCACCAGATGCCCCTCGACGGACCCCGGCTCTTCAAGTCACTCGGCGCCATCCTCGGGGTGCCGGCGGACGATCTTGCCATCACCCGGAATACGACCGAAGGGATGAACGTCGCCGCGCGCGGCCTCGACCTTTCTGCCGGCGACGAGATCGTGACCACCACCCACGAACATGTCGGCGGTGTCTGCTGCTGGGAGCTCGTCGCCAAGCGCTACGGACTCACCCTCACCCGCTTTGCGCCGCCCCTCGATCCGGCCAGCGAGGATGAACTCGTGGCGGCGTGGGTCGCGGCCTCGACACCAAAGACCCGGGTCTGGTCGATCGCGCACGTGCTCTTCAGCACCGGGATGATCCAGCCGGTCAAGCGGCTTTGCGCCGAAGCGAAGCGTCGGGGCATCATCACCGTCATCGACGGCGCCCATCCGCCGGGGATGCTGCAACTCGACCTCACCGACCTGGGATGCGATTTCTACGCCTCGAGCCCGCACAAGTGGTTGCTGGCGCCGAAAGGGATCGGCTTCCTCTACCTGAGCCCGGAGTGGATCGACCGGCTCTGGCCGCTGGTGGCCTCAGGCGGGTGGGATGAACTCTCGATCAAGGGGCAGCGGTTCGATCACGTCGGGACCCGGAACGACTCGCT
>JBAUHI010000024.1:0-154349 GCA_049680185.1 Gemmatimonadales bacterium | reverse complement strand
ACACGACGCCGCTCCCCAAGATCGCGATCTCGGCACCCACCTCGGCGGCGATGCCCGGCGTGGGGAACGGTGGCCGCCGAGCCGGTCCGCCCGCCCGACCTGCGCCCGCCGCGAAGTCAGGGAAAGGGGGGCTCTTCTTCGGGCTCTTCCTGCTCCTCGCCGCCGGCGGTGGCGGGGCCTATTACCAGTTCGTGTACAAGGTGGCACACCCGGCGGGACGCCCCGGCGCCGGGGCGCCGCTGGTGGCGAACGTCTCCGACAGCGCCATCGAGCATGGCACCACGGCACTCAGTGACTCGGCCCTGGCCGCCGACAGCGCCAAACACCGGACGAGCGCACCGCCCCCTCCGCTCAGCGCCCCGGCGTCCACTCCCGTAGTGCGCGACAGCGGCACCCTTCTCATCAAGGGCGTTCCGGGCAACTCGGTGGTGTTCGTCGACGATCGGCAGTTGATGGAATCGCCGGCCAAGCTCGCGGTGGGATCGCACGACATCCTGATCCGCCCGCCGGTGGGGTACCAGGTGTACCAGACCAAGGTCCAGATCGAGAAGGGGAAGCAGTTGGTGCTCACCCCGACCATCGGGCGTGCGGGCCAGGGGCGTCCTGTCACGACGACACAGAAGGCCCAGTGCAGCGCCCCGCTCGACCCCAACTACAACGCCGACCAGTTCTGTTTCGACGAGAAGCCTCACGCCCACGGTTCCCTCGGCGTCCCCTACGCGAACACCAGCCCGTCCCCATCGATCCTCTGGGTCCACGTGAACGCCGACGGCACCACCGCCGAGGTGCTGTCGAAGCGCGCCTCCAATGATGCCGCCTTCGAACAGGCGGCGCGCGAGTTCGCCAAGAATCTCAGCTGGTCCCCGGCGACCAAGGGTGATAATCCTGTCGACGGCTGGGTCCAGGTCCTCCTCGTTCCCGTCCAGCAGTGAAGGCCCATCCCTCCGCCTGGGTGGCTCCGGGCGCCATCGTCCTGGGAGATGTCACCCTGGGCGAGCGTTCGAGTGTCTGGTACGGCGCCATCCTTCGGGGGGACAACGACCAGATCGTGGTGGGAGACGAGACCAACCTGCAGGACGGCACCATTGTCCACGTCGACGAGGGGGTGCCCTGCCTCATCGGTCGACGGGTCGGGGTGGGGCATCGCGCCCTCCTGCACGGCTGCATCGTCGAGGATGAGTGTCTGATCGGGATGGCCAGCACCATCTTGAATCGGGCGGTGATCGGCACCGGCAGCGTGGTGGCGGCCGGGGCGCTGGTGCCGGAGGGGATGAAGGTCCCGCCGGGGTCGCTGGTGATGGGCGTGCCGGGAAGGGTGGTCCGGGCGGTGGACGACCAGCTCCGGGAACGGATCCAGATGACCTGGGTCCACTACATCGAGCAGGCGCGGAGGCACCGAGCGGGGACGGGACTGTAGGGGGTGGCCTGCGGCCAACCCGATCTGTCATCCCGAGGGTGCCGCGCCTGTGGTGCGGACCTGACGGACCTTGCCAGCGGTGCTCGGAGGATCGCGGCCGGCATCGATGCCCCCGGAGAAGATCCCTCGCCCTGCTCGGGATGACGATCCGAGTCCGTACCCGCCCCACCCATCCGCCTCTCCGACCATCCGACCATCAAGCACGTTTGTGATGTTGATACCACCTTTCCGCGCCGTTGTTGAACCTGCCGAGCCGTTGTCCGCGTCAGTAGAATTTCCTACTTTTACCATCCGTCTCCTGCTACACATCTGCGTGGGACATACACAACAGGTCGCCGGGTTCCCCTGACCCCGGTGCAGCGGTCCGTCACCCTCGGTATCTGAGGCACTCGCATGTCCAAGTCGTCCACCCGGGGCGAAGTCACGCTGTCGCCCAACGCCGTCACGGTCCTTGAAAAGCGCTATCTCATCAAGGACGAGAAGGGAAAGCCGACCGAAAAGCCGGCCGACCTGTTCCAGCGTGTGGCGCGGACGGTGGCCGAGCCCGATCGGACGTACGGCGCCAGCGCGGGGGCCACGGAGGCCCTGGCGGAGGCGTTCTATGGCCTCATGGCGAGCCGTTCCTTCGTTCCCAACTCCCCGACCCTGATGAATGCCGGCCGGCCCTTGGGCCAGCTCTCGGCCTGCTTCGTCCTTCCCGTCACCGACAACCTGTCGAACGGCAAGGACGGGATCTACGACACCCTCCGCGCGATGGCGCTGGTGCACCAGTCGGGTGGCGGCACCGGGTTCGGGTTCTCCCGGCTCCGGCCCAAGAACGATGTCGTCCGCTCCACGATGGGTGTAGCGAGCGGCCCGGTCTCCTTCATGACCCTGTACGACGCCTCCACCGAGGTGGTCAAGCAGGGGGGGACGCGCCGCGGCGCCAACATGGGGATCCTCCGGGTCGATCACCCCGATATCGTCGACTTCATCCACTGCAAGGACGACACCACCAAGATCACCAACTTCAACATCTCGGTGGCGGTCACCGACGCCTTCATGGCGGCGGTCGAGGCCGATTCAAGCTATGACTTGAAGCACCCGAAGACCGGCGAGGTCACCGGGCAGCTCAAGGCGCGCGAAGTCTGGTCCCAGATCATCCACGGCGCCTGGAAGACCGGCGAGCCTGGGGTCTTCTTCGTCGACCGGGCCAACTACTACAACCCCGTCCCCCAGCTTGGCAGCTACGAGGCCACCAACCCCTGCGGGGAGCAGCCGCTCCTGCCCTACGACGTCTGCAACCTGGGGTCGGTCAACGTCGGCGCCTTCGTCAAGGACGGCGAGGTCGATTGGGACGGGATGCGCCAGGTCATCCACCTCTCGACCCACTTCCTCGAGAACGTGATCGACGCCAACAACTACCCGCTCCCCGAGATCACCGACCTGGCGCAGAAGATCCGCCGCATCGGTCTGGGCGTGATGGGCCTCGCCGATCTCCTCATCCGTCTCGGCATCCCGTATGACTCCGAGGCCGGGGTCGAGATGGGCCGGCGGGTACAGCGCTTCCTCGATGATGAGGCCAAGGTCGAGTCGGAGCGGCTGGCCACCATCCGGGGCACCTTCCCGGAATGGGAGCGGAGCATCTGGGGACCCGATGCCACGGCGGCCCGCGGCCCCAAGGGCGAGCGCGTTCGTCCGATGCGGAAGCTTCGGAATTGCAACGTGACCACCGTGGCGCCGACCGGCACCATCAGCATCATCGCGGGGTGCAGCTCCGGGATCGAGCCGCTCTTTGCCGTGGCCTTCATGCGGAACCAGGCCGGCGTCCTGATGCCCGACGTGAACGAGGACTTCATCGCCCTCGCCAAGCGCGAGGGGTGGCACTCCGAAGAGCTGATGACGCGGATCGCGTCGAGCGGGCACATCCGGCACCCGGAAGTGCCGCTCAAGTGGCAGAAGGTCTTCGTCACCGCCAACGAGATCAAGCCGGAGTGGCACATCCGGATGCAGGCGGCGTTCCAGGAGTTCAACGACTCCGCCATCAGCAAGACCTGCAACTTTGCCAATGACGCCTCGGAGGAGTACGTCGAGGAGATCTACCGCCTGGCGTACAAGCTCAACTGCAAGGGCGTCACCGTCTATCGTGACGGCTCCCGCGACATGCAGGTGCTCTCGACCGGAGCCACCGCCAAGAAGGTGGTCGATCAGGCCACCAGCTCCGGTCACGCCACTGCGCGCCCTGACCTGGCTGTATCTGCGTCATCTGTGTCATCTGCGGATGTGTCATCTGCGGACCTGCACGGCGAACTTGCCGAGGCCAATGCCGAGATCTCGCGCTTGAAGAAGATGGTGCACGATCTCGAAGCCGAGAACCTGCAGCGGCGCCAGAAGCGGCTCCGCCCCGAGACCCTGCGCGGTGTCACCCGGCGATTGGAGACCCCCCTCGGCACGATGTACGTGACCATCACCGAGGACGAGAAGGGCCAGCCCTTCGAGGTCTTTATGAGCCTCGGCAAGGCCGGTGGCGCCCTGATGGCCGATGTCGAGGCGATCGGGCGGCTCATCTCGCTGGCGCTCCGCTCCGGGATCCCGATGGCCGAGATCCACCGCCAGGTGCGCGGCATCTCCTCCGATCGGGTCATCGGGCTCGGTCCCAACAAGGTGATGTCGGTCCCCGATGCCGTGGGGATCGCCATCGAGAAGTGGATGATGGAAAAGCAGGGGGTCCAGACCGAACTCCCCGGGATGCCGCAGAGCACGATGGGTCAGGCACCCGCGATGGAGATGGTCCGGCCGGTGACGCAGGGCGGGGAACAGATGATGCTGAGCCGGGTGCAGGACGCGCTTCCCGGCGCCTGCCCCGACTGTGGCAGTCAGCTTGAGATGGCGGAAGGGTGCGCCAAATGCCACGTCTGCGGATTCAGTGAGTGCGGGTGAGGTAAGCGGCGCCGAGTAGCGCTTGCTCAGGGGGTATCTTGACTCAAAGCCAGATACCCCCTGATATTTAACCGTAGATGCTGTATAAATACAGCAAAATACAAAGTTATTGTAACGGAGGCATCGTGGGAGTAAACCGGGAGCTTCCGCTATTGCTTAGCGAGATTGGTCAACGAGTGCAGTTCAGACGCGAAGTCGCCGGTCTTACGGTGAGCGCGTTGGCGGCGAAGAGTCGTGTGAACCGATCGACGATTGCTCAACTCGAAAAGGGCAGGCGAAACGCGACCATTCAAGTGCTTTGGCAGTTGGCTGAGGCTGTCGGCGTAGATATCCAGATTTTCTTCCCACGCCCAAGGCGTGACATGCGTGGGATGCAGTTCAGTGAGAGCCCTTACGGTCGAAGTGAGAAGTAAGAGCCTCGATGGCGTTCGTGCTGTCGGGATTGCTCAAGATATCCTAATCGTTGGATCCTCGGGATTCACTTACTCCCAGCGGGTATGACCCGCAATTGACTGGTGCCAGAGATGACATACACAAAGAAAGAGCGGAGCGCGATCTACGATCGCACTAGTGGCTACTGCCACCTGTGTCGCAAGAAACTCGCGTTCAGAAACTACGCGGCTCTTGGCGAACGCGGTGCCTGGGAGGTGGAGCATTCGAATCCTCAGACGCGCGGTGGCACCAGCAGGTCTAACAACCTCTACGCAGCATGTATCCCTTGCAATCGGGGTAAAGGGACTAGGCCCACCCGAAGTGTCCGTGCAGCGCACGGATACCGATCTGCACCACTATCTCGAAGAGATCGCAAGCAGGCTCGAAATAGTGCCGCTTGGGGATTAGGGTCGGTTGGCGCCCTCATCGGCACTGCCGGGGGCCCGGTCGGTGCCGTGCTACTTGGCGCGCTTGGTGCTGTGATCGGGCATTCTTTGCGTCCCAAGGATCCTGCTTAAGAATGCCGACCCTCATTCCATCTTGAGGACTCCATGGGCGACTTGAAGGGGTTAGCCGAAGTTGTGGATCGTCTCGTCTACGAAGTGATCGGGTTGCTTTTGCCGGGGGCGGTCATGATAGGCGCGTCGATGCCATTGCTGACGGACCATTCACGGCAGGACGTCTTCGGGTTTGCGATGGCGCATATTTGGCTAACCGTGGGCATGTGTTATGTCACCGGATACTTTGTGCAGGGCATCTCGAGTCCAGTCTGCACTGTTACTAGGGCCTTTGTTGCGTTGCTTGCTCGGATTTCTGGCAATCTGGCAAAAATCCCACACAAGATGCGTAGGGGCGGTCCGCGTAACGGGGCGGTCGTTGACACGAATGTCGATTCCCAACAGCCCATCTTTGCTGCTCTGCCCGAATTGGCTCAGAACATCTGGCGTAGGCAATTGAGCCTTTCCGCTCAGAATAAGTTGTCTTCCCAAGATCTCATAGATCTCGCGTACTCCACGCTCGGTGAGGAGCGCCAGAGGCTTCTCCGCTTTCGTTCCGCGGGTTCGCTCTGCCGCGGTGTGGCAACGATTGCGGCGTTAGCCGCTTGGACCCTGACTTCCGTGGGACTCGCCGCGCTGTCGGCCTCTCGCGGTGAAATTCTGTTGGCTACAGGCCTGTTTGTGGCCTTTGTCGCATTTGATAGTCGTAGCAGGATGTATGGGCAGGTATGGAATTCGGCGGTGATCGCTCAGTTTGTTGCTCACCACCTCGAGGCGTAGGAGAGCGGGTAATGGAGAATCTCGTTTGTTCTCTTCTTATTCGAATTGGAGTCTTTGAGTAGCGGTCAAGCCAGAATGTTAGCACGTGCGCAATCTTGATTCGGAGACTGGAAATGAACACCGCTGAACGTGTGCTGAGGCCAACAGATTCCGGTGTATTTCGAACAGCCTTTCTGTTCGTAGGCCAGGGCGACTCTACCTTACATGTTATCCCCAATGGAGAGGGCGGGTTTCTGTACGCCCTCATCGACATCAATCGAGACGCTGAGCGAGGTGGGGTAGATGTAGTCAGAATGCTGGAAGACCTTCTTCCCAAGGTGGATGGCAAACCTACCCTCGACATATTTATCAACACCCACCCCCACAACGATCACATATGTGGATTGGATGAACTTCAAAAACGTATCGGGGTGCGTGAGATATGGCACACGGGATTTGAGCCTGGCGACAAGCATGCAGGGTCATACAAGCAGCTACAGAATTTGATTGACAGAGTTCGGAAAGAGCGAGGTGATGATGCAATCATCGAATACAAGGGAACTAGAGGTATACGTAGGGTTGGCGCTGTCACCGTGAATATCCTGTCTCCAGCTGAGCACGTAAAGGAAGAAATTGATTCGCTTAAAGGAGATGACCGCGACGCTCGAATCCATGAATACTGCGGAGTTCTGCGATTCGGATATGGCAGTGACTGCAAGTATGTACTTATGACCGGTGATTCTGACAAGGCGGCGTGGAAGGATCATATACTTGGTTCCGATGAGTACCATGCCGACCGCTTATCCGCTACCGTGCTCGATGCCTCGCATCATGGATCTCGTACATTCTTTAAGACTTCCGAGGACGATCAAGAGCCCTTCGAACGAGCTATTGAACTCATTTCTCCTACTTGGGTAGTCGTCTCATCTCCCAAGCAGTCTGAGAGTCCGCATGGGCACCCCCATGATGATGCGATGGCTCTCTATCGCAAGCACGTTGCTCGTGGAAGCGTGGAAAATGTGCGAGTGCTGGGGGAGAGATCGGAGTGCTTGATTTATGACATTTACTCTGATGGACAGCATGTTTTCGACACCGATGGTGGCGAGTTGTTGGATGCCTATCCATTGGATGGCGATGGCGATGACGGGAAAGGGAAGAAGGCTAGTGTGACGTCCGCTGCAATCATCACTCGAGTAGACAGTAGCAAGCCAATGGGGAACGAGATGGGGTGCGAGCCTTGATCGCAGGTGATGACTCGCCCGGAACTAGCTGGATTACCCTCTATCCGGACTGGTATCGAAGGGAAGTTCGTTGGATTACGCGTAGAGCGCCAGATTTTCTCCTGAGTGCCAAGTCGCTGGCTCTTGGGAGACTCGCGTTCGCCGGAGAGTTGGTGATTGATTGTGGCAGCGAGAAGCACCACTATCCGGTCGTGCTAGTCTATCCACCTGATACACCGTATCGCTTCCCGTCAATCACACCTATCCAAAAGCTGCCACAGGGTGTGGACTGGATGCCGGAGGAGTTGACACGTAAAGATAACGTCCGGTGGATGCCGCCTGGGTGGCAACGTCACCAGATGGCAGATGGGTCGCTGTGCCTCATCGAGGCGGATCGACGAATTGACTTTGACCCAACGCAGCTCTCCTCCGAGGCGGTGTTAGATCGTGCTCGGCAAGTATTCCGTGCCCTAGCAATTGGCCGGGACGGTTATCCGTTTCCTGATACAATTCAGGCAGAGCTGGAGGAGCATTATCCGGCCCTCGCTGAGGACATTCTGATCGGTGAGGCGTTCTACGCTCCATCCACGAGTACGGTTGGAGTCTTTTATGCAATTCCCACCTTCGACACCTGGCCCCTGATCCCTTCATTCGTTGTGCAGGAGCAGCCCGAGCGATCCTTGTTTCTCGGTGTCCATATTGCAGGCCATGGTGCTAACGGGGGCAAGATTGCGACTGAATGGCGCACAGAGCAATCTGGCGAACTTCAGGCTGCCTTCCCGTTTGTCGCAAATACGAAACTCGCTTTCGAATGCGTAGTAGGGGAGCGGAAGAGTCCATTTCAGAAGGCATCTATTTCCGGGGCGTGGTTCACACTTCCAACGGAGCCGCCACCATTTCGTTCAGTGCGTGCCTTGGAAGATTATTTGAAGGACCAGACTGGAGTTGCTGACCCCATTGCAAATGTGTTGTCGAGTGCCGGAAGCATGGAGGAGCTTGGGGAGACTGTCTACGTAGGGCTAAGGTACCCTGATAGAGAGCAGCAGAATGAATGCGATTGGCTATTTCTTGCAATACGGACCCACGAAGGGATTCCCTCAGATGTCCCCATGCCTGAAAGAGAGGGCGCACGTCGTGATGTGTTGCGGGCTGGAGCTCTGACGGCGATTCGACGGCACGAGCTGCGTAGGCGTTCTCTTGAGGTTCGCAACGGCACGGACGCCATATCTGTCGCAGGCAAGCATGTCGTGCTCCTTGGAACTGGAGCATTGGGAGGGGATATCGCTGAGATTCTTTGCAAGGCTGGAGTTGGTACGATTACCCTCGTGGATTGTGAGCGGATGCGGTCTGGGAATGTCATTCGCCACTCGGCTGGTCTCGCCGCCACTGGGCTATTCAAAGTTGATGCAGTGAAAGCTAGGATTCTCCAGCACAATCCGTTTGTTGTCGTTAATGCCGTTGCTGCCAGCGCTACTGCGTCAATAGGGTTCTTGGAACAATTGCTCAGATCGGCGGATCTCGCCGTGTCCACGATTGCCGATGACAACACCGAACACGTCGTGAACGAAGCTGCTGTGCGTGTTGGCAAGACGGTGATATATGGAAGGGCGTTGCGCAGAGGCAAGGCTGCACGGGTATTTCGTGTGCGACCAATGGTTGATGCATGTAAGGCATGCCTTGCGTTACATCGACGAGATGCCATCGAGTCCGCCGCTTCGGCTTGCGACAATGTACTAGTTCAACGTCTGGCAGAAGGACCTGCTAGCAAGGATGGGTGGATTGACATTCCTGAAGCGGTTGGCGAAGTCGTAGGGCGTGAGTGCGGAAGTCCAGTGCTCGCCGGAAGTGCCGCAGACCTGCGCCTAGTTGCTGCTCTGACAGCACGTGCTGTACTTGATGAAATGCAGGGGGCATCCGCGGGAGAGAGCAGTAGTGGAATACTTTGGAACTCGTTGATATGGTCGCTGGAGCCCATCCCAGAGCTGGCTGCAAGAGGATTCGCGGAGCCGTATTCTATCAGGCGCAGCATGGTGTCCCCTCGCTCCGAATGCCCCGTGTGCTCTAGGCCGAGAATTGGGCGTGTGGTATTGGCCGAATCCGCGAAACAGCGACTCCTTGAGCTAGCATGTTCCAAGCCGGATCGAGAGACTGGCGGCGCGCTTATTGGATTTGAAACACCTGATCACGTTGCCGTTATAGTTGAGGTGACAGACGCCGGTCCACGGGCGATCGAGGAGCCAAGTCGCTTTCTGTATGATGCCGATCACATTAACGATAGACTTCAGGAGGCGTATTCGAAGCTCGAAGAACGTGGGCAATACTTGGGTGAGTGGCACACTCACCTCGAAGCTGTGCCATATCCGTCCGCACGTGATGCTGAGTCGCTGAGTGCGATTGCCGAGGAGCCGCAGTACCTAACTGATGAGCCGATCATGCTGATTGGCGGAGTTCAATCGGGGCCGGTGAGGGTTGAACGGATTCATGCGAGCTGTTGGCCAAATGGCCGGGCTATGAGAATTATTGAGGAAGTTGAGACACTTCCGGATGGAGATGTGGCCAAGCTACAGCCATCTTAGCTGTGTGCGGAAATGAGCCAGTGCCGCGCTTTGAAATCGCACCGGGCAGTGCGGTGGCAATCGACGGGTTGGCCGCAGGCGATCCCCCCATCCGGTGGTAACTCCCGCAACTTTCGGGTGGCCCCCCGTATCTGACCGCTTCTATTTTTCGACATGACCAAACCTCCCGCCGCGACTGACTGGCTCTACATCCTCATCCCCGGCCTCATCTGGGGCGCGTCGTTCCTCTTCATCGCCGAGGGGCTCGAGGCGGTGGGGCCGAACGGGGTCACCTTCGCCCGGATCGCCGTCGGCTTTGTCACCCTCTCCTGCTTTCCGCAGGCGTGGAAGAAGGTCGCCCGGTCGGAGTGGCTCGCGATCGGGGCGCTGGGCGTCCTCTGGCTCGCCTTCCCGCTCTCGATGTTCCCTTACGCCGAACAGCATGTGAGTTCGGCGCTCACCGGGATGCTCAACGGAGGGACCTCCCTCTTTGCCGTCATCGTCGCCGCGGTCATTGCCCGGAAGCTCCCTCCCGCGGGGATGGTGGGGGGGCTCGCGATCGGGATCGCGGGGGTGACCCTCGTCGCCCTGCCCGCCGTCGGCGAAGGCTCCAGCAGCACACTGGGTGTGGGGATGATCCTCATCGCCCTCGTATCGTACGGATTCGCGCTCAACGTCGCGCGGCCGCTCCAGGTGAAGCACGGTGCCATTCCCGTCATCTGGCGCGCGCAGATGGTCGCGGTGGTCCTGACCGCACCCCTCGGCGTGCACGACCTCCTGCACGCGCACTGGACCTTGGCGCCCCTCCTCTCGCTCCTGGCGCTGGGCGCCTTCGGCACCGCCATCGCTCACGTGCTGATGGCGACCGCCGCCGGCCGGCTCGGCGCCGGCCGCGCTTCCGCGGCTACCTTCCTGATGCCACCGGTGGCGCTCCTCCTCGGCGTCCTCATCCGTGGCGAAAGCGTGCACTCCCTCTCGATCGTCGGGGGTGCCGTCTGCCTCGCCGGCGCGTGGCTGATGAACCGGTCGCGCCCGGTGGCCGTTCCCACCCTGGCTCAGGAGAAGTCATGAAACCCCGCTTCAACTACGCGAAAAGCGCCCCCGGCGTGTACGAGGCGATGGGCGCGCTCGAGAAGTATCTCGAGACCGTGCCGGTGGACCAGAAGCTCCTGCACCTGCTCAAGTTCCGAGTGTCCCAGATCAACCGCTGTGCCTACTGTCTCGACATGCACTCGAAGGACCTGCGCGCCCTGGGAGAGACCGAGCAGCGGCTCTACTCGCTCGAAGCGTGGCGCGAATGTCCCTACTACACCGACCCGGAACGCGCGGCGCTTGCGTGGGCCGAGGCGGTGACGCTGGTATCGGTGGACCAGGTGCCGGATGCCGCGTATGAGGAGGCGCGGACGCACTTCTCCGAGCGCGACCTTGCCGATATCACCTTCTGTGTCGTGGCGATCAACGGGTGGAACCGGCTCTCGATCGCCGCACGGATACCGCCGGGATCGTATCGATCGGCGTTGAAGCCGGCGACGTGATCGAACGGTACCCGGCGTTCCCGCTCTCCTCGTATGAGGAGAGGGGGACAGGGGGTGAGGTGACGCGAAGCGACATCCCGAGCGGAGCGAGGGACCTACGATGAGGAGATGCGGTCGCCGCAGGTGACCCCCACGAGCGATGGGCCCCCTCACCACCGTATCGCCGATCCCCCCGCCTACCCGACCATCTGCCCGGCCCGTAGCTTCCAGCATGGCCCATCTCCCTGCCACGGTCGATCCTCTCTTCCTCGCCTTCCAATCGGCCTTGGCAGGGCGCTACTCGATCGATCGCGAGCTCGGCCGTGGCGGGATGGGTGTCGTCTACCTCGCGCGCGAGGTCCATCTTGACCGGCTGGTGGCCATCAAGCTCCTCCCTCCCGACCGCGCCGCCGTCCCGGCGCTCCGGGAGCGCTTCCTGCGGGAGGCGCGGCTCGCCGCCAAGCTCTCCCATCCCAACATCACGCCGATCCACTCCGTCGCCGAGACGGAAGGGTTCGTGTACTTCGTGATGGCGTTCATCGACGGCCAGACCCTCACCCAGCGGGTGGAGGCACGGGGACCGTTGCCGACCTCGGAAGGGACCCGGGTGTTGCGGGAGGCGGCGTGGGCGCTGGCGTATGCGCACGACCAGGGATTGGTGCATCGCGACGTCAAGCCCGACAACATCCTGCTTGAAACGGCGACCGGGCGGGCGCTGGTGGTGGACTTCGGGATCGCCGCGGCGGCAGGAGACTTGGCCGACACCGGGATCTCGGGTACGCCGGAGTTCATGAGTCCTGAGCAGGCCCTCGGTGGCCTCATCGATGCCCGGAGCGATCTCTACGGCCTCGGCGCAACGGCGTTCTATGCGTTTGCGGGGCGGACGCCGTTCGAAGGCGGGACCGCCACCCAGATCCTGGCCCGGCAGGTGACGGAGCCGGCGCCCTCGCTCACGTCGCTGGGACTTCCGGTGCCGCGGAAGCTCGCGCAGCTCATCGAACGCTGCCTGGCCAAGGATCCCGACGAGCGCCCAGCGACCGCCCGAGCGGTCGCCGATCAGTTGAGCGTGGCCCTCGAACAGCGACGGGAGTTGCCAGGTCCGCTCCGGGCGTTCGCCAAGCGGAACGGTCGGATCGATGGGGGCGGCGCGATACTGGCGTTCTTCGGCCTCTACACTGCGGCCGGCGTCGCCTCCGTCACCGTGGGACCCGCGTGGGCGCTCGTGACGTTCATCGTCTGGGCTACGGTCACGCCGACTCTGTATCTGGCCAACGCTGCGCGTCGGCTCAGGCTCCTCGGATACACCCAAGCCGATGTGGCGCCGGCGTTCAAGGCGGAGATCGAGCTGGCCCGCGAGGAACGGGGGAACGGTCTTCTCGCCGCACCAAGGCGACTGGAGCGAGCTCTCAAGCGGATCGCCCAATGGGCAGGGATCCTGGCCGCCGCCTCCATGGCCACCCTCCTCACGGTCCTGCTCGCCGGTTGGCGGATCCCTGGCGCGGTGATGGGGCTCTCGATGGTGCTGTCCGGATCTGTCATCGCGGCATCAGTCAGCGTGGTCGGATACCTGTCGCTGCGGCAGCGCGTCACCGACATCGATGCCGAGTTTTGGGACCGGGTTTGGCGGAGTTGGGTGGGGAGGTGGGCTTTTGCACTCGCACGGCCGTTCGTCGGGCGGCGGGCGATCGGCCTGGCGATGACGCACCGCGCTACCGAACTCTCACTCGGCATGGCCGCTGAGCAGCTCTACGAAAGCCTGCCCAAGGTCACTCGCCACGCGCTCGGCGATCTTCCGCAACTGCTCCAGCGGCTGCAGCGGGATGCCCAGGCACTCCGGGGGAAGCTCGACGGGCTCCAGGATGCGCTCGGCGCCGCCGGTGAGCACGCTGCGTCAGAGGAGTACGTCGAGATCCGGTCGGTCCGCGATGCCGTCCAGGAACGTCTCGCGGATGCTGTTGGCGCCCTTGAGACGATCCGACTCAACCTCCTCCGCCTCCACGTCGGCGCGCTCACGGTCGACGGGCTTACCACACATCTCAACATCGCCGCTGAGGTGTCTGAGGCCGTCGAACGCCTCGTCGCCGCCCAGGACGAGGTGGAACTGGGACTCCGCTCGCCCCGAGAACGAACGCCAACGCCGGTGTGAATGATGCGCCCCCTCTCCACGAACGTGGAGAGGGGGTTGGGGGGTGAGGATGAGCGCCAGAAGAGCGGTCGGGGGCGAGGGTCGGCGAATGGGTCGCCGCCGGCGATCCCCACGCGCGGATCGGGGAGCTATACCAGCCCGACGGCACGACCTATGACGTGATGTGCGGGGAATACGCCGGGGTGTCCCAGGGCGCTCAGCTCAAATGGGTGCCGTTCGTCCCGATCAAGATGGAGACCCACGGGGAGTGGCGCGGCGCCGAGGCCTCATCGAGCTGGTGCCAGCGTCCGCCGCGCACCTGGGATCCCCGCACGGACATCACCTTCGTGTTGCCGGCCAAGTCCGACTCGCTCTGAGCCCCGCGAATGGACAACAACGGGCAACAGGCAGCGCATCGGCGCGTCGGTTGCTGTCCGCTGTCAGTGGTCCGTTCTGAGGAGTTCGTCGCTCAGCGCATCAAGCTCCCGAGCACCGGCCGGAGCTCGACGGAGCCGATCTCGATCCCGGGGCAGCGCTCGACGACCGCCAGCGCCTCGTCGAGGTCCTTCGCCTCGATCAGGTAGAAGCCGCCGATCTGTTCCTCCGTCTCGGCGAAGGGGCCGTTGACCACCTCGAGCACCCCGTTCACGCGGCGGAACGTCGTGGCGGCGATCGTGCGCTGGAGTTGGCCCCCCATCACGTAGTGGCCGTCGGCCTTGAGGGATTCTCCGTAGGAGACGTACTTCTCACGGATAGCCGTGATCTCGTCCATGGTGCGGGTGGCCCAGAACTTCTCGCCGCTGGCGATGAATATCAGGTAGCGCATGGTCACATCCCTCTGGTGTTGAGTGCGCGGACTTCCACCTTGCCGAACTCCGCCATCGGAGCCCGAGCTGCGATCGCCGTCGCCTCCTCCAGATCCTTGGCCTCGATCAGGTAGGGGCCGAGGAGCTGTTCCTTCGTTTCGGCAAAGGGACCATCAACTACCGAGAGCTTCCCGGTCATCCGGGTGAGGGTCTTGGCCGTGGCGTTGGGCTGGAGCCCGCTGGTGAACCTGTAGTGGCCCGCCTTGACCAGGGAATCGTTATACGCGTTGATCTTGGCCCACCGACCTGCCTTCTCGGCCTCGGTCAACGTGCCGTAGTCAGACTCCTGACCCTAGAGCAGGAAGATGTATTGCACGATGGACCTCCGGGTCGTGGAATCTGGAATGTCTGGCCTGTACCCGGTAGTCGGATAGGGAGACCGGAGAATGACAGGCGATGATCGGCGACGTGCCCTCGTGGCATCCCCCCTCCCCATGAACGTGGAGAGGGGGTTGGGGAAAAGCGCGAGGGGAGGGTCGCCGCAGGCGACCCCCGCGCACCTTCGCCCTACGGCGTCCCCGCCAGCCACGCCTCCGCCAACGCGCGCTCGCGGGCGGTCACCCGACCGATGGGCACCAACGTGACGGTCGGGACATCGTAGCCGCGGATCACCACGCGGATGCCTTCGGTCTGCCCGCCGCGCTCGATGGCGAGCTGCGCCGGCTGGCCGACCTTGAGCTTGCCGAGTGCCGCACGGAACTCCGTCGCGTCGGCGATCGGTGTGCCATCGAGCCGCAGCACCCGGTCGCCCGTGTGGAGCCCTGCAGCAGCCCAGGCGCTCTCCGGCGTCAGGAGCATCAGGGTGGGGTTGCGCGCTCCGGGTGCCATCCACGCGGCGACCCTGAGATCGGGTCGCTGCTGGCCGCTGTCATCGCGAGCCGGCGCCCACGACACCTCGGCCCGCATCCCGATCATCTGCAGGTAGTCGTCGAATGGGATCGGCCGGTGGCCCCGCACATACGCGGCAAAGAACGCCGCGAGCTTGCATCCGCACACCGCTTCTGCGGTCGCTTCGAAGTCGTGGTCGGTGAATCCCTGAGCGCCCGAGAACAACACCATCATCCGTCGCATCACGTCGTCCAGCGAGCGCTGGCCACGGGTCGCGGTCCGCACCTTCCAGTCGAGCAGCGTGCCGAGGAGTTCGCCCTGCAGGTGCGTGCTCAGGACGTAATCGCCGAGCGCACCCGGCGCTTCGTTCGCGGCGCGGCTCACCTGCTCGGCCGTGTAGCGGGTGTAGCCGCTCCGTTGCGCGAGATACCGTTCCATCAGTCGTGCAAAGTGGTCCGCCCGCGTCGAGTCCTCAACTGGCAGGCCGGCCCGGCGGAGCATGAGATCAGCGTAGTACATCGTGATCCCCTCGCTCACCCAGAGCTCGGCGGGCTGCTTCGGCACACGGTATGACACGTCCCCCCACTCCGCCGGCCGGATGCGGAGCAGGTTCCATGCGTGGAAGTACTCGTGCGCGATCTCCTCGAGGAGGCCCGTCGGATCTTTCGCCAGGTCAGTACTCGGCGCACCCAGGGTCAGGGAGTTGAGGTGCTCGAGCGCTCCGTAGGCATTGTCCTGTAGCAGGAAGGTGTATTCGCGATAGGGCGCCCGGCCGAAGATCGCGATCGCCTGTCGCGCGACGCCCTCGATCCCGCGCGTGAGCGCCAGCGTGTCGAAGGGAGGCGTACCGGCCAGCGACCAATAGACGATCCGGTGGGGCACTCCGTCGATGAAGAAGTGGCGGTCGCTGAAGCTCCCGATCAGGATCGGCGAATCGACCAGCACGCCGACCGTGGGCGCGAAGTAGGTGTGCGGATCGGAGGTCGGTTCGAGCCCCGTGGCAGCGTTCCAGCCTGCGGGGAGATCGAGCGTCACGATCGCCGGGGCGAGTGTGGCGTTCGCGATGTAGAGCAGGCTTTGGGTGCCGCCGACCAAGCCGCCATCACGGGCCAGGAACGGCTTCCATGCTGCGCGGAGTGGTTGGGGGGGTGGAAGCTGCATTCGGTACCGCACGATCGCGCGGCCGCCCGGGGCGGTCACCCGCCATTGACCGTCATCGACCCGGGTGACCGTCCCCGGACCGCTCGCCGTTTCCGCGCGCAGGTCCTTGACGAAGCGCCAATAGCGGTCGTCGAGCTCGGGATGGCGCACCATTGCGAGCGTGAACGTATCGGGGAGCGCCGCGAGGCGGATCTCGACCTGGAATCCCGAGAGATCGGTGGAATCGACGTGGATGATGTACTGCACCACCGGCTGGGTGATGGCGTAGCGCACCTCGACACCGTCGGTCGGCCGTTCCAGGGGGTTCTGGGCGCCGAGGAGGGTGGGGAGGATGAGCAGGGCGGGGAGAACGGGGAAGAGGCGCATATGTGGTCTGGGCGACCGGCACGGAAGGTAATAGAGGGCGCGGCCGACTTGCGTCCGGCGTGGGGTGATGCAATACTTAGTTTATGAAAGTAATGACTGACGCCGTCTTCGAAACGGCGTTGCTGGTGACGCGGCTGGTGCGTGCCGAGGCGAGGCGGAGTCGGCCGGCGGGACTGACCCTGTCGGAATTTCGTGCGCTCGCCTGCCTCGGCTCCTCGCCGGACTCGACGCTCACCGACCTTGCCGAATACCTGGGGCTCAAGCTCCCCACCACCTCGAAGCTCACCGACGTTCTGGTGACCCGAGGGGAGATCACCCGGCGGGAGGATGCGGGTGATCGACGCCGCAACCGACTGGCGCTCACCGACGCGGGTCGGGCCAAGCTCGACGTCGCGATGGGCCAGGTGCGATCGCACCTCGAAGCGCGCCTGAGCGGCCTCTCCGACGCCGACCAGCAGCTGGTGTTGCACGCCATGCAGGTCCTCGGGCCATTGATGGTACCGGTCACCTCCGGGATCGATGCGCACGAACGATCCGACCACCCGCCCGTCCGTCCGTCCCTCCACCATGGCTGAACCCCGCCCCGCGCCGGGCAAATGGACCATCACCGTCACCGTGCTCACCGGCACGATGATCGCGGTGCTCGATTCGAGCATCGTGAACGTGGCGCTCCCCAACATGGCCGGCACCCTCGGTGCCACCATCGAGGAGATCACCTGGGTCATCACGGCCTACATCCTCGCCAACGTGATCATCATGCCGATCATCGGCATGCTCTCGGCCCACCTCGGTCGCAAGAATATCTACCTCGCCAGCGTCGTCATCTTCACCGGCGCGTCGATGGCGTGCGGTGCGGCCGGGAGCATGCCGCTCATCATCTTCTTCCGGGTACTGCAAGGGTTGGGCGGCGGTGTGCTCATCACCGTGTCCCAGGCCATCCTGCGGGAGACGTTCCCGCCGGAGGAACAGGGACTCGCGATGGGCATCTACGGGATGGGCGTCGTGCTGGCGCCGGCGTTCGGTCCCACGCTAGGTGGGTGGCTCACCGACACCTATTCGTGGCCCTGGATCTTCTACATCAACGTGCCGATCGGGATCATCAACATCATCCTGGTCCAGCGCTATATCATCGACCCGCCGTACCTGCGCCACGACAAAGGACCGATCGATTTCCTGGGGGTGGGGCTCCTCACCGTGGGGCTCGGCGCGTTCCAGCTCATGCTGGAGAAGGGCCAGGAGAAGGACTGGTTCGATTCGTCGTTCATCGTCTGGCTGGCGCTGATCGCCGTGATCGGGATGGCGGTGTTCCTGTGGCGGGAGTTCGTGACCGACCATCCGGCCGTCGACCTTCGATTATTCAAGAACGGCGGCTTCACCGCCGCGACGTCGCTTGGCGGCATCCTCGGGATGGGGCTCTACGGAAGTCTCTTCATTCTGCCGCTCTTCCTCCAGAACAACCTCGGATACCCCGCGATGAAAGCGGGGCTGGCACTGATGCCCAGAAGCCTCGCGATGGCCGTGGTGATGCCGTTGGCGGGCCGCTTCTACAACAAGCTCGGCCCCAAGTTCCTCATCGCGAGCGGCTTGGTGGTGAGTGCGTACTCCTTCTGGGCCCTGGGGCAGCTCACGCCGGATACCGGGTTCTGGGACATCTTCGTTCCCCAGATGTGGCAGGGCGTGGGGTTCAGCCTCCTGTTCGTCGCGCTCTCGACCGCGGCACTCGCCACCATCGAGCGCCGACAGATGACCGCCGCCGCCGGGCTCTACAACGTGGTGCGGCAGGTCTTCGGCAGCATCGGCATCGCCATCGCGGCGACCCAGATCACCGGCGGGATCGCCCGATCGTACGCGGTGCTCTCCGAACATGTCACCGCTTATGATCCCGCCACCCGGAGCTGGCTTGCGACGGTGACGGGGGGGATGCTGCACCGCTTCGGCGGCGATGTCGGGATGGCCCGGGAGAAGGCGCTCGCCCTCCTCCACGGGAGCCTCCTCTCCCAGTCGGCGGTGATCGCGTACAACCGGGTGTTCCTCCTCATCGCGATCTCGTTCGTGCTGTCGCTGCCGCTGGTCATCCTCATCAAGGGCGGAGAGGCCACCGACGGCGTGGAGGTGATGGTCGACTGACCCACGCCCCGACGCGCTTGACGCGGCGCCCGTGGAGCGGAGCTTTCGGTGCGTCTGTGCGTCTGTGCGTCTGTGCGTCTGTGCGTCTGTGCGTCCGTGCGTCTGTGCGTCTGTGCGTCCGTGCGTCTGTCTGTCATTCCCCTTTCTCCCGTCTCGCATCCCCCATGCCCCACTTCGACCTCATCGTGATCGGCTCGGGCCCCGCCGGCGAAAAAGGTGCGGCACAGGCCGCCTATTTCGGGAAGCGGGTGCTCCTGGTCGAGCGCGGGGCGGAACTGGGCGGGGCCGGCATCAACACCGGGACCATTCCGTCAAAGACGCTCCGAGAGACCGCCCTCTACTACTCGGGCCTGCGGCAGCGTGGCCTCTACGGCCTCGACTACTCGCTGAAGGACGAGATGACCGTCGCCGACTTCATGTTCCGGAAGGATCATGTTGTAGCGAACGAGCGAGCGCTGGTGGCCCGGAACCTGGAACGCCATCACGTACAGGTGGTGCACGGCGTCGCCTCCATCGAGGCCCCGGGGACCGTGCGCATCCAAAGGGCAGCGAGCGGGGACGAGCTGCACACGGCCGATGTGATCCTCATCGCGACGGGTTCATCGCCCCACCGGCCGCCGGAGATCCCGTTCGATGGGCGGGTGATCCACGATTCCGACACGATCCTGGCGATGGACCGTGTCCCCCGCACCATGGTGGTGGAGGGTGGCGGCGTCATCGGGTCCGAATACGCGTCCATCTTCACTGCGCTGGGCGTCCAGGTGACGCTCATCGAAGGACGCGGTCGGTTGCTGCCCTTCGTGGACGCCGAGATCGCCGATCGACTGCGGCAGCGGCTCGAAACATTCGGAATCCGGTTCATCTTCAACGCTCGGGTCGAGCAGGTGGCGGCCCGTGGCGGGTGCGCGACGCTCACGCTCGCCGATGGCGAGGTGCTCGACGCCGACATTGCGCTCTTCGCGGCGGGGCGCCAGAGCAACGTCGACGGGCTGGGCCTGGAGGCGCTCGGCGTGCAAATGGGCAAGCGCGGACTCGTCCTGGTCGACGAGCACTACGCCACCAACGTGCCCGGGATCTACGCCGCCGGCGACGTGATTGGATTCCCGGCGCTCGCATCCACCTCCATGGAACAGGCGCGAGTGGCGATGGTGCACGCCTTTTCGCTCGCCTACAAGGAGCGGATGTCGCCGGTCATCCCGCTGGCGGTCTATACGGTGCCCGAGCTGGCCCAGGCGGGCAAGACCGAGGAGGAGTGCCGGGCGGAGGGGATCGACCACCTGGTGGGGCGGAGCTGGTACGACAAGAGTCCCCGAGGTCAGATCATCGGCGACCTGAGCGGGATGCTCAAGCTCATCTTCGCCCCTGACGACAAGCGGCTCCTGGGCGTCCACGTCATCGGCGAGATGGCGAGCGAACTCGTCCACCTCGGCGCCCTGGTGCTGGCCCAGCACGGCACCATCGACGCCTTCATCGACGCGGTCTACAACTACCCGAGCCTGACCGATTCGTACAAGTACGCCGCCTACGACGGGCTCGGTGCCTTGGCCCGCCGCACCGCCGGTGACAGCGGCGGTGGTGCGACGTAGCTTGCACCGATGGTCGTTCCCGGTCCCACCGAGCCCCAATCGACCCCGGTGCCATGATGATGCGCAACGCTCGTTCCCGGATCATCGCGCTCTCGATGTTCACCCTCGCATTGGCCGAGCCGCTTGCCGCCCAGGATGTGATGGTCGGCACCCGCTGGAGCGTCCACCAGCAGGACCGCGACTCCGGCGCGGCCTGGGTCTTTCTCGACGACGGCAAGCTGCGGGTCGTCACCGGCCGGGACAGCACGTCGTCGGACGGATGGCAGTGGAAGGCCGATTCCATCGAGATCACGCTCGCCGGCCGGGGCCGCTTCGTCGGGATGCTCGTGGGCCCGCGCCTCGCTGGCACCCGCGATGAAGGGAAGCCCGACGAAGGGTGGTGGTATGCGGATCAGGTGGGCGGACCGAACGTCACCCCCGAGGGTCTCGCGGACACCGGCGCCGTGGTGGATAGCGCGCCATCGGGATCCGCGGCCACGCCACGGTCCAGGCGTCGGCGCGGGGTGATGTCGCGTGGGGAGGTCGCTGCCGGCGGCGCGGCGGAGGCACGTGGCGAGGGCTTCTGGGGCCCCTGGACCGGCGGCGCCCGTCTCGGGTTGCAGTTCTCCCTCGACGGCGGGGTCGGGTACGGATGGGTGGGCGCTGATGGCGCGGTGACGCGAGGGCGTGGGAAGTGGCAGAGGGTCCAGCGGTCGATCGTGGTCCGGATCAAGGATGCCGCCGGCGCCGACCTGGTGATCCGTGGGGAGGTACGGGTGCGCGCCTTTGTCGGTCAGGCGACACTCGGGGATGGGACCACCACGCAGGTCATCCTGCGACGGCGCGTGGCCGGAGGAACCGAGCCCGCTGGCGCAGATTCGGTCGGCCGATGAGCATCTCCAACGGGCTCCATTGCCAGTACGTAAGTCCATTCGTCACTCACCGGGAGTCTTGATGCAGCGCAGTGGATGGCTGGTGCTGGCCGCGTTCCTTGCGGTCGGTGCCCCAGCGGCGGCACAGATGCCGGGCGGTGGAATGGGTGGCGGGATGGGCGGCCGGGGTGGGATGGGTGGAGGCCGGCGTGGAGGGATGAGCGGTGCACGGTCGATGCAGGACATTCCCACCGAAGCAGAGGCCGAGGGACCGCCTGACCTGCAGACCCTCTCCCTCTCGGCCGATGTGGATACCACCGGGCTGTCGGGGTACGGCGTCGCCGTGCGGGCCTATCTCGATTCGACCCGCGCCGTCCGCGACAGCATCTGGGTGGTGCTCCAGCGAATGCGTCCGGGCGCCGACGGTGCACCCGCGGCCCTGACCGACTCCAGCGGGAACGGCGGATCACCGGGAGGTGCGCGACGCGGCGGATTCTCGGTGATCCAGGGGTCGTGGCCCGATCTCAAGAAGCGCGATGACGCCTTCGTCAAGTCGGTCCTCAGATCGGCGCTTCCCAAGAAGGAGTTCAAGAAGTGGAAGCAGTGGCACGATGATGAGGTCGACCAGGCCAAGAAGGATCGCGACGACCAGATGCGGCAGCGCATAGGTGGCGGAGGGTCCCGGGGTCAGTAGCCACTCGGTCCGGGCCGGCCTAGCTTTCCACAATGGCCACCGATCCGACGCACCGCCTGCTCGGGCTTTGGCGCCGTTTGGCGCCACTGCCGGGTGGGCGGTGGGTCTTTGCGCGCCTCATTTCCCTGTTCGTGCCTTACAGTAGCACCATCGGCGCCCGGGTCGAGGTGCTGGAGCCAGGCCACGCCCGCCTGACGCTGTCGGACCGCCGCCGGGTCCGCAACCACCTGCGCTCGATCCACGCCGTGGCATTGGTCAACCTGGGCGAGCTCACCAGCGGGCTCGCGATGACGACGGCACTTCCCACCGGCACCCGAAGCATCGTCACCCATCTGGAGACGGATTTCGAGAAGAAGGCCCGGGGGACCCTGGCAGCCGAGTGCCGTGCCGATCCCCCGCAGGTGGTGACGGAGCCGATCGATCAGGTCGTGGAGGCGGTCATCACCGACCTGGCCGGTGACGTCGTCGCGCGGATCCGTGTCCGTTGGCGCCTGGCGCCACCGGCATGACGGGATTGGACACGCGCCTTTCCCGCGCGGCCGGCATCGAGGTGCCGCTCCTCTGCGGTGCCATGTACCCGTGCAGCAACCCTGAACTCGTCGCCGCGGTGTCGCAGGCGGGTGGGCTCGGCGTGGTCCAGCCGATCTCGCTCACCTATGTCCACGGACATGACTTCCGGGAAGGACTCCGCAGCATCCGACGCCTCACCTCCCGTCCCATCGGCTTCAACGCGCTCATCGAGCAGTCCTCCCGGACCTATCAGGAACGGATGGAGCGCTGGATCGACATCGCGCTCGAGGAAGGGATCCGGTTCTTCGTCACCTCCCTCGGCAATCCGAAATGGGTCGCGGAACGGGTCCACACCGTCGGCGGAGTGGTCTACCACGACGTGACCGAGGCCAAGTGGGCCCGGAAAGGGCTCGACGGCGGCGTCGATGGACTCATCGCCGTCAATTCCCAGGCGGGCGGACACGCCGGCGGAAGGGACGCCGCAGCGCTGCTGGACGAACTCCGGCCCTTCGGGGTACCGATCGTCTGCGCCGGCGGCGTGGGCGATGAGCACGATTTCGTACAGATGCTCCGCCTCGGGTACGATGGGTGTCAGCTCGGCACCCGTTTCATCGCGACCACCGAATGCACCGCCAGCCCCGCCTACAAGGCCGCGATCATCGCCGCCACCGAGTCCGACATCGTCCTGAGCGAACGACTCACCGGCGTCCCGGTCGCCGTGATCGACACGCCGGTCATTCGGCGGACGGGGACCCGCGCGGGCCCGTTGGCGCGCTGGATGCTCCGGGGACGGCGGACCAAGCACTGGATGCGGACCATCTACGCCCTCAAGTCGCTGTGGCAGCTCAAGCGCTCGCTCAAGGGCAACATCGAGTACTGGCAGGCCGGACGGAGCGTGCGCGGCATCCACGCGATCGAGCCAGCTGGCGCCATCGTGCGTCGCTTTGCCGAGGCGGCGATGGCCGATGGGGCGCCCGCTACCCGCCAGCCGTGACCCGCCGCTAGATTTCCCGGATGCCCACGCCCGTTCGCCGCCCGACACCGACCGTCCGCATTGGGGACGTGCCGGTCGGCTCCGCGCACCCGATCGTCGTCCAGTCGATGACCAACACCGACACCGCCGACGTCCGCGGCACCGTCGACCAGGTGGCGGCGCTCCACCGCGCCGGAAGCGAACTGGTGCGGGTCACGGTCAACAATGAGGCCGCCGCGGACGCGGTGCCACGGATCGTCGACGCGCTCGACCGGCTGGGCCTCTCCGTTCCGATCATCGGCGACTTCCACTACAACGGGCACCTGCTCCTCACCAAGTACCCCGCCTGTGCCGCGGCGCTCGCCAAGTACCGCATCAATCCGGGCAACGTCGGCGGCAAGCGGCACGACGACAATTTCGGCGCCATCATCGACGTGGCGCTCGCGCACGGGAAGCCGGTCCGCATCGGCGTCAATTGGGGCTCGCTGGACCAGGCTCTCCTGACCCAGTTGATGGACGAGAACTCGAAGCGTGCCGAGCCGCGCGACGCGCGTGACGTGACGATGACCGCGATGGTCGAGAGCGCTGTACGCTCGGCCGCGTTCGCGGAGGCGCGCGGGATGGCGCACGATCGGATCATCCTGAGCGCCAAGGTGTCCGGCGTGCAGGACCTGGTGGACGTGTACCGGATGCTCGCCGCACGCACCGACCACCCCCTCCACCTCGGGCTCACCGAGGCGGGGCTCGGCGCCAAGGGGATCGTGGCGAGCACCGCCGGGCTCGCCATCCTGCTCCAGGAAGGGATCGGCGACACCATCCGCATCTCGCTGACCCCGGTGCCCGGCGGGGATCGCGCCGAGGAGGTCCGGGTCGGCCAGCAGATCCTCCAGTCCCTCGGCCTGCGCAGCTTCATGCCGCAGGTGACCAGTTGCCCCGGCTGCGGGCGGACCACCAGCACCTACTTCCAATCGATGGCGCAGGATATCCAGGGCTACCTGCAGGACCGGATGCCGGCCTGGAAGCTTGAGTACCCCGGGGTCGAAGAACTGCGGGTGGCGGTGATGGGGTGCGTGGTGAACGGACCCGGCGAATCGAAGCACGCCGACATCGGCATCTCGCTGCCGGGCACGTTCGAGGATCCCAAGGCGCCGGTGTATGTCGACGGCAAGCTCAAGCTCACCCTCAAGGGCGATGCGATCGTGGCGGAGTTCCTCGTGCTCCTCGAGGGGTATGTGGCCGATCGCTACGGGGCGGGGCAGACGGCCGCCCGATGACCGGTGATACCATCGCCACCCTCCTGCGCGACCGTCCCCTGGCCGCCTTGCCGGCCCTCTTCGGCGCGGGCGTCCTGGTCAGCTTCACCCCCTGCATCTATCCGATGATCCCGATCACCGCCGGCGTCCTGGGCGGCGCGGCGCGGCAGGGGCAGGGGCGCGGCCGTGCGGTCGCCCTCACGGCAGCGTATGTGCTGGGCCTCGCCTTGGTGTACGCGTCGCTCGGCCTGGCGGCCGGCCTGACCGGTTCGCTCTTCGGCGCGGTGAGCTCCAGTCCCTGGGCGTACTTCGCCATCGCGAACCTGCTGCTCTTGGCGGCCCTCGCGCTCCTCGACGTGTTCCCGGTCGCCGCCCCGGCCCGGCTGGTGCAGTGGGCCTCGCGCATCGGCGGGGGCTCGCCATCGGGGGCGTTCGCCATGGGCGCCACCTCGGGGCTGGTAGCCGCCCCGTGTGGTGCCCCGGCGTTCGGGGCAGTGCTCACATTCGTGGCCGTCACCCAGAGTGCCGCCCTGGGATTCCTCTACCTCTTCGTCTTTGCGCTCGGACTCTGCGCGGTCCTGGTGGCGGTCGGGCTCTCGGCCGGCACCTTGGCCGCATTGCCCCGCGCCGGTCGCTGGACCGTGTGGGTCAAGCGTGGTTCCGGCGTCCTATTGCTCGCAATGGCGGAGTACTATCTGGTGCAGATGGGGAGCGTCCTATGAGAGCATTCGTGACCAGAGCCTTGGTGCTTCTGGTGCTGGCCGGCAGCTCGCGCACAGTGCTGGCGCAGGATGAAGGGATCGCCGTGGGCGCGCCGGCGCCGCGTGTCGTCATCAACGATCTCGATGGGCACCCGGTGGACCTCGGCACCGAGATCGGAAAGCGTCCGGTCTTCCTCGAGTTCTGGGCTACCTGGTGCGAGCTCTGCACGGCCCTCTATCCGAGGATGGAGGCCGCCGCGGCCAAATACGGGACTCAGGTGGCCTTCTTCGGGATCAACGTCACGGTGAACCAGACCCCGGCGAAGGTGCGTCGATACTTGGCCGAGCATCATCCGCCGTTCCGGACGCTGTACGATTCCGATGGGGTCGGCGTCCGGGCGTACCTGGCGCCGACCACGTCCTATGTGGTGATCGTGGACCGACACGGGACCGTGGCCTACACCGGCAGCGGTGGCGATCAGGATCTGGCCACGGCCCTGGCCCGAGTCACCGCGAATTGAACCGATCGGTCGCTGCAGTCCGTTCTCCACCTGCTCCCGAGCCGCCGATGTCCCGCTTCCGTCCAGCTGTTGGCCTTGCCGCCCTGTTGCTCTGCCAGTCGGCCGCGCTCACTGCCCAGAATCCATCCGCATTCGTGGTGAGCGGTCCCGAGCCAGGCGCACACGCTCCGGGCTTTGTCCTGGAGTCCGGCGGCAAGTCGGGGCCGTCGGATCGTCCCTTCGACCTGAGCCTGCAGCTCGGCCGGGTCGTGGTGTTGGCGTTCTATCAGCGGGACTTCACGCCGACCGCCACCAAGGAGCTCACCACCTTCGCGGAGCGGTACGCCGACATCTTCGGCGATAGCACTGCGGTGGTCGGGATCGGGGTCGATTCGCTGGCCCTGCACGTGAGCTTTGCCCAGTCGCTGGCACTCCCGTTCGCCCTGCTGGCCGACACCGGTCTCCACGTGGCGCATCTGTACGGCAGCGTGCGGTCTGACGGCTTTGCGCGGTACACCGTCTATGTGATCGGGCCCGACGGCCGGGTCCGGTGGCGCGACCTCCGCTTCGATCCCGCGGCCGATGCGAGCTACGACGAGCTCAAGGGCGCCGTGGCCGCTGCCAACGCACCGCCCGGCCGGAAGTGAATCGGGTCGTCCTCGCCTTCGCGGCATTGGCCGCCCTCGCGCCGGCGCTTCCGGCCCAGCAGGCGCGGGCAGATTCGATCGCATCGGCATATTGGCAGTCCCAGCTGGATCGGTACCCGGAGATGGCCACCGTGGACGGGTTTCCGGGCGCCCGCAACGGACGCCTGGTCGACCTGACCCCGGCCGCCTTCGATGCCTATGACGCCAGGCTGCGGGCGCTGGAGCGTGCCGCCGCCACGGTCGACGCCAGCGGTCTCTCGCCCGCGGGCCAAGTCACGCTACGGATGCTCCAGGAGTCGCTGGCCGGTGACCTGAGCCAGCGCGTCTGTCGCACCGAACTCTGGTCGGTGGACCAGCAGCGGGGCCTGCAGGTGACGCTTCCTGACCTCGCGGCCATCCAGCGTACGGACACCGACGAAGAACGTGCGCTGTTCCTCTCGCGCTGGCGTCGGATCGGCGACCTCATCGATCAGCAGGTGCTCGACCTCCGCGCCGGGCTGGCGGCGGGCTACTCGGCGCCGATGGTCGACGTCCGTCGGGTCATCGGCCAGCTCGAGCATCTCGTCGCGACGCCGATCGATTCCGATCCACTGCTCCCGGCGGCCGCCCGGTCGGATGCGCTGCATCGCGATGACCGCTGGGCCGGCCAGGTCCAGGCCGAGGTGGCCGATGTGATCATCCCGTCGTTCCGCCGCTACCTCGAGTTCCTCCGCCAGGTGTATCTCCCCCGCGCCCGCACCGCGCCAGGCGTCACGGCCAACCCCGACGGTGCTGCGTGCTACCGCGCCCGGATCCGGGACGAGACGACGCTCGATCTCGGTGCCGACTCGATCCACGCCATCGGGCTCGCCGATGTGGCGGCCACCCGACGGGAGATGCTCGCCCTCGCCCAAGGGAGCTTTGGCACGTCGAACCTCGATTCCCTCCTTCAGGCGATGCGGGCGGATACGTCACTCTCCTTCCGCACCGGGGACGAGGTGCTGGCGGCCGCCGAGGCGGCGGTCGAGCGGGTGCGGGCCCACCTTCCGGCGTTGTTCGGCCGGCTTCCGACGCAGCAGGTCATGGTGGTGCCGATGCCGGCCTACGAGTCGGCCGATGCGCCCGCCGCGTACTACTATCCCGGATCCGTCGACGGCGGCCGTCCCGGTCGTTTCCTGGTCAACACGTCGTCCCCTCGGTCCCGGCCGCGCTACACCATCGAGGCGCTCACCTACCACGAGGCCATTCCAGGTCACCATCTGCAGATCTCCCTCGCCCAGCAGCTGCCGCTCCCGGAGTTCATGCGGTACGGCGGCACCACGGCGTTCACAGAAGGGTGGGCCCTGTACGCCGAGCGCCTTGCGGATGAGCAGGGGTTCTACTCCGATGATCTGCAGCGGATGGGGATGCTCTTCTTTCGGTCGTGGCGTGCCTGCCGATTGGTGGTGGACACGGGGATCCACGCGCTGGGCTGGCCCCGGGATTCTGCGATCGCGTACTTGACCGCCAACACCGGACTGAGTCGCGCCGACGTCGAGAACGAGGTCGACCGCTACATTGCGGACCCCGGCCAGGCGCTGGCCTACCGGCTGGGAGAGCGCGAGCTCCTCGCCCTCCGCGCGGAGGCCCGGACCCGCCTGGGTCCGCGGTTCGATCTCAAGGCATTTCACGACGCAGTACTGGCCAATGGTTCGGTCTCGCTCCCGATCCTCCACGACATCATCGAGTCCTGGATCACTGCGCAAGGCCATTGACCGGCCGATGCGTCCATTCAAGGGGTTCCCCGTGCGTCCAATCCGTGTCCTCGCCTCCATTGCGGCCGCCGTCGCGATCTCCGCGCCGCTGGCTGCCCAACTTCCGACCGACGGCCTTGTTTGGTCTCTGTATGGCCTGCGGGCCGGGTCCTGCGTCCACTTCCTGGCACCGCTCAAGATGATCGAGGACGTGGCCCCCTCCGGCTTCGTACCCACCTCCGCGAGCACCACGCCGGGGATCCATCCCGCCTTGGCGCGGGAGATCGCCTCAGAGACCCAGTATGCCGACTGGGTGCCCTCCCGGTTCTGCTGGTTCGCCTTCGATTCGGCCATGACCGGGGGACGTACCGTCCGCGCCAGGAACGACACGCGTCGTGCCCAGATACGGCCCGTGGCGGTGGGGTATTGGGCCGCAGCGATCCATCGGAAAGGATCCGTGGATGGCGCCTCGGAATGGGCCGCGCTGGCCATCTTTTCCAACGACGGGACGCTGGCGCAGAGCCTGGTGCCCGCCCGTTATGACGTGTCGTCCGCCGATTTCGACATCTCCCCGATCGATGGCAGCACCGACACCCGCTATCAGGTCCAGTTCGACAAGAACATCATCGGGTGGGACGGTCATCTGGGAGACCCGATGGCCCCGGAGCGCCAGGTGGATACGCTCAGCGTAGGCCAGACCTACGTGCGGCTGCTCCTTACCGCCGGCATCGGGGATTCCGCGTACTATGCCGCCGGCAACTTGCGGCTGACAGGGAAGGGGAAGCTGGTCGCGGCGATGGCCGCGAGCCCCATCCGGATGCTCGGCCCGATCACCCGCTCCGAAGCCCCCCTCACCTGGTGGTTCCGGAAGTAACTTCGGCACGGCGCCCCATTCAGCCCGAGATGCCTGGTAGGTGATCCGGGACCGACCCCTGCTCGACCCCTCTTTCCCCGGCATCGCCCCGGGGCCCTTTTGTCGGTCCCCAAGGCGTGGCCACTGCCGTCTTGCTCTCGGGAGCCAACTGGGTGACCGTCGGTGCGGCTCCGGTAAGGCACCTCCCCGACCACTCGCCCACCGACCCGATTTCCTACTGACCCCGAGAAGGTCCGTTGCCCCGCTCGGGACGTCGGTTTGTGGAGGTCGCCCGCGTCAACCCGACGCCCAGCAAGTGACATCACCTTGAGCCGTCTTCAGACGGTGAAGGATCGGTAGGTCCCTGACTCCGCTTGGGATGACAGTCTGTGGGGTCGCCCGCGGCGACCCAACGCCTCAGCGGGTCACGTCATCCTGAGCCGCCCTCAGGCGGTGTAGGATCGGCCCGCGGGGAAGGTCCCTCGCTCCGCCCAGGATGACAGTGTGCGAAGGTCGCCAGCAGCGACCCGACACCCTTCATCCTACAGCCCCCCGTCCATCCGACCTCCCGCCCATCCGTCCCTCCGCCCTCCAACCATCGGGGTAGGGGAGGTGCAGCGGACTGCTCGGTCGAACCGATCTCAATTGAGGAAAACTCAGTTGAACGGGTCGGTCGCCGAGTTCTATACTATCCGAATGCATGATTATTCAGTCGGGGCGATCGGTGTCTCAGTCTCACTTATCCACATTCACCGAACGCTATTACCCATTGTGCAAACACGACTTACGAAATCCACTGAACGTGGATAAATCGGTACCCGTCAAGTACGTTCTGGGCCATGGGTTTCCAAACGTTCAATTCACATTTTCACACCCTCCACAAGTGGAAAACTCTGCCAATCCACAGTTGTTCCTAACGTGGCTCCTTTGCTGCGGTTGGCCGGCTCGCCTGCTCGAGGCACCTCGTGTGGATAACTGATCTCGGCCTCGATTCGACTCCTTCCCTGCCCCGGGGGAGCGGGTACCTGCGGGCGCGGCGCGTGCTTTCGATGGACGGAGCGGACGGGGACGCGGTCTGGTGGTCTGATGGCGTGATCCAGGCCGTGGGCCGCGTCGAAGTGCTCGACCGGCTGGTGCCCGGAACCGTGCCAGTGTGGGAGCTTCCTACGGCGCTCGTGACGCCCGGCGTCATCGACGGACACACCCACTTCTCGCTCTGGGCGATGGGCCGACAGCGGATCCAGTTGGCCGGCGCCCGGGACCGTACGGAGGCGCTCCGGCGGGTGGCCGAAGGCATCCCGGTGGACGGCTGGGTCCGGGGACAAGGGTGGGACGCCAATGGATGGCGGGACGCACCCGATCGGGGGGCGCTCGATCGGGTCCACTCGGTCCCGGTGTTCCTCGACTCGCTCGACGTCCACTCGGCGTGGGTCAACTCCGCCGCCCTCCGCAGGGCCGGGATCACCCGGGACACCCCGGATCCCTACGGGGGCCGCATCGTCCGCGATGCGTCGGGGGAGCCCACCGGACTACTGCTCGAACGGGCCGTCGAGTTGGTGCTCGCGCACCTGCCGCCGGTCGCTCCGGGGACGCTCCAGGCGGCGGTGGTGGACGGGATCGGGGAGGCGCACCGCTTGGGGATCACCGGCGTGCATGATGTCGAGGGTCTGCCGGCGTGGGCGACCTGGCGCGGGCTGGCCCGGTCCGGGGAGCTTCCGTTGCGGGTGTTGTTCCATCCTCCGGTCGAGGCGCTGGCGCAGCTGGTGGCGGAGGGATGGAAGAGCGGTACGCGCGCGGGCCCGCTGACCCTGGGAGGGGTCAAGCTCTTCCTCGACGGGAGTCTCGGCAGCCGGACGGCGTGGATGCTCGAGCCGTTCGAAGGGAGCCGAGATCGTGGCATGCCGATCTCTGATGAAGGGTTGGCACGCCTCGCGGTGGAGACGGCCGCTCGCTCGGGGATCTCGGCGACGGTCCACGCCATCGGCGATGCGGCCGTTCGCCGGGCGATCGACCTGCTGGCGCCACTCGCACGGGTGGGGATCCCGCACCGGATCGAGCACTTCCAATGCGTCCATCCCGCCGACCTCGGGCGCGCGGCCAAGGCCGGGATCCCGGTGTCGATGCAGCCGGCCCATCTGCTCGCCGATATCCCGCTGATCGACCGCCACTGGGGATCCCGCGGCGAGCGTGCCTACCACTTCCGGAGCATCCTGGCGGCCGGCAACCGGGTCGTCTTCGGGAGCGATGCGCCCGTGGCCTCACTGGATCCGCGGGAAGGGATATTCGCAGCGCTCGATCGGGGGTCGGGTGACGGCGCGATCCGCGGATGGCGCGCGGAGCAGCGGATCGGGTTCGAAGAGGCGCTGCGCGGGTACACGGTGAACGCTGCCTGGGCGGCGGGGGCGCGTGACATCGGCACGCTCGCTCCCGGGATGGCGGCGGACCTGGTCGCCTGGGAGGTCGACCCCGCGGCCGATCATGCCGACAGCGGGCGCGCCTTTCGCGCCGGGCGAGCGGTGCTCACGGTCCTCGCCGGGCGACCGGTCTGGCAGGCCGGGTGAGGTGCCCCGGTCCGATGCGAGCTTCCGTCGGCCGGCGCCATCGCTATCCTTAGCCCTACACTCCTTCCTCATCTGACCGGATCGAACGTGTCGCCCCACAAGTCCCGCTTTACCAAGATCGTCGCCACGCTCGGACCGGCGTGGAGTTCCCCCGACCGGATGCACGCCCTCCTTGACGGTGGTGTCGACGTGGTGCGGGTGAATGCATCGCATGGTACTCCCGCCATCCGCGAAGGGTGGATCGCCGACCTCCGGTCCGTGCTCTCGACCCGTGCGGGCGCGGCCGCGATCCTCCTCGATCTCCAGGGTCCGCGGATCCGGGTGGGAGACCTCGCCGAACCGGTGACGCTCACCGCTGGCGAGGACGTGGTATTCGCTCCCGAGGCCGTCGCCAAGCCGGGCGAGATCCCGACGACGTACGACGATCTGGCCACTGACGTGCAGGTCGGTGCGCGGATCCTGCTCGACGACGGGCTCCTGTCGGTCGAGGTGACCGGCATCAGCGGAGCCCGGGTCCGGGGCGTGGTGCGCTACGGCGGGCTGCTCAAGTCACACAAGGGGATGAACCTTCCGGGCATCCAGGTCAGCGCTCCTTCACTCACCGAGAAGGATCGCGAGGACATCGCGATGGCGGCCCGGCTCGGGGTCGATTACGTCGCGCTGTCATTCGTGCGCCGCCGGGAGGACATGGAAGAGCTCCGGTCGCTCCTGCCCCGCTCGATCCGGACCGTCGCCAAGATCGAGAAGGACACCGCGCTCCAGAATCTCGACGGGATCATCGACGCCTCGGACGCCATCATGGTCGCGCGAGGTGACCTGGGCGTCGAGTTGCCGTTCGAGGAGGTCCCGCTGGTCCAGAAACGGATCATCCGGAAGGCCAACCTGCGCGGCAAGCCGGTCATCACCGCGACGCAGATGCTCGAATCGATGGTCCATGCGCCGCGCCCCACCCGCGCGGAGGCCTCCGACGTGGCCAACGCGATCCTTGACGGCACCGACGCGGTCATGCTCTCGGCCGAGACCGCCGTCGGCGATTTCCCGCTGGAGGCCGTGCAGGCGATGGACCGGATCGCCCGGGAGATGGAGGGGAATCGTCGCGGTCGGAGTCCGGCCTTCGACCTGGCGGTGGGACGCCGGGGGACCGCGCCGGATGCGGCAGCGGGAAAGGCCGCGGCACCGGTGCGCCAGGAGGACGCCATCGGGGTCGCGACGGTGGCGGCGGCCGAGCTCCTCAAGGCGCCACTGGTGGTGTGCTTCACGGTGAGCGGGTTCACCGCGCGGCAGGTGGCGGCCTACCGG
The DNA here is from genome assembly GCA_049680185.1 of Gemmatimonadales bacterium. GTDB lineage: Bacteria > Gemmatimonadota > Gemmatimonadetes > Gemmatimonadales > GWC2-71-9 > CAMLHU01. The sequence continues at coordinate 121,423 of JBAUHI010000024.1, read as the reverse complement.
CCGGCCGCCCCGATCTTCGCGCTCACCACCGACGTGGCGACGTACCGGCAGCTCTGCCTGGTCTGGGGCGTGGTGACGGGCCTCGCCGATCACCTGCCGAGCTATGACCAGATGCTCGCGGTGGCGCGGCAGCAGATCATCGAGCGCGGGCTTGCCGCGCCCGGGGACAAGGTGGTGGTCACCGCCGGGGTGCCGTTCGACGTCCCAGGCACCACCAACCTCCTCAAGATCGAGACGGTGTAGTTGCGGCTGACGTTCCTCGGCACCGGCACCTCGTTCGGCGTGCCGCAGGTCGGCTGTGCGTGCGCGGTGTGCCGATCGACCGACCCGAGGGACCGGCGTTTCCGGTCGGCGGCGCTGGTGGAGGATGCCAGCCGGACCATCCTCATCGACACACCACCTGAGCTTCGCCTGCAGCTGCTGGCCGCACGACCGGCGTCGATCGACGCCGTGCTCTACACCCACGAACACGCCGATCATGTCGCCGCGATCGACGACCTCCGCATCTTCTCGGTCAAGGCACGACGGGCGGTCCCGGTGTACGGGCCCGTCGAAACGCTCGAACGGCTCCGGACGAGCTACCGCTACATCTTCGATGATGCGGTGCAGCCGCCGGAGGGGACGTCGAAGCCGCGCCTGACCCTGACACCTCTGGAGGCCGGAGTCCCGGTGACGATCGCCGGGATGCCGGTGTTGCCGCTCGCGTTCCCCCACGGCGATCTCAGGGTCTTTGGTTATCGCATCGGCCGGCTCGCGTACGTGACCGACGTCGAGCGGGTCGACCCGGTCGCGATCGCACGGTTGCGAGGGGTGGAGGTGCTGGTGCTGTCGGCCTTGTGGTGGAGGCCGCACCCCACCCACCAGAGCATCGGCGATGCGATCGAGGCGGCCCAGGCCATCGGCGCGCCCCGCACCTACCTGACCCACCTGACCCATGAGACCGGCCACGCCGACCTGCTGGCCCGATTGCCCGCCGGCATCGAACCGGCGTGGGACGGACTCGTCGTGGACGTGCGCTGAACGGGTGGCGGTCGCACGGGCCGCTGCCTAGGTTTCGCCCCAACCGGATCGGCCCCGCCGGGCGAGGAGCCGCGATGAAGGACGCACTGCAGCGAGTGGTAGGACAATACGGCGGCGCCGTGTCGGTGGCCGCTGGTGCCGTGTCCGTACATGATGCCGCCAAGTTGCAGTCCGAGGCCACCGACGGCGTCGTGTGGGAGGCTGTCTTCGGGGACGTAGTGGGCCGGGACGCGGCGCGCTGGCTGCTCTGGGAGCTGGGGCAGGCCATGGGGTGCCGGCCGGCCTCGATCAACGGGCTCTACATGGCCCGGGGCCGGGGCGACTGCTCCGGATTCACGGTCCCGGCCATCAACGTCCGGGTGCTGGCGTACGACAGTGCCCGCGCGGTCTTTCGTGCGGCGCAGGCAGGCGGCGCCGGTGCCCTCATCCTCGAGATCGCCCGCAGCGAGATCGCCTATACCGACCAGCGACCGGCCGAATACGTCTCGGTGATCATCGGTGCGGCGCTTCGGGAAGGGTATGACCTGCCGCTGTTCATCCAGGGCGATCACTGCCAGGTGAACGCCAAGAAGTACCAGACCGACCCGGAAGGCGAGGTGGGCGAGGTCAAGAAACTCATCGGCGAGGAGGTCGGGGCAGGGTTCTACAACATCGACGTCGACACCTCCACCCTGGTCGACCTGTCCCACGCCACGCTCGACGCGCAGCAGCGCCTCAACTACGAGCGGGCCGCAGCGATCACCCAGTTCATCCGCGAACGGCAGCCGTCGGGCGTGACCGTCTCGGTCGGCGCCGAGATCGGCGAGGTCGGGCACAAGAATTCCACCGTGGAGGAGCTCCACGCCTTCATGCTGGGCTACCGCCGTGCGCTTGCAGCCCACGGCGTCCAGGACGGGATCAGCAAGATCTCGGTCCAGACCGGGACGAGCCACGGCGGTGTGGTGCTGCCCGACGGGAGCATCGCCACCGTGCAGCTCGATCTGGAGGCGTTGGCGGCACTGTCGAAGGCGGCGCGGGTCGAGTATCAGATGGCCGGGGCGGTGCAACACGGTGCGAGCACGCTTCCCAAGGAGGCCTTCGGGAATTTCCCCCGGGTCGAGGCGTGCGAGATCCACCTGGCCACCAACTTCCAGAACATGGTCTTCGACCATCCACGGCTGCCGGCGCCGCTCAAGGCCACGATCTACCAGTGGCTCGACGCCAATGCGCAGTCGGACCGGAAGTCGGGCGATTCCGAGGAGCAGTTCTACTACAAAGCGCGGAAGAAGGCCATCGGCCCGTTCAAGCGGCAGCTCTGGTCGATGGCACCCGAGGTCCGCGCCGCCATCGCGCAGGACCTCGAGGCGATGTTCCGATTCCTGTTCCAGCAGCTGAAGATCGACGGTACGGCCGATCTGGTCCGCCGCCACACGCAGGCGCCGGTGCAGCATCACGTCGCCCTCAAGCCGGCACTGGCGCTGGCCGAGGACGACCCCGACGCGGGGGAATGATCCGATGACCGAAGCGAACCGCGCGCCCGAGGCGGAGGCATCCGCCACCTTGCCATGGTTCCTGCTCGGGCTTGGCCTCGGGGCGGGTCTGGCGCTCCTGTTCGCGCCGCAGAGCGGCGAGGACACCCGCGCCGCGGTCCGTCGTCGGGTGCGGGCGTTGCGGGATGTTGCCGAGGAGCAGTTCGAGGAGGCCCGCGAGGCGATGTCCGACGGCCTGGACCGCGCGGCCCATGCGGTGACGGGCGATGCCGAGGATGACGAGGACCACCAGGCCTCCGGGTCGACCGCTCGCGAGGCGCTCCAGCGCCGGCTGCGTGCCGCCCGGGCGCGTCGACGTCCCGCTGGTGCCGAGGGCGAGGGCTCACCCTCCTGACGTCGCCCGGCGTCCGTCCGTCGGGGGAGTGGCACGATTCCCCCTGGGGGTTCCTGCGTCGCACGCTCTACGCGGCGGGTGAGGTCAATATCCCGTTCCTGGCGAGCGCACTCACCTTCGACACGCTCCTCGCCGGCCTCCCCCTCCTGCTGCTGGTCCTCGTCGGGCTGTCCCTGGTGGTCCAGGGACCCAGCGGTGTCGCGGCACACGATCTCCTCCGTGCCATAGACCGCTTCCTGCCGCCTAGCGTCGGCATCGCCGGTCGCGATCCGAGCGAGGTCATCCGACAGCTGCTCGGGCGGGTGGCCGAGAATCGCAGCCGACTGTCGCTCTATGCCGTGCCGCTGTTCATCTGGTTCAGCACCCGGCTCTTCGCCAGCGCTCGCACTGCGCTCAACCGCATCTACCGGGTGGCGACCCCGCCCCGGAAGCGCCGCCACTTCGTCGCGAGCTTCCTGGTGGCCAAGGCGTGGGACGTCGTGATGGTCGGCGCCACCCTGCTGCTCTTCCTGGTGTACATCCTCCTCTCCAGCGCGCTCACGGCCGCTTTCACATGGGGTGAGGCACAGGCCGCAGTCACCGTGGTGCCCTTCGTGGCCTATCTCGGTCGATTCGCCGGCGTCGTGCTGACCTTCGGCGGGGCGCTCGCGTTCTTCCTGCTCGTGTATCGATTCGGCGCCGCACGGTTGCTGCGCTGGCGCACCGCACTCGGTTCCGCCCTCTTCGCGGCGGTCGCGTTCGAGATCGCCCGCCGGGCCTTCGGCCTCTACATTCTGTCGATCGCCTCCGGCAATTCGCCCTCGATCTATGCCAACCTTGGCGCAGCCTTCCTGTTCGTCCTGTGGACCTATTTCGCCGCATTCGTCTTCCTGCTCGGCGGCGTCGTGGCCGAGACCTGGTCCGAACGCCGGATCATGACTGGCGAGTACCGCACGCCGTAGCGGGCACTGTGCCGCGCTTCACCGAGGCGCACGGCGCCACTATATTCAAGGCGCCCCAGGTCCGTAGGGCGTCGGCGCGTGAAATGCGTCAGGACCTTGCCGGTAGCAGCGCTAAGCGATGTCCGGTGTCGCTGCGGGGTGCCTGGGGCACTCTACTTCCCTCCGCTGTCGATCTGCCTCGCCAAGTGAACGGTGAACGGGTGCCACTGCGCCGGGCATCGTCACAGCCCTGTCCACCTGTTCCCATTTCCCCTTCACCGTTCACCGCCCACCGTTCCCCATCCACACGGTTAGCTTTCCCGCATGGCCCTCGCCCTCGCCCGCAAGTACCGTCCCCGGACATTCAGCGACCTTTTGGTGCAGGATCACGTGGCGCAGGTGCTGCGCGGCGCGGTCTCGTCCGGTCGGGTGGGACACGGGTATCTCCTCACCGGGCCGCGCGGGGTGGGGAAGACCACCGCGGCGCGCATCCTGGCGATGGCGCTCAACTGTGAACGCAAGGCCACCGCCCCGGTGCCGGGCGAGCCGTGTGGCGAATGTCCCACCTGCGTGCGGATCTGGAACGGGGCGGCCAACCTCGATGTGATCGAGATCGACGCGGCCAGTAATCGCGGGGTCGATGACGCGCGGGACCTTCGCGAGCGGGCGATGTATGCGGCGTCCGAGGCGGAGCATTACAAGGTGTACATCGTGGATGAGGCGCACATGCTCACCCGCGAGGCGTGGAACGCGCTCCTCAAGATCCTTGAGGAGCCGCCACCGCGCGTAGTGTTCGTCTTTGCCACGACGGAACCGCAGAAGATCGCCAACACGGCTGCACCGGTGCTCTCGCGCCTGCAGCGATTCGACTTCCGCCGCATCGGGCTGGCCGCCATCCGCGCCCGCCTCCAGCAGGTGGCCACGGCCGAGGGGCTGGTCATCGAGGAGGATGCGGCACGGATCATCGCCCGCTATGCCGACGGCGGGATGCGCGATGCACTCTCGGTGCTCGACCAGGCGTTGAGTTTCGGCAGCGGCCCGGTCACTGCCGAGCGGGTGCGCGACATCCTGGGGCTGGTGGCCGACGAGCTCCACGCCGAGGTGCTGGGGATCGTGGCCGATCGCGCCCCGGAGCGGGTCTTTCCGCTGGTGTCCCGCCTGGTGGATGCCGGGGCGGACCTGGGCGAATTCCTGGCGGCGGCGGCCGAGTCATTGAGGTCGTTGCTGATGATCAAGCTCGGCGCGGAACCGGAGGGACTGACCGAAGCGCTTCGGCAGTCGCTCACCGCCCACGCCGACCGGTTGGCGAGCGGTGACCTGCTCCGGATGCTCAAGATCGTCGCCGATCAGGAAGGGAATGTCCGCCGCAGCGGCAATCCCCGCCTGGTGGTCGAGACCACTCTGCTGCGATGGGCGATGATCGACCGGACCGTGGACCTGGAGCGGGTGCTGGCGCAGGGCGCTGGGGCACCGGCGATGGCCGGCTCCGCTCGGGTACCGATCGAGCGCGCGCCGGCGCCGGCCGCCGCATCGGTCCCGGCGTCTGTCGTCCCGTTCTCCGTGGATGGGATCCGGGCGGTCTGGGCAGAGGTGGCGGAGGCGGCAGGGCAGGAGAAGAAGATGCTGGGGATCGCTCTGGCAGCGGCCCGACCCGTGGCGGCCGACGCACCCATCGTCACGCTCGAGCTCGTCGAGGAGAACCCGATGCATGCCGAAGCGCTGGACCGGTTGCGTGGCACGGTCGAATCCCTGCTCGGCGCCCGGGTTGGCGCACCCGTCACCATCGAGGTACGACCCCCGATCGCGGCGGCGGCCCCAAGCCGCCCGAAGCGGATGACCGAGGCCGGCAATCGGGCCGAGCGGCTGGCCAAGCTCCGGGGCAAGGATCCGGCCCTCGATGCGGCCGCATCGGAGTTAGATTTGGAGGTCATCGAGTGATCGCCGTTCCTTGCATCCTGCAAGTTGGCGGCCTAATTTCAGGCGTCTTGGAGTGGGAACCATCGGCAGCATGGCAGATATCCAGCAATTGATGCAGCTCGGCCAACAGGTCCAGGGCCGGTGGCAGGACATCCAGCGGGACTTGGCCTCGCGGACCGTGGAAGCGACGGCGGGCGGGGGGATGGTCCGGGTGTCCGTGGATGGCCGGGGCCAGCTCCGCGGCGTCTGGATCGACCCCATGGTGTTCGCGGATCAGAACGCCGACCTGCTCTCGGAACTCGTACTGTCTGCTGTGGCCGATGCCCAGCGTCGGGCCAACGACCTGGCCCAGGCCGACCTGCAGCGCCTCCCAGCCGCTCCTCCCGGGCCGTGAGTCGGTGGCCGCCCTCGATGAATTGGTGACCGAGCTGGCCCGTCTTCCCGGCATCGGGCGGAAGACCGCACAGCGGCTGGCGTTCCACTTGTTGCAGCAACCCAAGGGACAGATCGAACGGCTGGGCGCGGCGTTGGCAACGGTCGCCGAACGGATCCATGCCTGTGCCGTCTGTGGCAACCTGACCGAGCTCGAACCCTGCGAGTACTGCGCCGATCCGCGGCGAGACGCCACGATGCTCTGCGTCGTCGAAGATCCGACCGGTGTGGCGGCTGTGGAGCGGGCGGCGGGATTCCGGGGTCGCTACCATGTGTTGGGGGGAAGGCTGTCCCCGCTCGACGGGATCGGGCCCGAAGCGCTCCGCATCGATGCATTGCTGGTGCGGGTGGCCGATGGGGTGCGGGAGGTGATCCTCGCGACCAATCCGTCGATGGAAGGCGAGGCGACCGCGACGTACCTGCAGCAGGTGCTCAGCGGGCGCGGGCTCAAGGTGACACGACTCGCACGCGGCCTCCCGATGGGCGGGGATCTGGATTACGTGGACGGCGTCACCTTGGCACACGCCCTCACGGCGCGCCAGGAGGTCCGGTGAAGCGGGGTCGTGCCGCGCTCCTGGTGGGTGGGGCCGCGATCGGGATCACGTTGGGATGGTGGATCGCCCGGCGCCATGTGGAGCGCCACCGTGCCGACCTGTTCAGTGGACGCCCGTTACGACGATGGTCGGCGCTGGCCGGACTGGCCGACAACCCCCGGATCGACACCGTCCGCCTGTTGCGGGACTACCTGACGTGGGAATCGCGGCCCGTTCTGCGGCGTCGGGCCCGGAGCATCCTGCGGCGGATGGAAGCCACCCTCGGCTGACTTGCGAGAGGAACCCTGATGTCCGGTGCGTCGAGCTGGTCCTTCCGCGAGGAGGACTTCAAGCGGATCCAGGTCGTGCTGGCCGACTTCCTTCGGGAGTCGACCGCGCGGACCGGACTGATCGTGGACCGGACCGGCCAGTTGGTGGCCACGGTCGGCGAGGCGCCCACGTTCGATTCAGTGGCGTTCGCCTCGCTCACCGCCGCCGACTTCAGCGCCAACGACCAGCTGGCCAAGATGATCGGCGAGAAGGAATTCGGGTCGCTGTTCCACCAGGGCGAGCGGGAGTCGATGTATCTGGCCGATGTGGCCCACCGGGTCATCCTGGTGGTGCTGTTCGACAACCGGACGACGCTGGGCATGGTCAAGTTGCGGGTCAAGGCCACCGTGGGTGAGCTCACCCAGGTGTTCACCGACATGTTCGGCCGTGACGGCAGCGCCAGCAAGGCGCAAATGGAAACCGGTTTCGTCGGCGAGGCCGAAGACGAGATCGACAAGCTCTTCGGCTGAGCTTCAGGAGACTACCGACGCATGTCGATGATCAACTATGCCTCCCGCGAGATCAACTGCAAGCTCGTGTACTACGGGCCTGGTCTCGGTGGGAAGACCACGAACCTCGAGCACGTTTACGGCAAGGTGTCGCCGAACGCGCGCGGGAAGATGATCTCGCTCGCCACCGAGACCGAGCGCACGCTCTTCTTCGACTTCCTGCCCGTGGACCTGGGCACCATCCGTGGCTTCAAGACGCGGTTCCACCTCTACACCGTCCCGGGTCAAGTGTACTACAACGCCTCCCGGAAACTCATCCTCAAGGGTGTGGACGGCGTCGTGTTCGTCGCCGACAGCCAGATCGAGCGGATGGAGGCCAACATCGAGTCGATGCAGAACCTGTACGACAATATGAGCCAGCAGGGATACGACCTGAGCAAGATCCCTTTCATCATCCAGTACAACAAGCGCGACCTGCCGAACGCCGCCCCGCTGGCCGAGCTCCAGGCGGCCCTCAACCCGGGGTGGCCGGTCGAGGACCCCGCTCGGCAGAAACTCACCCCCGATCCGAGCCACGAAGGCGAGTACCTCCTCTTCCAGCAGGGCGGGGAATGGATCGAACGGGCGCCGTACCATGAGGCCGTGGCCGTCACCGGCGACGGCGTCTTCGACACCCTCAAGGCCGTCAGCAAGCTCGTCCTCAAGACCCTCGGCTGACGGGCGCGGCGATGTGGACGCTGCCGAACGCCATCACGATCGTCCGCATCGGCCTCACCCCCGTCATTGCGCTCCTGCCCTTCATCGACGGGTACTGGCCCAAGTTCATCGCGTTCCTTGTCTTCCTCGTGGCGGCCGTCAGCGACGTCTGGGACGGCTGGCTGGCCCGGCGGCGCCACGAGGTGACCGACTTCGGCAAGCTGCTCGACCCGGTCGCCGACAAGCTCCTCCTCATCGCCACGCTCATCCCGATCTATTTCATCTCACGCACCCGCCACGACCTGTACGACATCCCGGTCTGGGGAAGCATCCCGCTCTGGGTCTGCTTGCTCCTGATCGGACGCGAGCTCGCGATGACAGCCTTCCGCCAGTGGGCCAAGTACCGCGGGGTCGTCATCCCGGCGCAGGGGGTGGGCAAGTTCAAGGCCGTCTTCCAGAACATCTTCATCGGTGCGACGATGATCTGGTTCGCCTACCGCGACGCCGCCAAGCCGCTCGGTTGGATCAACAGTCCGTTCTGGCGCTTCTGGAAGTCGTTCCACGGCTGGTTCGTCGCCGTGACGCTGGGCATCGCGCTCGTGCTCACCATCACCTCGTTCGTCACCTACCTCGTCCGGCATCGGGCACTCTTCATCACGTCGGAACACGCGGCGCGATCGAAGTAGGGGCTTGGTGTCAGGTACTAGGTACTAGGCAGTAGGTGTGACCGGGACCTCAGCAGGGCTCCATGCAGGAGAGGGTGGCGAGTGGTGGGGTGGCGGGAAGTGACGGGTGCCAGGTACCGAGTGTGACGGGGACTTCCGCGGATCCGTGGCGACCAGGATCGTCTGATGTATGCAGAGCGACCGTGTGCCTCGCCACTCGCCACCCGCCACCCAGCATTCGTTCAGGGATCCGCTGAGGTCCCGGTCACACCTAACACCTATCACCTAGCACCCAACACGCTCCACCCCGCCGCCGCTAACTTCCAGCCATGAACATCGAGATCGTCACCATCGGCACCGAGCTGCTGCTCGGCTTCACGGTCGACACCAACAGTGCGTTCGCCGGACGCGTCCTCGCCGCTCGGGGCGTCCGCGTCGTCCGCCGCACCTCGGTGCCTGACGACCCCGCCGCCATCACCGCCGCCGTGCGCGAGGCGCTGGCGCGCACCGGTGCGGTCCTCACCACCGGCGGGCTCGGCCCCACCCGCGATGACATCACCAAGAAGGTGGTGGCCGATCTCTTCGACGCGCCCCTCGAGTTCCAGGAGCCCCTGTGGCAGGACCTGGTCGAGCGGTACCGACGCCGCGGAATGACCCCGGTGGCGAGCAACCGGAGCCAGGCCGAGGTACCACGAGGCGCCACGGTGCTGCCGAATCCATGGGGGAGCGCATCGGGGCTCTGGATGGAGGGGGCTCCTGGTCTCGTCATCATGCTGCCGGGCGTGCCCCGGGAGATGGAGCACCTCCTGAGCGATGAAGTGGCTCCGCGCCTGGCCGCCCGGGCCGGGGCCCGGGTCGTCCGTTCGCGGGTGGTGCGGACCGTTGCCATCGGTGAGTCGGTGCTGGCCGAGCGCCTGGGTGACATCGATGCGGTGATCGGACCGCTCACCCTGGCGTACCTTCCCGGCGTGACCGGCGTCGACCTGCGGGTGACCGCGTGGGATCTGGATCCTGAGGAGGCCGATCGGCGCCTCACCAGCGCGGTGGACCTGCTCAAGGCGCGATCGGGCGCCCACGCCTTCGGAGAGGGTGATGCCGACCTGGCCGACGTGCTCCTGACCGCGCTGCGTGCGGCAGGGATCACCCTCGCGGTCGCGGAATCGTGCACCGGCGGATTGCTGGGCGCACGCATCACGGCGATCGCGGGAAGCTCCGCCGTATTCCAGGGCGGCGTCATCGCCTACGATGACCAGGTCAAGATCCGCGATCTCGCCGTTCCGGCGAACCTGATCGAGCGCCATGGTGCCGTGAGCGAAGAGGTGGCCCGCGCGATGGCGCGAGGGGCCCGCCAGCGGTTCGGCACCGATGCGGCGATCAGCATCACTGGGATCGCCGGGCCCGACGGCGGCTCCGATGAGAAGCCCGTCGGGACGGTGTGGATCGCGCTCTCGGAGCGGGACCACGAAGACGCCATCCGGCACGTACTGCTCGGGGAGCGGGATGAGATCCGGGAACGAGCGGCCCAACGGGCGCTCTACCTGCTCTGGCGTAGGGTCGTCTAGGAGCATGTCCCGCCATTCTGGCCTACCTATCGTGGCATGTACCGTGCTATAATGATGGCTATGAAACCGACCAGTGTGAGTGTGGTAAGTGCCTGCCAATAAACAACTTATGAACGACGACCTGGGCGATGGCCAGGCCCGGACCGTGCCATCTGCCGACGCGGAGCGTGCCGAGTCGGCGGGAGTCGGGGGCGTGCCGCTCGAGCCGTCCGACTCGGCCATTGCGCGGCTCGAGGCCGAGGCGGCGGAGCTGCGCGATCGACACCTCCGTCTCGCTGCCGAATATGACAACTTCCGGAAGCGGACCGCACGGGAGCGTTCGGAACTGACCGAACGTGCCCAGGCCGATCTGCTGATCCGGATGCTTGATGTCGTCGACGATATGGACCGGCTGGCCGCAGGTGGGGCGCAGGTCCAGACCGTCGACCAGTTGCATGAGGCGGTGGTCCTCACCGAGAAGAAGCTCTGGAAGGAGCTGGGGGCCGCCGGCTTCGAGACCATCGAGCCGACCGGGGCGCCGTTCGATCCGGAACAGCACGAGGCGATCTCCAGCATCCCCGCGCCCGATGCGGCACAGGCGCATCTCGTGGCCCGGACGTTCCAGGTAGGGTATCGACTGAAGGGGCTCCTGCTGCGGCCGGCGCGCGTGCAGGTCTACGGCGAACCGGCGCTCGACTGACGTGGCGTCCAAGGACCTGTACCAGGTGCTGGGCGTGTCCGACACCGCCGACGCCGCCGAGATCAAGAAGGCGTACCGTCGGCTTGCCAAGCAACACCATCCGGATGCCAATCCTGACAAACCCTCGGCCTCGGAACGCTTCAAGGAGATCTCCGAAGCGCACGGTGTGTTGTCGGACCCGGAGAAGCGGAAGCAGTACGACCGGATGCGGAAGTACGGCGCCTTCGACGGCGGCGGCCGTTCCGCTGGATCACCGCGCGGTGGATCCGGGGGCACCGGGCCGGCCGGGGCCGATGCCGGATTCGAATTCAATGACCTCGGTGGATTGGGCGACATCTTCTCGTCCATCTTCGGTCGCGGCCGTCGCGACGAGGCGGCGGAGCCGATCGAGACGCTGGTCGAGATCCCCTTTCGGGTGGCGGCGCTGGGTGGGAAGGTGCCGGTGTCGCTGGTGGTCAACGAGCAATGTGGCACCTGTCACGGCACCGGAGGTGCTGCGGGCGCCAAGCTTACGACCTGCCCCGAGTGCGCGGGTCGAGGCACCGTCACGTTCGGGCAGGGGGGGTTCGCGGTCAGCCGGCCCTGCCCGCGATGTCGGGGTCGTGGCAAGATCGCGTCCGAACCGTGCCCGACCTGCCACGGGCAGGGGGAGGTCCGGACCGAGCGTCGGCTGACGCTCACAGTGCCGCCTGGCACCGAGTCCGGCGCCAAGATGCGGTTGCAGGGTCAGGGACAGCCAGGTCCGGGAGGCGGGGCCGCCGGCGACCTGCTCGTGACCTTCCAGGTGCAGCCCGATCGATTCTTTACCCGCGACGGTCTCGACCTTCGCTGTGAGGTGCCGATCAACCTGGCCCAGGCGGTCTTCGGCACCCAGCTGCGGGTCCGCACCCTCGACGGCAAGAAGGTGCTCCTCAAGGTGCCACCCGGGACGCAGCCGGGTCGCACGTTCCGGGTCAAGCGACTGGGACTGACCAAGGGAGGACGGCGGGGAGACCAGCTGATCACGGTCAACGTCACGCTCCCGACCGAGCTCACGCCCGAGGCGACAGCGCTGATGCAGCAGCTCGCGGAGCAGACCGGGATGAAGTACTAGGGCGGAGCTCCCACCCCGAACATCCGGTCAGCCGATGATCGCGCTCATCGATCCGCTGATCCGACCCGCAGATTCCTTGGCCTGGTCCATCAGGATCCACTGCGCGGCGCGTTCCGGCTCCCCGGGGGCCGGGTGTCGCTGGGTCCAGGTGCCGTCGGCCCCAAGGTCCCACGCCTGTCGATTGTCCCCCAGCAACAGTATCAGGTCCTGCGTGACCGTGGCCCGGAGGATCGGGTCGGTGATCGGCACCACTGCCTCGATGCGGCGGTCGAGGTTGCGCGGCATCCAGTCGGCGGAGCCGATGTAGGCCTCCTCCTGGCCGTCGTTGTGGAACAGGAAGGTCCGGGAGTGCTCGAGGAACCGGCCGACGACGCTTAGCACCCGGATCCGCTCGCTCACGCCGGGCACGCCGGGCCGGAGACAGCAGATGCCGCGGATCACCAGGTCGATCTCGGTCCCCGCGCCGGATGCCTCGTAGAGCGCCGCGATGATCTCGGGATCGACCAGCGAGTTCATCTTGGCGATGATGCGCCCGTTGCGGCCGCCGCGCGCGTGGTCGGCCTCGCGCCGGATGAGGGAGAGGAAGCGCTCGCGCATCCCGCGGGGCGCCACGATGAGTTTGCGATAGGCCGCCGGCTGGGCAAATCCCGTGAGGACGTTGAACAGGTCGGTGAGGTCCGCGGCGAGCTCGGGATCGGCGGAGAAGAGGCCGAAGTCGGTGTAGAGCCGCGCCGTCCTCGGGTTATAGTTGCCGGTCCCCACGTGGACGTAGCGCCGCATCTGTTCGCCTTCCCGCCGCACCACCAGCATCACCTTGGTGTGGGTCTTGAGCCCCGCCACACCGTAACTGACGTGGACGCCGGCATCCTCCAGCCGTCGCGCCCAGGAGATGTTGTTCTCCTCGTCGAACCGCGCCTGAAGCTCGATCAGCACCGCCACCTGCTTGCCACGCTCGGCCGCCTGCTGCAGGGCGCGGGCAATGCCCGCATCGGCCCCCGTGCGATAGAGAGTGAGCTTGATGGCCATGACGTCCGGGTCTTCGGTCGCCTCGCGGATGAACCGCTCGACCGTGCTGGCGAAGCTGTCGTACGGGTGGTGGGCCAGCACATCGCCGTCCCGCAGCGCCTCGAACACCGTGCGCGCCGCGGCGAACCGGGCCGGGGTGCCGGGGTGGAATGCTGCATCCCGTAGCGCCGGCATGTCGATCGCAGCGAGGGTCAAGAGGTCGCCGGCGGCCATCACCCCCTGCACTTCGTAGATGTCATCGCGCCCGATCCAGCCCGGGGATTCTTCGGCCAGCTCCTCGAGGAGCATCTGGCGGATGGCGAGCGGCATCCGCGGGCTCACCTCCAGGCGGATCACCTGGCCGAACCGGCGGTTACGGAGTTCCTCCTGGATGAGGCTCAGCAGGTCCTCGGCATCTTCCGGGTCGATCTGTACATCGGTGTTGCGGGTGACACGGAAAGTGGACCACCCGACGATCTCGATGCCGGGAAAGAGTGACTCGAGATTGACGCCGATCACCTGCTCGAGCGGTACGAACCGATGTCCATCACCCAAGGGCACCCAGCGCGGCAGCAGTCGCGGCACCTTGACCCGGGCAAAGCGTTCGTCGCCCGCATCGCCGCGGAGCATCACCGCGAGGGAGAGCGACAGATTGGAGATGTGGGGGAAGGGGTGTGCCGGGTCGACGGCCAGCGGTGTCAGGACCGGGAAGACGTTCGCGGCGTACCAGCGGTCGAGCCCGGTGCGCTCTGCGCTCGAGATGGCGGAGACGTCCAGCAACTCCACACCGCGGGCCCCGAGGGCAGGGAGCAGGTCGGTCGTCAGGCACTGGTCGGCCTGGGCCTGGAGTTCGCGTACGATGCGCCCGATGACCTTGAGCTGGTCATCGGGCGTCATCCCGTCGGCCGGACGATCCACCACGCCGGCCGCCAATTGCTGCTTGAGGCCCGACACCCGCACCTGGAAGAACTCGTCGAGGTTGCCGGCCAGGATCCCGAGGAACTTCAGGCGCTCCAGCAGCGGGGTCCGGGTGTCCAGCGCCTGATGCAGGACCCGGCGGTCGAATTCGAGCGCCGAGATCTCACGATTGATGTACAGGGACGCGTGGCGAAGGTCGACCGCGGGCGGGTGCTGGACGGCGAGATCGGTCATGGCGAAGTACGACGGATGCCTCGGAACTGGTGGGGGACGGTCACCGGAGCGTGTGGATCTCGACATCCGGGGGATGGCGCCGTGGCGGGCGGGTCAGGGTCAGGAGCAGCGTGGAGCTGATGCTCACCACCAGCCCGCCCCAGAACGCGGGCCAGAATCCGCTGACGCTGAAGCCGAGCCCCCAGCTAGTCGAGAGCCACGCCGTGAGCTCGAGCAGGAGCGCATTCACCACCAAGGCAAAGAAGCCGAGGGTGAGAACGATGAGCGGGCAGGTGAGCACCGAGAGCAGCGGCTTGAGCACCGCGTTCACCGCCCCGAACACCGCCGCCACGAGGAAGAGGCGGACGATCCCGCCGCCGGCGGCGTCGAAATGGAGCCCGGGGACGATCGACACCGCCAGGAAGAGCGCGGCGGTCGTCACCACCCACCGCAGGGCGAGTTCACGCATCAGTTGATGACACCGCCGCCGAGGAGCCGGCCGTCCGCTCCGTACATCACGCCGGACTGGCCCGGAGTGATGGCGCGCACCGCTGTCGCCAGGGCCAGCGTGATGGAATCGTCGGTCCGTGCCATCACCGTGGCGGGGGTGGCGGAGGCGCGATAACGCACCTGGACCGCGCAGGAGTCACCGGGCTCCAGGGGGGAGGCCAGCCAGTTGACCTCCGCGAGCTCCACCCGGTGTCCTGCCAGATCCTCGGCCACACCGATGACCACCTCGCGGGAGTCCGGGCGGATGGCCACCACGTAGCGCGGGGTGTCGGCACCGCCCGGCAGGCCGCGCCGCTGGCCGATGGTGTAGCGGGCGTAGCCCTGATGTTCGCCGACGACCTCGCCTGCCACGGTCACCAGCGGGCCGGGCGTGAGCGCGGGCGCATCGGCGGGCAGGTGCTGCTCCAGCACGCTCACGTAGTCATCGTTGGGCACGAAACAGATCTCGACCGACTCCGGCTTGTCCGCGGTCGCCAATCCGAGGCGGCGCGCGTAGGCCCTCGTCTCCTGCTTGGTCAAGCCACCGACCGGCGTCAGCATCCGCGCCACCACCGCCCGGTCGATCCCCCACAGGAAATAGCTCTGGTCCTTGGCCGGGTCCGCGCCGCGGTGGAGCGCGCCGTCACGGGCGATGGCGTAGTGACCGGTGGCCAGGTAGCGGCAATCGAGCGAATCGGCGTGGGCCAGGAGGTCGCGGAACTTGGTGAACGAATTGCAGCGCACGCACGGGATGGGCGTCCGTCCTCGACTGTACTCGCTCACGAAATTCTGGATGACGTGGAGCGAGAACCGATCCTCGAAGTTGAGCACGTAATGCGGAATGCCGAGCCGATGGGCCACCGCGGCCGCATCGCTGATCGAATCAAGGGAGCAACAGGGACGATCCGGCACCGAATCGCCGTAGCAGAAGAGCTTCATCGTGGCGCCGATGACCTCGTAGCCCTCTTCGACCAGGCGCGCTGCCGCGACCGAGCTATCGACACCGCCCGACATCGCGACCAGCACCCGTTCACGCACGCGCCAACGCTCCCGCCAGCTTCCGGGCCTTGGCCACCACGGCCGGGATGGTCGTGAGCACCCGATCGATGTCGGCGGCGGTGGTCTCGTGGCCGAGGCTCATCCGGATGGTGCCGACCGCGAGGTCGTAGGGGATCTCCATCGCGACGAGGACGTGGGAAGGCTCCACCGCACCGGTCGAGCAGGCGGAACCCGCGGAGACCGCGATCCCGGCCAGGTCGAGGTGCATCAGCAGTGTCTCGCTGTCGGTGCCCGGGATGCCGACGCTGACCACGTGGTGGGCCCGGGGGCCGCCGCTGCCGTGCAGCACTGCATCGGGGATCGCGGTGTGGATCCCCGCCCAGAGCTGATCGCGGAGAGCGCCGATCCGCCGGGACTCTCCCACCCAATCCGCCGAGGTCAATTCCGCGGCACGACCCAACGCCACGATGCCGGGGACATTCTCCGTCCCAGGGCGCAGGCCGAACTGCTGGCCGCCACCGTGGATGATCGCCTCGACGGCGTGGCGATCGCGCACCAGGAGGGCGCCGATCCCCTTGGGGGCGCCGATCTTGTGCCCGGAGATGGTCAGGAGGTCACAGGGGAGGTCGCGAAAGGCCAGCGGCGCCTTGCCGAACGCCTGCACGCCGTCGATGTGAAAGGTGACGCCAGCGGCCCGACATCGCGCGCCGATCTCCTGGACCGGCTGGATGGCGCCGGTCTCGTTGTTGACCCACATCACCGAGAGAACACCGGGCGCCCGGGTGAGCGCCGCGTCGATGGCGGCGAGGTCGAGCTGGCCGTGGTGGTCGACCGGCAGGAGCTCTTCTTCGCCGCCGAAGTGGACCACCGCGTGCGCCGCGGCGAGGATCGCCTTGTGGGCAGTCGATTCCACCGCCGCCCGGAGCTTGCGTCCGGCGTCCTTGGCTGCCAGGGCGCCCCCGATGACGGCGAGATTATCGGCTTCCGTGCCACCGCTCGTGAAGATGACCTGATTGGGCTCCGCGCCGACCGCCGCCGCCACCTGCTGCTTGGCCGCTTCGACCCCGGCACGGGCGTTCCGGCCGAATTGGTGGGCGCTCGAAGGATTCCCGAAGTTCTCGGGGCGGAGGTAGGGCAGCATCGCCTCCAGCACCTCCGGACGGACGGGGGTGGTGGCGGCGTGGTCGAGGTAGATCGGAGCGGGCTTGGCCATGCTGGAAAATAGGCGAAACGACCGCGGGGCGGTACTTTCGCGGGGATCGTCCCCCTGCGGTTCACATGGACTGCACCTCAAGCCCGACGACGTCGTCGACCCGCATGGTCTCGGGCGTATAGAACGGCTCCCCGAACCGGGTCCGGATGAGGGAGCCGTAGTGGGCGCTCTGGGTCTCGACGAGGGAGTAGAGGTCCTGGCCGGTCGGGAAGACCTCCCCCGCTGAGATCGCAGCATCGAACTGGGAGGCATAGCACCGGATCGCTTCCATCTTGCGCGGCATCTGGGCGGAGATGTCCACCACGAAGGTGGGCGTCAGCGGGTCCTCCCGATACGCGAGCGAGTACAGGATCTTAAACGGTCGGTGCGGCTCCCCCGGGGCATCGTACTTCGCGAGCCCCGCCAGGAAACAGGCATCGCGCGCGAGCTCCGAGGCGATGCGATGATCCGGATGCCGCCCCACCGGATAGGGGAGGATCACCACTCTGGGCCGGAAGTGCCGGATCTCCGCGACCACCGACCGCCGGGTCTCGTCGGTGTTGTGCAGGTGGGCGTCGGGAAGGCCCGCATTCCGACGTTCTGACACACCGAGCACCTTGGCCGCCCGCGCGGCCTCGTCCCCGCGGAGCGTGGCATTCCCCCGCGTGCCGGTCTCGCCGGCCGTGAGATCGAGGATCCCGGTCCGGTGTCCCGCGTCGACGGCCCGGAGCAGGGTGCCGCCACAGGTGAGTTCGACGTCATCTCGGTGCGCCGCGATGGCGAGCAGGTCGACGGGCATTCCCTCTCCGATCGGGTGAACGGTAAAGAGTAAACGGTCAACGGGAGGAGCGGGGAGTCCCGTTCACCGTTGACCGTTCACGATGTCCAGGGGCCGCTTACTCGTGCCGCAGTGCCTCGATCGGGTCCATCGTGGCGCCGCGGTTGGCGGGAATGACCCCGAACACCAGACCGATGAGGACGCTCACGCCGCAGGCGAGCAGGGCACTCCAGATCGGGACGGACGCCTCGATGGCAAGGACGCGCTTGAGGACCTCACCGGTGACGAGGCCGAGGGCGATCCCGAGGATCCCGCCGATGAGCGTGAGCGTGGCGGCCTCGACCAGGAATTGCCAGAGGATCATCCTACGCGTGGCGCCCAGGGCCTTGCGGACGCCGATCTCCCGGGTCCGGTCGGTCACGGAGACCGTCATGATCGCCATCACGCCGATGCCGCCGACCAGCAACGCCACGCTCGAGAGCGCCACCATCACGAGGAAGAAGATGCCCGTCAGGTTCCCGACGGTCTCGAGGATCTGGTCCTGGGTGATGAGGTCGAACGAGTTGGGCGCCGCCGGCCGAAGTCCGCGCACCCGCCGAAGCGCCACGACGGTGTTGTCCCGGGCCAGCGCCGGGTCGATCCCCGACCGTGGCCGCACGGCGATGAACAGGGCATTCGTCTGATCGAAGCGGTAGCGCTGAAAGCCGGTCTCGAAGGGGATGACGCCCGCGGTGGCCTGGCCGGGCGGTTCGAAGATGTTGCCCGGCTTCTGGTAGATCCCGATGACCCGGAGCTCCTGGTCGCCGGCCCGCACGAGCTTGCCGAGCGGATCCTCCTGGCCGAACAGGTGCGCGGCGACATCGGCCTCGAGGATGATCACCGGGGCGCCATGCAGCTCCGCCGGCGAGAAGAGCCTGCCGCGGAGCAGCGTACCGCCTTGGATATCCATGTAATGATCGTCAGCGGCGAAGAGCGTCACTGACTGGGTATGCGCCGCGCCGTGGGTCACCCGGGTGAACAGCTGGATCCAGAGCCCCGCGTACGCGATCCCCTCGGTATGGGACACCGCCGCCGCGTCGCGCCGGTCCAGCACCGGGCGGATCCGCACCTCGGGGGGCAGATTGTCTGGATTGAGCGGTGTCTGGGAAAAGAACCGCATTACATAGAACGTGCTGGGGCCCGCCACTTCGATCGCATTGAAGATCTGGGAGCGGACCCCCTGGACGATGCTCGCCATCGCCATCACCACCGTCACCCCGATGACCACGCCGAGGATCGTGAGTGCGGAGCGCAATGGGTTGGTCCGGAGCTGGTCCAGCGCGATCAGCACGCCTTCCCCAAGGCTCGACCCTTTCATCACTCCGCCCGGAGTGCAGTGATCGGGTCGAGTCGGGCGGCACGGCTGGCCGGATAGACGCCGAAGATGATCCCGGTGCCGGCGCCGAGCGCCAGGGCTGCCGCGACCGCCCAGGGCGTGACTCGGGCGGGCAGGGGCGATACCGCCGCCACCACCTGGGCCAGTCCCCATCCCGCCGCCACCCCGAGGAGCCCTCCGACCATCGAGAGTGCGACGGTCTCCACCAGGAACTGTTCGAGGATGTCACGCCGACGTGCGCCGAGCGACTTGCGCAGGCCGATCTCGCGGATGCGTTCGTTCACCGTCATCAGCATGATGTTCATGATCACGATCCCGCCCACCACGATCCCGATGCAGACGACCGCGGGGATGATCGTGAACAGCACCTTGGTCAGGCTCTGCCAGAACGCCAGGAGCGCGTCGGCCTTGTCGACGGTGAAATCATCGGGGACGCCCGGCCGCAGGTGGTGCGCCACGCGCATCGCGGCCTCGGCCTGGTCCATCGCGGCGGTGACGCCGGCGGCGTCCGACATCTTGACCGACACCACCGTGGTCCGTCGCCGGCCGTAGAACGCCTCGAACGTCGAGAGCGGCAGGAGCACGAAGCCGTCGAACGATTGTCCGAGGATCTGTCCCTTGGGCGCCACGACGCCCCGAACGGTCAGCTCCTTCCCGGCCACCCGGATCGCCCGGCCGACGGCGCGGTCCGGCTCGTCGAAGAGCTTCTTTGCCACGTCATACCCGAGCACTGCGACCAATCGGCGTTCACGCACGTCCGGATCGGTGAGCGGCTCGCCGGCGGCAAAACGGTAATCCTGCACCACCTGATAGGGCGGGGTGACGCCGAAGACCATCACGCTCCCGACGGTGCGGTCGCGGTAGCGCACCTCGCCGGTGGGCGGCGGCCAGCCCGACTGCAGCGCCACGGCGCGGGCCTCGGGGATGGCACGCGCCACCGCCGCGGCGTCCTCGCGGGAGATGATCGGCCGCTTGGCGAGCGCGGTGATCTCATCGTCGGCGAGGAGACCGACGCTGATGGGCGTGCGCCTGACCTGGAACGCGTTGGTGCCGATCATCGCCCCGGTCAGGTTCTCCTTGACGTACGAATTCATCCCCTGGATGATCGCCGTGACCGCGACCAGGAAGGCCACCGACACGATGATCCCCAGGAGCGTGAAGAACGACCGGAGCTTGGCGGTCCAGATGGAGTTGATGGCGAGCCGGATGGCTTCGACGAATGGCATCGGGGAAAGTTAGCGCGGCCGGATCAGCGGGGATGTCACCGGACTGCTGGGTTCCAGCAGAGTGAACGGTGAACAGCGAACGGTGAACGGGAGCATGCAGGGGCTCCGTTCACCGTTCACCCTTCACGGCGCACCGCCTTACTCGTAGCGCAGCGCGTCCACCGGATCGAGGCGGCTGGCCTTGAGGGCGGGGTAGATACCGAACAGGACACCGGTCAGGATTGCGGCGACGATGGCGAGGACCGCCGCGATCAGCGGCACCGCCGCCGGTAGGGCGGTGAAGGTACGAATGCCGAGCGCCACCAGGCCGCCCAGTATCATGCCGGCGACGCACCCGATCAGCGTGAGGGTGGAGGCCTCGACCAGGAACTGGAAGAGGATCTCCCGCCGGGTGGCGCCCAATGCTTTGCGAACGCCGATCTCCCGGGTGCGTTCGGTGACGGAGATCATCATGATGGCGATGACGCCGACACCGCCGACCATCAGTCCCACCATCGAGAGTGCGATCATCACGTAGAAGAAGGTGGACGTGATGCTCTTGAAGGTGTCGAGCAGCTTGTCCTGGGTCACGAGCGAAAAGTTGTTGTCCTGCGCCGGCTTGAGCCCCCGGCTCCCCCGAAGCGCCGCGGTGACCTGATCCATCGCGTCGCCCACCGTGACGGAGTCTCTCGGTAGCACCGCAAATTGCATCCACCCACGCCAGTAGTCGGCCACTTTGACGAAGGCGGAGTGGGGGATGGTAATCGTGGGGGTGTCGGCCCCCCCGAACAGGGAGGAGGGCTCCGAGTAGACGCCGATCACGGTGAACGGCTGGCCGCTCACCCTGACTTCTCGTCCCAGCGGGTCGAGGTTGGGAAACAGCGACTCGGCGAGCTTGGTATTGACCACGGCGACGTGACTTCCCGCCGCCTCCTCCACGTCGGTGTAGTTCCGGCCCTCGGTCAGGGTGCCGCCTGCCGTGAGGATCCATCCCGGGCTCGTCCCCGCGACCTGCACGCTGGCCAGCTTCTGGCTTCCGGCCCGCACCTCGCCTTGGGTGTCCTCCTCATAGACGACCTCGGCCACCCCCGGGAGCTTCCGCAACATGGAGGCCTCATCGACCTTGAGCCACGGATTGTGGCGCCAGGGGGACATCTCGTCGGAGCCGTCGTTGATCATCAGTCCGCCCTGGAAGAAGCGGAAGACGAAGAAGGTCTTGGGGCCCAGCTGGTTCAGCTGCTGCTGTACGCTCCGATTGATCCCGGTGATGGCCGAGGCGATGGAGATGACGACGGCAACGCCGATGGCGACGCCAAGGATGGTGAGAAAGGCACGGACCTTGTTGGCCCGCACCGAATCGAACGCGATGCCGATGCCTTCGAGCAGCCGGGCCGGATCGAGGAGGGTGCGGCGTTTCATTCGGACCTCAGCGCTGCGATGGGATCGAGCTTGGCGGCGCGATGCGCGGGATAGATGCCGAAAAAGATGCCCACGAGCATGCCGACGGCCACGCCAAGCCCGACCGACCAAGGGGCCACGGCAGCAGGGAGGGGGGAGATCGCGGAAATCAGGAACGCCAGACTCACCCCCGTTGCGATGCCCAGGGCGGCCCCGAGGGTCGAGAGGGTGGCCGATTCGACGAGGAACTGGAAAAGGATATCCCAGTGGCGGGCACCGAGCGCCTTGCGGACGCCGATCTCCCGGGTCCGCTCGGTCACGGCGACGAGCATGATGTTCATGATCACGATGCCGCCGACCACAAGGCCGATAGCCACCAGGCCGGGCAGCGCAGTCATCAGGACTGCCGACAGCTTCCTCCACCCGGCAAGGGCGGTCTCTGAGGAGCTCAGTTCGAAATTATCCGCTTGATCAGGCTTGAGGTGCCGGCGGGTCCGCATCAGCGCCTCGACCTCATTCCGCGCCCGGATCATCAGGTCGGGGGTCGCCGCCTGGAAGGAAACGTAGTCCACCTTGCCGAGGGGGCAGATGATCCGCCGCGCGGGCGAGGAGTAGGGCACCACGCCGAACTTGTCGAGGGATTGTCCGAAAAGTGTTCCTTGCGAGGCCACGACGCCGATGACCCGGTAGGGGATGCCATTCACCTGGATGTCATGTCCCAACGGATCGACGCCGGCAAAGAACTTCTCGGCCACCAGGCTCCCGATGACCATCACCGGGCTCCCGATCTTGAGCTCCTGCTCGGAGAAGATCCGGCCTTCGCTCAGGTCGTAGTTCTTGACCTTGAAGAACGCGGGTTCGGTCCCGATGACCGAGATGCCCTTGCCCTGCTTCCCGTCCACCGTGAAGGTCTCCGGGTCCTGGCAGTAACGCGCCACCGTGATGGGCGTCTGCACCCGGGCCTGGACGTAGTCGGCATCAGCGTAGCTGATCCGGGGCCGGCGCTGCCATTCGCGCCACATGTCCTGGGTCACGTTCCCAGTCTGCAGCTGAGGGAATTGGCTCAGCTGGAAGGTGTTCAGCCCGATCAACGTGTTGGCGAACTTGTCTTCCATGTACTTGTTCATCCCCGTGATGATGCTCACCACGGCGATGAGGAAGGTGACGCCGATCAGCACGCCGATCATCGAGAAGAAGCTCTTGAGCTTCTGGCTCACGATGGTGTGCAGTGCCATCCGGATGGCGTCGAAGAATTTCATCTCAGGCCGCGACCTCGTGGTTCTGCCGGTCGCTCGCGATCCGCCCGTCGCGGATCACGATGGTCCGATGGGCATGCTGGGCGATGTCGGGTTCGTGCGTCACCAGGACGATGGTCTGGCCCTGGCGATGCAATCCCTCGAACACGCCCAGGATCTCCTCGCTGGTCGTGCTGTCGAGGTTGCCGGTGGGCTCGTCGGCGAGGAGGATCGACGGGTCGTTGACCAGTCCCCGGGCGATCGCGACCCGCTGGCGCTGGCCGCCGGAAAGCTCATTGGGCCGGTGTCCCATCCGGTCGCCAAGGCCGACGCGCTGGAGCGCATCCACCGCACGCCGGCGCCGCTCTCCGGACGAGAGGCCGGCATACACCAGCGGGAGCTCCACGTTCTGCAGCGCCGATGCGCGAGGCAGGAGGTTGAAGGTCTGGAACACGAAGCCGATCTCCTTGTTCCGCACCCGGGCCAGGGCGTCGTCGGACATCCGCGACACCTCCTGCCCGTTGAGCCAGTACGCCCCGGCGCTCGGCGTGTCGAGGCAGCCGAGCAGGTTCATCAGCGTCGACTTGCCCGAGCCGGACGGGCCCATGATCGCCACGTACTCGTTGCGACGGATCTCGAGCGAGACGCCCCGGAGTGCATGCACGACCTCGCTCCCCATCACGTATGAGCGCTGGATGTCGGTCACCCGGATCACGGCATCCGTCACTTGGTCGTCCCGGCCATGGCCATCGGCAGGCTCGCGCGGACCCTGGTGCTGTCCTTGAGGTCGCGGATGGCCTGGTAGGTCCCGGCCACGATGGTCTGGCCCTCGGTGAGCCCGGTGAGCACCTCGAAGTATTCGTCACCCGCGATCCCGACCTTGACGGGGTGGAAGGTGGCGATGCCGTTGTCCACGACGAACACGCCCTCGGTGTCCTTCGGCTTGTGGCCCGCAGTGTCAGACGGCGCCTTGGCGCCCTGCTCTGGGCGCGGGACCATCTGCTCGTTCGGCAACGCGGTGTGCTGCCGGACGGTGAGCGCGATGATCGGGATGCTCAGCGCCTGCTTGCGGACATCGGTCACGATCCGGGCGGTGCAGCTCAGGTCCGGCCGGATGTCGGCCGGTGGATTGTCGAGCGTCACCTCGACCTGGAAGTCAACGGCCTTGTCGGCGGTGCCGTTGGTGATGGCACCGGTGGTAAGGACCGCGCTGTTGCTGATCTTGGTGACCCGGCCGGTGAAGCTGGTGTCCGGGAAGGCGTCGATGCTCACCAGGACCGAGTCGCCGATGGCCAGCCGGACCACGTCGGTCTCGTCCACCTGCACCTTGGCCAGGATGGTCCCGAGGTCGGCCACGGTGGCGAGGAGGGCGTTGTCGGGGGAGAAGGTGGCGGGCACCGCCACCTCGCCAACCTCCACTTTGAGCCGGGTGACCCGGCCGTCGATCGGTGCAAAGATCCGGCTGCGGTTCAGGTCGCTCTCCGCGCGGTCGACATTGGCGCGGTTCTGCGCCACCTGCGCCTGGGCCGAGTTGTAGTTGGCGACCGCGACGTCATAGGCCGTCTGTGCCTGCTCCACCTGTTCGACCGAGATCAGCGCATTGCCGCTCTTCTTGAGCTCCTGGGCCCGCTGCAGCGAACGCTGGGCCTGATCGCGGTTGGCACTGGCCTGCACCTGCGATGCCTCGCTGGAGGAGAGCAGGGCCCGCGCCTGGGACACCGCCGCCGTGTACTGCGTCGGGTCGATCTGCAGGATGAATTGGCCCTTCTTGACCAGGTCACCCTCCTGGACGCCGATCTGGATGATCCGGCCGGTGATGTCGGCGGTCACGTCGACCGACTTCTTGGCCTCGATGTGCCCGCTGGACGTGACGGCCGCCACCAGATCCCGCCGGGCGACCTTCTCCATCCGGACATCGACGACGTTGCCGTTCTTCTTGGCGGCCGCGAGGACGACGATGCCCCCGACGACGACCACGACCAACGTCAGTATCAATCCGAGCTTGGTTCGACGCGACATGCGAAAGATCCCCTCTGGGTCAGCGAATGGGACGGCCGACCGCCGCTTCCAGCGCGGCGATGGCCTTCTGGTAGTCGTACACGGAATTGATGTAGCCGGCCTCGGCCGCGGTCAGCGAATTCTCGGCATCGGCCAGTTCGAGCGAGGTGCCGCTCCCGATCCGGAAGCGCCCTTCCGCCAGCTGCACCTGGTCCTGCGCGAACTCCTGCGCCGAGCGCTGGACGCCGATCGCCTCCCAGGCGGTCTGGAGTGCGAGGTACTTGGCCTGGACGTCCGCATGCACCTGCAGTGTCGCAGCCCGCACGGTCTCATCGGCGTCATCGCGCTGCGCCTCCGCCTGCGACAGCCGCAGGTGCCGGCTGAAGCCGGTGAAGATCGGGAGCGAGATCGTCACGTTGGCCTGGAACGGCTGCGACTGGAACTTGAACGGAAAGATGTCGTTCTGTTTCCGGATGGCGTTGGACACCGACGTGTCGAGCGCCGTGCCGGTGGCGTTGAGCCCGGATGCGGCGAAGCAATCGGCCACGATGCCGCCGTTGGGCTGCCCCGGGATCCCGCCCGCACCATAGGTCAGTCCGTTGATGATGCCATTCTGGAACTGGCACTGACTCAGATTGTACTGGCCGCTGCCATAGGCCTGATCGAGCAGGAGGCCGGTGTTGGTGAACTGCTGGGTGAATCCGCTCCATCCGGCATTGAAATTGAGCGACGGCAGGAACGCCGACTTGCTGGCCCGGACCGACCAGACCGCAGCGGACCGGCGCGATTCCGCGGCACGCAATGTCGGGTTCATCTCGTCCGCAGAGGTCTGCAGGTCCGCGAGCGCCACAGACACGGAGTCGACCGGGAAGGTGTCGGTGAGCGTGATGGTGTTGAGCGGCGCCGGCGGGGTGATGCCGATCTGCCGGAACAGCTCGAGCTTCGCTTCGTTGGCGGCCTGCCGGGCGCGCAACAGGGCAAGATCGGACTGACTCTTGGTGACCTGCGCCTGCCGCACGTCGATCAACGTCGACTGCCCGGCGGAGAGCTTGGCCTGCGCCAGCTGCAGGAAGTCGGCGTTCCGGCTCACCTGCCGCTCCGCCACGCCCACCTGCGCCACGGCCGCGAGGACGGTCAGGTATTGCGTGGTGATCGAGGTCTTGAGCGTGATGCCGGCATTGGTGATGTCATCCTCGGTCGCGCGGCGATTGGCCTTCTGCAACGCCGGAGCTGTGAGCACACTGCCGTCGAGCCGCCAGGTGAACCCGGCGAAGTAATTCGAGGAGAGCGCGGGGGAGGTCTGGTTGAAGGTGCTGCCGCCGAAGGTCGATTGCCCGGCGCCCGTGTACCCCATTCCGCCGGACACGTTGGCCCCCGGCAACAGCGCCGCATAGGCATTGCGGACCGACCAGTTGGCGGGGCCTTCATTATTGACGGCCTGCCGATAGATCGGGCTGTTCTGGCGCGCCATCGACAGGGCGTCCGCCAAGGTCATCGTGACAGGCCGGAACGCAGGGGCCGCTGCCGCCGGCGCCATCGCGGCGGTCGGTTGCTGGGCGAGGAGGGGAGCGCCGACCACAGCGGCGGCGAGCAAGCACGAAAGAGTCCAGCCGAATGACCGGTACGACATCAGCGTTCCTCACTATTGAGAACCATTGGTATGGAAAGATACGGGGGGATCCGGCGGGAAGTTTCAGCTTGCGACAACAGCGCCGTAACATATTGAAGGGAAGCCCTTTAGGAGTGCCACACCAGAGTCATGGCCCGGAGACCGTTGCCGTCAGGTCCCGAGTCGGTAGGATGACCCGGATCAGGCGACCGTTGCGTTGGAACTCGATCTCGGCCGACGCACCGCCGCTCACCCGCACCACCGTCCCTCCGGTCGACGTGCCCGCGCGCTCGAGCGTCAAGGTCCCGCGCGCTCCGGTCCGGGGCCAGACGGCCCCCACCGACACCGGTCGCTCGCCGGCCAACGCGGCGACGGCAAGCCATGGCGCAAAGAGACTGTCGTCCAGCACCACGGTCCGAGGACCGAACGGGTACTCCCGGGCAGACTCCCGCCCTTCGGTCGCGGTCCGGACGGTGAGGCGGCGGGCGCTTGCCTGCACGTAGGAGCGCCAGGCGTGCTCCGGCGTCTGGAGGTCGAATTGCGCGGCGGTCAGGACCCCATCCGAGGAGCGTTCGATGACGCCCGTGAGCTGGACCCGGGCCCGGAGGGCAGGGTAGCGCGCGGTCCCGGTGAGCGTGGTCGCGCCGGGCCCGGAGCTGCCGGGGCCGAGTCGGATGGACTCCTGGCCGATCTCCGATCCGCCGGACGTGATCACCAGTGTGTAGGTGACCGGCTCCTGGGCCGCAACGCCGGGCACGGCCGATGTCGCGAGCACGAGAGCGATCGCGAGCGGGGCCGCCGAGTGGATGGAGAGGCGCATACCCACAAAGATAGGGTGAATATCTGCACGCGCCCACCGTGAGGCGCTAAGTTCGAGGGGTGAGCGCCTCCGATCGCGGGCACTGGTGGACCATCCCGACCGCCCTCGCGGCCCTCGCCGCCGGGGCTTGGCTGCGATCCCCCCAGTTCATCTGGGTCGCCGTGGCGACCGTGGCCTCACTCGTCGCGGCTGGAGTGCTGCTCCCTGGGCGCCACCGGCGTCGGCGCGCGCTGGCGCTCGTGGTGCTGGTGCTGCCGGTGGTGATGGCGGTCATCCAGTGGCGGGTCTGGCGGATCGCGGCGCATTGGCCGGCCGAGCGGGAGGCGCGGATCGAAAGCGCGTCGGCCCGCCTCCAGCGCGACCTGACGTCCGGCGTGACGGCCGATCAGCGGCTTTCGACTCGTGCCACCGCCGATTGCGCGCTCGGACGCACTGACGCCTTCCAGCGCCTGGCGGACCTCACCCCATCAAGCGACGCGGAACTCTCGGTCGCGATCCTCGATGCGGACGGCTCACCGTGGGCCTGGGCCGGCCGCCATCGGCTGCTTCCCGATGCGACCGGGGATTCGCTGACGGTGCGTGGCAGCAAGTACTACTTGCTGCTCGAAAGCCGGCATCCGTGTGCTGCGCACCGGACCGTGGTAGCGAGCTTGCTGGTGTGGGCGGATCCGGTCGATCCCGATCGTGGCACCTCACTGGTGGAGCGCTTTCGCGCCGCCACCGGGGTGAGCCTCCAGGTCTATCCGGCCGGGACCGCGCCCAACGATCCGGACGTGTTCGACTACCAGGTCGATGCGCCCGCCGGTCCCCGCACACTCTTCAGCGTCCGCCCAGAGCCGCCCGGTCAGGCCGATGCGCGTGCCGCGACGCTGGAGACCGGGGCGTGGATGGTCGGCTGGCTGCTGGCGCTCTTGCTCCTCGCCTCGATCAGCGTGAGCGCCTTCGGGCGCCAGCGACTCACATTCTCGGCGATCGGGCTCGGCCTGCTGGCATTCACGCCGCTGGGGCCCGCGCTTGGGGCGGCAACGCTCTTCAGTCCAGCGACGTTCTTCCGCCCGCTCCTGGGTCCATTCTCCGCATCGGCCGGGATCCTCGGCGCCACGGGCGTCACACTTTTCCTGGCGGGCGTGGCCCTGTGGCGTCGGCGACTGCGACGCACATGGCCGGGAAGCGCGGTAGGCATCGTGCTGCTCGTCGGGGCGCCGTTCCTGGTGAGCGATCTCGCACGGGGGATCACGCCGCCTGTCGACGGTGTGCCGCTGGCGCTCTGGCTCACGTGGCAATGCGCGTTGATGACCGCGGCCGCCGCGCCGGTGATGATCGCGGCCGCGCTCCTGCGCGGGCAGGACGACGCGGCCCCGGTCCCTCGCACGCTCTGGATCGCGATCGCCGTCGCTCTCGCGGCCACGGCGGTGGGACTGACCGTCTGGAATCCGAGCTACGGGTGGCCCGACTGGTACACCTTCCTCTGGGCGCCGGCGCTGGTGCTCTTGATGCGGCCCGCACCACGGTGGGCGGTCGTGCTGGGGGTGGGGCTCGTGGCGGGGAGCGCTGCGGGGCTGGTCACCTGGGGTGCCGAGCTCGAGGGCCGGCTGTTGGTGGCGGGGCGGGATGTCGGCAGGCTCGGCGATGAGCCCGATCCGTTCGCCGTGCCGCAGCTCGAGAAGTTCGCGGCGCAGGTGTCGGCGGCACCGGTGCCGTCGAGCGCCGCCGAGCTGTACGCGCTCTGGCATTCCTCGGCGATCGCGCAGCAGGACTATCCCGCCGTGCTCACCCTCTGGTCACCGGACGCCACGCCACAGGTGGAGCTTCCGCTCGATTCGCTCGACCTGCCGGAGCGACTCGTCGCTGCGTTCGTGCGCAGCATGGACACGACTGTTACCACCGAGGTCGCCAGCTTGGCACGGGTGCCTGGGATCCACTACCTGCTCCTGGTGCGTCTGGCCGACCATCAGGTGCTGAGTGCCGCCGTGGGACCGCGCACTGCCCTCATCCAACCGGATCGGCTGTCGCGATTGCTGGACCAGCCCGCCCGCGGCGCACCGCTGTACGACCTGCTGCTGTCCTATCCAGGCCCCGAGCCGGTGGCGGACAGTGCGCGTCTGGTCTGGGTGCGCCAGGGATGGGAGGTGCGGGGCGAACGGCTGATCGCGCTGCCGGGCGGCATCCGGCATGTCCATGCCCGGATCGACCTGCGGGGGCCGGTGCCGTTGCTGGTCCGCGGCGTGCTGGTCCTGCTCCTCGACGTCGCGGCGCTCGCACTCCTCTGGCTGATGGGTGAGCTGCTCGCCGGATGGCCTCTGGGTCAGCTGCGGATCGGTCGCTGGAGCCACTCGTTCCGTTTGCGCCTGGGGCTCACGCTGGCGGTGTTCTTCATTGTCCCGGCCGCCGGGTTCGCGGTGTGGAGCGTGGTGCGGGTGGGTCGCGACGGCGAACGCGAGCAGGATCTTCTGCTCACCCAGGCGCTTCGGGCGGCCCAGCCGCTGGCGGCGGCGGTACTGCAAGGTCCGCCGGAGCAGACCGCCGACGGGCTCAGGGACCTGAGCCGTCGAGCGAACCTCGATGTCGGCCTGTATCAAGGGGGTGAGCTGATCGGCGTGAGCACTCCGGTGCTGGCGGACCTCGGCGTCCTGCCGCCGCTCCTCACACCCGATGCCTACACGGACCTCGCGCTGAGCGATGCGCTGGAACGGGTCGAGAGCGTGCCTGGGGCCGGCCACACGCTCCGGATGGGCTATCGGGTGGTGCGCCCGGGCACCGCGGCCGACGTCGGGATCGTCGCCGCACCACGCGTCGGTGATGATCCGTCACTCGGCCAGGAGCAGCTCGACCTGGTGTACGTGCTGTTGCTCGCGACGCTCCTCGGCACCGCGGCCGCCGTGCTCGCGGCCGGCGTGGTGGCGCGCGCGCTGTCCCAGCCAGTGTCCGACCTCCGCCGCGCTGCGATCGCGCTGGGGCAGGGGATGCCGGCACCGTCCGGCGCCGCCACGCCACCGGTCGAATTCGAGCCGGTGTTCGGCGCCTTCTCCCGCATGGCCGCCGATGTCCGCGCAAGTCAGGCGGCGCTGGACGACGCTCGCCGCCGCACCGCGACCGTCCTGCGCACGGTGGCGACCGGCGTCATCGCCATCGATTCCAACGGTGCCGTGCTGCTCGCCAACCCACGGGCGCGCGAGTTGCTGGAAGCGCCGCTCGTGGAGGGCGCCCCATTCGAGTCAGGATTGCCGGCCGCGCTCGGCGCGCTGGTGCGATCGGTGCGCCGCGCGGTGGCCTCGGGACGATCGCCCCACGGACCGATCGAGGTATCGCTCAGCGGCCGGCGCCTGGGGTGCGAGTTCGCGGAGCTCGGTGCGGACCTCCGCGGCGTGGTGGTGGCGGTGACCGACCTGACCGACGCCTCCCAGGCGGCCCGGGTCCTGGCGTGGGGGGAGATGGCCCGGCAGGTGGCCCATGAGATCAAGAATCCGCTGACGCCGCTTCGACTCGGGGTGCAACACCTTCGGCGGGTGCGGCAGGAACGGCCCGCGGAGTTCGAGCGCACCTTCGACGACACGGCGGAGCGGATCCTCGCGGAGATCGACCGGTTGGACACCATCGCCCGCGCGTTCAGTCGATTTGCGGCACCGACCGAGGCGGCCCCGCCGCTCGCCCCGGTGGACCTGCAGGCCGTGGCGTCCGAGGTGCTCCACCTGTATCGGCTGGGCGGGGACGTGGCCGTGGAGCTCATCGCGAGCCCGGACGTCTCGGTGCGCGCCCGGCGGGATGAGGTGAAGGAAGTCCTGGTCAACCTGGTGGAGAACGCCAGGAACGCGAACGCCCGCCAGATCGTGGTCCAGTGCGATGCACAGCGTTTGGCGGTCGAGGATGATGGCGACGGGATACCGGACGACCTGCTGCCCCGGATCTTCGAACCCCGTTTTTCGACCACCACCAGCGGCAGCGGGCTCGGGCTTTCGATCGTCAAGCGCCTGGTCGAGGGGTGGGGTGCGACGGTGTCGGTGTCGAGTCGGCCACGGGAGGGCACGGTGGTGTCGATCGCATTCCCGCCGGCGCGTCCGGCGCCGAGCGCCGGCGGCGGCGTGGCCACTGGCTGAGCGAGTCGACGCGTGCAAGGATGACAGCGGAATCAGCGCCGGCGGCAAAACGCGGCACGTAATCGGCGTCGACGGGCCGAAGGGTGACGGCGGCAGTGCCGTCCGGATCGAAGTCCATCGCTGCGACCAGCGCCTTGTCGGTCCAGGGGAAGGGCTGTCGGAAGACGAAATTGCCGAGCGAGTAGAAGATCGGCTTTCCGTGGTACCGCTCGGTGCCTTGGGGGACGTGCGGATGATGCCCGATGACGGCATCGGCCCCGGCGGAGACCAACTCGCGCATCAGGGCGTGGAGTGCGGCTGGCGGGCGGTCCCGGTATTCGTTCCCCGCGTGGAGCATCACGAGGACCAGGTCGGCGCCGAGGGAATCACGCGCGGCGCGCATCCGGGGTCCGAGGACCGCGGTGTCGGCCCACGCGATGCAACAGGCGGCGGGGGACCCGGTGAGCACCAGTCCCTTCAGGTTGATGATGTCGGTGACGCTGAACATTGCGATCCGCCATCCGGCCCGGTCGACCACCGCCGGGCGATAGGCATCCTCGAGCGTCGGACCGGTGCCGCTGTGCGCGATCCCGGCGGCATCAAGGTGCCGCAGTGATTCGAGCAGACCCCGTTCCCCAAAATCCCAGGCGTGGTTGTTGGCGGTGCTGACGGCGTCGAACCCGGCGTCGATGAGGAGCGGCCCGGCCACATCGGGGCCGGCAAAGACCATCTTGCCGGTCGAGTCGGTGGTGTCGCCCCGATCGAGCAGGATGCTCTCGAGGTTGCCGACGGCGAGATCGGCGGCCCGGATCGTGTCGCGCACCTGCGCGAAGATGCTGTCGCCCTTGTCGGCGAAGATGTAGTCCCGGGCGATGCCGCGCGCGAAGTTGATGTCGCCCACGGCGATGACGTGGAGCCGGCCGCGGACAGGTGCGGCCTGCGCCCCCACCGTGCGGGGACCGATCGCGACGAGGGCGAGGAATGTCGCGAGGCCGCACTTCACTGGGTCGACCGGTTGAGGTTGACGTCGCTCGTGCCGCCGCCGGTGCTCAGGATCAGGAGCTGCGACAGGAATCCGTCGCGGATGACGCGCACGTTCTGCACCTGGCAGTTGCCCAGCAGGTCGGCGTCGAACCGCAGGACGTATTCCCCGTTGGCGTCGCTGGTCGTCTGGTATGGCGTTCCCATGATCGAGAGTACCGCACCGGCCAGCGGCTCGCGACTCCCCGTCTGGTAGACCCGCCCCGCCACCACTCCGTAGGTGATCGGTTCATTTGGCCCCCGGGTGTGGGGCGGCCCGGGAACGCACTTGCTCCCGATGGCGCCGAGGTCGGGAGGGCGGCGCCAGACGGGGTCGGGTTCGGGGCGGGTGAGGGGGGACGCGAACTCGCCCGGGTGGAACGCAAGGCTCCGGATGTGGTGCACCGGCTCGGCGGGCGTCGGGTCGGGTGTCGGCGCTGGTACATCGACGGTGGTCGGCTCCGACGCGGGATCCGCCGTCCGATCCTTCTGGCCTGTGGGTGGTGGCGGGATCGGAGGGGTCGGGGGCGTCGGCGGTTCCACCTTGTGCGGCGGCTCAGGCCCTTGACGGACCGTGGGCGGGAGCGACCTCGGCCGCGGCGGTGGTGGCGTCAGGTAGACCATGTTCACCTGGCGCTTGGCGCGACGAGCCATGTCGAGGCTGTCGACCGGCCGGGTCAGCCCGAATTGGCGGGGCCGCCCCACCCAGAGCAGCAACGCGATGAGTGCCAGATGCACCAGCGAGCTGGTGGCGATGCCGGTCACCGCACGTCGCCACGCAGAACGCTCGATCGGCTGTGAAGCGGGTTCGAAGTCTAGCATGCCCGAGAGGTCGGTCCTTGATCCAGCAGCGAATGCGAGCGCGGATGGGCGCGTCGGCAGATGGGCATCGGTGAATCTACGCACGGTCCGTCGCGGTCGCTGTGGGTGCGGTCGCCCTTAACCGGGTGGGACACTAGCTTTTCATGATGCCCGCGTCCCCTGACACCGTCACGCTTGCCGCGGTGGAGCACTTCGATCCCGCCGCGCACGGCTTGGAGCCGACGCGGCTTGACCGCTCGGTGCCCCTGCGCCCGCTCACCACGTTCCGGGTCGGTGGACCCGCCGATCTCCTCTACCGCGCCACGAGTGCGGATGACCTGGCCCGGGCGGTGCTGGGTGGCCGGCGTGCGGGGCTCCCAGTCTTCGTACTCGGCCTGGGGGCGAACATCCTGGTCGGCGACCGCGGGATCCGCGGGCTGGTGGTCCGGAACCAGGCGGGTGCGGTCGAGTGGCGCCCCGACGGTCGCATTCGCGCCGAGAGCGGTACGGTGATGCAAGGGCTGGTCCTGGACTCGGTGCATCGGGGCTGGTCGGGGTTCGAGCACTTCATCGGGATCCCGAGCACCGTCGGCGGGGCCGTCTGGCAGAACCTGCACTTCCTCTCTCCTGCACCGGCGCGGGAGCGTACCATGTTCATCGCCGAGATCTTCGAGCAGTGCGAGATCCTCTCGGCCGAGGGGGAGCGGAGGGTGGTGGATGCCGGGTATGTGCAGTTCGGCTATGACGACTCGGTGTTCCACCACCGGGCCGACATCGTCCTGGCCGCGACCTTCCGGCTCACCAGGGGTGACCCGGTCGCACTGCAGCGGGTGGTCCAGGAGAACCTGAGCTGGCGAGGGTCCCGCCATCCCTGGCTCGATATCCATCCGAGCGCCGGTTCGATCTTCAAGAAGATCGAAGGGGTCGGGGCCGGCCGCCTGGTGGATCAGTGCGGGCTCAAGGGCTTTCGCATCGGCGACGCGCAGATCTCCCACCTGCACGCCAACATCATCGTGAACCTCGGTCACGCCACCGCCGCCGACGTGCGGGCGGTGATCGTGCATGCCCAGGCGATGGTGCTGGAACGATGCGGCCAGCGTCTGGAACCCGAGATCGGGTTCATCGGGGAATTCTGACCTCCGCGTAGTTCGGGCCCTCCTCGGCGCAGGTTCGGTGCCGCTCATCGTGTCTTCCATCGGTACTGTCGTGCGGTCTCCCTCCGGGATCGCCGATGCTCAGTCGTGTCCAAGCCACCGCCGTGCTCGGCGTCGACGCCTATCTCGTCGATGTCGAGGTCGATATCTCCAACGGGCTGCCGTCCTTCTCGGTGGTGGGGCTCCCCCACGGCGCGGTGCGAGAGGGGCGTGAGCGGGTCTTTCCCGCGCTGGCCAACGCCGGGTACTCTGTGCCCTTGAAGAAGGTCACCGTCAACCTGGCCCCGGCCGACGTGCGCAAGGATGGCTCCGCGCTCGACCTGCCGATCGCGCTGGGAGTGCTCGCCGCGGGCGGGCACCTCCCGGAGGACGCGCTCAAGGGCGAGGTGTTCCTGGGCGAGCTGGGGTTGGAAGGGGACCTCCGGCCGGTGCGGGGTGCGCTCTCGATGGCGCTCGCAGCGCGCGCCGCCGGGTGCAAGGGCATCGTGCTTCCCGAACAGAACTTGCCGGAGGCCGCGGTCGTCGATGGCATCGCGGTGCGCGGGGCCCGCACGCTGCTTGACGTGTGCCGTCACCTGACCGGCGAGACGGAACTGCCGGTGGCGCACGTCGACCTGGCGGCGCTGATGTCCGAGCGGCACCAGGACGTCGTCGACTTTTCCGATGTCAAGGCACAGCTCTCCGCCAAGCGGGCGCTCGAGGTGGCGGCCGCAGGCGGGCACAACATCCTGCTCATCGGCCCGCCGGGTGCAGGGAAGACGATGCTCGCGCGACGGTTGCCGACCATCCTGCCTCCGATGGACCTCGATGAGGCGCTCGAGACCACCAAGATCCACAGCGTGGCCGGTCTGCTGCCGCCGGGACGATCGTTGAGCGTGATCCGCCCGTTCCGCGCACCCCACCACACCATCAGTGACGCAGGGTTGATCGGCGGCGGCTCCAACCCCCGTCCCGGGGAAGTGAGCTTGGCGCATGGCGGGGTGCTGTTCCTCGACGAATTG
The DNA here is from genome assembly GCA_049680185.1 of Gemmatimonadales bacterium. Lineage (GTDB taxonomy): Bacteria > Gemmatimonadota > Gemmatimonadetes > Gemmatimonadales > GWC2-71-9 > CAMLHU01. The sequence goes on along the minus strand of JBAUHI010000024.1, from coordinate 85,981 downwards.
CCGGAGTTCCGCAAGAATGTCCTGGAGGTGCTGCGCCAGCCGCTCGAGGACGGACATGTGACGCTGAGCCGCGCAGCGATCAGCCTGACCTATCCGGCACGATTCATCCTTGCCGCCGCGATGAATCCGTGTCCCTGCGGCTACCTGGGCGATCCCGCGCACGCCTGTCGGTGCCCCGCCGACGCGGTCGAACGCTACCTGAGCCGGCTCTCAGGTCCCCTCCTCGACCGGATCGACATCCACCTCGAGGTGCCGGCGGTCAACTACCGCGACCTGGCCAGCGATGTCTCAGGGGAATCGAGCGCCGACATCCGGGCGCGCGTGGACGCGGCGCGGACGATCCAGCGGGAGCGATTCCGGGGCCGGCCCGGGATCCACGCGAACGCCCAGATGGGCGCCCGCGAACTCCGCCGGTGGTGCCGCGTGAGCGACGAGGTCGAGGGGCTCCTCCGGTCGGCGATCACCCGCCTGGGCCTGTCGGCCCGCGCCTACCACCGGGTCCTCAAGCTCGCCCGCACCATCGCCGATCTCGGCAGCGCGGAGGAGCTCGCGCCGGAACACGTCCGGGAGGCCATCCAGTATCGCAGCCTCGATCGACGGTCGACCGACCGTCCTTCGGGCGGATGACGGCGTATGACTGGTGCGGTCGCGCCAGCGGACTATTTTCAGGGACCCTTCGAATTGACCGACCAGCCATGGAGTCCCCGGTGCGCCTGCTTCCACGCGATGAGCGGTTCTTCGACCTGTTCACCCAGGTGGCCAAGCTGAACGTCGAGGCCGCCAAGCGATTGGTCGAGCTGCTGCAGGCGCCGGAGGAGCGCCGGGCGCCGATCGTGGAAGCCATCAAGCGCCTCGAGCACGATGCCGACGACCTTACCCACGAGGTGGTGAGCCGGCTCGACCGGAGCTTCATCACGCCGCTCGACCGTGAGGACATCCACCTGCTGGCCTCTCGCCTCGACGACGTGCTCGATCTCATCGACGGGACCGCGCGCCGGGTGCAGATCTTCCGCGCCGGTGACGCGCCGCTGGGGGCGGTGCTGCTGGCGGAGGTCATCCAGCACGCCGCGGAGAAGGTGCTGGAGGCGGTCACCGTGCTGGAGAAGAACGACCATGGGGTGGTGGTCAACGCCTGCATGAAGATCAAGAAGCTGGAGGAGGATGGCGACGCGACGTATCACGAGTTCCTGGGCAAGTTGTTCGAGGGAGCCACCGATGCGCTGATGGTGATGAAGTGGAAAGAGATCTACGACAACCTGGAGAAGACCCTCGATCACGCCGAGGACGTGGCGAACGTGCTCGAGTCCATCTCGATCAAGCACGCCTGACGATGACCTCCACCGTCACGTATGTCCTGGTCATCATTGCGGTCGCGTTCGTCTTCGATTTCATCAACGGATTCCACGACAGCGCGAACTCGATCGCCACGGTGGTCTCGACCCGGGTGCTCTCGCCGGGCGTGGCGGTCGTCTGGGCGGCGTTCTTCAACTTCGCGGCGGCATTCACCGTCGGCACCGCGGTCGCCAAGACCATTGGCAAGGGGCTGGTGGATCCGTCGGTCGTCGATCCCGCGCTCATCTTCGCGGCCCTTCTCGGCGCCATCATCTGGAATATCATCACCTGGTTCCTCGGCCTGCCGACGAGTTCGTCCCATGCGTTGATGGGTGGGCTCGGGGGCGCGGCGGTCGCCAAGGCCGGTGTCGGTGCCCTCCTGTTGAGCGGGTGGATCGCCCCGATCGCGGCCATCGCTATCTCGCCCTTCCTGGGGATGTTCCTGGCACTCGGGCTCACCGTCGGATTGGCCTGGGCGCTCCATCGATTGCCGGGGCGGCCGGTCGAATTGGCATTCCGACGGATGCAGCTGGTGTCCTCGGCGCTCTTCTCGCTGAGCCACGGTGCCAACGATGCCCAGAAGACGATGGGCATCATCGTCGGACTCCTGGTCGCGACCCAGGCGGCCTTCGCCCACCAGACCGGGTGGCTCCACCATCTCCACGTTACCGACGCGAACTCGGTCCCGCTGTGGGTCGAGATGTCGGCGTACAGCGCCATTGCGCTCGGGACCGCGGCGGGCGGCTGGCGGATCGTCAAGACGATGGGCACCAAGATCACGAAGCTCCGGCCGTTCGGCGGATTCTGCGCCGAGACCAGCGGTGGTGCGTGCATCCTGGTGGCCTCGGCGCTCGGCATTCCGGTGAGCACCACGCATACCATCACGGGGGCCATCGTCGGAGTCGGTGCGGCCCAGCGGCTATCGGCGGTGCGGTGGGGTGTGGCGGGCCGGATCGTGTGGGCGTGGCTCCTCACCATGCCGATGGCCGCGGCGATGGCGGCAGTGTCGTACGTCATCATCCGCTGAGCCCGTTCGACGGGACCCCCACCGACCCGCGGGTGAATTGGAGTAGCGTCCGCGTGCCGTCACTGACCGCGCCCCGACCCGGAGCACCGATGCTCTCCCGCGCCCTTCGATCCATCGCAGTGATCATCGCCATCGTTCCTGCAGCGCTTGTGGCCCAGGAACGTGGCGTATTCGTCGCACGTCTGGGAGCCGACACCGTGTCCCTCGAGCGCTTCGAGTTCACGCGCACGGCGCTCACCGGTGACCTCGTCGTTCGCACCCCCCGCACCCAATGGTTCCATTATGTCGCCACGCTCCGGCCCGATGGCTTGGTGGGCCGTGTGGACCTGGAGCAGAGGCCCATCGGGTCGCCGGCCGGGGCGCCGATCTCCGAGGGTTCGCTCGTCTTCGGCCGCGACTCGGTGACATCGACGATGACGGCGGGCGGACACACCCGATCCCGCAGCGTGGCGGTCGGTTCGCTCGCCCTTCCGGCACTCAGCTATTCGTACGCGATGATGGAGTTGGGGAGCAGATTGCTGGTTCAGCACAAGGTGGACTCGCTGCCGGTGGACCTCGTGTACGCCGGCTCCGTCGCTCGCTCGCCGAACATATTCCGCCGCGTCGGTTCGGATTCAGCGAGTTATGACTCCTTCGGTTCCCCCGTGAACTTCAAGATCGACCGGGATGGACGGGCGCTCGGGTTCGACGCTGGCCAGACCACTGTCAGGATGCAGGTGGCCCGTGTGCCGAGCCTTGATTTCGACGGACTGGCCGCGTCGTTCGCCGTGCGAGATGCGGCGGGGCAGGGGCTTGGGGTCATGTCGAGCCGCGACACTGCCCGCGGGACCATCGGCAGCGCCTCGGTGTCGGTCGACTATGGCCGCCCGATGGTCCGCGGCCGGCGCATCTTCGGCGGGCTGGTCCCGTGGGGCCAGGTCTGGCGGACCGGGGCGAATGCGGCGACGCAACTCACCACCGACCGGGATCTGATCATCGGTGGTGCCGTGGTCCCGGCCGGGACGTACACTCTCTGGACGCTGCCGACGAAGGACGGCGCCACCCTCATCATCAACAGCCAGACAGGACAGTGGGGGACCGACTACGATGCCAAGCGCGACTTCGCGCGGGTGCCGCTCGCCGTGTCGTCGCTCGCCGCACCGGTCGAGCGGTTCACTTTGACCGTCAGCGACGCCGTGCTCGTGATGGACTGGGACAGGTCCCGGTTCACGGTGCCGATCCGCGTGAAATGATCGGCCCCATTCTCCTGGCTCGAACGAGACCCCTCGCCCGCCAGCGGGGGGTCTCGCGTTAGGGCCCTCAGTGCACCCGGGCCCGGAGCGCCGCGAGCGATCCTGCCGGCGCCATCGCGGTGAGCGTCATCTGGAACCCGTGTCCGTCACTCCAGCTGACGGTGGAGAGCGCCTCCTGCATCGGGACCGCCGGCATCGCCGAAGTTCCGGGTGACGCCACATTCCCGGAGGGTCCTGCCGCCAACGCGTCGAGACTGTCGGCCGCGAGGATCCGTTGCTGCGCCAGCTGGATGGCCCCGAGCGCGGGATCCACGTACCGGACCAGGATCGCGTCGCGCCGCGGGTCGGCGCCTTCCACCATCGACCCGGGTACCCGCGCCACGGAGACCGGATCGAGGCCGTCGATCAGGCGGATCGAGCCACCGAGCCGCTGGATCGCATCTTCGAGCGTGATCGTGTTCGAGTCGGGGTGCCGGGTCCTGGCCTCTGCACGGGCGTCGAGCGCCACGGCAGCGCTCGGGTGCATCCGGAGCACCTCCGGCGGGGCTGATGCGGATCGGGATGGCAGCGGCGCGTTCGCTGGGTGAGCGGTCTTGACGGAGACGGTGTTGCCACCCGCGCTCGCAGTGGATCCGGCTCGGCGTACCGCGTCCTGCCGCGGGCCCTTCGCGCGGTCCGGGGCGGCCTCGGCAGCCGTGCTCCGTGCGACCGATGGTGCCGAGGCCGCATCAGCGGCCGCGGCGGCAGGGGTCCCGGTCGCGCCCATCGGGCCGTGGAGTGCGAACCCGATCCCGACGGCGATGGTGATGCTGGCGGCCCAACCGACTGCGGCAGGCCAGCGGGTTCGCCGAAGGACCGATGGCCGCGACGCCAATGGCGGTGCCGGGGGGGTGTCGAGCGTCAGGATGAGGTCGGCGGTCTCTCGGACGAGCGCGTGGGCATCGTCAAGCCGAGCCCGGCAGGCCCCGCAGTTGGCGAGATGCGCTTCGACCCGGACCGTTTCCGCCCGCGCCAGGCTGCCGTCGAGCAGCTCGTGCAGGGTGCCTTCGTCAACGTGTCGCACGGATCCCCGCTTCCTGCTCGGCATGATAGGCCAGCACCAGGCGCTTGCGGGCCCGGGCCAGCGTCGTTCCCACCGCACCACGAGCCAATCCGCTGGTCGCGGCGATCTCGTCGTAGTCGAAGCCTTCGGCCTGCAGCAGGAGCACTTCGCGATCGCGCTCCGAGAGTCGGTCGAGTGCGGCTCGGACGCCGGCGGCGCGCTCGACCCGGTCATAGGCGTCGGCTGGTGTCTCGGTGGATTCCGGGGTCTCCGCCTTGAGAAGTTGCAGTCGGCGCCCGTGGCGGGATGCTCGCCGGGCATCTTCCCGCACCAAGTTAAGGGCCACGGCAAAGAGCCACGGCCGAGGGTTCTGAGGTGGCGCCGCAAAGGCCCGTGCAAACACTTCGGCCGCCAGGTCCTCGGCGCGGTCAGGATCGCCGGTGCGCCGGATCAGCATCCGGAGGACCGATGGGTGGTATTGCCGGAAGAGCTCGGTGATGAGGTCGTTCATGCAACGTGGGGGATGCCGGTCGACCCATTCGGATGCACATCGGTCCCGTCAGTCGGGGTCCGGAGGGCGCCGGCGGGTCTTTTGGAGGGTCCGATGCCGCTTGGCGACCAGGCGTCGTTCCTTGGAGGCCTTGGTGGGGCGGGTGGCCCTGCGGGGCTTGGGGACGGCAAGAGCCGCCGCCACGATCTCCTGGAACCGGGCGACCGCCGCTTCGCGATTCTGGAGCTGGCTTCGGCGGGAGTCCGACACGATGCGAAGAGTGCCTGAGGAATCTACCCGTCGACCGAGCTTCCGGAGCAGGCGCTCCCGTTCCTCGGCCGTGACGGCGATCGATGCGAGGATGACCCATCGGAGCTCGACCCGGCTCGACGACGTGTTGACGTGCTGCCCGCCCGGGCCGCCGGCGCGGGTGGCCCGGAATTCGAGTTCCGAGCGCGGCACGCGGACGCGGGCAGTGACGACGATGGCATCGGTCGGCGGGGGCATCGCTGGATGCTAATGTCCGCACCCCGGCGCGGAAAGCACCACGCCGCTCCCCCCGCCAGTGGGCCGCGATTACGTTTCGGTCGATGACCGAACTCGAACGTCTTCGCGGCCACCTTCAGGGACTTGGGCGGGTGGTGCTCGGATACTCGGGCGGCGTGGATTCCGCGCTGCTCGCCGTGGCCGGCGCGGCAGCGCTGGGACCGGCACGGTTCCGCGCGGTGATCGGTCGAAGCGCGTCGTACCCCGCCGCCCACCACGACACCGCGCTCGAGATCGCCCGCCGGTATTCGGTCCCGGTGATCGAGGTCGACACCGACGAGCTCAGTGACCCCCGCTACCTCGCCAATGCGCCGGACCGGTGCTACTTCTGCAAGTCCGAGCTCTGGGCGGTCCTGGCGCGCGTACGGGGCGAGCTCGGGTTCGATCTCATCATCGACGGCACCAACGCGGACGACCTGGGCCAGCATCGTCCAGGACTTCGAGCGGCCGATGAGCGCGGGGTCCGCTCGCCGCTCGCGGAATTGGGATGGACCAAGGCGATGGTGCGCGCCGCCGCACGCGAGCTGGGGCTCCCGCAGTGGGATGCACCGGCATCGCCCTGCTTGTCGAGCCGCATCAAGTACGGCCTGACCGTCACACCGGAACGCCTGGCGCAGGTGGAGCAGGGAGAGGTGTACCTCCGGTCCCTGGGCGTCACCGGCGACCTCCGGGTACGTCACCTCGGTGCCGCTGCGCGGATCGAGGTGTCTCCCTCGCAGTTCACGCTGATCGGAGCTTGCTGGGATCCGCTCGAGCAGGTCTTTGCCGGCCTCGGGTTCACGTCCGTCGAGCTCGACCCGTCGGGCTATCGTCGCGGGAGCTTGCTGGTCCTCGACCGGGCCCACGAGGCGTGATCCGCCTCTTCGCCGCGTTGCCGGTCCCTGCTCCTGCATTGGAGCAGGTGACTGCGCTGCTGCGCGAGCTTCGGGAGCGCCCCTGGCCGGTCCGCTGGGTCCCGGCCACCGGGGTGCACCTGACCCTCAAGTTCTACGGCGAGGTCGCGGACGAGCGGGTCGATGCGATCGCGGAGTCGATCGCTTTTTCCGTCGCCGGTACCGGACCGCTCGCATTCCAGCTGGCGCCGCTGGGCGCGTTCCCGTCGTGGGAGAAGGCGCGCGTGGTCTGGCTCGGTATCGACGCACCTCCGGCCCTCGAGCTGCTGCAGGACCGGGTCGAACGACACGCCGAGTCGCTGGGATTCCCCATCGAAGGCGCGACGTTCCGGCCCCACGTGACGCTGGGGCGCGTGCGGGAGGGCGAGCGGTTGTCCCCGGGCGCGATCAAGGCGCTCGCGGCACATGGACTGACCGACCCGTTCTCCGTCGACGAGGTCGTGCTCTACCAGAGCACGCTCGATCGCCATTCGCCGGCGTACGTTCCACTGCGCACTTTCCGCTTGAGCGCATGATGGGTTGCCTCAAGGGTGTGGTCCGGCTGGTGCTACTGTTCCTGCTGGCGGCAGTGGTCGCGGTGGGATGGCATTGGCGTCATGAGTTCCACACGATGTGGGAGTTCTGGCGCGGCGGGCAGGGGGAAAGTGCCCCCGCATCGGGCTATGCGTCACCAGCGGCGCTGGCGTCGGCGCAGGACAAGGTGGACAGCCTGAATGGGTGGCGTGCCGACTCGGTGCGGCTCACCGCGGCCGAGCTGGCGGCGCTGCTGGCCCACGGATTCGGGCCTGCGTTGCGGACGCACCTGGATTCGGTCGCGGTGACGCTCGGCGCTGGCCGGGTGCAGGTCACGGCGCGCCTCGACACCGAGGTGATCCCCAAGGCGGCGCTCGGGCCCCTCTCGGGACTGCTTCGGCCCAAGGAGTGGGTTCGGGTGGGTGGCGACGTGCGGGTGCTCGGACCCCGGAATGCCGAATGGCAGGTGGATGCGCTCCGCATCCGCGGCGTCCGGATCCCGGGGTCGATGGTCCAGCGGCTGGTGCAGGCCAGCCTCGGTGGCTCTGCCGATGGCGCGGTCCCGATCACGTTGCCGGCCGGGGTGCGGGCGCTCCGGATCACGCCGAGCGCGGTGACCATCTATGGAGGTGCGCCGTGAGCGGTGAGCGCATCCTGGTCGTGGATGATGAGCCTGGCATCCGCGAGGCGTTGAAGCAGGTGCTGGAGTACGAGGGTTTCGTGGTCCGGACCGCGGCCACCGGTGGCGAGGCGATCACCGTGTACCCCGAGTTCCGCCCCCGGCTCGTGTTCCTCGACGTCAAGATGGCCGGCCTGGATGGGCTCGATACGCTCTCGCGCTTGGCCGGGCTCGAGCCGCCGGCGCCGGTGGTGATGATCTCCGGCCACGGCACGATCGCGACCGCTGTCGAGGCAACGCGGCGGGGGGCGTTCGATTTCCTGGAAAAGCCGCTCGACAGCGACCGATTGCTGGTGACGGTGCGGAATGCGCTCGCCACTGCGACGCTGCGCCGCGAGCACGCCGAGTTGAAAGGCGCCGCCGACCTGCGCAACGCGATGATCGGTGCGAGCGCGGCGCTGCTGGAGGTCCGCGAGTTGATGGCGAAGGTGGCGCCGACGCCGGCCCGGGTGCTCATCACCGGCGAAAATGGGAGCGGCAAGGAGCTGGTGGCCCGCGGGATCCACCAGGCGTCCCTGCGGGCGGCGGGGCCGTTCGTCGAGGTCAACTGCGCGGCGATCCCGTCGGAGCTGATCGAAAGTGAGCTGTTCGGGCACATCAAGGGTTCGTTCACCGGTGCCGTGGCCGATCGCGCCGGGAAATTCGAGCAGGCCGACGGCGGGACCATCTTCCTCGACGAGGTCGGGGACATGGCGCTGTCGGCGCAGGCCAAGGTGCTGCGGGCATTGCAGGAGGGGATCATCACGCGGGTCGGCGGGGCCAGATCGGTGGCGGTGGATGTCCGCGTGCTGGCAGCGACCAACAAGCGATTGGACGAGGAGATCTCGGCCGGCCGGTTCCGGGAGGATCTCTACTACCGGCTCAACGTGCTGCCGATCCATGTGCCGCCGCTGCGGGAGCGGCGCGAGGACATCCCGGCGCTGGTCGGTCACTTCGTCGGGATCCTCGCCCGGGAGAGCGGATCGCCGCTGCGCACCTTCGATGCGGGCTCGCTCCAGGCGCTGGGGCGGCGGGAGTGGCCCGGCAACATCCGGGAACTCCGCAATGCGATCGAGCGTCTGCTGATCCTGGCGGATGGCAAGGCCGTCACCGGGGCGGACGTTGAGCGGGTGCTCGGCGCCGGCGGGGTCGGGGGCGGCGCCGCCGATCCAGATGACGAGGGTGGGGAGGCCGGCGACGGCAGCTTCGAACAGTTCAAGCTCGACGCGGAGCGGGCCTTCCTGGCGCAGAAGCTCCGGGAGCACGAATGGAACGTCTCGGAGACCGCCCGGGCGCTCAAGATGCCCCGCTCCAACCTCTACAAGAAGATCGAACGCTACGGCCTCAGCCGGGATGGATGATGGCAGACCAACCGCGTGATTGGGACAAGGAACTCGCGGCGATCGACCGCGAGATCGCCAAGCTGCCCGAAGCCAAGCCGGGCCAGCCACCCGCCGCCCGGGCGACCGGTGCCCCGGCGGCGGCACCGGCCGCCGCTCCGGCTGCGGCACCCAAAGGTGCCCGCGCCTTCCTCGGCGCCTGGATCCGGGTGCTCTTCGGCGCGGCGATCGCGCTGGGCGTCTGGTCTTGGCCCTACCAGCATCTCTGCGGATGGTCGCTCTACGGCTATCTGGGGGCGGTGCTGGTGGTGATCGTCGCGGGGGTCTGGAATATCCTGGCCACGTGGAAGCGCCGGATGGGTGCGGCGCATGGCGTGGCGATGCTGGTGCTCATTTCCGGACTGATCCTCGCCGCGCAGGCGATCCTTCCGCGGGTCGGCTATGCCAAGGTCGCGTTGACGTGGATGTGCCCGTGAGCGGCGTGGCGGCGGTGGTGCCCCCGGTCCGTGCAGTGCTGCTGCGCGATCTGGCAGCGTTCCGGCGCGAGGTCGAGGCGTATCCAGATGACGAATCGGTCTGGGCCTGTCCGGCCGGTTTTCCCAACGCGGCTGGGACCCTCGCGCTCCATGTGGCGGGGAATCTGCAGCATTTCGTCGGTGCCATCCTTGGCGGCAGCGGCTACGTGCGCGACCGCGCCGCCGAGTTCGCCGATCGCGGCGTCCCGCGAGGCGAGCTGGTGCGGCGCATCGGAGACGCCGAGAAGGCCGTCCGCCTCGGGCTGGACGGGCGCGCATTGCCCGAGCAGTACCCGGGCCCGGCCGGTGGCGGCGGGATGACCGTCCGCACCGACGAATGGCTCGTCCATCTCGCCGCGCACCTGACGTATCACCTGGGTCAGGTCGATTATCATCGCCGGGCGGTCACCGGCAGCTCGGCCGCGGTGGGTGCGCTCGCGACCACCGAACTGCCCTCCGCCCGGACTCCGTGAGCCGGCCGTCGGCCCGCGACCACACACTCATTCAGCGGATCTGCATCCATGCCCACATTCAAGAACTTCATCGGCGGCCGCTGGGTCGCGCCGTCCACCGGCAAGCACTTCGAGGTCCGGAATCCCGCCCAGGTGCGCGACCTCATCGGGAAGTTCCCCGATTCCGGACGACGGGACGTCGCCGACGCGGTCAAGAGCGCCAAGCGCGGGTTCGAGATCTGGAAGCGGACCCCGGCGCCCGCGCGTGGGGATGTGTTGCGGCGATTGGGCGATCTCCTGGTGGAGCACAAAGAGGAGCTCGCCGACGGGATGACCCGCGAGATGGGCAAGGTCCTGGCCGAGACCCGGGGTGATGTCCAGGAGGGGATCGACACGGCGTACTACGCCGCCAGTGAAGGCCGGCGGCTCTTCGGTCACACGGTGCCATCGGAGCTGCGCGACAAGTGGGCAATGAGCTTCCGGCGTCCGATCGGCGTGTGCGGTCTGGTGACGCCGTTCAACTTCCCGATGGCGATCCCCACCTGGAAGATGTTCCCGGCGCTCCTGTGCGGAAATGCCGTGATCATCAAGCCGAGCGAGGACGTGCCCCACACGGTGCATCGGCTGGTCGAGCTCGCGCTGGAGGCGGGGCTCCCGCCGGAGGTCATCCAGCTGGTGCATGGTCGCGGCGAGGTGGCGGGGAAGGCGCTGGTGGAGCATCCCGACGTGCCGGTCATCTCGTTCACCGGATCGACCGCGACGGGATCGTTCATCGGGGAGACCTGCGGCCGGATGCACAAGCGGCTGTCGCTCGAGATGGGCGGCAAGAACGCGATGATCGTGATGGACGACGCCGACCTCGACCTGGCGCTCGACGGCGTCCTCTGGGGCGCCTTTGGCACCACCGGGCAGCGATGCACCGCGACCAGTCGGCTCATCATCCACCGGAAGGTCCACGATCGGTTCGTGGCCCGCGTGGCCGATGCCGCGGCGAAGCTGCGCCTGGGCGATGGCCGCAAGGCGGGGACGGATGTGGGACCGCTCATCCACCAGGTGGCGCGGGAAAAGGTGGAGCGGTATGTCGAGATTGGCCTGACCGAAGGGCTTGAGCTCGTGACCGGAGGCAAGCGGCCGGCGGGGGCAGGGACGGCGGAGGGATGGTTCTACCGGCCCACGATCTTCACCGGTGCCGGGGCCAGGAGCCGCCTGGCGCAGGAAGAGATCTTCGGTCCGGTCCTGACCGTGATCCCCGTCAGCTCGCTCGACGATGCGATCCGCGTCAACAACTCGGTCCAGTACGGACTCTCGAGCTCACTCTACACCCGCAACGTGAACTCGGCCTTCCGGGCAATGCAGGATCTCGACAACGGGATCACCTATATCAACGCACCGACCATCGGTGCCGAGGCGCACCTGCCCTTCGGCGGCGTGAAGCAGACCGGCAACGGGCATCGCGAGGGTGGGTGGGAGGTCTACGAATTCTATTCCGAGACCAAGGTAGGATACGTCGACTACTCCGGCACGCTGCAGCGGGCGCAGATCGACAATTACGGCGAGGTCTGATGCCATCGGACCGTTGCGCCACCCTGACGCCTCGGCTAAGGTTCCGGCAGTTGGACGCGGCGCCTCACGTCCGGGGCGCGTGCGAGTGAGATCTTCCTGGTGGATACCGCTCCCAGACCGCAGGAACCTTGCGTTGCTCGTGCGCGCTGCCGTCCGTGGCGCCCGGGCCGCTGAATCGTACCGTTCCATCGAGACTCCCTGATCCATGCGCCCGATGCAGGTCGGAACCGGCAAGCGCGGCCCGTCCCTCGCGGATGAGGGCTCGCTCGACCAGTATCTTCGTGAGATCAGCAAGTATCCGCTCATCTCGCAGGATGAAGAGGTCCGCCTGGCGCAGGGCATTCGCGTGGGTAATGCTGAGTCGCTCGACAAGCTGGTCCGCAGCAACCTCCGCTTCGTGGTGTCGGTCTCCAAGAAATACCAGAACCAGGGTGTGTCCCTCTCCGACCTGATCAACGAGGGGAACCTCGGGCTCATCCGGGCCGCCCACAAGTTCGACGAGACGAAGGGGATCAAGTTCATCTCCTACGCCGTCTGGTGGATCCGGCAGGCCATCCTCCAGGCGCTGGCGGAGCAGAGCCGCATCGTCCGGGTGCCGCTCAACCGCGCCGGGACGCTCCACCGGATCGGGAAGCGGGCCAGCGCGCTCCTGCAGGAGCTCGGGCGCGAGCCGACGCCGAAGGAGATCGCCGAAGGGATGGACATCACGATCGAGGAGGTCCAGAAGACCCTCTCCATCTCGCAGAACCATCTCTCGCTCGATGCGCCGATGACCCCGGGCGAGGACAACCGGCTCCTCGACTATCTCCCCGACACCCAGAATCCCGGCCCCGACGCCGAGACGTTCGAACATGCGCTCACGGAGTCGATCGAGGAGGTGCTGGGCACGCTGAAGGAGCGGGAGGCCAAGATCCTCCGGCTCTATTTCGGCCTCGACGGTCCCGAACCGATGACGCTCGAGGAGATCGGCAGCCTGCTCGGCATCACCCGCGAACGGGTCCGCCAGATCAAGGAAAAGGCGCTGACCCGGTTGCGCCACGTGAGCCGGGCCAAGGCGCTGGAGAGCTTCCTCTCCTGACCGGCGGTCGGTTCCGTCCTCCCTTCACCGTTCACCAGGACCCCGCATGGCCTCCAATCCCTCCTTTGACGTATCGACCGGCGCCGACCTGCAGGAGGTCGACAATGCGGTCAACCAGGCGCTCAAGGAGATCTCCCAGCGGTACGACTTCAAGGGCACCCACTGCACGATCGAGTTCGACCGGGTCAAGACCGAGATCCGGCTCGGTGCCGATGACGCCTTCCATATGGGATCGCTCGTCGATGTCCTCACGACCAAGCTCACGAAGCGCGGTGTCCCGCTCAAGAACCTCGAGGTCGGGGAGGATATCCCCGGCGCGGGCGAGAGCGTCCGTCGGGTGGCGACGCTCAAGCAGGCCATCGAGAAGGAGGACGCCAAGGCGATCGTGAAGGCGATCAAGGACGAGGGGTTCAAGAAGGTGCAGGCCTCGATCCAGGGCGATGAAGTGCGCGTCTCAGGTCCCTCCCGTGACGACCTCCAGGCGGTCATCGCCTTCCTCCGGGCGAAGGAATTCAGCGTCGAACTCAAGTTCGGGAACTTCCGCAGCTGAGCGGCGCGCGGAGGGCCGGCATCCTGGCGGCCGCCCTCGCCGCGGCCTGTGCCTCACCTGTGTCCGCGCCGATCCTGGCTCCGGGCCCTGGTGCCGGCGCTGGCGAACCGACCCTCCTGCTGGGACTCATCGCGACCGCCACCCGGGTCCAACTCGGCGGCGGCGACGCGCTCCGTGTGCGCGCCCGCGACGACCGGCCGGTGACCGACCTCGGCAGCGGACACCAGCTTGTCATCACGGCCGACGCGGCCGGCCTTTCCGTCTCCGGCGATGCCGGCCCCAGCGGGGCGGCCGCTCCGCTCGTCGTCACGGCGGCGGACGCCGATGGGTTCGTGCGGGTGAACGGGCATGATTATCGTGGCACGATCGAGATCCGACGCGCCGGCGCCGGGATCCAGGTGGTGGAGCGGGTGGGCATCGAATCGTATCTGGCGGGGGTGGTATCGGCCGAGCTCGGCGATCATCCCGAAGGCGACGATCAGGCCGCGATGGCGCAGGCGGTGGTGTCACGGACCTATGCGGTCCGGAATGCCGGCCGGTGGCGCGCGCAGGGATTCGACCTGGCCGCGACCGTCGGCGATCAGCGCTACGACGGGGTCCAGGGAGAGACCCCGCAGGCCTGGCGCGCGGTCCGGGCGACCCGGGGCCAGATCCTGACCTGGGAAGGCCGACCGATCGACGCCTTCTTCCATTCGACCTGCGGGGGTCGTACTGCCGACGCCAGTGAGGTCTTCTCCGGCGGGCGCCGCCCATATCTCCGGTCGGTCGCCGATGTCGATGGTGATGGACTCGCCTATTGCCGGATCTCTCCGCGGTATCAGTGGCGGGAGGAGTGGTCGGCGGAGACGCTGATGGCGGCACTCCGCCGCACGCTTCCGGTGGAGGCCGACGTCCGATCGTCGGAGGTGACGGTGGTCCGCGGCATCGAGGTCTCCGGCCACACCCCCTCGGGGCGCGTCGCGCAGCTCACGATCCGGCTGGCCGACCGTACCGTGACCGTGGCCGGTCCAGCGGTGCGGCGCGTGCTCCTCCCGCCGGGGCAGGACATCCTCCGCAGCGCGGTGTTCACTCTGCAGGCGCGGACGGCGAACGGTCGGGTCGCGGGGCTGGTGGCCGTGGGGCGTGGCGCGGGGCACGGCGTCGGACTGTGTCAGTGGGGGGCCATCGGTCGTGCCCGCGCCGGACAGCGCTATCCCCAGATCCTTTCCGTCTATTTTCCGGGTACCAAGCTGACCCGGCAGTTCTGACCCTTCCGACGGGATCCGTTCCCATGACCGCTCCACTAAGACTCGGCATCGTCGGCGCCGGTGCCGTGACCCAGGTGGCCCACCTCCCGGTGCTCCGCCGGATGCCCGAGATCGAGGTCGTTGCGCTATGCGATGGCGACTTGCCCAAGGCCCGCGCGCTCGCCACTCGATTCGGGGTCCCGAACGCATTCGATGACATCGAGGAATTGCTCGGCGCGGAGGCCCTCGATGCGCTATTGATCGCGACGCCCAATCACCTCCACGAAAGCCATGTGCTCGCCGCACTCTCCGCGGGCCTGCACGCACTGGTCGAGAAGCCGCTCGCGACCTCGCTGCAGGGTGCGCAGCGGATCGCCAAGGCGGCGCAAAAGCGGGAGCGCGTGGTGATGGTGGGGATGAACCACCGCTATCGTACCGACGTCCAGACCGTCCGGGGGTTCGTGCAGAGCGGGGAACTGGGCCAGATCGACGTCGTGCAGGGCACGTGGCATGTCTTCCGGCCGAGCCGGGCGCAGCTGGGGTGGCGTCAGCGGCGGGCCGAGTCGGGGGGCGGGGCGATGCTGGACCTCGGGCTGTCGGTGCTCGACCTCGGACTGTGGCTCGCTGGCAATCCCAAGCCGGTGCGCGTCAGCGCCTCGCTCGACCGATCGGGCGGGAAAGGGGGCGTCGAGCATTCGGGGAGCGCGTTCGTGGTGTGCGAGGAGGGACAGTCGATCTTCGTCGACGTCACCTGGCGTCACATCGGCGATGGAGAGCATCTGGGGGTCGGCCTGCGGGGCACCAAGGGGGCGGCGGTCATCAATCCGCTCCGGGTGTGGAAGGAGCTCAATGGCGTCCCGGTCGATGTCTCGCCGACCGGTGCCTCGAGCCGCGAGAGCGCCTTCTCGGCGTCCGTCCGCGCGGAATGGGCGCATTTCATCGCCGCGGTGAACGGTACGGCGAACGCGCCGGATCTCGAGGACCACCTGACCCTGCACCGGGTGCTGGAAGCGCTCTATCGGTCGGCGCATGAGGGGCGGGAGATCGCGCTGTGAGGCGGGCGGCCGCGATCGCGCTGCTGCTGTGGCTCGGTGTCACGGGAAGGGTCGCGGCCCAGGCCCTGGTCCCCGGCGCATCGCTGGAGGTGTCGGTGGTGACGGTGGGGCCGGGCGCCGCGGTGTGGGAGCGGTGGGGCCACAACATGATCCGGATCCATGACCGCCGGACCGGGCTCGACCTCGTGTACAACTACGGCATGTTCGACTTCGCCGAGAAGGGGTTCCTGCTCCACTTCCTCGAGGGGCGGCTCAATTATTGGACCGCGGCGTTCTATACCGCACCCACGCTCGAGTTCTATCGCAAAACCAGCCACCGCTCGCTCTGGGAGCAGACGCTCCGACTCACCCCGGCGGAACGGCTCTCGCTGCAGCAGTTCCTCGATTGGAACGGGTTGCCGGAGAACCGGGTCTACCGCTACGACTATTACCACGACAACTGCTCCACCCGGGTACGCGATGCGCTCGATCGCGCGCTCGGCGGCGCCATCGCCCGGGCGACCCGTGGACGGCCCACCGGCACCACCGACCGCGACCATACGCGCCGGCTGACCCAGGACCAGCCATTCTTGCGCACCGGCATGCTGCTGCTGCTGGGTCCGGCCGTGGATCGGCCGCTCGATGAATGGCAGGAGATGTTCCTGCCAGTGCGCCTCATGGTGCACCTGCGTGAGGTGACCGTCGACTCCGCCGGTGTGCAGCTCCCACTCGTGATCCGCGAGGATACGCTGTCGTTGAGCGACAGGTATCCCGAACCGGTGGATCACGGTACGGAGATCCCGTGGTTCCTGCTGGTCGGGGTGCTGGCGGGCGGGATCCTGGCAGGTGCCACCGGCCGGGGACCGCGGCCGGGGTGGTGGTGGGTGGCGGCCGCTGCGCTGGTGGCACTGGTGCTGGGTATCGGTGGCGTGGTGGCGTCGGGGCTCTGGGCCTTGACCGACCACACGGCGACCTGGCGGAACCAGAATGTGCTCCAGGCCAACCTGCTGGCGCTGGTGCTGGCCTTCGCGATCCGTCCGCTGGCCCTGGGGCGCCCATGGGCTCGACGCCTGGCGCCCAGATTGGGCATCATCATCGCGGCAGGGTCGCTGTTGGGTCTGGCGTGGCACGTGGTGATCGGCGGCCAGGCCAATGGCGATGTGCTGGCACTCCTGGTGCCGGTGAATGTCGGGATGGCGGTGGGGGTCTGGCGGGTGGGGGCGAACAGCACGACGTGACGGGTGGGGGGCGGGCACGAGCTCTGGCTCCTTATCCTTCCGACTGAGTGTCCTTTTTTTCATAGACCTTGCTGTCCACGAACACCGTGAAGAGCTCCGGGTCGAGCATCCCGGCCTTCACTTCGTCCGACATGATGCCGAGGGCTCGGTCGAGCGGGAGCGCGCGCTTGTAGGGCCGGTCGGAGGCGGTGAGGGCGTCGAAGATGTCGGCGATGGTCATCATCCTCGTCTGGATGGGGATGGCCTCGCCGCGGATGTGGCGGGGATAGCCTGACCCGTCGAGCTTCTCGTGGTGCCCGTGGGCGATGTCGGGCACGCCCTTGAGCTCCCGGGTCCAGGGGATATTCCGCAGGAACCAGTACGTGTGGGTCACATGGCTCTCGATCTCGAGCCGTTCGGCCTCGTCGAGGCTCCCCTTACGGATGCTCAGGAACCGGACCTCGTCGTCGGTGAGCCAGGGCATCACCGCGCCATCGATCGTCTCGTACGTCCGCTCCGCCAGGTCCTGCAGCTGTTCGAAGTTCCCCTCCGCCAGCACGGTCGGCTCGTTGGAATCGAGGATCACCTTGAGGAACCGGTCCAGGCCGGCGCTCTCTTCCTCGAAGCCCGCGCGGAGCGCGCGCAGGTGTGCGTCATAGCCGGTCCGCCCATTGCGTTCCAGGTAGTCGGCACGTTGCTGCTCCAGGCGCCACTGCGCCGTGCGTTGCAGGAAGGCGTGGCGCTGCCGGATGAGCGTCAGGTCGGCGGTGTAAAGCTTCTTGGCCTTGACCAGTACCTGCTCGCGCACGCCGACCTTGCCGAAATCGTGGAGCAACCCCGCGTACCGGAGCTCGCGGATCTGGTCAGCGGAGAAGTTCACGCTCCCGAAGGGGCCATCGCCCGCCCGGTCGACGGAGTGGGCCAGCCCCACCGTCATCGTCGCAACCCGGAGCGAGTGGCCCGACGTCGTCGGATCGCGTTGCTCGATCGCGGTCACCGCGGCCTTCACGAACCCTTCGAACAACCGCTCGATCGACTCGTAGAGCTGGCTGTTCTCGATCGAGACACCGGCCTGGCCCGCGAGCGCCTTGACCAGCTTGACGCTGGGGGAGGAGTAGGCCAGCACCTCCCGGTCGGTGTCCTCCGGCGAGTGGAGGAGCGCCCCGGGCGCCCGCTTGCGGTTGATCAGCTGCAGTACCCCGATGGTCTCGCCGTGATGGTTGAGCATCGGCACGCTCAGCATCGAGCGGGTGCGGTAGCCGTAGCGCTGGTCGATGGACCGATTGAACGAATATTCCACGTCCGGCGGCAGGGCGTACGCATCGTCGATGATCAGCGGCTCCCCTTCGGCGGCCGCATATCCTGCGATGGACGCGTGATCCACCGGGATGGTGAATTCGACGAACGGGATGTCGGGCCGGCTGTGATTCTGGCTCAGCTTGAAGCGGAGCCGCCGGAGTCCCTGTTCGTCCTGCTCGACCACATAGAGGCTTCCCGCGTCGGACTGGGTGATGCGGCGGGCCTGGGTGAGGATCGTCTCCAGCAGGGTGTTGTAATCGCGCTCGGTGCTCAAGCGGATGCCGATCTCGGTCAGCTCACGGAGTTCATCGGCACGAGCGGCGCTGTCGACACGCGCACGCGCCGCCTCTCGGCGGTCGACCGCGGTCCGGAAGGCCACCCGGAGGGCCAGCAGCGTCTCGCGGGTGCCGACCGGGGCCTTGAGGAACGCCGCCAGGTCGAGTTCGACCAGGGGGGCGGGAACATCGTTCTCGCCCGGTGCCCCGAGCGCCACCACAGCCGCGCCGGCGCCGGTGAATGTGGCGAGCGCGCGGGTCGGCCAGGCCATCCGCGAGGCGGGGTCGAGCAGGAGCACCGTGGGGCGCTCGTCGGCCGCGAGGG
Organism: Gemmatimonadales bacterium; assembly: GCA_049680185.1. Taxonomy (GTDB): domain Bacteria; phylum Gemmatimonadota; class Gemmatimonadetes; order Gemmatimonadales; family GWC2-71-9; genus CAMLHU01. The sequence goes on along the minus strand of JBAUHI010000024.1, from coordinate 67,374 downwards.
GGGCGCCGGGCGACACGGCTTGGATCGCCACGTCGTCGGCGGCCAGGACGCCGCCGAGGGCCGCGGGGTCCCAGGTCGCCGGATGGAGCAGCAGGAACGTCATTGCGTGCCGCCGCTGTCGCCCGGCGATGCCGACGGGCTATCGGGTGGGAGCGGATGGACCCCGCTGATCATCCGGAGCGGGCGGCGCGATACCTGGTCGACGAAATGTTCCAGCTGCGCGCTGGCGCGGGTGAGGTGCTCGATGGTGGTGCGGATGTCGGCCCGGTTCTCCGTTCCGGTAGTGCGCGCCAGCTCGACCAGGCTGTCGAGGTGTCCGGTCAGCGCGCGGGCGCTCGCCAACGTCTGCAACAGCGAGTCCTGTAGCGTGCCGAACCGCACGTCGGTGCGGCGGATCAGGCTGTCGGCGTGGCGGAGGAGCGGGCGCAGTTCGATGAGCGATGAGTCCGCCTGGAACACAGAGTGCTGCAATCCAGGTCCCGCGGCGGCGAGGGTATGGTGTACCTCCCGCACGGTGCCGTCGACGTCTCCCAGGAGGCGGCGGGTATCGGCCAGCACCAGCGACACCTGACGTGCGAGGGAATCGGCCACTTGGGCGATCTGGTCGAGCGGGGTCGAGTGGCGGACCGACGGGATCGTGTCGCCGGGCTCGAGCGTACTGGCCGAAGTGGCGGGAGTGTTGAGCGAGATGAGCGTGCCGCCCCCGAAGGCGCTCGCGGCGGAGATATCGGCCGTGGTGCCGGTCGGGAGCCGGACAGCGCCGCCGTCCTGGAACTTCTGGTTGATGCGCAGGTGCACGAGGAAGGTGAGTGTGCCGCTGCGCGGGTCGAACCGCGGGTTGATGGCATCCACGCGACCGACCTCGAGTCCCTGCAGGAAGACCTTGGTGTCGGCGCTGATGTCCTGGGCCGAGGCGGCAGTGACGTAAAGGTCCCACCGGCGCTGGTTCCAGCCGAGGGTGAAATAGATGGCGGTCCCGAGCACGAGGACGACCCCGACCACAAGGGCGCCGATGAGGGTGTCGGCTTGGCGCTCGTTGAGGCTCACCGCGCCACCACTCCGGAGAGCCGCGAATGCATCCGGACCTGGCGCTCCACCCGCGGCCGGAGCATGGCCGGGATGTCCTGCGAGGTGATGAACACGGTGCGGCGACCGCCATCGGCGGTGTCGCCGCCGCGCGCCACTTCGAGGAGTTCGCCGGCGACACGATCGCCCAACCCTTCGAACGGCTGCTCGAGGATCACGAGCTCCGGATCGAATGCGAGTGCGCGGCCGAGGGCCGCACGGCGGCGCAACTCGTCGGAGGTGTCCGCCGGGCGAAGGGATGCGGCGGGGCGAAGCCGCAACTGGGCCAGGATCACGTCCACGCGTCCTTCGATGTCATCGGATCGGAAGTTGCTGCCAAAGCGGAGCGGGAGCCGGATGTTGTCGCGCAAGGAAAGGTTCTGCAGGAGTCCGTCGCCCGCGGGAAGGTAGCCGATCCTTCGACGGAAGGCGAGTTGCTGGCGGCGCGGCAGCGCGGTGATGTCCGTGCCGAGGGTCTGCACCGATCCGCCCGGGGCACGGTCGAGGCCCAGGGCGTAGCTCCCGAGGTCGTTGACGCCGCTCGCCTCGTCTCCGGTGACCACGACGGTCTCGTGCTCCGCCACGGTGAGGGAGAAGGGTGCCTGATCGCCCAGGTCGATCCCATCGAAGACAAGCAGGCCGCTCACGCCTGGAAGACCACGACGAAGATGGCGCTGATGACGAAGATGACCACGATCGAGCTCACGGTGCCGCGGATGACCGCGCGGGGGATCTCCGTCGGCGTGCGGGCGATGCGAAGCCCGTGGAAGCTCGCCAGGAGTCCGATGCTGAACCCGAAGACGAGACCCTTCGCGACCGTCAGCAGGACGTCGACGGTACCGAGCGCCGCCAGCACGCTGGCCAGGTACCGCGCGCCCGACATCCCCTCGACGCTGGCGGCCACGTACCCGCCGAAAAGCGCCACTACGTCGAAGAGCACGATCAGGAGCACCACGGCGATGGTGCAGCCGAGGAGGCGGGGGATCACGAGGTAGTGGTTGGGGTCGATCCCCAGCGCTTCGAGCGCCCGGACCTCTCCCATGACCGAGTTGGTGGCAAGCTCCGCGCTGATGGCGGTGCCGCTGCGGCCCACTACTGCGATCGCAGTGAGCATCGGTCCCAGCTCCCGGACGATCGACACGACGAGGAGCTTTCCGATCAGGTCGGCGGCACCGAACTGGCCCAGCTCCCGGATGGACATCTGGATGACGAGGAAGCTCAGGATGCCGCTCAAGAGCGCTACCAGCGGGACGGCCTGCAGGGCCGTGAACCTGAGCTGGTTGAACAACACCCGTGCGGCCACCCGGCGGCCGGCCCCAGGGAGGGAAGGGGCCGAGCCGATGACATCGAACGCGAAGCGCGCCGGCGCCCCGAGAACGGAGAGCCGGCGCGCGGTCGCGCCACCGAGCCGGGCGAGCAGCCCGGTCACGGCATCACGATTGCTTCACCCGCTGCAAGCCCTCGTCCGCGGACGTGAACTTGCCAGGGCCGCCGGCCGCGGTGATGGCCCGGCTGTAGTACTCGGTGGCCTTGGTCTTGTCACCGCGGTCCTGGTAGAGGAGCGCGCGGCTGTACAACGTGAGCGCCTCGGTCGGGACCTTGGTGGCCTTGACCGCGTCCGCCACCTGGGTCGGGAGGGGCGGAAGCTTGGTCTCGGTCATCAGCTTTCCGGCCACCGACTGGATGATCTTGAACAGGTCGTTCGGATTCATCATCGCATCGTCGTTGGAGACCGACTTGAGGATCTCGCCGGTCTCACCATCGATGATCCGGGCGGTCAGCTTGAACTTGCCGCCCAGCTCGATGAACGTGCCGGTGATGTCGTACCGGGCGCCGACGAGCTTGCCGACCTTGGCGGCCGTCGCGGCATCCACTCGACCGGAGGTGCCGAGATCCTGCTCCTTCAGGAGGTTCTCGATCGTTTGCCGATCGACCACGCGGGCGCCCGGATTCCGCTGGAGCTCGTCGATGACGAGCGCGGGGATGCCGGTCTGGAGCGCGGCGTAGTCTTCCTTGTCACGCCCGTAGGAACCGCCGTTCTCGAACGGCAGGACCGCGATGCCGGGGCGGGTGTCCTTCTGGGCGGCGGCGGGGGCCTGTCCGGAGACATGCGCCGCGATCGCCATCGCCAGCAGGGCCAGGGTGACACGCTTCATGGGTGACGCTCCTCGTCAGAGGTTGAGTTGCAGGCCTTCCATCGCCGCATCGACCCGGAGGACCGGGGCCGACTTGGCCGCCACGCTCCGCGCTTCGTCGAGCAGGCGGTCGATCGCGGCATCATCATGATCCGGCTCGTGGTGAAAGAGCACCAGGTGCCGGGCCCCACTTTCCGCGGCCAGCTCCACGGCCTGGCGCGGGGTCGAATGGCCCCAGCCTGCCCGAGCCTCGGCCAACGCGTCGCTGTACATCCCATCGTGCACCAGGAGGTCGACGTCGCCCAGGAACCGGACCAGCTGCCGGCGCCAGTCGGGCGGGACATCATAAGATCCACCCCGACCCAGCTCGTTGTCTGTGACGTAGGCCATACTGGCGCCCCCTTCGTGCGGCGTCAAGCGGTACGCGAGGGTCATGCCGGGATGGCGGAGCCGGAAGGTGTCCACCCGGAATCCGTCCACTTCGAAGGGCCCGGGGGTGATCTCCGTCACGGTCAGTTCGGCGGCCAGGGCCTTGATCGGGATGGGGAAGACCGTCGCATCGGTCTGCCGGTCGATGATGGTCTCCAGGGCGACGTCCCCCTGGCGCGGACCGAAGATGCGCACCGTGTTGCCGGTTCGGTTGAGCGGGGCAAAGAACGGCAGTCCCTGGATATGGTCCCAATGCGTATGGCTGAGCAGGATCTCCGCCGTCATGGCCCCCGGGTGGGCATCGAGCAGCGCGCGGCCCAGGGGACGGATCCCGCTGCCGGCGTCCAGGATCACCAGGCGGTCGCCGCCGGCGGAGATCGCGACGCAGGGGGTGTTGCCCCCGAACCGCGCCGTCCTCGGGCCGGGGGTCGGGATGGACCCGCGGGTCCCCCAGAAGGTGGCGGCGTATTTCACCGGCGGCGCTCAAGCATCGGGACAACTTCGCCTCGCGCGCCGGGAATGCCCGTGACGGGCATCACGACCGCCGGGCGGCTTGCTGGAGCGCCGCGCGATCGGTGATGGTGATGTCCTTCCGGGTGACTTGGATGACCCCGCGCTCCACGAAGTCCCGCATCGTGCGTGAGACCGTCTCACGGCTCGAGCCGATCATCTGCGCGACCGTGTGGTGCGTGAGCTTGCGGGTGATGCGTTCGCCGCCCTCCTCATCCGCGTGCCGGAGCAGCAGCTCGGCCACCCGCCCGTTCACGTCGAGCAGGACCAATCCGCCGATCTTCTCGTCGGCACGCCGGAGCCGGCTGGACAGCTCCCGGAGCAGGGCGATCGCCACCTCGGGGGAGGACCGCAGTCGCGCCTGGAAATCCTCCCGCCGAAGTGCCAGGACGGAGGAATCCTCCATCGCGATCACGTGGGCGGAACGCGGCTCGTTGTCGAGCAGTGCCAACTCGCCGAAGAAGCTCCCTTGGCCCAGCACCGACAGGATCACTTCCCGGCCATCCTCGCCGATCAACACCACCTTGACCTGGCCCGCGCCGACGATGTAGAGCGCGTCCCCGGGGTCGTCCTCGAAGAGGATGACGCTCCCCTTGGGATAGGCGCGCTCCCGCAGAAGCTCACCGAACGCGGCCAGCTCTCCCTCGGGGAGGGAATGGAAAAGAGGCACCTTTTGGAGCACAGCGGCGGACGCAAGGGGCAACCAGCACCTCAGGGGGTGGAAGTATCGGCCAGTAGGTTACTTGCGGCGTTTCGGTGTGTCAAACTGTGCCGGTCGAGCCGCGGTGGGCGGGGGAGGCCTCGGACGGGGACACCCAGGCCGACGGGGCCTCGGCCGGTGCCCTCTGGCCGCGCACACCGCCCCGCTCCGTTGCTTCCCGAACCCCTAACCCGTTACATTACACGGTTCTAGACCGCCATCGGGTGCTGCATTCCATCGGGGAGTGCGGTCCGGGGCTTGCGAGGGAGCTGGACATGAAGGACAACATCCATCCGATGTATCGGGCCATCACGGTGACCTGTCATTGCGGGAACAAGTTCGAGACCCGCTCGACGGCATCGGCCATCAGCGTGGAAGTGTGCGCGCATTGCCATCCGTACTTCACCGGCAAGCAACGCCTGGTGGATACCGCCGGCCGCGTCGACCGGTTCCGCCGCAAGTACCAGACGGCAGAAACGCCGCAGGCGTAACCCGTGGACGCCCGACTCCGCCAGGCGCTGGCCCGGGCGGAGGAGGTCGCCCAGCGACTGGCCGACCCCGCGACCGTCCGCGATGGGTCGGCGCTCCAGTCCCTCGGCCGGGAACAGAAGCGGTTGCTGCCGGTGGTGGAGTTGGCGGCACGCCTCACCCGATCGCGCGAAGAGCTCGAACAAGCTCGGGAGTTGGCCCAGGAGGCCGACCCCGAGCTCGTTGCATTGGCCAAGGCGGACATCACGCGATTGGCGCCGCTGGTGAGCACCATGGATGCTCGGCTCGAGGATCTCCTCCTCCCGCGCGACCCGCTCGATGACCGCGACGCCATCCTCGAGATCCGTGCCGGCACCGGCGGGGACGAAGCGGCGCTCTTCGCGGCGGACCTCGAGCGGATGTACCGCCGCTTCGCGGAGCGGAAGGCGCTCAAACTCGAGGCGATCAGCGTGAGCCCGAGCGAGCTCGGAGGCTACAAGGAGGTCATCTTCGCGGTGCGCGGGGAGGACGCCTTCGGGCTCTTTCGCCGCGAGGCCGGCGTCCACCGGGTGCAGCGGGTCCCCGCGACCGAGACGCAGGGGCGGATCCACACCTCGGCCGCCACCGTCGCGGTGCTGCCGGAGGCCGAGGAGGTGGACGTCACCATCAATCCGAACGACCTCCGGATCGACGTGTTCCGGTCGTCGGGGCCGGGGGGCCAGAGCGTCAACACCACCGACAGTGCGGTGCGGATCACCCACATCCCCACCGGCGTCGTGGTCTCCCAGCAGGACCAGAAGTCGCAGCTGCAGAACAAGGTGAAGGCGATGGAAGTGTTGCGGGCCCGGCTGCTGGACCGGATGATCGCCGAACAGGAATCGGCGCGCTCCCGCGACCGGCGCGCGATGGTGGGCACCGGCGATCGCTCCGCCAAGATCCGCACGTACAACTACCCGCAGAGCCGGGTCACTGACCATCGGATCAACCTCTCGGTGCACAACCTGGCCGAAGTGCTCGACGGCCGGATCGACGAGCTCGTCGATGCGCTGCGCGCGGCCAGCAGGGAGGAGGCGGCCGGTGCCTGACGTGGCGCTCACCCTCGACGCCCTGCTGGCATCCGCCAGGGCGCAGCTCACCGCCGCCGGCATCGACGACGCGGTCGATGAGGCACTGCGCCTCTGGAGCGGATTGTGGCGGGTGGCGGCTCCAGAGGCCTATCTTGCACGGCGGGAGCCGGTGACACACGAGGCTGCCGGCCGGTTCGAGGACGCGGTGGCACGACGCGCGGCGGGAGAGCCGCTTGCGTACATCATCGGCTGGACCGGGTTCCGTCGCCTGGAGCTTGCCACCGACCGGCGGGCCTTGATCCCGCGCCCGGAGACCGAAGGAGTGATCGACCTGTTGCTTCGGCGACAGGCGACCGGGACGGTGGCGGATATCGGCACGGGGTCGGGGTGTCTGGCGCTGGCGTTGGCGGATGAAGCCGATTTCGCGACTGTCCACGCCGCCGACAGCTCGACCGATGCACTGGCGCTCGCGGCCTTGAATGCCGCGACGCTCGGGCTCCCGATCCGCTTCCATCATGGCGATCTCGTGGCACCGCTCGCGGGGCTCGGGCTCGACGCCGTGGTGTCGAACCCGCCGTACCTGACCGACGCCGAATATGCGGCGCTCGATCCGTCGGTGAAGGCGTGGGAACCCGCCGGTGCGCTGGTGAGCGGGGCCGATGGCCTGGCGCATACCCGCCGGTTGCTGGACGAGGCACGGGCGGTGGTGCGTTCCGGTGGATGGCTGGTGATGGAGATCGACAGTCAGCGCGGCTCGGCGAGCGCGGCCTCTGCCCGGCACTTCGGCTGGGCGGCGGTGGAGGTGCATCAGGATCTTTTCGGCCGCGACCGGTACCTGACCGCGCGGCGGAGCGAGGCTTAAGTGATCTGGGACAAGGCGGAAGAGCTCGGACGGCTGATCGGGCAGGCGACCGAGACCAAGGCGTTGCGGCGGTCGGAGACGGACCTTCGGGCGGATGAAGAGACCCGCACGCGACTGGAAAAGATCCAGACCCTCGCCCGGGACGTCGACGCGCAGGTGGCCGAGGGGAAGATGCCGGACCCGGCCGTGGTGGAGGCATACGAGACCGCGGTACGCGACCTCGAGACCAGCGTCATCGGGCAGGCCTATGTCGTGGCGCGCTCGAACTTCGAGAAGCTGATGGTGAAGGTCAACGAGCGCATCAGCGAGGGCATCGAGAAGGGTGCCGCCAGCAGCATCATCACGCTCGGATGACCGGCTTCTTCCTGGTGGTCGAGGGCCCCGAGGGCGCCGGCAAGACCACGCTCGTCGCCGCGCTCGATGCACGCCTCCGTGCCGCCGGGCAGGTCGTGAAGCTGGTCCGCGAGCCTGGAGGCACGCCGCTGGCGGAAGCGGCCCGGGCCTTGGCGCTCGATCCGGGGTCCCACACCGGGGCCGGCGCCGAGCTCTTTCTGATGCTCGCGGCGCGGTCCGACCTGGTCGAGAAGGTGATCCGGCCGCAATTGGCCTCGGGCGCCGTCGTCGTGGCGGACCGATTCGACCTTTCGACGATGGCGTACCAGGTCGCGGGGCGGGGCCTGGCGAGGGACGCGGTGGCTGCCGCGAACGCGGTCGCGACCGGTGGGCTGCACCCGGACCTGACACTCGTCCTTGACATTCCGCCTGGCGTCGGGGCCGCGCGCCAGGCGGCGGATAGAAAACGCCCCGACCGGATGGAGCGGGAGCAGGACGCGTTCCACCAGCGAGTCAGTGCCGCGTACCGCGCCGCGACCGGACCACACATCGTCCACCTCGATGCCTCGCGAACCCCCGCCGACGTGGCCGATGAGGCGTGGGCGGAGATCCAGCGACGGCTCGGCCGCTAGCAGCTCGCCGGCGGTGCAGGGCGCGCCGCCGTTCCAAGGAGATCGTATGAGACCGCGCTGGCCAGTGCTCGTCATCGTCGCCGTCGCCTCGTTCCTGTGTGGCGGCTGGTTGCTGCAGCGTGGCGCAGCCGCCGATGGAGGCGCGTACAATGAAGCGCGCCTGTTCGACGACGTCGTCTCCCGAGTGGGCCAGGCGTACGTCGACCCCGTCCCGGACAGCGTCCTGTACCTGAAGGCGGCCGACGGCCTTCTCGAGGAACTCCACGACCCCTACACGGTCCTCCTGCGGGGCCAGGATTTCACCGACCTGCAGGAAGAGACTTCCGGCAACTATGCCGGGCTCGGCATCCGGATCGATGTCCGCAACGGCTGGATCACGGTGGTGGCGCCACTTCCCGATTCGCCGGCGGAGCGGGCGGGCATCGAGACCGGGGACCAGTTGGTGAGCGTCGATGGCCGTTCGGCCGAGTCGTGGCAGGCGGATGCCGCGGTGCGCCGCTTGCGCGGGTCGGCCGGCAGCAAGGTCACGATCGGCATCCGGCGGGGCGGGGACGCGGGCGTGCAGCTCTACACGCTCACCCGCGAGGAGATCCACGTGCGGTCGGTGCCTCCCGGCACGATGTTCAGCAATGGCACCGGCTACCTGAGCCTGAATCCGGTGAGCGATTCATCGGCCAGCGAGCTGGCCACCGAGATCACCGAGCTCAAGGCCAAAGGGATGCGCTCGCTCATCCTCGACCTGCGGAACAATCCGGGCGGCCTCCTCGATCAGGGCATCAAGGTCGCCGATCTTTTCCTGGACCGAGGCCAGGATATCGTGAGCACGCGGGGTCGGATCCCCAGCTCCTCCCGCACCTTCTCCGACCAGGCGCCCCAGCAATGGCCCGGCCTTCCGGTGGTGGTGCTGGTGAATGACGGGACCGCCAGCGCCGCGGAGATCATCGCGGGCGCGCTGCAGGACCACGATCGGGCGCTCATCATCGGCACGCCGACGTTCGGCAAGGGGCTGGTGCAATCGCTCTTTCCGATCGACGCCCACACGGCGCTCAAGATCACGACGGCGCGTTGGTACACGCCGAGCGGGCGGCTGATCCAGCGCAAGGCGAAGGACCAGGAAGATCAGGCGCGTATCGCGGCCGACCTCGCCATCGGGCGTCCCGACTCGATCCTGGCGGACACCGCGGCACCCATTGCGCACACCGACGCCGGACGCGCGGTGCGCGGGGGCGGCGGCATCGTCCCCGACCTCATTGTGCACGAAGACTCGGCCTCCGCCGGGGAGCAGGCCCTCGTCAAGGCGCTCGGCACCCGGCTCGGCGATTTCCGCGACGCCGTGACCGCCACGGCACTCCGGCTCCGCGATGCCAAGGCCGTCACCGATGAGCACTTCGTGGTCTCGCCGGCAATGCGCTCGGAGGTGCTGGGTCGGCTCCGGAAGAGCGGTGTCCCAATGAACGATGGGGTCTGGGCACGAGGGTCGACACTGGTCGATCGGTGGATCGGGGGCGATGTCGCGCGGTACGTCTTTGGACGGAGCGCCGAGTTGCGTCGCCGGGCAGCGGAAGATCCGCAGATCCAGCGGGCGCTGCAGGTGCTTCGGGACGCCAGGGCGCCCAAGGACCTCTTCGCCGCCTCGTCGCACTGACACCGATGGCAGCGCGGACGGTGGCAGTGCTCGGTGCGGGCCGGATGGGCCAGGCCCTCGCGCTCGCACTGCGGGACGCCGGATGGCGGTCGACCCTGTTCGCGCGCGACCCTCGCAAGGTGCCGGCGCTGGCGGTCGAGGTCTCCGGCGACCTCAAGGCGGCCGTCGCGGGCGCTGCCATGATCCTGGTGGCAGTACCGGATGATGCGATCGGATCGGTCGCGAAGGAACTGCGGACGGCCGCGCCACCGATGGATGCGGTGGTGCTGCACCTGTCCGGTGCGCGTGACCGGACGGCACTCGCGCCGCTCGAGGGCTGGGCCGCCGGGCTCGGATCGTTCTGGCCGATCCAGTCGATGGTCGGGGCAGCGGGTGGGGTCGGGCGCTTGGCGGGTTCGTTCGTGGGCCTGGAGGGGGACGCCATGGCGCTCGCGGCGGGGGAACGCGTCGCGGCGGCCTTGGGAATGGCGCCGGTGCGGATCCCGTCGGCCGGCAAGGCGCTGGCCCACGCCGGCGCTGTCGTCGCCAGCAACTACCTCGTGACGCTGCTCTCCATGGCGGAGGGGTTGGCCCGCGAGGCGGGGGTCGACCCCTCGGTCGCGGGCAGGATCTACCTGCCGCTCGTGCGCACGGTCCTGGAGAACTCCGCGGCGGTGGGCGCCATCGACGCGCTCACTGGTCCGATCGCGCGGGGAGACGTGGGAACCGTACGGCTCCACCTGGCATCGCTTCGGGGATCAGCACGGGAGACATACGTGACGCTCGGTCTGGCGACGCTGGTACTGGCGGAGCGGAAGGGGCTGTCGAAGGATCGGGTCGCAGAATTGCGGCAGGTCCTAGAGGGCGAGCGCTCGACCTGATTCAGTCCTGATCGACGACGCGGACCCCGGCTGGCGGGGTGAAGCGGAACACATCCGACGCCACCTTCGGGTCCGCTCGCACCTTGTCGAGCGACAGTGTGCGGCGGGAGCCCGACCGCTCGATGATCTCCAGTCGGCGGGGCAGGGCGTCCCGCCGGTCGAGCCAGAGGGTCGCCTCGGTGAAGGGCATGCTCGGGTCCCGGGGACTCAGGGCAATGACATCCGCCACGCGACCCGCCAGCGTGTCGGCCCGGACGTATTTCACCTCGTAGCGCTGCGCCGGCCGGTCCAGGAGCCATCCGACGACATTCGGACCGAATCCATCGCCACCGGTGATGGCCACCTTGAGCACCTGTCCCGGCGTAGTGCTCGGTGTGTAGACCCAGATCCACTTCCCGTCCATCACGATCGCATCACCGTCCGGATCGGTGAATCGCATCGCCAGCTTGCTGGTGCCCGCCTGGATCAGGCGGCCCTTGCTGGTGAAGGTGCCGATCATCGGATCGGCGATCACTTGCACGAAATCGGCCTGGAAGGCGGAGAGGGCACCGTACGCGGCTGCGGCGCGCTGGACCACCGCGACGCCGTCCTGCGCGGCCGCGGGCGCGGCCGAGACCACGAGCGTGAGGGCAGCGAGGACGGCTGCCCGGGAGGTGGTCACGCGCCCAATCCGGCGGGCTCCGCCACCCGGCGACCGATCGCCTCGGCGATCTGGCGCACCTCGCGCATCATCCGGTCGAATTGCTCGGGGTAAAGGCTCTGGGCGCCGTCGGAGAGCGCCCGATCGGGGGCTGGGTGTACCTCGACGATGAGACCGTCGGCCCCAGCGGCCACCGCGGCACGGGCCATCGGCGAAACGAATTCGCGGTGACCTGTCCCGTGACTCGGGTCGGCGATGATCGGGAGGTGGGAGAGCGACTTGACCACCGGGATCGCCGAGATGTCGAACAGGTTCCGGGTCTGGCTGTCGAAGCCGCGGATCCCCCGTTCGCACAGGATGACGTCGGGATTTCCCTCCGCCAGGATGTATTCGGCCGAGAGCAGCAGCTCCTGGATCGTGGCGGAGAGCCCTCGCTTGAGGAGGACCGGCTTCCGGAGCCGGCCCACCCGCTTGAGCAGGGAATAGTTCTGCATGTTCCTAGCGCCGACCTGGATGATGTCGGCCATTTCGGCGACGAGATCGGCGCCTTCGGGATCCATCGCCTCTGTCACGATCAGGAGGCCGGTCTCGTCCCGCGCCTTCTTCAAGAGTGCGAGTCCCGGCCGACCAAGTCCCTGGAAGGAGTAGGGAGAGCTCCGCGGCTTGAAGGCGCCACCCCGGAGGATCGTGGCGCCGGCGTCACGGACGGCGTGGGCCGCCGCGATGATCTGGGCCTCGGTCTCGACCGAGCAGGGCCCCGCCATCACCACGACCTCGTCCCCGCCGACCACGACCCCGCCGGCAAGCCGGATCTGGGTGGGCTCCGCCTTCCACTCGCGGGAGACCTGCTTGTACGGCTGGGTGACGTGGATGATCTCGGCGACGCCGGGCAGCGCCGCCAGGCGCGAGCCGTCCACCCGGCCGTCGTTCCCGACCAGGCCGACGGTGGTCCGCTGCTTCCCCGGCATCGGGCGGGCCTGATAGCCCAGCTCCTCGATGGTGGAGATGACCCGCTGGATCTCTTCCTGGGCGGCATCGTGCCGCATGACTACAAGCATCAGCGCCTCGAACGAAGGACGAACGGCATCAGTGAACGGTAAACGGTAAACGGTGAGCGGGGTATGCCTGGCCATTGCCCGGGAACCCCCGTTCACTGTTCACCGTTCACCTCCCTCAGGCCTCCGCGGTCTCTCCCAGGCGGACCCCGACGATGGTCGACACCCCCGGCTCCTGCATCGTGACGCCGTAGACCGCATCGGCGGACTGCATGGTACGGGGGTTGTGGGTGATGACGATGAACTGGGTGGCCGACTTGAACTCGTCGAGCAATTTTGTGAATCGCCCGACGTTGGCGTCGTCGAGCGGCGCATCCACCTCGTCCATCAGGCAGAAGGGGCTCGGCTTGGTCAGATAGATCGAAAAGAGGAGCGACGTCGCCACCAGCGTCCGTTCGCCGGACGAGAGCAGGTGGATCCGCTGGGTGCGCTTGCCGCGGGGTGCCGCGTGGATGTCGATCTCGCTCTCGAGCGGCTCATCCGGTGTGGCCAGCCGCAGCTCGCACTCTCCCCCGCCAAAGAGGGTCTGGAAGACCCGCTTGAAATTCTCCTGGACCGCCGCGAACGTCTCCACGAACATCGCCTTGGCGGTGCCGTCGATCTCCCGGATGGCCTGCTGCAACGACAGCCGGCCGGCCACGAGGTCATCGCGTTGGGCGGTGAGGAAGTCGAGCCGCTTGGCTTCTTCGCCATACTCCTCGACCGCCAGCGCATTCACCGGCCCGATCCCCTCCAGCGCATCCACGATCCTCGTGTTCTCGGCTTCCAGCGTCTCCAAGTCGAGGTCGAGCAGCACCGCATCGCTCAGGAGCGCGTCCAGGGGCTTGCGCCAATCGGCCTCGATCCGTTCGACGATGGCCCGGCGCCGGGCAATGAGATCGGTCGCATCGACCTCCAACCGATGGTGCTCCTCGGTCATCGCCTCGACCTTGGTCCTGCCGGCGGTGAGGGCCGCATCAGCGTCTGCCAGCTCGCGCTCGGCCGCGGTGGCGGTGGCCTCGACGTCGGCCGCGGCCGCCTCCAGCTCGAGCACCGCCACTCGCCGCTCGGCCCGTAGCTCCAGCCACTGGGCCCGCTGGACCTCGACGGCGTCGGCGTCGATCGCCAGCCGGGCCAATTCCTCGGTGAGCGCGGTGGATTGGGCGTCGGCCTCGGCGGCGGTGCGTTCCGCGCGGGTGACGCGCTCGGCGGCGGTCTCGAGGCGTGCGGCGACCTGCGCCTCGAGCACCTGCCAACGGACCCGTGCTTCCCGCGCGCCTTCCTGCTGGCCCTCGAGGGAGTGGAGCGCCTCCCGGGCCGAGCTCAGGGCCTCGTCCTGCTTGACGCGGGCGAGTTCGCCCTCGGTGTGGGCCGAGTCGATCTCCGCTGAGCGGCGTTCGCCTCGCTCCAGGCGCTCGGCAAGGCTGGCGCCCTGTCGTTCCGATTCGGCGATCTCGCGCGCAAGGTTGGCGGCGGCCCGCGATGCGTCATCCCTCGCCGCGCTCGCGACGCGTTCCGCCTCCCGGGCCTGTTCGGTAGCAGCGGTGGCCACTTCGAGTGCCGCCTCGAGCTCGGCGATCCGTTGCATCGTCGCGGCCAACACGGCATCGGCCGCGGCGAGCTTTTGCTTTGCGGCCGCGACCTCCGCGCCCAGGCTCTCCAGGTCCGCCCGCCGCCGCAGGGGGCCGGATGGTGCCGCGCCCGTCAGCAGGATGGCGCCGTTGGGACGTTGGAGCACCCGCCCAGTCGGGTCGAGCACTTCGGAGCCGGCGACCAGCGCGTGGACCCACGCCACCGCGGGCTCGGCGACCTGCAATCCATGGCCGACCGCGCGCCCGCCGCCGGCGCTCGGGCCGGGGTAGAGCGGCAGCACCACGACCGCACCGGGCTGGGTCTCCTGGTGCCAGACCTGGATGGTGCTCACCGCCGCGCGATCCTTGACCAGGACGGCGTGCACCCACTCGCCCAGGAGGCGCTCGGCCAGATCCGCGTCGCGCTGGGAGGTGGTGATGAAATCGCTGAGCGGACCAAGAACGGCATCGCCGAAGCGGCCCCGTGCGGCCAGGAGCGCGGCGGCGCCCGGTGCCAGGCCCACGCGATCACGCTCCAGCTCCTCGAGCGCCTGACGCCGCGCACTGACCTGGGCGAGGGTCTCCTCCGCCTGGCGACGTGCCGCGCGTTCCAGCGCCTCCCGACGCCGCGCCTCCGCGACATCGTGACGGGCCTGCTCCGCGGTCGCTCCCGCCTGTCGGGCGAGCTGCGATTGCCGTTCGGCCGTTTCCGCGGCGTCCTGGCGGCGATCTTCAGCGACTCCGAGCTCGGCCGTCAACCCATCGTGCCGCGCCTGGGCCTGTGCCTCCTGCTCCCGTACGGCGGCCAGGTCGCGGTCGAGCGCGGCACGCTCGCCTTCCAGGGAGCGCAAGGCGTGCGCCCGCTGCTGCAACTCCTCCTCCAGATGGCGGAGGGTGACGCGTTCTGCCGTGAGTCGATCGCGTACGCCCTGCTCGGCAGAGCTCCGGCCGGTGAGCTCGCCCTGGATCCGCGCGTGTTCGGCGAGTGCCGTCTGCCGTTCGACGGTCGCGGCTTCCCGCTCCCGGACCGCGCCGCGGCTCCGCTCGTGCATCATTTCGCGTTCGTCACCGGCGCGGACCTTGCGCTGGGCGGCATTGGCCAGGCGTTCGGCCGCCAGCGCCAGGTCGCCATCGAGCTTCTCGAGTTCCACCCGCACCGCGCCGAGGCGTCGGACGATCTCGGTCCGCTCCGCATCGACCGAAGCGCGGCTCCGTTCGGCCTCATCCCGCCGCCGCTCCGCACCGACCAGCCGCTCGCGCGCCTCGGGGAGGGTAGTGCCGAGTTCGGAGCGTCGTGCCCCGAAGGTGCCGAGGAGATCCTCGATCCTCTCGAGCTGGCGATGGGCAAGCGTCACCTGCACCGCAAACTTCTCTTCCTGGAGCTTGGTGTGGCGTTCGGCCTTTCCGCGTTGCCGGGCGAGGCTCCGGAGCTGGGTCTGGACCTCCGCGATCAGGTCCTCCACCCGCTGGAGGTCGACCGCCGTTTCATCGAGCCGGCGTTCGGTGCTCTGCTTGCGATCGCGGTAGAGGCCGATCCCGCTGGCCTCCTCGAAGAGTGCCCGCCGCTCGTCCGCACGGTCGGAGAGGAGCAGGTCGATCATCTTGGCCTCGATGACGACGCCGGCGTCGCTGCCCAGTCCGGTGCCGCGCAGGAGGTCCTGGATGTCCCGCAGGCGGACGCTGGCCTTGTTCAGGAGGTAGTCGCTCTGGCCCGACCGCGACAGGCGGCGGGTGATGACGACCTCCTTGTATGCCACCGGGAGGACGCCATCGGAGTTGTCGAGGAAGAGCGACACTTCGGACAGGTTGCCGGGGCGCCGTCCAGTGGAGCCCTGGAAGATCACGTCCTCCATCTTGCCGCCGCGCAAGAGCCGCGCGGACTGTTCACCCAGCACCCAGCGCACGGCGTCGGAGACGTTCGACTTGCCGCAGCCGTTGGGCCCGACGATCGCGGTGACGCCGGTCTCGAAGTCGAGCGACATCGTGTCGGCGAACGACTTGAATCCGGAGAGCTCGAGCCGGGTGAGCTTCATCGCGGGTCCGAGGTGGAAGGGCTCATTGTGCGGCGGCGTCCGGGGTATAGATGAAATAGGGCTGGCCCAACTTCTTGCCGGTCGACTCGGCGGCCTCGCGGGTCGGGTAGGGGCCGAGGACCACGCGATATCCCTCGTCCTGGTGTTGGGGCTTGATGACCTGGGCCGGCAGGCCGATGTCCTTCATCTTGCGGGCAAGTTCATTGGCCCACGCCGGGTTCTGCGAACTGCTCACCTGCACGAAGATCCGGGTGTCCGGCGCGCTGTCGAGGGCGGCGAGCGCCGTCGAGTCGACATCGGGACCGAGGGGGATCTCGCCGCGAGGGGCCCACTGCAGCACCATCCAAAGATCCGCCGCGCCGCCCGGCACCCGGCCGGCCTCCGGCAGCTTGGCGGATGCGAGGTCATACGACACCACGTCCTGGCCCTGGCGCACCAACAGGTAGCGTGACTTGGCCACGGTCGGGAGGTCGGCCCCCCATGGGGCGGGCCAGCTGCCCAGAAGTTCATTGGTCGCGAGGTCGACGACCCAGACCGAATCTCCCTTCACGGGGCGGACCATGAGATACCGGCCGAACGGATCGGGGCGGAGGGCACCCGCGTCGCCGGGGAGGTCGATATCGGGGAGCGACTTCCAGGTGAATCGATCGAATACCGAGAGGGCATCGGATCCGTCCCGGGAGACGTACAGCCGATGGCCGCTCGGCGAGAACGCCACATGGCGGATGTGGGAGCCGGAGTGGATGACACGAAAGGGCTTTGCCGCGCCCGGGGAATAGAGCACGACGGCCGTGTCTGCCGCGATCGCGAGGAGATTGCCCCAGGTGGTGCTCACGACCTGGCCCGCGGGCACCGGCGCCAGGACAGGGGGTTGCAGGCGGCTGACCATCGCGAACGCCGGCTCGTGTCCCTCCAGCAGCGCCACTGCGGACTCATCGCCACCGGCAAAGAGGTCCTGGGCATCCTGGGGCAACTTGCCGGGGTAGACGATCGGGGTCCGATCGGCCGTTTCGCTCACAGTGTGGTCGGTGCCCACCGTGTAGAGCGTGCCGTCGGGGCCCACCGCCGCCAGTGCCACGTTGGCGAGCACCGGACGATCCCGTCCCGCCTCGAGGTCGATCGCCACGACATTCGACTTCGTGTCGAGGACGTAGACCAGACGGGCGTCGATGTCCGCGCCGAGGAGCATCCGGGGCGCCGGCAGGTCTTCCCGTGCCACCCAGCTCGACGCCGTGAGATTCGGCAGGCGCAGCAGGGCCGGCTTGCCGCCCTTGAGCGGGACGCGCAGGAGCGAAACGGCCTGGGGTGGTTGGGCGGTGGCGGCGGAGAGGGGCCCCCGGGAGGGAGCGGAGCGGCAGGCAGCGCCTGCAACGAGGATCAGGCCGGGGATGCAGCGAGAAAGGGCTGGCACAGCTAGAAGATAATGAAAGGCGGGACAGGGGGACAGCGGGCGGGACGCTCAGAGGCGCAGACGGTCAGCAGCTCAGATGCTCAGAGGCTCAGACGCATTGACGCACTGACGCACTGACGATCAGAGGATCAGTCGTCGGTTGGCGGATCGTCCGACCCTCCGTCCGTCCCTCCGTCCCTCCGTCCCTCCGACCCTCCGTCCCTGTCCTCAGAACGTCGGTCCCAGGCTCACGGTCCAGTAGCCCTTGATCGGGCGGGTGGGGAAGGCGTAGTCGAATCGGAGCACCACGAACCCGAGCACATTGACGCGGATCGAGGTACCCCAGGAGGACACTGGCGTACCGTTGGCGATCGGGGCCGCGTGAAGTGCGGCATCGGGACTCCCCCATGCCTCACCGACATCGTAGAAGATGGCGCCTTCGATGGGCGGGAAGCCGATCGGCAGGAAGCCCAGTCGAGCGTCGAGGAGCGGGAACCGCAGCTCGGCATTACCGATGGCGAACGACGTCCCGAGGAGGTTATCGAGGCCACGGCATCCGGTGTAACCGCCCTGATCGACGTTGACGCATTCGTTGCTGTAGAACGAGCCGGAGGTGAAGCCGCGGATATAGTCGGGGTAGCCGAGGAACAGCAGCTGGCGTCCCGCGTCCCGCCCGGTGCGGTCGACCACCATTCCGCGGGTGGCGAGGATGAAGGGGCCGACCAGGTGGTCGTAGCGGCGATAGTCGGCCGACAGCTGGGTGATGTGCCAATCGCCGATGGTCTGGGAGACCTCGAACCGCGAGCGCCGTCCGAGATACGGGCCGACGTACCCGGGGATGGAGTTGTCGAACACCAGCGCCATCGAGGGCTGCGCAAAGTACGCCGACCCGATGAACTTGGTGTTCGAGTTCTCGCTCCCATCGATCAGGTTGTCGATGATGAGGAGCGAGTCCTCCTGGATGTTGGTCAGGGCCAGCTGGCCTTCGAGCCGACTGAATCGATTGAACGGATAGGATGCCTGCCCGAACGCCTGGCGGATGATGAATCGGTCGACCGAGGTGGTCACGCTGGTGTCGTTGTAGTTGCTGCCGGCGCCGATCAGGTAGTACGGCGCGGTCGAGAGTCCCACACCGTAGTTGATGCGGTGGGCCATGTTCTGGTAGGCGAACAGGAGATTCAACTCGGCCAGGCTGCCGTTCAGGTAGCCCGAGATGATCATCGCGTTGCTGCCGAGGATATCGCTCAGCACGATCGTGGTGCCGCCGTAGAAGCCGCGCCCGAAGTTGTCGCGCGTGTATCCCACCGTCGGCCGGGCGATGTAGTCGGGGGTGAACTTGACGTGGTACTTCCTCGTCGTGAATTCGGCGGTATCGGGCAGCGCGATGGTGTCGCTCGCGAGGAGTGCCGCGACCGAGATGGGGGCGGCGGCCGTGCTATCGCCCTTGGGCGCCTGGTCGGCGGGGCGGAATCCGTGGGCGGAGCGGTACAGCGAGCCGCCCTGGGTGATCGCGGCTGCGCGGGCGCCGGCCGAGTCGAGCGCCGGATGGACGGAGTCGGATGCGCTGGGTGTCCCGATCGTGGCCAGCGCGCCGGGGCGCTCCAGCGTCAGCGAGGCCATCGCGTCCTGGCCCGGGTGGTCCACGAACGGCTGCTGCTTGAGCGCCCGCGGATCGAGGACGCTGTAGACGTCGAAGTTGCCCTTTTCGTAGTACACGAACGCCAGCCGATCGGCGCCTGCGGCCCACGACAGCGCGGGCGACACCGGCGTGATCCCCTCGGCCCCGGTGTAGAGATCGGTCAGCCGATACAGGTCCCGCTCGCCAAGATCGTACAGGTAGATGTCGCTGACGCCGGTGCGGTCGGAGAGGAACGCCACCTGATGCCCGTCAGGAGACCACTGCGGGCTGGTGTTCCGGCCAAAGTCCATGTGGGGCAGTGCCTCGATGGTGCCGTCGTCGAGGTGGTACAGGGCGATGCGGTAGTTGCCGAAGATCAACGTGCGGAAGTCGGTCGCGGGGCCGCGGTCGGTGACGAAGGCGATCGTCTTGCCGTCGGGGGACCAGACCGGGTCGAGATCAGCGTACTTGTCGCTCGTCAGGCGCTTGAGCCCGGTGCCGTCGGCGTTGATGATGAAGAGGTCGGAGAGACCGCCATCGAGGCCGCTGAACACCAGCTGCTTGCCGTCGGGGCTCCAGCTCGGGGTCAGTGCCGCCGCCAGCGGGATGGGGATGTCCCGCACCTCGGAGTTCCGCTCCACGTTGAGGACGATCAGGTGATCGCGTGGCCCGCGTTTGGCCACGAATGCGAGCTCCTTGCCGTCCGGCGACCAGGCCACCGAGGAATTGATGAAGCGGAAGGTCTCGTAATTGCTGCTCCAGGTGGACTTGAAGAGCCGGCGGATGACCTTGCCGGTCACGGCGTCGGCCAGCCAGAGATCCACGAAGAACGTGTTGCGCTCGCTGAAGAACGCCACCTGCCGGCCATCGGGCGAGAGCGCCGGGGCCAGGTGGTAGGTGCCGCCGACCTTGTCCTCGTCGAGCATCACGCTGGCGAACGCCCGCGCCTTCTGGCGGTCGGCGATCTCGGGAAGGAACCGCTTCTGGATCGCGTCGTGCCATTCCTGGGACAGCCGCTTGAAATCCTCTCCCGTGACCCGCCGGAACGCAGCCTCCAGCGACCCGGAGAGCGTGCCCTTGAGGATGGTGCCGATGGCCTCATCACCCCACCGCTCGCCGATGTAGGCCAGCAGGGCGTGCCCGTACCGGTACGGGAAGATCCGCGGGTCGGTCGAGAGCTGCTCGATGGTGGGGAGCTTCCCCTCGAGCGCCGCATCCCGGAGCCACATCGCGGTGGCCTGATCGGAGGGGCCGATCGAGAGATACTCCGCCATCCCCTCGACGAACCATCCCGGGGGATTCAGCGTGATCAGCGCGCCGAGGTTGCCGCCGGCCCGGCCCCGGCTCCAAGTGTCGTACTGGAACTGGTGGACCATCTCGTGGGTGAGGACGTGCTGGAAATCCTGGTAGGAGCCGGGGAAGGGAAGGACGTTCCGTTGCTTGAGCGCGTCCGTGGCCCCTTCGACCCCCTCGCTGTATCCGACCGCATTGTTCTGCTGGAAATCCGAGTGCGAGGCGTACAGGATGATCGGCTTCCGCTCGGTGAAGCGGTGGTCCAGGATCCGCGAGAGCCGGGCGTAGGAACGCTCCGCCATTCTCGCCGCGTCGAGGGCGGCGGCCCGCTCGCTGTCGTAGTAGTAAACGTCGAAGTGTTCGGTCTCGATGATCTTGAAGTCGAATGCGCCGTACTGGACCTGGTTCTGTCCGAAGTACTGCGCGGCAGCGGCCGTGGGGAGGGCTGTCAGGACGAGAAGCGCCAGCAGCTTCCGGGTGCAATGCATTGCGGTCCCCTTCATCGATGTCTGCAGGCCGGTCACGAGCCCGTCCGGAGCGCCGGGGCGTCATCCCAGAGCCGGTCAAGCTGATAGAACGCTCGCGCCTCGGGATGGAACACGTGCACCACGAAATCCACGTAGTCGAGCAGGGCCCAGCGTCCTGTGGTCAGGCCTTCGACATGGTGCGGATACTGGCCTATCGCACGGAGCGCACGCTCGACCGAGTCGGCGATGCCCCGGACGTGGGTGTCCGAGGTCCCGGAGGCGATGATGAAGTAATCGGTCGCGTCGGTCAATCCCCGCAAGTCCAGGACCACGATGTTGTGCCCTTTCAATCCTTCGACAGCGTGGAACGCCGTCGCGACGGGGACTGGCAACTTGGTCACGCTGTCCCTTCCCGGGACGGGGTACCGTCCTCCACCTGCCAGAATACCGCCCAGGCCCCTTCGCCGACGTGGGTGCCGAGCACCCCGGTTGCCAGCGCCACGATGCAGTCCTTGGGGCGGTACGCCGCCAGCAGCGCGGTACGCACCCGTTCGGCCATCTCCGGCGCATTGGCGTGGACCACGCCGAACCGCACCGCAGTGGGTCGGGGCGAGAGCCGTTGGTCCAGGAGCGTGAGCACCTTCGGCACCACGTTGTCGCGGCCGCGGACCCGGTCGACGGGGACGACCCGCCCGGCTTCATCGAGCCCAAGGATCGGCTTCACGTCCAGCATCCCCGCCAGCCACGCTCGACCCTTCGTTACGCGCCCCGACCGGATGAGGTTGTCGAAGCGGTCGACGGTGATGAAGCAACCGGACTGACCCCGGACCCGCTCGAGTTCCCGCACTATCTCCGCACCCATCCACCCCGACTCCGCCAGTTCCGCGCCTCGCAGGGCCAGGAGCCCCACTCCCAGCGAGGCGGAATGGCTGTCCACCAGGTGGATGCCACCGAGCTGCCCCGCCTTGACCGCCGCCTGCCCCGACTGGTAGGTGCCGGAAAGTCCGGTGGAGAGGAGCACCGCCACCGCTTCATCCGCGCCGGTCCGCGCATCCCGGAATGCCTGGAGGAATGCCGCCGGGGTCGGCTGGCTGGTGGTCGGCAGCGCGCGGGCTTCACGCAGCCGCCGGTAAAACTCCTCGGCTTTGAGCTCGATCCGATCCTTGAACGTTTCATCGCCGAACATCACCTGCAACGGGACCAGGGCGATGTGATGCCGGTCGAGGATCGAGTCGGGAAGATCGGCCGAGCTGTCGGTGATGATCGCCACCGGCCGGACATTCCCGTGGGCCAGCTTCCGGTGCTGCGCCCGCATATCCTCGGCCTTGGTGGTCTGCACGGTGCCCCATCGGGCCGCGTAGGTAAAGACGGCATCGGGGGTGTCGGTGTGCACATGCACCTTGAGGAGATCGGCCGCGACGACCACGACGATCGACCCGCCGAAGGTCCGCATGGCGGCGCGGACCTCGTTGGTGGCGGGGAGCTGCTCGCCCTTGACCAGGACCTCGGTGCAGAATTGAAAATCACGCTCGGCGGCGACGGCGGCGTGTGCCGCGGGAGTAAAGTCCGTCTCGCCGGCGCTCATGGGCGCCGCTGGCAGGATGGGATTCCCCTCCAGCAACCGCACCACGCCCTCGAACATAAGGATGAAACCCTTGGCGCCGGCATCCACCACGCCGGCCTCACGGAGCACGGCCAGGAGCTCCGGTGTCCGCGCCAATGACGCCTCGCCTTCCGAGAGGGTCCGGCGCATGAACGTCAACACATCGTTGGTGGTGGCTGCAGCGCGGCGTGCGGCGGCGGCGGCTTCGCGGGCCACAGTGAGGAGCGTGCCCTCCCGTGGCTCATCGAGCGACGCTTCGAGGTGAGCGGCGCCCGCTTCCAGGCATTCGGCCATGGCGATGGTCGAGAGCTCGGTGCGCTCGCCACTGTGCTCGGCGAACCCGAGGAGGAAATGCGCCAGCATCATCCCGGAGTTGCCGCGGGCGCCGAGGACGGCCCCGCGTGACATCGCCTGGACGGTGGCGGGAAGCGAAGCGTCGCCGAGCGCCCGGAGGGCGTCGGCGACGGAACGGAGCGTCAGGGTGAAGTTGGTGCCGGTGTCTCCGTCGGGCACGGGGAAGACGTTGATCCGGTTGATCTCCTCGCGGCGTCCGGCGACCCAGTCGCTGGCCGCGAAGAGCCCGCGCGCGAGCCGCGGACCGTCAACGTAGGTGATGCCCAATCGTCAGCCCTGGACCACCGAGACCCTGATCTCCGCCACCACGTCGGGGTGCAGCTTGAGCGGGACCATATGGTCGCCCAGGGTCTTGATGGGGTGCTCGAGCTCGATCTTCCGCTTGTCGATGGTGTGGCCGAGCTTGGCGAGCCCGTCGGCGATATCGTGCGCGGTGATCGAGCCGAAGAGGCGGCCTTCCTCGCCGGCTTTGCCGATGATCGTCACGACTTTGGCGTGGAGTTCGGCGGCCATCGCCTCCGCGCCCGAGCGCTCGGCCGCAAGGCGGGTGGTGCGCGCCTTCGACTCGGCGGCGATCCGCTTCTTGTTCCCCTCGGTGGCCTCGTAGGCCAGGCCGCGGGGGAGGAGATAGTTCCGGGCGTAGCCGACCTTCACCTTGACGAGGTCGCCGGCCTTGCCCAGTGCCTGCACGTCCTCGCGGAGAATCACTTCCATTTCAGCCTCCCTGTGCGGCGGCCTTGCGGCGCCGGAAATCGACCCAGGTATCGGCCAGCCCGATGCCAAAGAGCCCGGCCACGACGAACACCAGCAACACCACCGCCATCACCACCAACGCCGCCCGGGTGATACCCGGCAATTTCCGGAGCGCCGGCCACATCACCGCCAGGCCGCGGGCGGCGTAGAGCACACTCATCACCAGCAGGACATTCGCCGGACCCACCGAGCCGGCCAGGAATCCCGACGACTGGGCCAGCACCGTCGCGAACGCTGTCACCAGGATCCACACCAGGTGATCGGAGAACCGGAACTCGGCGAACGGTCGCGGCGGCGCACCCAGCGGGGCCGGAGCGATCCGGTGATACCAGCGCCAGGCCAAGTCGAGCCCCAGGGCGCCCAGGATCGAGAAGAGGGCGGGGGTGAGTGCCGCCACCGCCGCTGGCGCTCCGGGGTCGGAGGCCGGAGCCGACCCGAAGAGCTGCAGGGCGATGGCCCGCATATCGCCCTGGGCCAGCGTCAGCATCCGGGTCGCATCGAACTCGATGGCACCCAGGTCGAATCCGAAGGCGTGGAGCAGGAGCACGAACACGATGCCTGCCACCGCAGTGGCGATCCACGACGGCGGGGTCGCCTGCCGCTTCCGACCCAGCACCACGATCGCGAACACGCCGGCCAGGAGGGCACCCCACGCGTTCACCGCGTAGTAGAGCAGCGTGCCGCCGGCCTCCAGCCAGAGTGACCCGGTCCAGATGATGGCGGCGGCGATCCAGAGCCATTCCCGTGCGGTGCGCGGGCGTCCGAAGAGGAGGAGCACCGCCAGCGCCGCGAAGAAACCCCACGGCGCCACCGACACGAACAGCCCGAGCGCCAGCACGGCGCCCACCGTGATGCGTGGGGGCGCCGGTCGGTCCGGGGCGCTCAGCTCGTCTGACCCTTGATGTACGGGATCAACGCGAGCTGGCGGGCCCGCTTGATGGCCGTGCTCAGCTGCCGCTGGTGCCGGGCACAGGTGCCCGAGAGCCGGCTCGGCAGGATCTTCCCGCGTTCGGTCAGGAACCGGGTGAGGGTCCGCTCGTCCTTGTAATCGACGATCCGGACGCCCGATTCACAGATGGCGCAGGTCTTCTGGGGGCGGCGCATTATTCGTCATCCTCCTCGTCCGACTTGCCTGCGGTGACCGGCACCGGCTGGGCGCCTTCGTTGGCCACCACCAGGAAACGCAGCACGCTCTCATCGAGCTTAACTGCGCGCTCGAACTCCGGGAGTGCCGTCGTTTCGGTCTCGAACTTGGCGACGACGTAGTAGCCCGAGTCGTGCTTCTTGACCGGGTAGGCAAGCGCGCGCTTGCCCCAGTGATTGACCACGGGGGGCTCGGCACCTGGTTGCTGGATGAGGGCGTGGAAGCGCGCAAGGCGCTCATTGATCGCGGCCTCTTCGAGTGCGGCATCGAAGATATAGACCGCTTCGTACGGGCGGGTCATGACACCTTCCTTTGGACTGTTCGCCCCGGCCCGGTGTGGGGACGAGGAGGAGGATTGTAACGCGGCGTAAGTATAAACGGGGAGCGCGGTTGGGCCAAGGGGCGGCAGTGCGGCTCAGCGACCGATGACGATCCAGCGGGTGCGCTCGGCGGTCTGGGTGCCATCGCTCACGGTGAGGACGGACAGCGCATGAACTGGGGAGCTATCAGCTATGATGGCCGCGCGGAAAGTGTCGATCGCCGCGCGGTCGGTGGGAGACTGGGCGGCGAGGCATCGAGTGCGCAAGACCCACGGAACCAGGAGCCATAGACCTGCGTGGACTGTGGCCATACTGACGCGTGACAGGCGTGATCCCTGGCGCCTCAGCTGCAGGTCACCGTCTTCCCGAACTTCCCTTTGCCCGAGCCGCGATTGACCCCGCCGGAAAGCGCCCGCGCGATCCGCTTGGAGGAATTGTCGCCGCTCACCGGGTTGGTGCCGCCGAACGCGGTGCCGATCCCGATCGAGACGGCCCAGGGCGATGATCCACTGCTCAGGCCGAAGCGGGTGTCCACGACGAGCGCCAATGACCCTGCGAGCGTGTACCGCCCCCCCAGCCCGAAGGAGCGCTCGAGTGCCTGGCCCGAATCCGCGGTACCGAAGTCGCCACCGATCGAGGCGCTTCCGGTCAAGCGCCTGGACAGGCCGTATTCAGCGTCGAGTGACAGTGACGTCGCCTCCGCCGGGGAGAACGCCGACGTCCCCTGATCGCCGGAGAGGGCCCGGCTGGCGCCGAGCGCCAGGTGGAGGTCGTCGGTGATCGTTGCTCCGACACCGAGGTCGAGCGAGGTCCCCACGGTCCCCGTGCCGAGACCGCAGGCGCTGTTGCCGGTGGGGAGGCTCAGGTCGAAGGAGGCGCCGAGTTCCGGGCTCAGTTGGCCGGGCAGGGTAGTGCTTGCCGCAGCGGAGAGGGGGAGGTCGCCGAGGCCGGTGCTGGTGTAGCTGGTGCCGCTGATCGTTTGCGACAGGTGGCTGTAGGATGGACTGGCCGTCACTGTGAGCCAACTCGATGGCGCCACCTGGATGATACCGGTGCCCGCCACCTGCGTGGCACCGCTGCCGAGCTTGACGCTCCCCGCCGTGACTCCAGCCGTAACGCCCTGCGCCAGCGCGGCGGACGCGAGGACGGGAAGTGCAGCGAGACTGATGGACAACCAAGGCATGAACCCCCCTCGGGATTGGGACGACCTCAGAGGCCCGACACCTAGCGTGTCCGAAGTGCCACGGTCCCCTTCCGCTCCTGCTTCCCCCAACCGAGCCCTGAGCCACGGATGGCGGTCATCACCGCCTTGACCACCACCAGGTACATCACCTGCCGGTAGACGAAGCGCTGCAGCAGCACCAGGGACGAGAGCCAGCGCTCCTCGTCCGGCTCCATCCAGAGCGCCACGACCGCCGCCAGCCAGTCGATGGCCAGGAACGCGGTGTAGAAGAGCACCACCTGCTGGAGGGTCTGCATCGCGAACTCGGGGCCGTGCATCACTTCCATGATGTACACGGTCACCAGCGACCAGAGGAAGAGCAGGTCCGCGATCGGTGACAGGAACGGGAAGAGGAGCTGGAAGATCCAGACGTTGGGGAGTCCCACAAAGCCGAAGAGCCCGTTCCTGGGGCGCAGCAACGCGCCCCGGTGCTTCCAGGCGCACTGCAGGGTCCCGTAGCTCCACCGGAAGCGCTGCCGGAAGAGGAGCCGGACGGTGTCGGGGGCCTCGGTGAGGCCGATGGCGCGATCCGCGTAGGCCACGTGATACCCCTTCCGCAGGATGGCCATCGTCAGGTCCTGGTCCTCCGCCAGGGTCTGCCCGCTGAAGCCCCCGGCCTCGACGATCAGCGCCTTGCGCCAGGCACCCACCGCACCGGGGACCACCGTGATGCAGTTGAGGAGCGAGAACGCCCGCCGATCGATGTTCTGGCTGGTGATGTACTCGATGGCCTGCCACCGGGTGATCAGGTTGATCCGGTTGCCGACCTTCGCGTTCCCGGCCACTGCACCCACCTTCGGATCGGCCAGCGGCGCCACCAGCTCGACGATGGTGCCGGCCGGGAAGATGGTATCGGCGTCGAGTGCCACGATGACCTCGCCCCGTGCCTCGGCCACGCCATGATTGAGCGCGCTCGCCTTCCCGCCATTCGGGGTCCGGAAGAGCCGCACCCGGGGCTCGTTCCCGAACGCCTCACCCACGACCTCGGAGGTCCGGTCGGGAGAGCCGTCGTCGACCACGATGACCTCGATCCCGGGGTACTCCTGCTCCAGGATCGAGCTCACGGTCCGAACCACCACCGCTTCCTCATTATAGGCCGGCACCACGACCGTCACCGTCGGCCGGAAGTCGGGATGGGCTGGCTTCCGGGCGTGGCGGCGGGAATAGCGCTGGCGGGCCGCCAGGAGAAGGATGACCAGGAGTCGAGCGGCGCCCAGGATCATCGCGATCAGGAAGACCGTGTGGAGCGCCAGCTCGATCCAGCCGATCACCGAATAGGAGGTGAGGGTGACGAACCGGGCGAACGCCGAACGGGCAGGGAGCGGCGCCATCGCGACGTCGGTCGGCACACCGGCGAGCGCAGTGACGGTGGTGAGGGTGTAGCCGCGCGCCCGGATCGAGTCGATCAACGGGCCCAGGATAGCCACCGTCTGGCGTCGATCGCCGCCGCCGTCGTGGAGCAGGATGATGTTGCCGAGGTCGAGCTGGGCCAGGGTGCGGGCCATGATCGAGTCGGTGCCCGGGGTGGCCCAGTCGCTGGGGTCGATGTGCAGGCCGACGGTGATGTACCCCATTCCCTGCGCGATCGCCACGGGGACCAGTTCGTCGGCAGTGGTGGGTTCGGCGTCCCCGAAGTAGGGGGGCCGCCAGAGAGCCGTGCGCCGATCGAGGATCGCCTCGAGGAGCCGTTCGGTGGCGTTCAGCTCGAACTTTGTGGTCTGCTTGCCGACCAGCGCCAGGTTCGGGTGGGTAAAGGTGTGATTCCCGATCTCGTTCCCCTCGCGGAGCTCACGCCGGACGAGGTTGGGGTGGAGCTCGACGTTCTCGCCGATGACGAAGAATGTCCCGTGCACCCCTCGGGAGCGGAGGGTGTCGAGGATCATCGGGGTGAAGAGCGGGTCGGGGCCGTCGTCGAAGGTGAGGGCCACCTCGCCCTTCTTCCGCCCATAGCGCTTGATCACATAGGTGGACGGGATGCTGTCGACCCGCTCGCCGATGATGGCGCCGGTCTTGGGATCGGTGCGGATCGTCCGGCGTCCCGGGGTCGGCTCCGAGACCATCCGCAGGATCTCACCGGTGCCGATGAAATTGACGTCGTAATCGATGAACATCGAGTCGAGCGCGTCCGGCTTGGCCGTGAGCCCGGTGCGCTGGAGCACCGACCAGAGCGACGGATCCTCTGATCCGAGACGCCAGATGCCGATCCCTGCCACCCCGGCGCGCTCGGCAGCACGGACATCGTTCCAGCCGGTCACGCCGTCCAGGTACCAGACGATGTTGCTGGTGGAGTCGGGATCGTCCCAGTGGAAGGTCGGATCGAGCGCGACAGGATCCATCGCCGGGTGCAAACCATGATCGCGGGCGAGCTGCATCGCGTCCTGGAAGGTGAGCTCGGTGGCGCTCTCCGCGGTGTCGGACCAGAGGTAGCCGTACTGCCCGATCCCGACGATCACCTTGCCCGGCGGGATCTTCCGGAGCAACTCGGCCAGGTGATGGTCGAACCACCCCTGGCTGGCGACCGGACCGGGGTCGTCCGACGGATCGTGCTCGTCATAGAGCATCAGGAAGACGCGGTCGTTGATCTTGGTGTACGCCTCGACCGGCCACTCGGGATCATCCCCCGGCACCGCCTGGGTCAGGAGAAGATGCTCTTTCTCAAGCGCCGGCTTGAGTTCGCCCAAGAAATGGAGCAGGAGCGGATGCATCGACTTCGGGATGCTCTCGAAATCGATCGTGACACCGCCCAGCTGATAGTGGGTGACGGTGTCGATGATGGTGCGGATGGCCAGGCGACGGGCGCTTTCGGTGCCGATGAGCCGGCGCACCGCGTCCGGATCGAAACCGGTGGCGGTGGCGTTGGTGAGCATCAGGAGGATGATCGGCGGCTGCTTGGCCAACGCCGCCAGCGCCAACACCCGCCGGTCCACCTGGAAGCGGAGCGGCATCGAATCGCCCCGGGCACGCACGAGGCCCCATTCCGCCACGACCCAGTCGAGGCGATCGATGTTCTTCCGGAGCGACGCGAGCGAGTTGTCGTCCCAGTTGACGTAGAACCCGACCACCGTCGGGTCGTACGCACCCCGGTGGGCGTTGAGCGCGCTGTCAGCGCGGATCCGTGGGCCCAGCGGGATCTGGGAATACTGGAGCGCGCGGCGGAGGGGGTGCCGCTCCTTGGTCAACTGCTGGAAGAGCCGCTGGCGCGAGGCCAGTCGCTCCCGTTCCGCCCGCACCGAGATGCGGTGCTTGACCTGTACCCGGGCGGTGCGGGGGACCCGGCCCAACGAGTCGGCCGCCGTCTGGGTCAGCGGCAAGTCCGGCAGGACCGGCGAGATGAGCATCCCGGTGAGCACGACCAGCACGATCAGCGTGGTCAGGACGCCGAAGGTGATGATCCCCGCCTTCAAGCGCGCCCGGCGGCGGCCGGAGAGGTCGAGGAAAGTCGGCTTGGAGGAATGCGGGGTCACCGCTCAAAAGTAGGTGGCCGAGCGTCGGCAGCCAAACGTGTCACGCTGGCCACCGGCGATATTCGCCATATCTTTGTGGCCCGTGACCTCCACGACTTCAGCGGACACTCCCTCGAACGCTCCCGACCGGCGTGCCGCCATCACGGCCGGCTTCCTGGGCTGGACGCTCGACGCGTTCGATTTCTTCCTGGTGGTCCTGACGCTCACCGCCATCGGCCGGGAGTTCCACCGCCCCGACGCCGACATCGTCTTCTCCCTCTTCCTCACTCTTGCCTTCCGCCCCGTCGGCGCGTTCATCTTCGGGTTGCTGGCCGATCACTACGGCCGCCGCCTCCCCCTCATGATCGACCTCGTGTTCTACGCGGTGGTCGAGGTATTGACCGGACTGGCGCCGAGTTATGGGAGCTTTCTGGTGCTCAGGGCGCTCTTCGGCATCGGGATGGGTGGGGAATGGGGGATCGGCGCGTCGCTGGTGATGGAAAAGGTGGCACCCGCCGAACGGGGCGCCGTGTCGGGACTGCTGCAACAGGGCTACGCGGCCGGATATCTCCTGGCGGCGGTCGCGTACTTCGCGATCTTTCCGCATTGGGGCTGGCGGCCGCTCTACTTCCTGGGCGGGGTGCCGGCGTTGCTGGCGATCTTCATCCGCGCCAGGGTCACTGAATCCGATGCGTGGCGTCGCACCCGCCATCCCGATTGGCGCTCCCTGGGCCGCGCCATCGTCGCCAACTGGCGGATCTTCCTGGTCATCACCGTCCTGATGGCGATGATGAACATGACCTCGCACGGGACCCAGGACCTCTTCCCGACCTTCCTGGAGCGGAGCTGGGGACTCGATGCGCGGGGCCGCGCTCTGGTGACGGCGGTGTCGATGGTCGGCGCTCTGATCGGTGGTGTCGTGGTGGGGCGGTGGTCCGACCGGATCGGACGTCGCAAGGCGATCGGGCTGGCCTTGGCGGGGGCGCTCCTGATGGTGCCGCTCTGGGCCTTCGCGCCGTCGGTGGGCCTGCTCATCGTGGGCGCCTTCGCGATCCAGTTCTGCGTGCAGGGCGCGTGGGGCGTCATTCCGGCCCACATCACCGAGCTCGCACCGGACGGGGTGAAGGGGTTCCTGCCGGGATTCGCCTACCAGTGCGGCGCCTTGATCGCGAGTGCCTTCACCTGGATCCAGGCGCTCTTTGCGGCGCGGGTTTCCTTCGCGTGGACGATGGCGCTCTCCGCCGGGCTGGTGTTCGTGGTGGCCGGGGTCGTCGCACTCCTCGGCCCCGAACGGCGGGGGATTGAATACGGCGGGTAGCAGGAGGACGCTCGGTGGAAAATGACGAACGCCACCCCGACCTGAGGTGGCGTTCATCGCATCCGGGGTGGCCGCTCAGTGTCGGGCCAGAACCTGGTCGATCGCAGCGTTCACGGTGACCCGCCGTTCGGTCTTCCGCCATTCCGCGAGCTTGGCCTTCCCCGCGACGCCACCCATCCGCCCGACGGTATAGACCGCCTGCACCGCGAAGAGCGGGTCGTAGTCGCCCAGGTGGCTGAGCGCCTCGCTGGTGGCGCGGGAGCTGTCGCCGGTGGCGGCCAGGGCGCCGAGCGCCAGGCCCCGGAGACTCCGGGTCTCCACGCTCGCGGTCAACTTGACCAGCGCATCCTCTGCGGTGGCGCCACCGATCCTGGCGAGCTGCCGGGCGGCGGTGTAGCGCATCCCGGCGGTGTTGTCAGGACCCGATGCGGCAACGAGCAACGGCAATGCGTCGGCACCGCGCGCCCGGGCCAGGATCGCGAGTGCGGTCTGGCGCACCGGATCGTTGGGATCGCTCCGGTAGATCGGATCCGCTGCTGCTGCCCCGGCCTTGGGGTCGAGATGGGAGAGCGTTGCGAGCGCCGCGCCGCGGACATCCGGCGCGGGGTCGCGCAGCGCCGAGGAGACCACTGCGAGTGTCGCGGCCCCGGTGTCGTTGGCCATCTGGTGCAGGGCGGTCTCCCGCAGCCAGGCCTCATGCTCGTTCAGCACGATGAAGCGCCGGGCCGAAGTGACTGACGTGTCCTCCACGCTGTCGAGCTGTTGTAGCGCCCAGTTGCGTCCGGCAAAGTCGAGGTCGTGCTTGGCCATCTCGGCCAGCTCGGCGGGCGTCTGATCGCCGGTGACCTGGCCCAACAGCCAGCCCCCTTCATCGAACCGGAAGGACACCGGCTCCGACGGCAGTTTGATGGCGAAGGTGTCGACCACCTTGGTGACCATGATCTGCTGGCGGATCACCGAGTCGCGGGTGATGACCCGGATGGCGGCCGGGAAGCGGAAGAAGGGATGGATCGAGTCGATCGGCTGGGTCTCCGCCACCGTGACGTGGAGGGTGCTGATCCCGGGCGCCCAGTGCCGCTTGAAGGTGACCTTCGGGTAACCGATGCCGTAGGCCCACTGGTCGAAGAACCAGTCAAGGTCGCAATTGCAGGTCTTTTCCATCGCGACCGCGTAATCGGCGGTGGTGACAGGCTTGAAGGCGTTGTCGACCAGGAAGCGGTGCATCCCCGCCCAGAAGAGGGAATCGCCGAGGAGCCGCCGCATCTGGTGCGCCAGCTGGGCGCCCTTGGGGTAGACGTGGCCGCTGAAGAAGAGGGCGATCGGATCGGTGCCCTCGTACTTGCCCCAGACCAGCGAGCGGACCTCGTTCTTGTCGGCGGCCATCGCTTCCTGCTGCTGCTGCCACCACTCGAGCTGGCCGGCGGGCCAGCCGCGGGTCTTCTCCGCCTGCACCGACTCCATGTAGGTGGTGAGCCCCTCGTTGAGCCAGATGTGGGCCCAGGTGGCGGTCGTGGTCAGGTCGCCGAACCATTGATGGGCCAGTTCGTGCGCGTTGAGGCTGCGGCCATTGCCCTGCGGCTCGTCCGACGCCGGATGGAGTGCCAGGTCGGTCTGGGTGGTGGCGGAGACGTTCTCCATTCCGCCGTAGGTGAAGTCGGGGATGACCGACTCATCGTACTTGTCCCACTGGAACGGCACGCCGAGGAGCTGGGAGTAGAGCTCGATCATCGACGGCGTCTCGCCGAAGGTGCGCCAACCGGCGTCGACGGTGTCGCGCGAGACCCAGTACTCGACCGGGCGGCCGCGCCACTGATCCTTGAGGATCGCGAAGGGTCCGATCACCACGGAATAGAGGTAGGTGGAGGCGGGCTTGTCCTGCGACCAGTGCCAGACCCGCTGGGCCCCGCCGTTGACCGGCGTCACGTCGATGAGCTTCCCGTTCGAGAGCACCTGGAACTGCGAGTCGGCGGTGACCAGGAACTCCCAGGTGGTCTTGTCGTTGGGCGCGTCATAGGTTGGCACCCAGGCGCGGGTCTCGGTGGCCTCCCCCTGGGACCAGACCACGTTCCGGCGTGGCACGAAGTAGAGCCCGCGCTCCGGGATCCCGTGGTACTGGAGGGTGAACTCGACGGTATCGCCGATCTGGGCCTTGCGGCTCAGGCGCACGGTCACGTGCGAGGTATCGGCCGTGAACCGCAGCGACCTTCCCCGCGCATCGGTCGCCTTGTCGATGGTCAGGTTCTCGGCGTTCAACCGCACCGTGTCGGTCGGCGCCAACGTGATCGCGACGCGGGTGGTGACCGTGCCGAAGAGCTCGCGGTGGGGGACGTCGAAGCGGATCTGCATCTTCTGGTGCAGGAGGTCGAACCGGCGCGCTTCCTGCGGCCAGTCGCGGGGCGGGGTATAGGCGCCGACGACGCCGGTCTGCCGCTGCGCGGCGAGCGCCGGCGCGAGGGCGATCATCGCGGTCAGGATGGTGGCGAACGGAAGACGGCGCATCCGAGGTCTCCAGGGCATTGGAAAGGAACGTGCGAGTGGTGCGGCGAACAGACCGCGCCGCCCCATGGACGGGACGGCGCGGATGAATGTTTCGAAGCGCAGAACCCCTGCCGCTTAGCGGCGGCGGCCGAAGAAGCTGAGCAGGAAGAGGAACAGGTTGATGAAGTCGAGGTAGAGGGCCAGCGCACCGGTCACGGCGTACCCACCGCTCTCCTTGCCCTCGAGGGCCAAGGCCATCGACTTGAGCTTCTGCGCGTCGTAGGCGGTCAGGCCGGTGAAGACGACGACGCCGACGATCGAGATGATGAACTGGAGCGCATCACTGTGCCAGAAGAATCCGACCACCATCGCGGCGAGGACCCCGAACAGGCCCATCATCGCAAAGTGGCCAAGCCCCTGGAGGTTCTTGCCCGTGAGGGTGCCGAAGAGCGCCAGGGCGCCGAACATCGCCGCAGCGGTGATGAACGTGGTCTGGATCGATGTCGCCGTGTACATCAGCAGGACGAAGGAGAGCGTGGCGCCGTTCACCACCGAATAGAGCAGGAAGAGCGCGGCGGTGGTGCTCGGTGCCAGTTTGCCGACGCGGGCCGACATCCAGACCACGAGGCCGAGCTCCGCGAACAGGAGTACGTAGAAGAGGAACGGGTTGGTGCGGAGGTAGTTGACGGCCGCAGCGGAACCGGCCACTTGCCAGGCGGTCAGGCTGGTGGCGGCAAGCCCCACGAACATCCAGCCGTACACACGGCGGAGGAAATTGGCGATCAGTTCCTGTGATTGATCGACGCCGGCGTAACTTGGCGCGGCGGTACGATAGCTATTGGGATCGGACATAATGCAGCTCTCGTTAGGGACGAGGGGAATATAGTCGCGGGTGGCGGGTGGGAGGCAACGTGGCATCGTGACTCCCGGAGCGTCATCCCGAGGGAGCGGAGCGACCGAGGGATCTTCCTGACATCAGGTTGATGCCGCATTGACACTTGCCAGCCATCAATTGGCGCATGCGGCGTTCATCGTACTTCGTCTACGTGTTGGCCAGCGACTCCCGTGTACTCTATACCGGCGTCACCTCCGACCTCCCGCGCCGGGTCTGGCAGCACCGATCCGGCCAGCTGGAGGGATTCACCCGCCGGTACCGAGTGCATCGGCTCATTCACTTTGAGGAAACGGCGGACCCATCGTCTGCGATCGCTCGCGAGAAGCAGATCAAGGCGTGGAATCGAGGTAAGCGGGTGCGCCTCATCGAGGCGACTAATCCCGGATGGTTGGACCTGGCGGCAGCGTGGTTCGAGCACGGCTGAAAAGATCCCTCGGTCGCTTCGCTCCCTCGGGATGACGTTCCGTTTGCGGATAGGGCCCATGCGCATACATTCGCCCGCCACTCGTCCTTGTCCACTCGTCCTTGTCCACTCGTCCTTGTCCACTCGTCCTTGGCCACCCGCCACCCGACCCTCAACTCGTGAATCGGAACAGCATCACGTCCCCATCCTGCACCACGTACTCCTTGCCTTCGGCGCGTGCCAGCCCCTGGTCGCGGGCGCCCTTCCAGCCGCCGACCCGGATGAAATCGGCATAGCTCACCGTCTCTGCGCGGATGAACCCCTTTTCGAAGTCGGAATGAATGACGCCGGCGGCCTGAGGGGCGTGATCGCCGCGGTGGATGGTCCAGGCGCGGACCTCCTTTTCGCCGGCGGTGAAGTAGCTCTGGAGTCCGAGGAGGTGATAGGCCGCGCGTGCAAGGCGGTCGAGCCCGGATTCGGTGAGGCCGAGCGATTCGAGGAAGGGCAGGCGCTCCTCGGGGGCGAGCTCCGCGAGCTCCATCTCCACCTGGGCGGAGAAGGTGACGATCTCGGCCGTCTCGCCGTCCTTGGCCACCGCGGCGGACAGGGCCGTCACGAAGGCGTTGCCCTGGTTGATCTCGTCTTCCGGCACGTTGGCCGCGTAGAGCACCGGCTTCGACGTGAGGAGGGTGAAGGCGCGATAGGCCGGCGCCTCTTCGGCGGTGGGCACAACCGCGCGGGCCGGCTTCCCGTCGGCGAGGACCGGTTGCAGGCGGGCCAGGAGTCCGAGCTCGAGCTTGGCCTGGGCATCGCCCGACTTGGCGGCGCGGGCCGCCTTGTCGAGGCGCTTCTCGACCACCGAGAGGTCCGCGATGCCCAGTTCCGAGTTGATGACATCGCGATCGCGCGCGGGATCGACCGACCCCATCACGTGCTGGATGTTGTCGTCACTGAAGCAGCGTACCACGTGGACGATCGCATCGACCTCGCGGATGGTGGCCAGGAACTGATTGCCGAGCCCTTCGCCCTGGGAGGCGCCCTTCACCAGGCCGGCGATGTCCACGAACTCGACCGCGGCGGGAACGGTACGTTCTGGGGACACCAGCCGGGCGAGCTCGTCCAGGCGGGGGTCGGGGACCGTGACGACGCCGGTGTTCGGTTCGATCGTGGCGAACGGATAGTTCGCGACTAGCGCTCCCGCCTGGGTGAGGGCGTTGAAGAGCGTCGATTTGCCGACGTTGGGAAGTCCGACGATGCCGAGGCGGAGCATGAGTGGATCGCGGGTCGTGAGTCGTGGGTCTTGGTCCGCGCGGTGCGGACATCGCTTCAGGGGCGGTAAACTAGGGCGTTCGCGTGGTTTTGGCACATAGCGGAGCGTGATGCTCACCGAAGCGTCGCCGCTCCCCGGCGCCTGAAGGCGCCTCTCGGCATCGCGCACTGAAGGGCTTGGCTCCTGGATGCTCCCCCTCTCCACGAACGTGGAGAGGGGGTAGGGGGGTGAGGAAGAGTCGCAAGCCAACGGAGCCGGGGGGTGAGGATCCTCCAGCTCGCCACTATCTATTGAACCGATTCATCGCCACTTCGATCCCGTCACTCAACCACACCTCGACCGCTTCGCTCATCGGGTCGAAGAGCGCGGTGATGGCGGTGCGGTCATCGGCGGGCGGCGCGGCGAGGACAAAATCGGCCAGGTCGCCGCCATCGGGAGGGAAGGGGCCGACGCCGATCCGGAGCCGAGGATAGTCCTGGCGCCGGAGGGTCCCTTCGACGCTCTTGAGCCCGTTGTGCCCGCCGGCGGTGCCTGCGCCGCGGAGCCGGAACCGGCCCGCCGGAAGCGCCACGTCGTCGACGAGGACCAGGAGATCGCGGGCGGGGTCGAAGCCGGCAAGCGAACGGAGCGGCGCCAATGCGGCGCCGCTCCGGTTCATGTAGGTCTGTGGCTTGAGCAGGATCACGTCCTCGCCCTGCCGACGTCCGGCGCTCTGGCGAGCCTGGCCGTCCCGGCGGAACGGCCCGAACTGCCAGCGGGTCGCCAGGTGATCGGCGAGCCAGAAGCCGGCGTTGTGCCGCGTGCCCTCGTATTCCGGGCCCGGATTGCCGAGCCCCACGATGGCGCGCAGGGGTCAGCTCTTCGGCGGCTTGGCTCCGGCGGCCGGGGCCGCGGCCTCGGCGCCTTCGCCTTCCTCGCCCTCGGCCTTGGCCTTTCGGATGAGCTCCGGCTCGGCGGTGGTGACCGGCTCGCCCACCGGGGCCACGACCTCTTCGGTGCGCGGCGGCACCACGACGCAGACCGTGAGGCCCTCGGCGTTGAGGATCTCGACGTTGGGGAGCTTGATGTCCCGAACGTGGACCGCGTGGCCGATCATCAGCGGCGTGACATCGACCTCGATGTGCTCCGGGATGTTGCCGGGCAACACCTTGATGGTGAGCTCGCGCAACGTGTGGTCGAGCACGCCGCCGCCGTTGCGGACACCGTCGGCGGTGCCGGTGAGGCGCACCGCCACCTCCACGGTGATCTTCTCATCGGCCCGGACCTCGAACAGATCCACGTGCAGCACCGTCGTCGGCTTGAGCGCGTCGCGCTGGACCTCGCGGAGCAGGGCCTTGACCGGCGCCCGTCCGTCGATCGCGACGTCGAGGAGGGTGCTGCCGTGGGCCGTCATCAGCACCTTCTGTAGCATCAGGTCATCGAGTGCCAGCGACTCCGTGGCGCGGCCGTGGCCGTAGATCACCGCTGGCACCTGGCCGGCGCGGCGGATGGAGCGTGCGGCGCCCTTGCCCTTGGTCTGGCGCGTCTCTGCCGACAACGTCATGTGCTTGGCCATACGTCTGCCCTTCGTGTCAGTCGAACAGCGAACTCACGGATTGGTCGCTGTGCGTGTAGCCGATCGCCTTGGCCACCAGGCCCGCGATCGAAAGGACCTTCAATCGGTCGAACTGCCGCTCCGGCGGGATCGCGATCGTGTTGGTGACCGCCACTTCCTTCACCGGTGAGGCCATCAATCGCTCCACCGCGGGCCCCGAAAGCAGGGCGTGGGTGGCGCAGATGTAGATATCCTCGGCACCGAGGCGCTTGAGCGCGTGGACCGCCTCGGCCATGGTGCCGCCGGTGTCGATCATGTCGTCCGGGATGATGCAGTCCTTCCCGGCCACCTCACCGACGACGTTCACCACCTCGGCCACGTTGGCCGACGGGCGCCGCTTGTCGATGATGGCGATCGAACCGTTGAGCCGCTTCGCGAACCCTCGCGCCATCTTGGCCGATCCGACATCCGGCGCCACCACCACGAGGTCGCGCAGCGACTTCTGCCGGTAGTGGTTCACGAACACCGGGGCCGCGTACAGGTGGTCCACCGGCAGGTCGAAGAACCCCTGCAGCTGGTGCTGGTGAAAGTCGATCGCCAGCACCCGATCCGCCCCCGCCAGCGACACCATGTTGGCCATCAGCTTGGCGCTGATCGCGACGCGGGGCTGATCCTTGCGGTCCTGCCGGGCGTACCCGAAGTAGGGGATCACCGGCGTCACCCGCGCCGCACTGGCCCGTTTGGCCGCATCCATCAGGAGCAGGAGCTCGATGATGTTCTCGGCCGGCGGATTGGTGGGCTGGATGATGTAGACATCCCGCCCACGGACATTCTCGTCGATCTTGACGAACAGTTCGCCGTCGGCGAAGCGCCGCACCGTGACCCGACAGAGCGGCTGACCCAACTGGGCCGCCACCTCTTCAGCGAGCGGCCGGTTGGCCGAGCCGCTGAGCAGCAGCATCTGGCTGCGCGAGAGCGAAATGTCCGTCATAAAGAGCCCGGAAAGTAAGCGGGGACTGGGGGTTAGGTCAACTCGCACGAATGGTCGGATGGACGGAGGGTCGGATGGTCGCTGGTCGAACAGTGAGACCGGCATCGGCGGTCCATCCGTCTATCCGACCATCCGTCCATCCGACTCCGAAGTTGGCCCCGGTGGACTCGAACCACCATTCGCAGATCCAAAGTCTGCTGTCCTGCCATTGGACGAGGGGCCAGTGCGGTAAACGTAAGCCGTCTATCGGGTTACGGGAAGGCGGAGCCGCGTCACGCTTATCCCCCTGACTCCGCTCCCAGATTGAATGTTCATCCCCGGCCCCTCTCCCAGGCGGGAAAGGTCGCACCACCTCGAGCGCTATGCAGTCTGGAAGTCCACCAACGCCCCGTGCTTCCTGCCCATCATCATCTTCGCATCATCCCGATCGCGTGGGGTCCGGTAGATCGCGAAGAGCGCCGATCCCGAGCCGCTCATCCGGCAGACCAGCGGATGGGTGGTGGCGAGCACCTCGAACGCGGCGCGGACCTCCGGTCTCCGGCTGAAGACCGGTGATTCGAAATCGTTCCCGGCCATCCGCGCGACATCGCCCCACGTGGAGAGGCTCGCGGCGTCGAGTGCCACTGAGCCCCGTCGGCCGCCGCCATCGCGTGCGGCATCGACCCACTGATATGCCTCTGCCGTCTGGACGCCGCGCTCGGCGATCACCAGAAGTCCTGGTGCGTGGGGAAGGGCAGGAAGCGTCAGCATCCGCTCCCCTCGGCCCCACCCGAGCGCCAGCGATGCGCCTGCCGTGAAGAACGGGACGTCGCTGCCGAGGCGCGCGGCGAACTGGAGCAGTTCGTGGCGGGGGACGGCGTTGCCGGCGAGCTCATTCACGGCGTGCAACGCCGCCGCGGCATCGCTCGATCCGCCACCCAATCCAGCCTGGATCGGGATCCGCTTGGTGAGCGTCAGATGGACCCCGAAGCGTTGACCGGTGGCCTCGAGGACGAGCCGTGTCGCACGCACCGCGAGATTCTCCGCCTCGGGGCCGGTGTCCGCGCCCTTCACCTCGAGCGTCACCTCCCGCCCGCTTTGGCGCTCAGCGGTCAGTTCATCGGCGAGGTCGAGTCGACAGAAGAGCGTCTCGATCGAATGGAAGCCTTCGGTCTCCCGCGCCAACACGCGGAGGAAGAGGTTGAGCTTGGCTGGGGCCGACCGGCTCACGTGATCGGTCATTGTGCGGGTGCGGCGGAAGCGGCGCGGAGCTCGCCCAAGGAAAGACCGGTGCGTGCCAGCGACCACGCGCCGAGGGCTATGATCGGAATGAAGGTGGTGACGTGATAGGCGGCTGCAGCGGCGAAGGCCGCGTCCTTCGGCACGCCGTAGAGTGCCAATCCCAGGATCACGGCGGATTCAAGGACGCCGACATAGCCGGGCGTGGATGGTGCCGCCACGGCAAAGACCACGAAGGTCTGTACGATGAGCGCGGTCCAGAGATCTCCCGGGAGGCCGAAGGCAGCGAATGCGAGCGCAAAGCCCCAGGCGTTGACCACCCAGAGGAGCACCGAGCCGGCGATCACCGGCAGGAGCCGTCGCGGGTCGTGCAATGCAGTGAGCCCATCGAGCAGTCCGCGGAAGAGTGCGGTGAGGCGATCGGCGACCGTTCCGTGCGGAAGGCACGCCCGAAAGGCCCGCTCTGCAAGTGCGGGGCGGAACGCGGCGGCAGTGAGCACGATCAGGGCGACGACGCCGGCGAGCCCCACGAAGCGCACCTTGTCCGCGATGGCCATCCCGTGCGGGACGCCGGGGCCGAGGAGTGCGATGGCGAAGAGTGCCGCGAGGGTGAGTGCATCGAAGACGCGTTCTACCGCGACGGAGGTGAGGGAGGCGGTGAACCTGACCGGCGCCAGTTGGCTCACGGTGTAACAGCGGACGATCTCGCCCAGGCGGGCGGGGAGGATGTTGTTGGCCATGAACCCGATCGCGACCGGATGCCAGCGCGCCGGCCAGGAGAGGGTCTGGCCGGCGTCGGTGCGGAGGAGGTATTTCCAGCGCCAGGCGCGGATCGGGAAGGTGCTGGTGGCGACGGCGACTGCGGCGAGAAGGGTCCAGGGATGGAGATCGTCGAGGCGGGCCCGGATGTCTCCCCACGCGACGCCGCGGAGCGCCCACCAGAGTGCGCCAGCGGAGACGACGATGCCGAGCGCGATGATGGCGCCGCGGCGACCGGAGCGACTGGGCGGGGTGCCGGGGGCGGTCACTGCCGCCTCAAGCGTCGGGCTGGGCGGCCAGCTCGATCAGGTCGAGGAGCTCATCGAGGATGGGGCGCATGGCACCACCGCGTCCACTCAGCACGTCCTGCAGTTCGCGACGCACTTCGAGGGCGCGGGCGAGCGCCGAGCGGCCGGAGTAACAGAGCGTCGTGATGTCCACCACGGTGCCGGCTGGAGCGGCGGCCGCTGGCATGGGAGCGGGCGCAGGGATCGGTGCCGGGGCTACCGGAATCGGAGCGACCGGCGCTGGCGCAACTGGGGTCGGCGCCGCGATGGGCGTCGAGATCGGCGCCGCTGCGATGGCACCGCCCGCGATCAAGGCATCGATCGACGGAGCGACCGTCTTCCCCGCACGGGTGAGCCGAGCGTAGGAGACGAAGCTCCCGGCCAGATCGTCGGATGACTCGGACCATCCGCTCGGCGAGGCCAGCGCCATCACGCCATCCGCCTCGGGGGCCATTGCGGCGGGGTTCCGGTGGAACTCAGGCGCCCGTGGCGGCGGTGCGATCGGTTCGACCACTGCCACCGATGTCGGTGCGGCAGCGGGAACGCTTCCCATCCAGCGCGACAGGTCATCCGATGCGGGAGCCAACGCGGCGGCGGGAGGCATCGGCGCCGCCGCTTCCTGGCCCAAGGCGAGCAGGCTCGTGATGACCGCATTGAGCGCGGTGGCGAGCGTGGCATCGGGACCGGTGCCGGGAATGGCCTGCAACGCTGTACCAGCGTTCCGGAGGGCGGCGGCAAAGTCCTGCTGGGCGCTGCCGGCCATCCCGTGGGCAATGAGGTCACGCGCGAGGCCGGCGAAGTCGGCGATCCGATCGCCCGGCGCATCGCCCAGGCCGCGGAGTGAACTGGCGATGGTGTAGAGCCGGAGGTCGCGCGAGGCGATCGATCGGGCCCGATCGAGTTCATCGGCGGCCTGGCTCAGGAATTCGCCGTGGCTGATGAGCTCGACGTGGTCGGTACGGGGCGCGGTGGTCGCCGGGAGTGTGCCACGTTCGATGTTGCCGCCCTCGGCCAGGAGTGTGGTGATCGACATCGCGGCACCGGCCGGCGCGAACGACTGGAGCAGGAGCTTAGCGAAGCGCTGCGCCTCTTCGCTGTCGGGTTCGGGCACGCCGCGCTCGGTCACGTCGCGGGCGGCGCGGGTCAGCGACTGGGCGGCGGCCTCGAACGCGTCGGCGGCGCCGATGGGGACGGCGGGCAGGCGACCCAGCTCTCCCACGGCGCGGTCGACCGCATCGAGCACATCCCGAAGCGGCGGCAGATCGCCCAAGGCGGCGAGTCCGCGCAACGGTTGCATGCGGCGGAGCAGGGCGGCCATCGCGTCCTTGGCGGGAGGGGCGGTGCGGAGCGCCTGCGCCGCCTGACCCAGCGCACTTGCGATGAGTGCTCCTTCCCGCGCGGCAAAGGCGCGTGCGCCCGCGTCGAGGCCGGCGCCACCGGCGCCGATGGCGGCCGTCGCTCCGGTGGGAGCGCGGAACGGCGTGGCCGCCGGCCCGGCGAGTGCCTCAAGCTCCCGCGTCAGACCTTCGGCCTGGGCGCTGTCGGTCTCAGTCCACTTGCCGGCACGCTGGACGAAGCCGGTGAGGGTCTCGACCGCACGAGCGGCTGCGGTGCGGGTGGCCGGGTCCCATACGCGCTGGCCATCGCGCACGGCGCGGGCCAGTCCCTCGAGGCCGTTGGCGGCCCGCGCGATGGGCTGGAGGTTGGCCATCAGCGCGCTGCCGCGGAGCGCGCGGGCAAAGCGCACCAGCTCGGGGCCGGCCGGTGGTTCGGTCGGTGCCACGAGCTCCCGGAGGCGGTCGAGGTACTCGCCCGCCTCCATCGCGAAATAGTCCAGCATCCCCAGCGGGTTGGTCATCCCGGCCTCAAGGAAGGGTGGTGCGGACGGCGACAGATGCAATAGTGTAGGGGACGCCCGGGATCGGGTCAACCGAACCGATCATCGGCGGGCACCGCGGACCAGGGCCGCCATTCGCCGTACTGCCTCATCGAGGCCGGTGAACACGGCCCGACTGACGATGCTGTGTCCGATGTTGAGCTCCTCGATCGCCGCGATCCGGGCGACCGGCGTCACGTTCTCGTAGGTGAGCCCGTGGCCAGCATGGACGGCGAGCCCACGGGCCCGCGCCGACTCCGCCGCATGGCGGAGCTCGTCCAGCGCCGCACTCCCGGAGCGCCATCCGGCGGCATAGCGACCGGTGTGCAGTTCGACGGCGGGGACGCCTAGCGCGTGGGCGGCGTCGATGGCAGCGGCGGTCGGGTCGATGAAGAGGGAGACGCGGCACCCGGCGGCGGCCAATCGCTCGCACGCACGCGCCAGCGCGCTGCCACCGCGCGCGAGGTCGAGCCCCCCTTCGGTGGTGACCTCCTCCCGGCGTTCGGGCACCAGCGTTGCCTGAAAGGGACGGAGCC
Organism: Gemmatimonadales bacterium; assembly: GCA_049680185.1. Lineage (GTDB taxonomy): Bacteria > Gemmatimonadota > Gemmatimonadetes > Gemmatimonadales > GWC2-71-9 > CAMLHU01. The sequence goes on along the minus strand of JBAUHI010000024.1, from coordinate 24,218 downwards.
GGCAGACGATGTCGATGATCTCGGTGTTCGCTGCGAGTTCGAGGTTGAGCACCGTGCGCACCTGGGCCGCCAGCGCTTCGACGTCCCGGTCCTGGATGTGGCGGCGATCCTCGCGGAGGTGGACCGTGATCCCGTCGGCCCCGGCATCCTCCGCCATGCGCGCCGCGACGAGCGGATCGGGCTCGTCGGTCTTCCGCGCCTCGCGCAGGGTCGCGACGTGGTCGATGTTGATGTAGAGGCGGGGCGCGTGGGGCATCAGGGAACGGGTCAGGGGGAGAGAGGGCCAAGTGGACCGTACATCGGAGCACCCGATCGGTCCCGGCGCGGTGCCGCCCATAAGAGTAGCAAGATCGCGTCGAGTGGTGACGGGCGGGTGTCCCAACACCCGGGGCGCCGATTGATTGCGTCGCCGTAAGTCATTACTTTCGAACGTATTCCCCCACTCGGAGCGAACGAACCGTGACCTCACGCAGCGTACTGGGTCTTGTCGCCGTGCTGGCCGTCGGGGCGTGCGGTGGTCATGGTGGCAGTGAGACCCCCGGAACGGTCCCGCCGGCCGCATCGGCGTCGGGTGCCGTCCAGGAATTCATGGCCGGTGTGGCCGACAGCAACATCGTCCGGATCGGCAGCGCGTGGGGAACGTCGAAGGGTGCGGCCGCCGTCCTGGGCCAACCCGCAGACTGGCAGAAGCGGGTCACGGTGATGCAGCTCTGGCTCCGGGGTGGCACGTACACCATCACCGGCGATCAATCGCTGGTCAACGACAAGACCCACCGTCAGGTGACCATGGACTTGGTGCGGGGCGGGTGCACCAAGACCATCCCGGTCACGGTGGTGAAGCTCAAGCGGGGCTGGCTGGTGGAGTCGATCGACCTGACCGCCGCCGGCAATCCCGAGAAGCCCTGCGCGCAAAAGAGCTCGAACTAGGGGTCGGGAACCGGCCGGTGTTCTAGTGGTACGGGTCCTTGGAGTCTACTCGGTCAGCTCGAGCAGGATGCCGGCAGTGCTCTTCGGGTGCACGAACGCAATGCGCTTGCCGTGGGCTCCGGTGCGGGGCACCTGGTCGATCAACTGGTAGCCGGCCGCTCGGCACCGTTCGAGGGCGGCGGGCAGGTCGGGAACGCGGTAGCAGATGTGATGGATCCCGGGGCCGCGCTTGTCCAGGAACCTGGCCACGGGGCTCCCGGCATCCCGCGGCGCCAGCAGCTCGATATCGGTCGCCCCGAAGCTGAGGGAGACGATGGTGGCGCCATCGGCCACTTCCGGCGGGCGGGGTGTCATCCCGAGGACGTCGCGATAGAAACGGAGCGCGGCGTCGAGGTCGGGGACGGCAATGCCCACATGGGCGATCTCGGGGGCACGGGACACGGTTGGGGTCTCCAGAGCGGCAGGGCAGGCGCCATCCTTCGGCGCATCGACCGACGCGACAACGATAACTGGCCCGGCAACGCCCCACGAGGGTGCACGGGCCGCCACGAATGGAATGGAACCGATGACACACCTGACGCACGTCACCGACGACACCTTCGATCGCGAGGTCGCCCAGGGGAAGGGCCTGGTCCTCGTCGACTTCTGGGCCACCTGGTGCGGGCCCTGCCTGGCGGTGGCCCCGGTGCTGGAGCAGCTGGCGGGGGATTACGCCGGCAAGGCGCGGATCGCCAAGGTCGACGTCGACCAGAATCAGAAGACCGCCATGCGGTTCAACATCCGGTCGATCCCCAGCATCCTGTTCTTCAAGGATGGCAAGCACGTGGACACCGTGGTGGGTGCGGTCCCGAAGCCACAGCTCGACGCGAAGATCAAGCAACACCTGGCCTGACCCGGGCCATCACGGCGCGGCGACCCCTCGTCGCGCCGCCTTTCGAGGGCTCCATGCGCGCGAGCAGCGCCCGCCTCCTGCAAACATCCGTGCGACTCTTCGACCTCGTCTTCCCGACGACGGGGCCGATGATCACACACACGCGCATCGCCTTCATCCACCTCGACAATGTGATGTCGTTCGCCAAGCGCGACCGCGACGGTCAGGTCGACGCGTGGCTCGCAGGCTACCTGCCCGATGAGGTGGTGCTGCTCTTCTTCCGGCGCGGCGAGGTCGTGAATGCCGTGAGCCTCCGGCCAGACGGCCGGACGGTGGTCCCCATCGCCGAGGCGCTGCGGCGCATCCAGGCGGAGCCAGAACGGGGGGAGCTGAGCTTCGGTCGGGCCCCGCTGGAGCAGCTGGCGTGGATGTTCGGGGCGTGTGCCGGACCGGCCAGGGTGCGGTTCGTCGACCCGGCCCAGCCCAGGGAGTTCTTCAACGCCATCCTGGCCGAGAATTTCAACGGGGTGATCGAGTTCATCTCCAATGGCAGGGTCAATTACTTCCAGTTCGTCGACGGCGCATACACGAGAGGGTATTGCTGCGACCGGCCGGAAGGTATCCCGGTGCCGGCCTACGTCGAGTCGCTCTTCAAGCCCGGCGCAGATCACCTGCCGCCCGCCATCATGGCGAGCGAGGTCCCGGCCTTGCCGGAGATCCCCCAGCAGGCGCTGCCGGCGCAGGTCAAGCTCTACCGAGAGATCCACACCCGCGTGCTCACCTGCGTCGAGCAGGAGTTGCCGGTCGACGGCATGCGAAAACATCAACGGATCAGTGGCGCGCTGCGCCCCCAGCACCCCGGCATCGAATTGCTCACCGCTCCGGAATACGGCGCCGGCCCCACCGTCGCGGTCACCAGCGATGCGCTCACTGCGGCCCTGGCCACCTGGGTGGCGCTGCTGCTGCAGGAGATCGAGGTCGTGGCACCCGGCGCCGCTCTCCGCGTGATCAAGCAGGCCACCAAGGACCAGCGCTATGTGCTGCAGGCCGCAGGGTTCTACGACCGCCTACCGTGGCAAGTGAACTGGTAACGCCCGGTCCCGGCTCCCTCTACGTGGTCGCCACGCCGCTCGGCAATCTCGGCGACCTGACCCTCCGTGCGGCCGAGACGCTCCGCGCTGTTCCGGTGGTAGCGGCGGAAGACACCCGCCGGACGCGCGGCCTGCTGTCCCACCTCGACGCCCACCCCAAGTTGATCAGTTTCCACGCCCATTCCGAGCCGGGTCGAGTGGCCGAGGTCATCGCGATCCTGCAGGGCGGGGAGGACGTGGCCCTGGTGACCGATGCTGGCACCCCCGGTGTGAGCGATCCGGGCCCGATCCTGGTCGAAGCGGTGCGCGGGGCCGGGCTCACGATCGTCCCCATCCCAGGCGCCTCGGCGGTGACTACGGCATTGTCGGTGTCGGGGTTCTCCGCGGATCGGTACACGTTCCTCGGTTTTCCGCCGCGCAAGGGTACCGAACGGGAGCGATGGCTGGGCGATGTGGCCCGGAGCGTGGAGACGGTGGTGTGCTACGAGGCCGCCAATCGCCTCGCTGAATTGTTGGCCGACCTGGGTCGCGTGGGCGGGACCGAACGACAGGCATTGGTGGCGCGGGAGCTCACCAAGCTCCACGAGGACCTTCGGTCCGGCTCGCTCTCGGAGCTCGCGGCGCACTACGCCGATCATGAGCCCAAGGGTGAGGTGACCCTGGTCTTGGCGGGTGCGCCGGAGTCCGCACCGGTGGTCGACCCAGAGGCGGTGCGCGCCGCCGCCCGTCAGTTGGTCGACGCCGGCCGATCGACGAAGGACGTGGTGGCCGAATTGGTGGCTCGCCTTGGGCTGCCCCGCAACGACGTGTACCGCCTCGTGATGGAGCTCTCCAGGGAGTCGTGATCCTCACCTTCATCATTGCCATCGTGCTGGGGACGAACAGCGGTGTACCCGCTCGTCCGGGGCCGATGCCGTACCTCACGATCGGGCGCCTGCACTACGACGGTGGTGGCGACTGGTACGCCGATCCGTCGGCACTGCCCAACCTGCTCTCCGCCATCCGGACGCGCGCGGGTCTCCCGGTGGAGCCCCGCGAGCGCACGGTGACCCTTCGCGATCCAACGCTCTGGTCGATCCCGTACCTCTACGTCACCGGCCACGGCGACATCCACTGGAGCGACCAGGACCTCGCCACGCTGCGCCTCTATCTCCAGCGCGGCGGGTTCCTCCACATCAACGACAGCTACGGGATGGATCCCTCCGTGCGCCGCGAGGTCGCGCGGCTCTTTCCCGACATCCCGTTGGTCGATGTGCCGCTCGACCATCCGATCTACCACCTGATCTACGACCTGCCGCAGGGGATACCCAAGATCCACCAGCACGATGGCCTCCCGGCCCGCGGCTTCGGGATCTTCCTGCACGGGCGCCTGGTCCTCTACTACTCCTATGAGTCCGACATCGGGGATGGCTGGGAGGACCCCGACGTGCATCACGATCCTCCGGCCAAGCGGGAGGCGGCGCTCGAAATGGGTGTCAACCTCTTTGCGTACGCCGTTGGCTACGCCGGATGACGGAGCACTCGACCCGCGGGGCGCTGGCAGCCATCGCAGCGCCGGTGCGCCGCAGCGCGCTGATGGCCTGGAGCGCTGCAACGATCGCTGTCCTGGCGCTCCTCTTCGGCGCGGCGGCGTGGGCGTTCCGACTCGGCGCCGCTACGGGACCCTTTTGGGTCCTGGCGACGTGGCTCCTCGCGATCATCGTGGCGATCGGCGCGGTGTGGGGCATCCGCCATTGGCTCGCTCGGACCGACGAGGCGCACGTCGCAGAGCTCCTCGAGGCCACCGGTCAATGGCGTCGCGGCTCCCTCGGTGCGCTCCTGGGTCGATCGGCCGCCGGGGTAAGTCCGGTACTCCTCGGGTCGGCGGATCAGGCCGCGGCCCTCGATCTCAAGGATCGCGGTGCCCGGAGCATCCGGCGTCTCACTGATAGGGCCCAACGGCTGAACGCCGCCGCGGTCGTCGGTGCCGTCCTGGGCGTGACCGTCCTGTTCACGTCCCGGCCGCTCGACGGGGCCGCGGCGGCGCTGTGGCATCCACGCCACGCGGTCCACGCGATGGTGGCACCGGTGCGGATCAGCGTGAGTGCCACCACCATCGACCGCGGCGATCAGGTCACCGTCGGCATCGAGGCCGATGATCGTCGTGGGGCCACGCTCTGGCTTCGCGCGCCCGGTGAACAGTGGCGCGCCACCGACGTGTCACTCGACGCGTCCGGCCGAGGGCGGGTGGTGACGCCCCCGCTCACGACCGACCTCTATGCCCGTGCCGTGGCGGGGGGACGGAGTTCCGACACCCTCGTGGTCCGGGTACGAGTGCCGGCCTTCCTCGGTGCCGTGACCGTGACGGCGGAGTACCCGGCATATATCCATCTCGATCCCGAACCGGTGCCGCTCGATGGCGACACGCTGCCACTCCCGGCCGGGACTCGCCTTGTCACGACCGGTCAGGCGACGGCCGCCCTCGCTGGCGGTGCCTGGTCGGGGCCGGAAGGATTTCGGATCGAGGTCCGTCCGCGCGGCGTCAATTTCAGTGCGACATTCACGCCGCCGCGTTCGGGGAACTACGCACTCGGGCTCGTCGCGTCCACTGGAGCGCCGTTGGCGGGGGCGGCGATCTTGATCCCGATCCGCGTCATCCCCGACTCCGCACCGAGTGTCGATATCCCGGTCCGCGGCGCTGACACTGTGGTCGGCGTCGACCGTCCCACTCCGCTGCTGATCGAGGCGCGGGATGACCACGGCATCGCTCGGCTGGAAGTGGAGTCGCGCTCGGGACGGGGGACCGGTGAGCGGGTGGAGCAAGTGACACTGCCAGCGGGCGATCCCGATCACGTGGCGCTGCCATGGGCGCTGGATCTTCGGGGCCGTGGATTCGGTGCGGGGGACACGGTGGTGGTGACGGCTTGGGCCACCGACAACGCGCCGGTCGCGCACCGGACGCGTTCGCGGGAGTACCGCTTCCGACTGGCGACCCTGATCGAGGCGCTCGTGGCGACCGAGGCCGCGACTGACTCGGTCCGCTCGGGGTTCGATTCCGTTACGGCAGCAGGGCGAGCGCTGTCACGCCAGACCGAGGACCTGGCGCAGGAGCGGGCGCGGATCGATGCGACCGCTCACCGCACCGACGCGGCATCGCTGAGCTTCGAGGCGGCGGCCCGCGCCTCGGCGGTCGCAGCGGCCCAGGCCGAGCAGCTGCGGCAAGCGGAAGGGCTTCGTGACGCGGTGTCCGAGCTCGAACGCAAGGCGGCGGCTGCCGGCATTGCGGATCCCTCCTGGCAGAAGGAACTGGAGCAGATCCGTCAGGAGCTCGATCATGCGCTGACCCCGGAGCTGCGCCAGCGGCTGGCGGATCTGCAGCAGGCCATCCATGATCTCGACGCCGATCGCACCCGCGGCGCGCTGCAGGACCTGAGCGCCCAGCAGGCCGACCTGCGCACGGCGCTGGAACGGAGCCGCGAGCTCTTCCGCCGCGCCGCCATCGAAGGCGACCTTGCCAACTTGGGCGCGCGGGCGGGAGATCTTGCCGGGCGTCAGTCGGCCTGGGACTCGACCGTCTCGTCCACGCCGCCCGTATCGGCCGCCGAGGAGGAGCATTCACTCGCCGAGCAGGCCGACTCGCTCGCGGCAGGTCTCGCGCAGGTCGCGGCGCGGGTGGCGCAGGACGGCAAGGACTCGTCCCTCGCTGAGTCCGCTCGTCAGGCGCACGCGGCAGCGTCCGAGATGCGCGATGCGGCAGATCAGGCGGGGCAAGGACGAACCGGCGCCGCACAGGACAAGGGGAAGTCCGCCGAGCAGAAGCTGTCACCGCTCGCCAACGGACTGGCGCAGCGGCGGAAGGAGCTGCAGTCGCAGTGGCGTGCCGATGTGACCGCGGCGCTCGATCGTGCGCTGGCGGAGACCGCCCGGCTGTCCGGCGCGGAACTCGAGCTGAGCGGGGCGTTCGCAGGGGGAGTGCCGGCGGCGACATTGCGTGGGCGCCAAGGGGCCATCATCGAGGGGACCCAGCGGGTCATCACCCAGATGCAGCAGGCGTCGGGACGGAACGCGATCGTCTCCCCGCAATTGGCGGTGGCGATGGTGCAGGCGATGCTCGACATGCAAAAGGCCCTTGATGCTCTCTCGAATGGCGCGCCTGACCTGCGCTTGGGAGGTGCCCACGCGGGCGATGCGGTGGATGGCCTGAATGCGGCTGCATACCTCCTGGTGCGTAACCGCGACGAAGTGTCGGGGTCGGGGTCCGGTTCGGGGATGGCGGAAGCGATGGCGAAGATGAAAGCGCTGGCAGGACAGCAAGGGAGCCTGGGGCAGTCGGCGGAAGGGCTCCTGCCTTCGCTCGGCAGCGGGAGTGTGGGGCCCGCGATCGACGCGCTGGGTGGGCGCGAACGCGCGATCGCGGATGCGCTGGAGCGGCTCCGTGCCGGCGGGCAGATCCCCGGTGCCGGGGCGCTGGCGGAGGAGGCCAAAGCGTTGGCGCGGCAGCTGCAGGGGGGGCAACTGGACCGGTCGGTGGTCGAGCGCCAGCAGCGTCTCTTCCGGCGGATGCTCGATGCAGGTCGCACCCTGCAAGGGAACGAGGACGACCCCGATCATCCACGGGTGAGCCAGGTGGCCGTGGGGGACAGCACGTATGTGCCTGCAGCGTTGCGCCGCATTCCCGGCGCCGACGCCGTGCGGATGCCGGATTGGAACGACCTGGCGCATTACTCCCCGGAGGAACGACGCCTGGTGGCGGACTATTTCCGGCGATTGATGGCGGGGGGGCTGTGAGGGCCCTCGTTGTCGCGATGACCCTCGCGCTCGGTGCCAGCCGGTTGGCGGCGCAGGCGGACACTTCGCTCGCGCATGCGTTCGACCTCGAGCGCCGCGGATCGTTCTCGGCGGCGGTCGATGCCTACAGGGGCGTGCTGACCCGCGATCCCAGGAGCCTGCCGGCGCTCCTGGGACTGGAGCGGTCGCTGGCACCACTAGGTCGTCAGGGTGAACTCGGGCCCCTCCTGGCGCCGGTGCTTCGCGCCGATCCGACCCCGGCGGTGTTCGATGTGGCGCTCAGGGCGTGGATCGCGGCGGGGAATGCGGACAGTGCCCGCAGCATCGTGGAGCGATGGGCGCGTCTCGACCCCGATCGACTGGCGCCGTACCGCGAATGGGGTGATCTCCTCCTGTCCCATCGCGAACCCAGTGCCGCTCGACGGGCATACGAAGCGGGGAGGGCCGCGAGCGGCGACAGCACCAGCTTTGCGGTGGAGCTGGCCCAGGCGGCGACGTCGGAAGGCGATCTCCTCGCGGCGGCGCCGGAGTGGGCCCGAGCGACCGCCCGGTTCGGGGCGATGCGTCCAGCCGCGGTGGCAGCGCTCACACCGGCCGCAGCGACCACCCAGGGCGGGATCCTGCGAGCGCTCGATGGCGCGGGGCCGTCGGGCCGTGCGCTCGGGACATTGCTGACCGCCGCCTGGGGCGATGCGGCCGGTGCCGTCCAACGGATCGAGGCGGATCTCGACGCCGGTGCCGGGGACGCCACGCTGCTGCGAGAACTCGTCGGCCAACTCCGCCGCGGCACGGCACCCACCGCGCGGGCGGCCTTGGGGCGGGCGCTGGAGTTGCTGGCCGGGCGCCAAGCAGGCCCCGCCATCCCATCACTGCGCCTTGAGGCGGCACGGGCATACGCCGATGGTGGCGATCAGCGGTCGGCCCGTCGCATGCTCACTGCCGTGCTGGCCGATCCCGGCGCGAGTGGGGCGCTCGGTCCTGGTGCGGCGCGCATCGTTATCGGTGTGCTCATCAGTGAAGGTGACCTGGACGAGGCGGCTCGCCAGCTCGAACACCCTCCCGCCGGCCTCACCCTCGACGACACACGGGAGCTGCGTCGAGAGTTGGCGCTCGCGTCCGCCCGGGCCGGCGATCTTAACCGAGCCCAGCGAACACTGACCGCCGACAGCTCGGTCGAGACCGCCGCGGTGCAGGGGCGTCTCTTCCTTTATAGGGGTGACCTGGCCAACGCCCGGCGGGCCTTCAAGTGGGCGGGTCCCTTTGCCGGCGACCGGGCGGACGCCACCGACCGCATCCGGCTCCTGGCGTTGCTGCAGCCGATCGAGGCGGACACGCTGCCGCTCCTCGGTGCCGGGCTCTGGGCGCTCGATCGGGGCGACACGGTGGCGGCAGTGCGATCGCTGACGCCGCTGGTCGATTCACTCCCGCCCGCCAAAGGCGGGGCAGCGGTGGCGCTGGTCCTCGGACAGATCTCGGTGGTGCACGGTGACACCGCCGCCGCAGGTCACTGGTTCCGACGGGCGGTGACGGACAGCGTGGCAGCGACCTCGCCGGCCGCCGAGTATGCGCTGGCGCATTTTCTCGCAGCCCAAGGACGGAACGCCGAGGCGATCGTGTCACTCGAGCACTTGATCCTGACCTGGCCGACGTCGGCGGTGGTCCCGGAGGCGCGGCGCCTCTTGCAACAACTCCAGGGTCCCGACGTCGGAGCGTCGACGTGAGGCGGCGGGAATTCGTGCGCGGGGCCGCACTGGTCGGTGTGGCCGGCGCACTTCCGCCCGGGATGCGCGGGTGGGTGACTCGATCGTCCGACCACCTGCTGGTGCCGATGGACGACACCCAGACCGATCATCTCAAGGCCTACGGCGTCACCTTCCGGGTGCTGCAGCGCGGCGCCCAGGGGGAGTGGCTGCTCAACTATCGCGGCGGGTCCTTCCTGCTCCCGTCCGATCAGGCCACCATGCGTGATGCCGGACTGGCGGGGGTGCGGGTGGAGCCGGTGTCGGATGCCGACGTGACAGGGATCAAGGCGGGGATGGCGGGAGGGAATGCCGATGCCATCCCGCTGGAGAAGGTGCCACGGGTGGCGGTCTATGTCCCCCCCGACGCCCCGCCGTGGGATGATGCCGTCACGATGGCGCTGCGTTACGCAGGGATCGACTTTGCCACGGTATGGGACGCTGAGGTGATGGGGGATGGCCTGCGGACGATCGACTGGCTGCACCTGCACCACGAGGACTTCACCGGCCAGTACTCCAAGTTCTACCTCAACTACGCCAACGCGCCGTGGCTCCAGGACATGGTGCGGACCCAGGTGGCGATGGCGCACCAGCTCGGCTTCCCGAACGTGCCGGCGGCCAAGCGGGCCGTGGCCGAGAGGATACGGGCGTTCGTCGAGCGGGGCGGGTTCCTCTTTGCGATGTGCACCGCCACGGAGACGCTCGACCTGGCGCTGGCGAGCGCGCACGTGGACATCGCGGCGAGCTTTGCCGACGGGACGCCGATGGACCCGGACGCGTCGGCCAAGATGGACTGGACCCAGGCGCTGGCGTTCCAGGACGCCCAGCTGGAGATGAACCCGACCATGCCCGAGTTCTCGGACATCGACGGGCACCAGGTGAATTCCTTCGCGCACCGCCAGCCGCTCGGGTCGTTCACGCTCTTCGAGTTCAGCGCCAAGATCGATCCTGTCAACACGATGCTCACCCAGGACCACCGGCAGGTGATCCCGGATTTCTACGGCATCACGACGTCCTTCCGCCGAGATCGACTCAAGCCGGGCGTGACCGTACTGGCCGACGAGCCCGGGGCGCCGTGGGTCAAGTACATCCACGGCGAGCGGGGCGAAGGGACGTGGACCTTCTTCGGCGGCCACGACCCCGAGGATCCCGAACATAAGATCGGTGATCCGCCGACCGACCTGTCGCTCCACCCGCATTCGCCGGGGTACCGGCTCATCCTCAACAACGTGCTCTTTCCCGCGGCCAAAAAGCGCGAGCTGAAGACGTGAGCCCGACCACTCGGCTCCCCGATGCCGTCCGCCGGACGATCGCCGCGGAGATCGCGCAAGCGCACGGACGAGAGGTGGCATTCACCGCGACCGTCGACTCCGACGGCGTATTGACCGGGGTGCGGACCATTGCGCGGGGGAGGGTGGACCAGGTCCTGGCGTTGCCCGGGGTCTGCACCGCCGGGGAGATGATGCTGCACAACCATCCCACCGGGACCCTGGAGCCGTCGATCGCCGACCTCAACGTGGCGGCGCGCCTGCACGATGCGGGGGTCGGGTTCGGCATCGTGAATAACGACGCGACCGAGCTGTACGTGGTGGTCGAGGTGCCCCGGGAACGGCGCCTGACGCCCATCGATGCGCTCGACACCGCCGCCCTCCTGGGAGAGCACGGGCCGGTCGCGGCCGCGATGGGTCGCTACGAGGACCGCCCCAGCCAGCGGGACATGGCGGCCCACATCGCCGACGGGTACAACGACGGCGGCGTCCTGCTGCTCGAGGCCGGGACCGGGGTGGGGAAGTCCTTTGCCTACCTGGTGCCCGCCATCCGCTGGGCCTTCGTCAACGGCGAGCGCACCGTCGTCAGCACCAACACGATCAACCTGCAGGAACAGTTGGTCGCCAAGGACCTGCCGCTCCTGCGCGAGGCGTTGCGCGAGGGCGATCGGGAGCCCCGCTTTGCGCTCCTCAAGGGATGGCGCAACTACCTCTGTCTCCTCCGCCTCCAGCAGGCGGGCCAGGCACAGGGCTCGCTCCTGGAGCCCGACAAGCACCAGGAGCTGGTCCAGCTCACCGCCTGGGCCGCCACGACCGCCGACGGCTCGCTCAGCGACCTCCCGGTGCCGCCGACCCACGAAGTGTGGGACGAGGTGAGCGCCGAGTCCGATCTCTGCCCCCGGCTCGAGTGCCCGTTCTTCGATCGCTGCTTCCTGTTCAGCGCGCGCCGTCGCGCGGCCGAAGCGGACATCGTCGTCGTCAACCACCACCTCCTTGCCGCCGATCTGTCGGTGCGCCAGGCGGCCAACAACTGGAAGGACGCTGCGGTGTTGCCCCCGTACCGGCGCCTGGTGCTCGATGAAGGGCACCACCTGGAGGATGTCGCGGCATCCCATCTCGGTGCCCAGGTGTCGAGCCGGGGTGCCCGCCGGTTGCTGGCGCGGTTGGAGCGGAATGGGCGGGGGCTGCTTCCGGCGTTGGGGCAGGAGCTGGCCAAGAACGACGACCTGCTGAGCCAGGCGAGCCTCGACCTGCTGCGACAGCGCCTTCTTCCGGCCGCAGCGGATGCGCGTCGAGCGGCGGATGGGCTCTTCCTTCGTCTCCACGGGCGCCTCGACAGCGAGTCCGGCGGCGTGTTGCGGCTCACCGACGAATTTGCCCGTGATGCGGTCTGGACCGATGGTCTGGGTGATGAGCTCGATCGTGCCTTGGCATCGTTCCGTCGGATCCGGGAGGATCTGGCCACGATCGCCGACCGGTTGAACGAGGCGCCGGCCAGTGACCGCCGCGATCAGCTGCTCAATGAATCGCGGGCGGTGGCGCGGCGGCTCGACGCGGTGTCGGATGGACTCAACGTCTCGCTCCGGCCGGTCACAGGTGGCGAACCGAGGGTTCGGTGGGTGGAGCGGACGGGGCGGAAGGGACAGGACGTGACCCTTGCGTCGGTCCCGCTCGATCTGGCGCCGGTGCTCCGGGAGCTCCTCTTCGACAAGCTCGAGACCACCGTGCTGACGAGCGCTACCCTCGCTGCCGGCGGCGAGTTCGATTTCCTGGAGCGCCGCCTCGGCCTGAGCGGAGACACCTCCCCGGTCACGGTGCGCGAGATCCTCCCCTCGCCGTTCGATTTTCCGAACCAGTGCCTCTTCGGGATCCCCGAGGACATGCCCGACCCGCGCGAGGATCCGGCGGCGCACGCGGCGGCGGTGACCGACGTGGTGCGCGACCTGGCCCACGCCTCCGACGGAGGGATGTTCGTGCTGTTCACCAGCCACTCGAGCCTGAAGGACCAGGCCGCGCGGCTCCGGACGGTGCTGGGCGACCGCTGGCCCCTCCTCGTCCAGGGCGAGGCCTCGCGCGACTCGCTCCTGCAGCGCTTCCGCGACCTGGGCAACGCGATCCTCCTCGGCACCGATTCCTTCTGGGAAGGGGTCGATGTGCCGGGCCGCGCCCTCCGCGTGCTGGTGCTCACCAAGCTACCTTTCAAGGTGCCGGGCGAGCCGCTCACTGCCGCTCGGCTGGAGCGCCTGGCGGAGCAGGGGGAGGATGGCTTCAGCGGCTACCTGCTGCCGCACGCAGCGCTCAAGCTGAAGCAGGGCTTCGGGAGGCTGATCCGCTCCAGCCACGATGCGGGGGTCGTCATCCTCCTCGACCCACGCGTGGTCCGCAAACGGTACGGACGCCAGGTGCTGCACGGACTCCCCCGAGCCGATCGAGTGGTCGGGCCGTGGCGGGAGGTCCGGACCAAATGCGAGGATTTCTTCGCGCGGCACGGGATCGTCGGCGCCAGCAGCTGAGCGTCGCCGATGACGAAGTTTCGTGATGATGCGGGTCCGTGCCGGGCTGGTGGTCCTGATCGCCCGGTCTCCCACTCTCCCAACTCGGTCACCCTGACGAGGTCCCGGTCCACTGCCATGCCCATTCGACCCAACGCCCGCGTAGACGCCCTCCCCGGTTATCCGCTCGCCGAGATCCCCACCATCAAGCGCCGCCTGCTGGAGCAGGGGGTGGACGTGATCGACATCGGCGCCGGCGACACCGACCAGATGCCACCGAAGCCGGTGCGCGACGCGCTGGTGGCCGCGCTCGATGACCTCAAGTACCACAAGTACGGATTCCAGCAGGGGCTGCCGGAGTTCCGGCAGGCCATCACTCGGTTCATGGAACGCCGATTCGGCCAGACGTTCGATCCGATGACCGAGACGTTGCCGCTGATCGGCTCCAAGGAAGGGCTGACCCACCTCGCGATGGGCGTGGCGTCCCCGGGCGACGTGGTGCTGGTCCCCGAGCCGGGGTACCAGGCCTATATCGGCGGGGCGCTCTTCTCGGGCTCCGAGCCGCTCATCTGCGGCCTGAAGCGGGAAAAGGACTTCCTGCTCGACTGGGATGCGATCCCGGAGGCGACGCTTCGCCGGACCAAGCTCGTCTACCTCAATTATCCGAACAATCCGACCGCCGCGATCGCGCCGATGGAGTATCTCGAGCGCTCGGTGGCCATCTGCAAGAAGTACGACATCCTCATGGCCTACGACAATCCGTACGTCGACGTCACGTTCGACGGGTATGTCGCACCGAGCATCTTTCAGGTGCCGGGGGCACGCGACGTGGCGGTCGAGTTCCTCTCGCTCTCCAAGAGCTACTCGATGACCGGGTGGCGCTGCGGCTTTGCGGTGGGGCGCAAGGAACTCGTCGGCATCCTGACTCGGGTCAAGAGCTACACCGACACCGGTCCGTGGCTCGCGGTGCAGAAGGCGGGGATCGTGGCGCTCGACCGGAGCGAGGAGTTCGTGCGCCCGTACATGGCGGAGATGACCCGGCGCCGGGACGGCGCGTTGGCGGCGCTCCGGAAGGGCGGATTCACGGTGGACACCCCGAAGGGCGCGATGTACCTCTGGGTCCCGATGCCCAAGGGGATCAAGTCGGCCGACTTCACCCGTCGTGCGCTCGAGGAGACGGGTGTCGTGACATTGCCGGGAAGCGGTTTCGGTCCTGCAGGGGAGGGGTTCTTCCGCATCGCGCTCACGGTGGGTGCGGATCGGTTGGTGGAAGGCATCGGGCGGTTGGGCACGATGTTGCACGCCATGCAAGATAGCGCGAGGTCATCGGGTGCGGCTGTTCGAGCCTGAGCAGTCCCCCCCACCGCGTGATGCTCGCCGGTGGCGGGCGCTGGTCGCGAGCCTCGTCGCCCATGCGGCACTCTTGGTGGTACTCGCCATCCTGGTGCGTCGCCCGGGGAACTTTCCGATCGAGGCGACCCGGTTCATCACGTTGAGTCCGCCCGCCACCGCCGGCGCCAGGATGGTGCTTCCGCGCTTCGGTGGCCGCCACTCGACCTGGACCGGACGGGCCCGCCGGGGTCCCGGGACGTCGTCCCGGGCGCCGACCGACGTGCCCACGGTGCTCCCGAAGCCTCCGGTAGAACCGCTCGCCTCGCGGACGGCGGTGCGGCGCGGCCCTGCTGACTCGGCGTCAGCGACCGGTCCGGGGGAGTTCGGGATCGTGGTGCCGGGACTTGGCCGGGCTAGGCTCTGGGTCCAGCCCTTGCCGCTGGAACCGAAGCAGCTCGCCCAGGCGCTCTCGAGCGGCAATGTGCGCCTGGTGGACAGCGCGATCACCGTGATCGTCCAGCACTACCTCGATTCGGTCGCCACCGCACCCGACCGTGACCGTGGCCCGCCGAGCTGGACCACGACCGTGGCGGGGACCAAATTCGGGATCGACGCCCACAACATCTACCTGGCCGGGCTCAAGCTCCCGACGGCGGTGCTCGCGTTGCTCAAGTTGCCTGGTGCCAACGAGTCACGGGTCTTCGATCGGAGCTATGGCCTGATGCAGGAAGACCTTCACCGGGCGGCCTCGCGGGCCGCGACCATGGAAGAGTTCCGGCAGTCGGTCCGGGAGCTGCGCGCCGAGCGGCAGCGGGAGCATGACGTGGACGAGAACCGGAAGCTCCTGCCCAGCGACTCCGCGTCGCTCCGCCCGGTATCCCACTGATGCCGCTCTTCGACACGGAACTCACTGTGGTGCTGGTCCACGGGTCGGAGGGGCGTGCGGCGGAGCGCGATCGTGGCTTGGCGTTGCGGCTGCAGGATGAGGTGGCCCAGCGGGGGCGCCGGGCGGTAGTGGTTTCCGATGAGATCTACGACGACCATCCGGCATTGCATTCGAGTGCGGTGGTGGCCATCGGCGGGCCCGGGGTCAATCGGGTGAGTGCCGAGCTGCTGCCCACCTTGCCGGCGGTCTGGGCGCAGGAGGACAAGGTGTTCGTGCAGGCGGCGCGGGACGCGAATCCGCCCCGGGCGGTGGTGTGGGGGATGGACGCCGACGCCACCGCCGAAGCGGTGGAGGCCTTTGTGTTCCATGGGGAGCTCGACCGGCTCCTCGGCGGCCTCTGGCGCTTCCCGCAGAAGGCAGTAACGTGAATCGGTGGCCTGCCACCCGCGGGCCGATCCCTGATCTGTCGAGGCGCTTCTGATGCGTACGCGCGCACTCCTTGCCCTGACGCTCCTCTCCCTGGCCACGTGCACCAACGACCTCCCGGTGGGGCCGGGTGCGGGGGGGGTGGACCTGGCGTTGCGGCCGGTCTTCCCCGCGAGCTTTTCGGTGCTTGCCCAGGCCCTGTCGATCGATCATGCCGTCATCGTGGTCCGTTCGATCCCCGATTCGACCGTGCTCCTCAACACGACGCAGAACTTCAGTCCCTCGGCCGATTCCCTCCGGCTGGCGTTCAATGTCCCGTTCCCCTCGGACTCCGCCACGGTGAGCGTCGCGCTCACGTTCGTGGACAAGACCGGCATCCCGCTCTTTGTGGACTCCATCCCGAGCATCATGCTGCGGAAGCACGTCACGGTCCAGAATCCGGCGGGTGCCGATTCGGTCCGCTACATCGGACCCGGGAGCACTGCGTCGACGATTACCATCACCCCCGGCCTGGACACCGTGCCGGCCGACACCACGATGCAGTTCGCGATCACGGCGATGGACGACACCCAGACGCCGATAACGCAGGTCTACGTGCACTGGACAAGTTCCAACACCTCGGCGCCGATCGACGCGACGGGTCTGCTCCGAGGCCCCAGGGTCGCGGGCCAGACGGTGGTGCACGCCTATGTACCCAGCGAGTTCGGGACCCTGCAGGATTCGGCGGTCATCACCTTCCTGGGGCCGGCCGGGCCGGTGGCCGGCTCGATCACCGGATCCGTCGTCGATGGTGGCACACAAGAGGTGCTCGCCGGGGCCGCCATCCAGGCTGCCTTGGTGGGCGGAGGGACGACCTACAATGCGACCACGAACTCGTCCGGCGCGTTCAGCCTCGGCCCGCTGCCCCAGGGCACATACAACATCACGATCGCGGACACGGGATACGCCGGCACCAAGTACTTGAACGCCGTGATGCCCCCGGGGACCGGGCTGATCATCGTGTTGCCGCCGGTCCCGCTGGCGCCCTCGAGCCCCAACCTTGGCAACCTGAACGGCACCATCACCGACGCACAGACCGACACCGTGCTCACCGGCGCGTCGGTGTCCCTGTTCAACTACGCCAACGGCCAGGGGACGACGCCGGTCGCGACGACCACCATCGATTCGACGGGGACCTACACCTTCAGCAACCTGGCCGCCGGGACCTACACCCTCGAAGCGACCGCGGCAGGATACGTCGCAGGCGACCGGTCGACCGTGGTCCTCGGCGACGTGACCAACTACTCCCAGGGCGTCGTGCTCTCGATGGGCGGCCCGCAGTTCCGGGCGGTGCTCACGTGGGGGGGCAATCCGTCCGACCTCGACCTGCACGCGGTGGTGAAGACCTCCCTCGGCGCGTATGACTCGGTGTACTACGGCGCGACCGGCGACACCGACTCGGTCGGCACGGCACTCGATCACGACGAGCAACAGGGTTACGGGCCCGAAACGATCACGATCTACCACGCCTATCCGGGTGTCGACACGTTCTTCGTCGTGGACTACACCGATCAATACAACAATCCCGACACGAACCTGGCACGAAGCGGTGCCATCGTGCGGGTGTACAACAACAACGCGCTGCTCACCACGCTCTACGTGCCGAACCAGCCAGGCACGCTGTGGAACCTGTTCACATGGAACGGGACGACGCTGACACCGCTCAACACGATGGGGTATGGCACATACCTGGGCGCGCCACCGCCATTCCACGGGGCCAAGCGGATGAAGCCGGCGGCCGCGCGACGTTGAAGGCCCGCAGACAGTAACCGACGGGCAGTGCACGTCAGGCGTAAGGATCCGGGTCGGGTCGTCACGCCTCGGTGCATTGGATCGGGCTGAGCGCATCTCCCAACATCTTCATCCAGGATCCCTTATGCCACGTCGGGTCAAGGTGATGGTGTTGACGACACTCTTGGCGACGGGTCTCATTTGGGCCACCGCGCTGGCGGCGCAATTTCCCTGTCCGCCACCCTCCGGGCGGCCGGTGGACAGTGCCGAGTGGCTGGCGTGCCATGTGGATCGAGAGCCGGTGCTGATGGAGGATCCCGCGGTGCCGCGATATGCACCGGCACTGGCGGAGGCCGGGATCAGCGGCGCTGTGAGTTACCGCGTGATGGTCGACTCGACCGGGCGCGCAGACCTCGGGACGTTCACGGTGATCAGTGCGTCACACTCGGCGTTCGTGCCCGGCGTGCGCGACGCCCTCGCGCAATGGCGGTGGCAGCCGGCGACCGACCGGGGTCACCCCGTCGGATGGTGGTTTCGGGGCGTGGTGCGCTTCGCTGCCCTCCCGTCAGGACTGGCCGGGTTGTCTGGCGTTCCAGCCGATGTACTCACCCGCCGGAGCGACCGGGATTCCGGCACTGTGATCCTGGTCGGATGGCCCCCGCGAGATCCGAGCCTCGAGGCCCCCGCGCCCCGGATGGCGCTCGATGTCCGCATCCTGACGCTGCGTGAGCTGGTCGCTGGCCTGGCCGCTGAGCGTGCCGGGAAGGAGGTGCCGATCGCCTGCGTCTTCTTCCGGGACCGGCCGGGCCGACCGGCGTTGGGAGGTGCCATCGCCCCCGATGCGGAAGCGCTCGCCTCGCTGGCCCAACCGGGAGTGGCCGTCGTCGTCCCGGCACGCTGCCCGCCGACATTCGTGTCAATGGCGCGGGTGGAGGGCCGGGTCATCCCTCCAGGCAGTGACCCGTATCAGGTCTGGGTCGGGCCGCCGCGACCCTGGACTGCCGGCACCTTCCTGGTGGACGGCGGTCGGGATCACGGCTCGAGCGGGACCGACTTCCGGTGTTGGGTGGATGTGAGGCGGGTGCGGCCTATGGTGCGATGTGGGGCGGGGCGCGACTGGGTGAGCTAGCGAGGATGATGCCGAGCGCCCCTCCTGATCCGAGGAGGGGTGATCACTCCATTCGCTGCGATCACCGCCCCGGTCCGTGGAAAGTCGACCTGGCTCATCCGCCGCACCAGCCGGATCGCAGCACCCGTCGGGTCCACGCGAGGCCCTTGGCGCGGAGCCTGCCGTAGCGGCACGAGTCGTCCCGCCAGGAAGCGCCCGTCGGGGTCGAGCTCGAGGTGGAGCAGTGCGGTGATCCCCTTGTAGCCCTTGAGCGAGAAGCCCCGGTAGGTCAGGAAATTCCCCATCGAATAGACTATCGGCCGTCCCCGCCAGAACTCGATCCCGCGAAGCACGTGGGGCCCGTGCCCCACCACCGCGTCGGCTCCCGCGTCGACCATCGCGTGGGTCCACATCCGCAGGTCCCCCCGTTTCTCCCGTCCCAACCGTTCCATCCCGGTCCCGGTGTGGATGGCCTTGTCGCCCTCGGTGCCGCCGTGGAAGGTCACGATGACGATGTCGGCGAGTCGTCGCACCGAGTCGACCACGGCTCGGCTGCCGAGGGTATCGAGGAGATCGTACGCGCCAGGATACGTGGTGAAACCGACCAAGGCCACCACGCGAAGCGAATCGCCCATGCGAAGTGTGTCGAACGCGATCTCGCCCAGGGGTCCGTAATGTTTGATTTCGAGGGAGTCGAGGATGCGCTCGGTCGATGCCCGGCCTTCCGGGCCCAGGTCGAGCGCGTGGTTGTTGGCCAGGTTCAGATGGGTGAACCCCGCATCCTTGAGCCTCGTGGCAAGGAACGGCGGGGTCCGGAACGTGTAGCAGTGACGTTCCTTCGGCGCGCACTTGGTCGGCGGCAGAGTGTCACTCAGCGCGCCTTCGAGGTTTCCGATCACCAGGTCGCCGGCGAGCAGTGAGTCCATGGCTGCGAGCAATCCGCGGCCGCTGTCCGGGGGCACGCCATCCTCCTGCAGGGAATTGCCGAGGTTCATGTCGCCGGTGAAGGTGACGTGGAGCGAGGTGGCGTCGGAGGTGTGGCGATAGCTCGGAGGCGGAACCGCGATGGGGGCTGCCACGGGCGGGGGCACCACCAGCTGCACCGCCACGGTGTCGACGGCGACAGGTACCGGCGGAGAGACTGGTCGCGGGGAAGCGCAAGCGGCTAGGCCAAGGAGGCCGAGGGCCGCCCGGCAATTCATTGGCCGGCGACCCGCACGATCTGGGCGAGGGCCGCCTCGCGCCCAACGACGGCCAGCAGCTCGTTGACGGGCTCCGACACGGTCGAGCCGGTCAAGGCCACGCGGATGGGCTGCATCACGTCACCGAGACGGACCCCCTTGACCTCGGCGAGGGCCTTGAGCGGATCGGCGAGTTTCTCGGCGACCCAATCGCTCGCTGCGACCCCACGCAGCGCCTCGGCGGCGAGCGTCAGGTTGGCGCCGAAGGCAGCCCCCATCTTGGTCACCAGTTGCTGGCCCTTGTCGTCACGCTCGGCCCTGGTCGGGTCGGCGCGCACCGCGGCCTGCTTCGCAATGTCGGTGATGAGCCGGCTCCGCGCCTTGACTGCGTCGATGATGGGGCGGATGTCCCGCGCGCCGATGTCGATGCCCATCGCTGCCAACTCGCGGGTCACTTCAGGCAGGAGGGCGTCGGCGGAGAGCGCCGACAGGTACTGTCCGTTCATCCACTCGAGCTTGGCGGTGTCGAAGATCGCCGGCTTGCTCTGGATCCGCTCCAGCGAGAAGGCCTCGATCATATCGGCCTCGGGCAGGACTTCGCGGTCGCCGCCGGGAGACCATCCCAGGAGTGCCAGGAAGTTCCGCATCGCCGCCGGGAGGATTCCGCGGGCCTGGTAGTCGCCCACGGCGGTGGCACCGTGGCGCTTGGAGAGCTTCTTGCCGTCGGCGCCGAGGATCATCGGCACGTGGGCAAAGACAGGCTCCGCCTTCCCGAAGGCGCGGTAGAGCGCGATCTGCTTGGGAGTGTTGGAGACGTGGTCATCGCCCCGGATCACGTGGGTGATCCGCATGTCGATGTCGTCGGAGACGACGGCCAGGTTGTAGATGGGGGTCCGGTCGCTCCGCAAGATCACGAAGTCGTCGAGGTCGTGTCCCTGGAAGGTGATCCGCCCGTGCACCGCATCGTCCCAGGCCAGCTCCTCCTGCGGCATCCGAAGCCGGATGACGAATGGCGTGCCGGCCTTGAGCTTCGCATCGATGGCCGCGGCAGGGAGCTGCCCGCAGCGTCCGTCATACCGGAAGCCCTGCTTGTGCCGCTCGGCCTGGGCACGCTGTGCGTCGAGCTCTTCCTTGGTGCAAAAGCAGCGGTACGCCTTGCCGAGAGACAGGAGCCGTTCAGCATCAGCCTGATGGCGGGCGACGGACGCGCCCTGGAAGACGGGACCCTCATCCCAGGTGATGCCCAACCAGGTGAGCCCATCGAGGATGACCTGGGTATGGGCGTCGGTGCTCCGCTCGCGGTCGGTGTCCTCGATCCGGAGCACGAAGACCCCGCCGGTCTTCTTCGCGAAGAGCCAGTTGAAGAGGGCCGTGCGGGCCCCGCCGACGTGGAGGTAGCCAGTGGGGGAGGGGGCAAAGCGGACGCGGGTCTGGGGCATCAGGGATCAGGGCTCATTGATGAGTGAACGGTAAACGGTGAACGGTCAACGGGACGCACGGGACAGGCCCGTTCACCGTTCACTGTTCACCGTTGACCGGAACCACGGAGCGGGGGGGATTCGAACCCCCGATAGGAGCTTTAGACCCCTATAACGGTTTAGCAAACCGCCGCCTTCAGCCACTCGGCCACCGCTCCTCGGACGCGGGGATTTTAGCGGGGCTGGCGAGGGCGGGCAAGGCGGACACACATAGTTCCGCGTTCAACAGCGCCGCCCCGGCAGCGCCGCGCACCAGGTTGTGGCCCAGCGCCACCAGGCGGATCCCGCCGTTGCCGTCCTCCCGGACCTGGCCCACGCTCACCGACATTCCGTCCCCGCGCTCGACGTCCCGGCGCGGCTGGGGGCGGTCTCGGTCCGAATGCAGCATCACCGGTGTGGCAGGCGCACTGGGAAGGCCAAGATCGGCGACCGCGGAGCGCCATTCCAGTAGCGCCGACGTGGCCTCCGCCGCCGTGACCGGCCGCGCGAATCGGGCCGCGATGCAGGCGGTATGGCCATGCTCGACGGGCACCCGGGTCACCTGGGCGCTCACCCCGAATTCCGTCGGATGAGCCGCATCGCCCAAGATCTTGCGGCTCTCCATCACGATCTTCTCCTCCTCGCCATCGATCCAGGGAATGACGTTGCCCAGGATATCGAGCGAGGGGACGCCGGGGTATCCCGCCCCGGAAACGGCCTGGAGGGTCGTTACCCAGAGTTCCCGGAGCCCGAACGCCTGGTGCAGCGGTGCGAGCGCCAGGCAGATGACGGCGGTGGCACAGTTGGGGTTCGTCACGATGGCCCCGCTCCACCTGCGGGCCGTGCGCTGGCGCTCGATGAGCTCCAGATGATCGGCATTGACCTCGGGGATGACGAGCGGCACGTCATCGTCGAGCCGGTGGTGCTTCGCGTTGCTCACGACCAGCGCACCGGCACGCGCGAACGCCTCCTCGATGGGGCCCGCCACGGTACCGTCGAGCGCCGAGAATACGATCGGTGCGTCGATCATGGACGGATGGCAGGCCGATACCACCAGGTCGCGGGTCTCGGGACTGAGGTCGCCGGCATTGCGATGGAGCGCCTCGCCGAATCGCCTGGCCACCGACCGCTCGGAGGCGCCCACAGCGGTCAACTCGAAGAGGGGATGATCGACGAGGCGCTGGACCAGCGTCTGGCCGACGACACCGGTGGCACCGAGCACCGCGACCGGGATGCGGGAGGTCATGGCGCGGTCGTCGCCACCGGCAGGGCCCGGTCGAGCGCACTCTGCAGGTCGGATGTCAAGTCGTCGATCGCCTCGATGCCGACCGAGAGCCGGAGCAGGTCGTCGCCGATGCCGGCGCGTCGGCGGGCCTCCACGTCCATCGACGCGTGGGTCATCGTCGCCGGATGCGCCACCAGCGACTCCACGCCTCCCAACGATTCGGCGAGGGTGAAGTGCCGGAGCCCGTCGAGGAACGCCGGGACCGCCTCCGCGCCATCGGCGAGGGCAAAGCTCACCATCGCCCCGATGCCGGGGTAATGGACCTCTCGCACCGCCGGATGGCCCCGGAGCAGGTCCACGATCGCGTGGGCGTTCTCCACATGCTCCCGGATGCGTACGTGGAGCGTGCGGAGGCCTCGAAGCGTCAGGAAGCTGTCGAAGGGCGCGCCGGTGAGCCCGAGACAGTTGGCCCACCAGCTGAGTTCCTGGTGGACCGCCGTGTCCTTGGCCACCACCGCGCCACCCACCACGTCGCTGTGACCGTTCAGGTACTTGGTGGTGGAGTGCACTACGATATCGGCGCCAGACTCGAGCGGACGCTGCAGCACCGGTGACAGGAAGGTGTTGTCGGCGGCCACCAGCGCGCCCGCGGCCTTGCCGAGCTGCGCGACGGCCTCGATATCGGTAAGGCGGAGCAGGGGATTGCTGGGTGATTCGATCCAGAGCAGCCGGGTCGGTGTCGCGAGTGCGCGCTCGACCTCCGGAAGGTCCCGCTGGTCCAGGAACGCGACGTCGAGGAGGCCGCGGCGTGCCAATCCCGACAGCAAGCGGTGAGTGCCGCCGTAGCAATCGTGCGGTGCCACCACGCGCCCCCCTGCCGGGATCAGCTGGAGCACGAGCGTCACCGCGGCCATCCCGGTCGCGGTCACCACTCCGCCCGCGCCTCCCTCCAACTCGGCCAGTGCCGCACCGAGGAGGTCCCGCGTCGGGTTGCCGCTCCGGCTGTAGTCGTACTGGCCTTTGGTGCCGAAGGCGGGGAACGCGAAGTTGGCCGAGAGGTGGATCGGCGGGACGACGGCGTGGTGGTGCCGATCCGATACGAGACCCGCCCGGACGGTGCGAGTGGACGGACGGGTCACGCAGACCTCCCTGGGTCGAGCGCACGGGTGATCACGCTCCCGATGGAGCCGACCTCCTTGAGGAACGCGTCGTGGCCGTAGGTGGACTGCACCACGTCGAGCGTGGCCGCGCCTCCCAGCTGGGCCCGGAGCGCCTCCATCTGCCAGAGGGGCACGAGGGTGTCCTCGGCCACGGCGATGAGCGTCGTGGGCGTGGTGATGGCGGCGGGATCCACCTGGTGCAGATCCAGAGAGAGGGAAAGACTCAAGAAACGCGCCGGTGTGAACCGCGCGATGAACCGCCTGCCATGCTCCGCCAGGTATTCCTCGACCGGGAAGCGCGGGCCATCCGCGCCGGCAACCGGTGCGTTCGAGAAGCGCTCGGCGAACTCCTCGATGGTCCGATAGGTGGTCATCGCGATCCCGCGGGCGTGTGCGAGCCCGCGAGCGTCCTGGCCGGTGGAAATGCCGAGTTGGACCGCCGCGCGCTGGAGTGCCCGGAGGGCGGTGGCCATCGGGTGGCTCTGGTGCGCGGCGCTGATGCAGATGTGCCGCGCCAA